>NZ_JAXUDQ010000015.1:0-79447 GCF_034555295.1 Pseudomonas sp. N-137
CGGTCGCCGGTAGCCATGGAGAAACTGGCGGCGTGAAACCTTAACTGGTGTCCAGAATTACTTGACCAGTTCAGCTTGCTCGCGAAAGCGGAGTGTCAGTCAGCGCCGATGGGGAATGTGCCACCGCCATCGCGAGCAGGCTCGCTCCCACAAGATCAAGCGTTTCAGTCGCGATTGCGATACTGGGCCGGCACCCACTCATACTTTCCGGCTTCGCGTCGAATATGGCCGATACCGGGGAAGGGCAAATGCGCGACCGCAGACAGGCGCATTTCATCGGCTGAGGTTTCGAACTGACGCAGCCGCTGGGCTCGTGCGTTGTCCTGATTGACGTCAAAACTGATGGTCACCTCGGGCCGGGCGAACTGGATCAGGCCGACGTGCAGGATATCCCCCCAGAAATCGAGGCTTTGGCCCTGACTCTCGACCCTGTAGAAGCTATGGCCCGGCGTGTGGCCCGGTGTCGGGATGGCGGTGATGCCGGGGAGGAGGGTGGTCTTTGCGGTGAACGTCTTGACCTTGCCCGCCTCAAGGTAGGGGCCAATCGTCTTGCGCGCTTCTTCCAGGTGCTTGGGTTCGAGTCCTCTGCTCAGGTTGGCCGGATCCAGGAAGAAATCCACATCGGCCTGACCCACGTGAATGGTCGCGTTGGGGAATAGCATCTGCCCATCCCGCGTCAGCCCGCCGGAATGATCGGTGTGAATGTGGGTGATCAGAATGTCACTGATCTGCTCCGGCCGATAGCCAGCGGCGGCCAGGCTCTGGGGCAGTTTGCCGGCTACATTGCCGAACAGTTCGCCGGCGCCTGTATCCACCAGTACCAGATGAGAACCGGTGTCGATCACGTAGGCGTTGATCGAGGTTTCCACCGGGTTACGGACGAAGCCTTTTTGCAAAAGCGCGTCTATTTGCCCGGTGCTGATGCCCCGCAGCAGCGGGTGAAGATTAAGCGGTAGCGTACCGTCGCTCAGTGCGCTGACCTGTACCTCACCCACTTGGAATCGATAGACGCCCGGCAGCTGGGGTTTGTGTGATCGCGAGGCTTCTATTGGCGTTGCGGTGGAAGTCAGGGGGTAGATCGCTGCCGTGAGGAAAAGGGCAGCTAGCAATGTTGTGCGATGGAGAATGGATTGGGTGTGCATGGCAGGAATCCTGGGCAGCGCGAACCTCAGTGATCGCTGGAGCAAAGATAAGGCGACGGCGGGACGGGGGGAACGCCTGCCTCGGTTATACGACGCATCGTTGTGGCTGATGGCCGGGCGCAGTGACGCGCTTGGGTGAGCTCGTGGCGAGTGGGTTTATCCCCGCTGAAGGGGCGCACCAACTGTTTGGTGCGTGTTTAAGGCTATGCTTATCAGGTCCCCCATAAACACCAAGCAGCCCATCAGGAGAACCCGTGAAACAATCGACACCTGTCGCAGCGCTGCTCTGTCTGCTGCTCGGTACTGGCGTTGCCAGGGCCGAGCCGTATCAGGTGGTCACCGAAGAATGGGCCCCGTACAACTATCAGGAGAACAACCAGCTCACCGGCATGACCACTGAAATCGTGCGAGCCATCATGGCACTGACCGGGGATGACTTCGAGGTGCTGCTGCAGCCCAGCATGCGCGCCACCCAGGTACTGAGGACCCGAAGCAAGACCATCATGTTCTCGCTGTTTCGCACGGCGGAGCGCGAGCCGTTGTACAAGTGGGTCGGGCCGATCGTGGAAGAGTCCATTCATGCCTATCAGTTGGCCAGTACGCCGCCGGTGAACTCCCTGGAACAACTGCTGCACGCCCCGCAGATCACCACGCGACATGCCGGCCTGGTGCCGCAGATGCTGCAGTCGCTGGGCTTCAACAACCTGGACAAAAGTGCAACCGAGAGCAAGCTGCTCTACCGCATGCTGCTCGCCGGGCGCACCAAGATCATCGTAGGTGACACCGATGCCGGGGTGGCTTACTACAGCCGCCAGTTGAATATCGCACCGGGCACACTGCGCAAAATTCCCATCGAACTCTACCGGTCATCGCTGTACATCGCCTTCAGCCTTGACTCTGACGATGAGGTAGTGGCTGCGTGGATAAAGGCTTTGGAGCAGTTGCGGCGCTCTGGCGAGGTGGAGCGGATTCAGCGGCGGTATGAGCGGCCCGTCGGGCAATAAACGAAGCTCGCTCGTCACATCCTCACTTTACACTCTGCACGCGCATGTTGATGGACATGAAGTCCTTTTTGTCCGTGCTGGCGTGATAGAAGAAACCATAGTCAACCAAATAGTAATAATGCTCCAGCGGCACGGGGGTTGTGCTTGGGCGCTGTTGACGATGGCAGCTCAACGCCTTGGCGTTGCCGCTCAAGCCTGGGTTCAAACGTTTGGCGGGGCCTTCACTGTCGACGGTGCAGTCGACGGTTTTCGGCTCATCGCCCATGGTTCCAAGCAGATCGCTAGTGATGCTGCCCCGTTGGGTATAACTCAACTGACTGCCCACAGGCATGTGCTGCCAATCACCCCGAAAACTCAGGCTGTTGACGACCACGGTGTTTTCCGAGCGGGTGGCCTGCTCTCGGCCTGAAAGCCTGATCAGGCCGCGCCAGTTGATCTGGCGGCCATTGAGGTATTCGCTTTTGTGAACAATGTTGAGCTGCTGGGTCGCGGGGTCGGTCGACAGGAAGTACTCAGTGCGTTCTGGCCAGCTTTTTTCAGCATTACTGCCGGTGCCTGCCAGCTCTATATAGGTCAGCGTCTTGGCCGGCGGCGGCATGTGCAGTTGCTCGATACTCTTCAACACACCTGGGTTGATGTCGGGCAGCGCGTCAGCCGCCACCGGTGCCTTGGTGCGCGACTTGAGCGCCAGCAGACCGGCAATGCTTGTCGTCGCGCTGCACACGAGTTCAAACACCTTCAACTGATCCTCGTCGGCCGCCGCAATAACCTTGGCCTCGGGAAACATCTCGACTTTTCCGTCAGTTACTTCGTTATTGGAATTGAGGTAATAACGGGCCAACAGCTTGGCATTTCGTGCTGCACAGTCCATCGTGTACTGCTCACGGATCTGTGTGAAAGGTGCGTTGCTAATCGGGTTGAGACGTGTCTTCGGCTCGTCGTACGCCATCCAGAACTGCACCTGTTTGCCATTTTTTTGCAAACTGCTGTTATCGAGCAACAACCACCGTTCACCTTCGCCCTTCGCCACTTGGCGCCAGTCCGGGATGGGTAGCCTTTTACACGCCTGCGTGAAATCCCGGTTGTTCATCAGCGAGCTGTGATAGCGCGCGGGCAACGCAGTCGCCGGGGCATACTGGGCGGTATTGCTGGAGTAGGAGCGCCGGAGCATGAACGAATAAACCAGGGTGACCTGCGGTTTCGAGCAGGCCGCCGAAAACTGAACAGTTTGCCAGAACGGCAAATTCGGTTCGCGGGGTGCAAACACCTGGAAGTTGATGACGTCGCCCTCGCGCATCAGGCTGTTGGGCGTCAACGGTTGAGCGAGCAGGGCGGCTTGTTTATCGGCCGGCGTCTGGTGGCTGGCGCAAGCGGTTAGCAGCAGGGAGGCGAGGAAAAGGGTTGAGCGTTGCACAGAGGTCTCCGGTAAGTCCATTGAGGGAGGCGTTATTGCTTGGAGGGCAGGAGGTAGGATATAGCTTGTACTCATGCGTGTCGCCGAGGGTTGTGTTTCTTGGATCGAGCCCTCGTTGTGCCGGGCGAACAACCTTTCCTCCACCCAAACCCCTCAAAGCAACCTTTAAATGCCAGAATCTCTTTACCAGATGGTTTTGGAGATCACCATGCTTCACGCATTTGAACAACGGCTCGACCCTTTTCCGCCCGACGAGGCACCTCCGCCACCTGAAGGTCTGGCGCGGTTCCTGTGGGCCTGCACGCGGGGCGCTCGCGGTTACATTCTCGCGCTCGCGCTGCTCAGCGCCGCTGTGTCGATTTACGAAGCCTGGCTGTTTTCTTTTCTCGGGCAGGTCGTGGACATGCTATCGATCTGGCAGGCAGGCGGCGATGCGGCCAGGCAGGAAAGTCGAGTGCTGTGGGGCATCGGTGTGGTGCTGGTGACGAGCATTGGGCTGGTAGCGCTGCGCACGATGGTGCAGCACCAGATATTGGCGATCAATCTGCCGTTGCGGTTGCGCTGGGATTTTCACCGGCTGATGCTGCGGCAAAGCCTTTCGTTCTTCTCCGATGAGTTCTCCGGCCGGGTCACCACCAAGGTGATGCAGACGGCGCTGTCGGTGCGCGAGGTGTTATTCACCATTATCGAGATCGCTCCGGGGATCGGGGTGTACTTCATTGCGATCATCGCGTTGGCCGGCGGCTTTGACTTGAAGCTGATGCTGCCGTTCATTGTCTGGGTGGCGTTGTTCGGTCTTGCCATGCGCTACTTCGTGCCCCGCCTTGAGAAAGTAGGGCAGGAGCAGGCCCATGCGCGGTCATCAATGACCGGGCGTATCTCAGACGCCTACACCAACATCACCACGGTAAAGCTGTTCTCCCATTCCAAACGTGAAGCCCACTTCGCGCGCGCTGCCATGGAGGATTTCAAGCAGACCGGCTTTCGCCAGATGCGCCTGGTCAGCCAGTTCGAGATCGTCAATCAGGCATTGGTGGTCGGGTTGATCATGGGGGCAGGCGGTTATGCCCTATGGCTATGGCACCAAGGTCAAGTGGGCGCGGGTGCGGTGGCGGCGATTATTGCCATGGCGTTGCGCATCAATGGCATGTCGCACTGGATCATGTGGCAAATGACCTCGCTGTTCGAGAGCATCGGCACCGTGCAGGATGGCATGGCGACCCTGGCCTGCGGCCCCAAGGTGCAGGATGCCCCGGACGCCAGGGAGCTGGTCACCACGGGCGGCGCGGTGACTTTCGACAATGTGAGCTTCAATTACAACGGCGAACGCCAGGTGCTCGATGGCCTGAGCCTGAGCATTCGCCCGGGCGAAAAGATCGGGCTGGTGGGCCGCTCCGGTGCCGGTAAATCCACGCTGATCAACCTGCTGCTGCGCTTTTACGACGTGGACAAGGGTGAGATCCGCATCGACGGGCAGAACATCGCGCACGTCACCCAGGACAGTCTGCGCAGTGCCATCGGTATGGTGACTCAGGACACTTCGCTGCTGCACCGCTCCATTCGCGACAACATCGCCTATGGACGCCCCGATGCCACCGACGAGCAAATCCGCAGCGCCGCGGCCAGTGCCCAAGCCGATGGGTTCATCAGCCAACTGAGCGACAAGCAAGGCCACAGCGGCTACGACACCCTGGTGGGCGAGCGGGGTATCAAGCTTTCGGGCGGCCAGCGTCAACGCGTCGCCATTGCCCGGGTAATGCTCAAAAATGCCCCGATCCTGCTGCTTGACGAGGCCACCAGCGCCCTGGATTCAGAGGTCGAAGTCGCCATCCAGGAAAGCCTCGATGAAATGATGCAGGGCAAGACCGTGATCGCCATCGCCCATCGATTGTCCACGATTGCGGCGATGGACAGGCTGATCGTCATGGATGATGGACGCATCATCGAACAAGGCACCCACACCGAATTGCTCGGGAAAAACGGCACCTATGCGCGGTTGTGGCATCACCAGAGTGGCGGATTTCTGGGGGAGGATCAGGGCGTGGCTGAGGCGGTGGAGTAGGTATGAGGGGGAAATAGTCTGGAACGATCATTTTGTGGACTGGCTACTGAGATATCTAGTCGAGGCATCGATCCACTCAACATTCCAGGGAAGCCAATGCTCAGTTCGCTCATATCAAATGGTCAACCACAAACGCCTGACCCATCTGAACTGACGGTCCCCTGGTGGAGTTTTACGAAAACTGTCCTGGCTGGGACGGCTCTATCGTTGGTGCGTGATGGGCTGATTGGATTGGACGACCCCCTTGCTGATCAGCCTTTCACGCTACGCCAGCTGCTACGGCATGAGGCAGGACTCGCCGATTATGGCGAACTTGCGGAGTATCACGCCGCCGTTACGAACAGTGAATCAGCCTGGTCGGCCGATGAAATGATGCAACGCCTTGACGGCACTCGACTTCGATACACCCCTGGAACCGCTTGGCGCTACTCGAATGTGGGCTACTTGCTCATCGGCCGGCTCATTGAACGGCTGACAGATCTGACGCTCGATGAAGCAGTGAGTCAACGCGTGCTAACTCCCCTGGGCCTGTCGAACGTTCGCTTCGCTAAAACGCGAGCAGACCTACAAGCGACCCCTCTTGGAAGCGCCTCAAAATATGACCCCGCCTGGGTCTATCATGGCTTGCTGATCGGCCCGATTTCGCAAGCAGCGCTATTGCTGGACCGACTCCTTTCTGCCGATCTTTTCTCCAAGGGCCTGCTCCAGGAAATGCAGGCAGTACGAGCATTGGGCGGCCCGATTCCCGGACGCCCATGGATCACGCCTGGCTATGGCCTGGGTGTGATGCAGGGTGCGATTGACGGCGGATTTTCCCTCTGCGGACACACAGGCTGCGGGCCTGGCAGTGTCATTGCCGTTTACCGCATCTGCGATGGCGATGCATCGGTTTGTTGCGCCGCTTTTGAGAGGGGGGCTGGTGAAGGTGCGGTCGAAACCTTTGTGGTTGGACAGATGCTGCAAGTCCTGCGGCAGGGGGCTGAAGACGGCTAAATGTTCTTGGCTTCGGTCTCGTGATTGGCCTAACGCCTGCCTGCGGCGTCAAGCCATTACTGCTCAAGCATCAAACCACGCCAAAAGATGATCGGCTTTTCTACCCGTGCGGGTTCCGGTGGCAACTGCTCTTCTATGGACTTGTCGTGCGCTGGCGGCTCCTCTGGTTCAGGCGCCGCAGTCGGGTACTTGGCGGTATACACATCATCTACTGACATCTTTTGTCGTGCGCTTATTTGATTGTTATGGTGACTTTGCCTTTTGATCTGCCCTGCTCGACGTAGCGCAACGCCTCTGCGGTCGATGCAAAAGGGAAGGAGCGATCGATGACCGGTTTGATGACCCCAGCCTCGATAAGCGAGGTGATTTTCTGCAGTTGTATCCCGTTGGCTCGCATGAACAAAAACGCATAGCTCACCCCATGTCTGCGGGCTTTTCTGCGAATACCGCTGCTCAGCAGGCGCATGACTTGCCCCAGCACCCAGGACAGGCCTTGCTCTTGAGCAAATTGCGCGGTCGGCGGCCCTGAAAGGGAAATGAGCTGTCCGCCAGGTTTGAGCACCTTGATCGATTTCTCCAGTACATCGGCGCCGAGGCTGTTCAACACCACGTCGAAATCGCGCAACTCCTTTGCAAAATCCTGCTGTTTGTAATCGATGACCACATCCGCCCCGAGTGCTTTCACCCATTGAACATTCGCCGTACTGGTGGTGGTCGCAACGAAGGCGCCAAGGTGTTTGGCGAGCTGGATAGCAAACGTGCCGACTCCGCCTGATCCAGCATGAATCAACACCTTCTGGCCTTTTTTCAGCTGGGCGGTCTCAACCAGCACCTGCCAGGCCGTCAAAGCCGCCAAGGGGATGGCAGCCGCTTCGGCCATGTCGAGATTCGAGGGTTTCAGCGCGAGCGCGTTTTCGTCCACGGCGATCAGTTCAGCAAACGTCCCGATCCGGGCCTCTGGAGGACGTGCATAGACTTCGTCGCCTGGCTTGAATCGCTTCACCGCCGAACCCGTGCTAACAACCACTCCGGCCAGGTCATTGCCCAATACCAATGGAAACGTATAGGGCAGGATCAGTTTGAATTCCCCCGTTCTGATCTTCGAGTCCAACGGGTTCACGCTGGTTGCATGCACCTGAACCAGAACGTCATGCACACCGACCACAGGGTCGGGCACTTCGCCAATCATTCCGTTCTGCTTGCCGTAGCGGTCGATAAAAAATGCCTTCATGTTGCAGCTGCTCTTGTCGGGGGAATGAGAGTGGGGCGAGGCCGACCTGTCGACATGGGTCAGTCTTGAGTCAAATAGCGCTGCGCCACGGCGGACTGCCTGATCTGCGACAAAAGACCCTGACGCGCGGTTTGCAGGGCATCCCAGCGCTCGCCTTCATGCAGCGGAGGGATGGTCACCGGCTCGCGACGGTCGAAGCCCACCAGGGCGGCATCGACCAGATCACCCACTTCCATGATTTCGCTCAAAGTGTTGATGTCGATACCGGCGCGATCCCAAATCTCCGTGCGGGTGGCTGCGGGCAGTACGGCTTGCACATAGACACCCTGAGGCGACAGTTCCAGGCTCAAGCCTTGGGACAGGAACAGCACGAACGCCTTGGTCGCACCGTAGACCGTCATGCCGAACTCAGGCGCCAGACCCACCACCGAGCCGATGTTGATGATCGCGCCTTCACCTGCTTTGGCCAAGCGCGGCGCGATGGCGCTGGCGAGCCGCACCAGTGCGGTGGTGTTGAGGGCTACCAGTTGTGCAACGCTGTCGGTGCTTTGCTCGATGAAGGTGCCGGACTGTGCGGCGCCGGCATTGTTGACGAGGATGCCGATGCGCGCATCATCCCGCAGGCGCGCTTCGACGCTGTGCAGGTCAGTGAGTTGAGTCAGGTCGGCCTGAAGCACTTCAACGGCGACGTTGTGCTCGCCACGCAACTTCGCGGCGAGCGTTTCCAGGCGAGAGTGATCTCGGGCGACCAACACCAGATCATGTCCGCGTTGGGCGAAACGCTCAGCGTAAACCGCGCCAATGCCGGTGGACGCGCCAGTGATGAGAACGGTAGGGCGAGTAGTCATGATGTCAGCTCTTTGTGAGAAACATGGATTGGGATTGATGCATGAGAAAAAGTCAGGCTCGATCAGCCAGTGCCTGGGCCAAGGTATAGGCGGTAAACAGATTCAGGTCGCTCATGGGAGGTTGTTCCGTGTCCGTTGGTAACTGGTCTGATCGCTGGAAATTATGATGATGATCGAAATCTAAACTGTCAACGGTTTTGATTATGATCAACATCAATGTATGATCAGTCGATGAATTTCCAGCGGTAACGAGGTATCGAAACATGCGCGTGACCAAGGCCCAGGCCCAGGCAAATCGGGAGCACATCGTCGAAACAGCCTCAGTCGTATTTCGCGAGCGCGGTTTTGACGGGGTCGGCGTGGCCGACCTGATGGCCGCCGCCGGCTTCACCCATGGCGGTTTCTACAAACATTTCGGTTCGAAGGCTGACTTGATGGCCGAAGCCTCGGCGAAGAGTCTTGAGCAGTCACTGATCGGCGTCGACGCATTGAGCGTGAAGGACTTCATTGATGTGTATGTGTCGCGGGACCATCGCGACGGGCGCGCCACGGGTTGCACCATGGCAGCGTTGTGCGGTGACGCGGCACGTCAGTCGGACGATTTGAAGGCGGCATTCGCTGAAGGCATCGAGCGCATGTTGCAAACTCTCGGCGAAAAATACCCGACCGGGCCGGATGCGGTGCCGGGTGAGGCGAGGGGGAAAATGATCGACCTGCTGGCGCACGCGGTCGGCGCGATCATGCTATCGCGTGCCTGTCCTGACGACTCGGCGCTGGCCGATGAAATTCTGGCGGTGTGTCATGCGCAAATGATTGCATCTTTACCTAGGCGAGCGTAGCCCGAAGCCAAAATCCAAAGGCTCGAACCGCTCACTCGTGGCCATACGAACATTACGCAGACCCACGGTTTCCAAGTGTGAAGCGTACAACTGCTCCGAAAAATAACTGATCAAAATCGAACGACGGTGCGAACCCACCGAGTTCAGGCTGCCCGCATGCACCAAGTCCACATCGAACACCAGGATGTCACCGGCGCAACCTGAAAGCTGTACGGAGCGTGATTCGTTGGTGAAATCGAATGGCGGCGCTCCCGGCTCGGGCCGATGGCTGCCAGGCACGATACGCGTCGCGCCGTTCTCAGGGCCATAGTCGTCAAAAAAAGCCAGGGCCATGGCAATGTCGCCTGGCCGTTGGGCCGACAAGTCGCGGTGCAGCGGTTGATGGCCGCCACCGGCAAGAGGCTCGCGCCCCTCCACCTGCGACAGAAAGAACCGCTCCTCGATCAACTCCCCCGCGACCGCCAGCACCTGGGGCAGACGACACACAGCCTGAACCTTCGCATCATCGTCCAACAGCGAATGACGCCAGTCCATGCCACGCGGCACGGGCCATTGGTCCGACGGCCGCACACCAGCATCGAACACGGCACGCAGGTCTTCCAGCCATTCGGTTGGGATCGCTTGACGGAGCAGAGCGTACCCATTTCGATGGAGTTGATCGCGGTCAGTCATGGTTTCTCGACTTCCTTGTGCGCACGTTTGCAAGGCTAGTATTCAAAGCAAAGTTGGACCACCCGACACTGCAAAATCGAAAGTGACCAGAGACAAACCCGGAAGGTTTGCAGTTATCATCCGGCCACCATCCAAGAAAAGGACTTCACCGATGAAGCGTCTGTTCGTCTGCACCCTCCTCGCACTGGCCGTCGTCGGCTACGCCAAAGCCAACCAGAGCACCTTCGAAGAAACCAACCAGTGCTCGGAAGATATCGACTGCCAAGGGGATTTCATCTGCAAAAACGGCCTATGCGATCTTCCTGAACCCCAACAAAGCCTCGTTGCAAAACCCACCGTCACGACCCAAATCGCCCCCCCAGCGCCCCCCGGCGTTGCCTATGAAACCTTGCCCGTCAGTGCCGAGCGTGCCGGGCCTTTCACGACCCAGACCCAAGGGACGGGGACCGCGCTGAATTATCAAACGCGCGCTGGGGTGGTGAATGTCATGGAGGCAATTGTCGAGGAGGCTGAGTACACCGGGTATGTGGCGATTGAAAAGGCTTATACGTTTGGGCCGAGCCGGTATGTGGTGGTTGTTTCCACGGGGGAGGGTGGGAATGCTTGCCCGGCGTCTACTTATGTTTTTAGTTTTGATGCCAAGGTCGAGCGTGTTGATGGGAAGCGGGAGGTGGCTGGGTGTTCTGAGTTGGTTGAGGTTGTGGTGGAGGGGAATAGGTTGACGGTTAAGAAGGAGGGGGATGGGACTGTTGTTTTTAATGGGGTTGTGGAGTAGATCGGTGGGGGGGGCGTCTGTTTTCGGCCAGAAGCGGACCTTGAATATCCAAACAACTGCCGAGGTTCATAAACGCATCACGCGTGAGTGCTGGCTCGACGGGCTCGGATTCGGAACTACATGGCCCCGCAGAAACCCACGAACTCAAGATATGTCAAATGCGGGGTAAGCGTCCGGTTAAGGCACGTTGCGATGAGTAAACGCCTAGCAACTGGCCACATATGGCTCCATCAGCGAGCCTCCAACTGCGGATTTTCGATAAAAAAAGCCGCTTCACTGAAGCGGCTTTTCTTTACTTGGAGATGTTTGCTAATACTGCTGCTTTCGCGTCTCTACCGTCGACGGTAGTCACACCAGCCAGCCAGCTATCCAGAGTCTCAGGATGAGCGGCCAGCCATTTTTTCGCTGCACTCAAAGCGGGCTCCTTTTTGTCGAGGGAGTTCATGATGCTGCTCTCCATGTCGACCGTGAATTTCAGATTGCTGTACAACTTGCCAACGTTACCGCAGCGCTCGGCATAGCCTTTGGATGTGATGGTTTTGACCGTTGCTGCGCCGAAATCGGGACCGAAGGAATCATCACCACCCGTTAGATACACGATGTCCATGTTCACGTTCATTGGGTGAGGCGCCCACGCCAGGAACACAATGGGCTTCTTGCGTTGAATCGAGCGACCTACCTCTTGGATCATGCCTGCTTCACCAGACTCGACCAGTTTGAAATCCTTCAAACCATACGAGTTGTCCTTGATGATCTTCTGCACCAACGTGTTTCCGCCGCTACCAGGCTGGATGCCGTAAATGCGGCCTCCGAGCTGGTCTTTAAATTTCTCTATGTCCTTGAAATCCTTCAACCCCTCATCGGCCAGAAATTTTGGAACTGCGAGTGTGTATTTTGCACCTGTGAGGTTAGGGGTTGGGAGAACGGACAAAGAGTCCTTTAGGGGGGTAATCAGAGGATCCTGAGATGGCGACCAGTAGTTAATGAACGTATCCAGCTTGCCATCGCTAAGAGACTTCAGAACGATTGGCAGTGAAAGCATGCTGTCGTCAAATTTATAGCCCAGGCCTTCGGCAACCACCTGAGTCAATGCGTTTGTCGATATACCATCGAGCCATCCCACGTTCGCCGTCTTGATGACTTGGCAACTGCTGGGTTCTTGAGCCATAACCAACACGCTTTGAGATGCCAAGGTTACCGCGATCACGGTTTTGTAAAACTTGTTCATCCGACTCCCCTCTAGAGTTGCACTAACTCTGTTTGACGTATCTGGATGGCAGACTCAAATTTGCACGTGGCTGACGCTTATGAATTGCGCCTTTCCCGCTTCGATTATCGGCCAATCGCCAGTACGGCATAACCGCGTTTCTATTATGAGGAGCATGCGGTTTTCTTATGGATCAGTAGGGAGGGATCCACCTGGATATGCACGTAATAGCGGCAGCACGCTGCCGCTATTACGCAAATTTGAACCGTAAGTAGAGTGCCTAGGCCACAGGTTGGTCGAGCGCGCTGCGGCCCATAGTCTGGTCACCAACGTACTTTTGATCGAATGCTGGCCGAGTGAAAATCCTCCGAACCATAGGCTCGAAGTGCTCCAAAGGGCGAGTCGGGTAATCAGGGTCAAAGGATGATTGGTCCCACTCCTCACAGAAGCGCACACAACTCTCGTAGTAAGGGTGATCCTTGTACAGATCCCGCTCATTACGATCACCGCCGAAGAAGTGCACGTAGTAGTAGTTCTGGAAGAGGCCGTGATAATTGATGACCCAGGTCACCTCTGGACGAACATAAGGGCGAAGGATGGATGCTGCATACTGGGAGTGGTTGTAGGGGGCGAGCTCGTCGCCTAGGTCATGGATCAGCGCTGCAACCACCATCTCCTCATCTGCACCAGCGTCCTCAGCTCTACATGCGGTCTGAAGCGAATGAACGAGCCTGCTCACCTTGTAACCGCTTAGAGAGTGTTCCAGATCCCGCAGGCATTTGAGGAGCCGGTCAGGAAGCTCTTTTGCGAAATCAGTTTCCAGCTGGGTCAGCATTTCATATTCGGCTTTGGTGCCGTCTTTCATCTGGGTAAAAGCTACGGTTTCCATCATCAGTCCTCAGGCTTTCGAATCTTATTGAGCTTTCAAGCTTCTTTTCATGGCTTTGTAGATGCCTTTGGGGCCATCCATATCCATGTAGCAACCTTGCAGATGACGGCGACCTTCATTGGTATCAAAGCTCGTCCGGCCATGGAGGACACGCGTGTTATTGAACATTTGCAGCTCGCCCTTCTCCAGCTTGAAACGTCGCTCAAATGCCGGGTCCACAAAGAGCTCGCCCATGCGACGACGTGCACGGTGGAATACGGCCACGTCGTGTTCATTCAGCAACGGTAGATAGTCGAGGCGTGGGCTATAGCTGACACCTGTCATTCGGCCCAGCGCGTCGGTCATGATGATTGGCCGCCGCTCAATCAGCTCAACGTCGTTATCGACGTGGCGGTAACGCACAGGCACGTTGGCCAGCAGTTCGAAGCCTTCGGGATCTTCCAATTTAAGCTGCTCTGCGACCGCGAGACTGTCAACGAGTGTAGAGAGCCCCCCCGATGTTTCGTTGATCAGGCAGTGCAAAAGCTGGATGCCAGGCATCGGATCGCGATAAGGGTTATCGGTATGAGGATCGAGGTGAATTGAGCGATAGGCCAGGTCATTGGAGTTCGGCCGGGAGTACACCTCGAAGTACTTGCCGAAATTGGTTTCGCGCACCTGGCCAAAGACTCTGCCTACATCCAGAACTGACTCGGCTTCGGTAGGCACGTTCTGGATAACGACAACCCCATAGGTCAAAAACTTGCTGAATGCCTCCAATCGATAATCGAAGTCGGTCAGTCGGTTGAAGTCGATGTAGATGAGTTGGGTGTCAATGTTGCTCTTCCAACTGATGGGCGTTGGCAGGCCATCCAACGGATCGAAGTCGGCACGAAACTCCGTGAGGTCATACAGCCCCGCATAACCATCACTGAATGACAGCCATGCCTGATCTACGCCTTTGGCCTCTGCTTCAACCAGAGTGATGCCGTCAGGAAGGTTATGCGGGTTAAACAGTCTTTGCTGAGTAGTGACATCAAGACTGACAGCGTCCTGGCAGCGCTCCCGCAACCACAGAGGCGCTAGCACAATGGTTTCCCCTGGCAACTGTGCGATCACGGATGCCGGTTGTTGCTTGATTTCAAAAGTGACCTGTACCATGAGAACCTCCAAATAGGTGGTCTCAGTATCCTTACGTGCTCAGGGGATAAACACCCGCAATCCCCTTATTAGAGGGATGCATAAACGTTATGGAGCCGAGCGAACAGGACCTCCCGCCACTTAAATCTTTGGTCGCCTTTGAGGCCACAATCCGCTTGGGTTCGATGACGGCCGCAGCTGTTGAATTGGGCACTACTCAACCGGCAATTTCTCAGCGGATTCGCACCTTGGAGGAGTCGCTTGGGTGTGTACTCTTTGAACGTAACGGTAAGCTGTTGCGACCCACCTATGAGGGTCAGCAGATTTATTCAGGCCTAGCATCCCCGGTGAGTGAAATTAAGGCAGCGGTCAAGCGCATGCGTCGCCATTTCAACAAGCAGAAACCTACCATCTCGATCGCTGCGAATTTTGGATTCTGCTATTTCTGGCTTATGCCGAAATTGCCTGCGCTCCAGGGCCAGTTCCCCCAGATCCAATTCAAGATTCGCCCAGTAAACCTTGACGATGATCCGATGCTTCAAGATGCCGATATCGCCATTCAGTTTGGATCCCTCGACGGTGACTTCCGATTTGAAAAGCTACTGATCCCCGAGACGGTATTCCCAGTGTGCAGTCCAGATCTGGCTGAAAAACTGGGGCTACTGGAAGGTACGAAAATAAGCAGTATCGAGGATCTACCGCTGCTTCATAAGGACAGCGATGACTCCCGGTGGCTGGATTGGCATCACTGGTGCCTGCACGCGAAGATCACTCCGCCAGAGGAAGCGCCAGTTTTTTGCTTCAATAACTATCCGTTGCTGCTGACCGCTGCGCAGGAGGGTCAAGGTATCGCCTTGGGCTGGGCTGGGCTGATCGAAGAGCAGATCAAGGCGGGCAAATTGATCGCTCTCGGGCCTTCAGTAGACCGGCCTCACCGGGGTTACATTGTGAGATCGAACTATCACGAGACACTTCTGGTGAGGGATGTCCTTCAGTGGCTGATTGCGGCAAGCTGACCTTGAAGCCTGCGCCGTTGAATGTCCGCCAAATCCGTTTCCGCTGCTGAAAATCGTGCTGGCGAGGTATTAGATTTACTCGATGCCGATCCCGCCAGGGATCAGACTCGTCTATCCGGCGAGCTTTCTCGCCTAAATGGGTGTCCGGTTTCATTAAACCAATACAGTAGATCTTTAGCCCGGCCGGCTTTCATCATCGCTTTGATCAACTTGATTTTTTCCACAGTTTCAACCGTTCCCGAGAGTGGTTTGTTGAGTTTTTTGATTGAAACCTGTCGATGATCTCTTCTAGCAGATCACATCCATGAACGATACCTTGTCCGCTCCCGAGGTGAACGACAGTCTGCTCTTGGCCGAATGCAGACCTTGACCAACGTCTGCACATAGCCATTCTCTGCCAATCATAGGTGGTCAAATCCGATGTAAATGGCAGGTAAGGTCGAATGCATGCCACGGGGGAAGTCCGTGCAGAACTCATCGGCCAGCTAAGCAGAAACGGGCGCTTTAAGCGCCCGAAACTCTGTCAATGTTCAACCTGCGCCTGAAGCCGTCGACCAATCACTTCCAGCAAATCACACCCATCACGCAACGGAATTACCAAAAGTTGCGCCAAGTCCGAAAGCACCACTGTGTCGCTGGCGATCTCGGATCGGAACGCGATGTTTTCCAGTACTTGAGTCACCACACGGATGCGGTAATCAGCGGTTGCGTGCAAGACGTCCAGCGGGGCTTGAGTATCGATGAGTAGAGAGGCAGGCGTGCAGTCGATGCCGGTAATGGGGATGTATCTTTGCACGGGATTGCTCCGATCAGGTTAAAGGGCTGATCCGATTCACAGGTCGCCAAACCTGATCGCCATTCTGGGGCGACGGGATGACTATAGGTTTCCCTGCGCTCGACGGACAAGGCACTGGGGTCCGAGAGCTTTGTAGGAATCGCGATAGTTTTTTGCCAGAGAGGGCCTACAGACAGAGGGGCGATCGAATCTGTCGACACTGGACAGCTGCCCTAGGGAAATTTACTGTCGCGAGCTGCATGGATCTATCGAGCCAGTACTGTGATTAAAGGAGAGGGTTATGGAGAAATGGACGCTGCACTGGCTGGAAGCCTCTGGGAGCCTGGCCGAGTTTCGCCGCGAGTTGACTGACGAATTTGATGCCGCGTACGAGGCCGTTGCTCGCCTGATGCCCCCGCCGAGGCTCGATGTTCTGATTCAGAGGCTACCGGGCGAAACCATTCCGGAAATGGGTCTGGTAGGGCGGGCGTATCGCAGTTCCATGTTTTCCATGACCCTTGATCCCGATAATCCCAATTTCCTTTCCAGCCTATGCACCGGCGCGTTGCGTCGACATGTTATTCATGAGGTTCATCATTGCCTGCGCATGGGCGGTCCTGGCTATGGTTGGACTTTGGGCGAGGCTCTGGTCAGCGAAGGGCTTGCCGGTCAATTTGTTCGGCATTTGCTCGGTAGCGATCCGGAGCCTTGGGAACGTGCCATAGCGTTGGCTGATCTTTCAAACTCACCGGTCGGACTCCAGGCTCTCGAATCAAGGTATTACGATCACAACGAGTGGTTCTTTGGTTTCGGCGACAAGCCCAAATGGCTCGGTTACGCGTTGGGTTATCAAATGGCCGGACGCTGGCTTGCGTCGCGGGGGGAGGTTGATGTTTCAACCTGGGTCAACGTACCAGCAGCAGACATCATGGCCATTGCGCTGGAGGAAGGTTTGGTGTCGGCCGAGTCTTGAACGCCTCCCGCAACCGTTCAATTACCTTGCTGATCGAAGGCCCTTGGATTGCCGGAGGTGTAGGGCTTTCGCCGAATTCACGCCAAATGAATAACGTCAGCTCTGCGCCATCGGTCAACGTCTGGGCGTTCTCTAGTGTCCCAAACGTCTCCAGCAGCCTGTACCGCGCATCTTTCCAAAACAGTTCCTCGACCCAGTCGTAAACCGGGATGAAATGGAAGTGGATGGGGTAGCGGTAATCGTGGCCGAATCGGCTGATATAAAGCCATTTTGGGTTCAGTTGTGTTTCGAGAGTGCGCTGGATGTTTGCCATCAGACCACCCAGCTCTGCGAGCGCCGCGTCCGGCAATTGTGCCAATGAGTTTACGTGAACCTTGGAACCGAGCATGAGGTAGCCGGGCAGGGCGGATGCCAAGTGGTGGTTGACGATCCAATGGGTGGTTTCATGGAGGGCGAATCGTGGTGCTAATTCCAAAATAAACTCCCTGTCATCGTTCGGTTTGGGCTTACATGCGACTAAAGCTTACATCTCGGTTTACCAGTCGATCACCTACAACATTCTTGGGACTGCTTCGCCGCCCAGCGGTGCGGTACGACGTTTCGCTAAATCTCCTCCCCACAATGGAAGAGCGGTGCAGCTAGCCTTCGAACTCCGTTTGCAGCATCGCCAAAAACGCCTCCCTGGCAGGATACCGACCGGCGTTTTCATGCCAATAAAAAAGGTTATCGATCCCCGCCAGCTCGGGAAATTCATACCCCGTCCAACCCGCCCCCTGGCGGTATTGCTCATAGATCCCCCGAGGCACCAGCGAGACCCCTGCACCTGCACTGACGCAGCCGACGATGGCGCCGTAGCTGGCGATGCTGATGATCGGCTGCGTTTGCTCATGGCGTAGCAGCCATTGCTCCAGCGCCAAGCGGTACGGACAGCCCGTGGGCCACATGAAGATCGCTTTGCCTCGCAAATCTGCCGCGCTGCGCAGTGGGCCGTGAGACTCGGAGGCGATGAGCACCAGGTCTTCGCGGTACATCACGGCTCGCTTGAGTCCAGGTCGCTCCATGTCCACCGCTACGATTACGCCATCGAGCCGGTGATGCTGGACATCGTCCAGCAGCTGAGCCCAGGTGCCCGTGCTCAGTTCCAGGGATACTTGCGGGTACTGCGCGTGGTATTTGGCCAGCAACTGGGGCAGACGCCCCGTGGCGCTGGACTCGATCGCGCCAATGCGCAACGGGCCGCTCGGCGTGCTGTCAGGGGCTATTGCGCGGCGGGCTTCTTCTGTCAGGTTCAGTATTTTTGTCGCGTACCCCACAAACACTTCACCCGCCGGGCTGACTCGCAGTCCGCGACCTTCGCGGAAGAACAACGGCGTGCCGAGCTCCCGCTCCAAGGATTTGAGGCGTGCGGTGATGTTGGACGGCACACAGTGCAGCACTTCAGCGGCACGGGCGATGCTGCCGGTGTCGCAGACCGTCTTGAGCATGCGCAGTTGGGACAGTTCCATAGCTCACCCAAAGTGAATAGTAGGTTGAGTTTAAGTCACTTGTGCTGATGTGAGGTGGTTTCGATACTTCGAGGCAAATCGGCAGACGCTCAATGGGGCAGGGACTTCTAAATGGAAACGCGTTGTGTGTCGTTCGACGGTTCCTCCAGCAAACCCGGTGCGAGAATTATCCTCGCGACGATGTTCGTGATTTTTTGCTGGGCCTATTCTCCGATTGGCATTCGCATCGGCTTGCAGGCTTACGATCCGGGTCACTTGGCGCTGATGCGGTTTCTCATCGCTTCGGTGTTCATGGCCCTGGTCGCGATGGTCAAGGGTATTTCCCGGCCGCGTCTCAGGGACCTGCCATTGCTGGCGGTGCTGGGTTTCTTCGCTGTGAGCTTGCACCACATTGCGCTCAATTACGGTCAGCGTGGTGTCAGTGCCGGGGCCGCCAGTGTGCTCGCCCAGTCCACGCCTTTGTTCAGCGCTTTACTCGCACATTTTTTCTTCAAGGACAGAGTCAGTGGTTGGCAGTGGGGGTGCGTAGTGTGCGGCTTGTTTGGCGCTGCCGTGGTCGTGGCGGGGGATCGTGGCTTGGGTGATATGAACGCCCATGGACTATTGATCCTGCTGGCGGCGCTGTCCTGGAGTCTGTATTTCTCTCTCCAGAAACGTCATGCCTATCGATACGATGGATTGACCATGGTTTGCTACACCGTCTGGTCGGGCACAGTCCTGCTATTTATTTTCGCGCCGGGCCTGCTAATTGAAGCACAACACGCTTCTGTTTCGGTGAACCTGGCGGTGCTGATATTGGGTATTTTTCCCAGCGCGCTGGCGTACCTCGCATGGGCTTACGTGCTGGCGCATAGCAATGTAAGCCGCGCCTCCATGGCGCTTTACCTGATACCGCCCACCGCGATGTTGATGGCTTCTTTGGTGCTGGCCGAGCGCCCGTCAGTGATGGTGGTGGTTGGGGCGGTTATCGTGTTGACGAGCGTGCTGGCGTTGAATCTTGAGCCGGTGAAGGGGGCAAATGCCAGCTGATTCTGTAGTGGTTGTAGGCAATGACGTCGGAGGGTTGCGAAAGGCAACTCCAGCCTGACGAACCGTTGCCATGGCGAAAACGAGAGTCGTCGGCTGACTTCACAACGGTCGTGAGGCACGGTTCTACGCGTTTCGTCTGATCCGTATTTTTCTGTTAAAGCTGCCGCTGTAATCAACCCAGTTCCCACCTCAGAATAGCCAGGCGGTTTGCCTATCAAACCGCCCGTGTAGCGCAGTTTTCTGCTCCAGGAGTGCTCATGACGAAGATGGCGATTTTTTTGGGTGGTTTTTTGGCACTGACCCTTTTGATTGGCGTGCTGGCGACGATTTCGCCGGTGTAGACACAAGCCCGCAGACAAGGTGGTCCTGTAGCAAAGGAATGCTTCAGCGGAATACTGAAGCAAACCCGGTCGCTTTTTGTGGCGAGGGGATTTATCCCCGTTGTGGGAGCAAAGCTTGCTCGCGAAGCAGGCGCCTCGGTTGCTGAAAGATTGCATCGCCTGCATCGCGGGCAAGCCTTGCTCCCACAATGAGTTCTGTGTGGATCGGGGAGCAGTTCTCAGCGCCTACCGATGCAAAATCACCTGCGCAATCTCCTGCAACCCCATCACCCGCTGTGCGGCGTTGAGTTTGATCGCTTCCTTGGGCATGCCGAAGACCACGCAGCTGGCTTCGTCCTGGGCCACGGTGCTGCTGCCGGCGTCGAGCATTTCTTTCAGGCCGCGGGCGCCGTCATCGCCCATGCCGGTCATGATGATGCCGGTGGCGTTGCGGCCGGCGAATTTGGCCACTGAGCGAAACAGCACGTCCACCGATGGGCGGTGGCGGTTGACCAGGGGGCCATCCACCACTTGTACGTGATAGAACGCGCCGCTGCGTGTCACCATCATGTGTTTGCCGCCTGGGGCGATGAGGGCCAGGCCTGGGTGGATGCGGTCGTTGTTGCGGGCTTCGCGTACTTCGATCTGGCACAGGCTGTTGAGTCGGGCGGCAAACGAGGCGGTGAATTTTTCCGGCATGTGCTGGACGATGACGATCCCTGGGCACACCCGTGGCAAGGCGGTCAGCACCGCTTCCAGGGCCTGGGTGCCGCCGGTGGACGTGCCGAGGGCGACGATGCGTTCGGTGGTCTGGGCCATGGCATGGCCGTTGGCGGCCGGCAGCATGGCGTCGGCGGTGAGTTTGGTGGCTGGGGTCAGCGGCGCTGGGGCAGGGCGTTTGCCCAGGTTTTTGACGTTGACCTGGGCGGCGGCGCGGATGGCTGATATCAACTCCGGTGCCGACTCCAGCAGGAAATTCTTCAAGCCGCTGGTGGGCTTGGTGATGATTTCCACCGCGCCGGCGGCCATGGCTTGCAAGGTGGTTTCGGCGCCCCTGGGCGTCAGGGACGAGCAGATCACCACCGGCGTGGGACGCTCGCTCATGATTTTCTTCAAGAAGGTGATGCCGTCCATGCGCGGCATCTCCACATCCAGCACGATTACGTCGGGCCACTCCCGGGCCAGTTTGTCCATGGCGAAAATCGGATCGGACGCCGCACCCATCACATGAATGTCCGGCGTGTCGCTGAGGATCGCCAGCAGTACCTGGCGAACCACGGCAGAGTCATCCACCAGCAGTACATTTATCTTTTTTGACATGGTTAATGCCGGGTCCTTATCGGTTGATGCCTGACCCACACGTCGCCGCTGCACAGGTCAAAGATGATGCTTCGGTAGCCCGTGCTGCCCATGTCCTGGGCGATCAGGTCCAGGCGGTACAGCGCGGCCATTTCCAGCGCTGCGTTGACGTTCATCCGCGCCACGTCGCCGAACGGCACCTGGCGTTGCAGCTCCGGGAACATTTCGCCGCCGCCGAACAGCTTGAGCTGGTAATCCTCGGGTTCGGTGCGATGGGCCTTTGCCTGGCGGACGAACAGTTCGATGGCTTCGTCGGCGTACATGCCGTTCAGCGCCGTGGAGCAGCGCGCCCGGCTGGGCAACATGTAATGGCACATGCCGCCGATCTTGCGCTCCGGATGCCACAGGGTGACGGCCACGCAAGAGCCGAGAATGGTGCGCAGGCGAGTCGGGCTGGTGGCGAAACGAAACTCGCCGGGCGCCAGATACACCTCGGGCATTTGCTTGAGCGCGGCGCTCATGGCTTGCGATAAATCGAAGGTGCCACCAGTTTCAACGCATCGGATACGCCGTTGAGGCTTTCGGAGTGGCTCACGATGAAATACCCGCCGGACTTGAGCCGCGGGAGCAACCTGGCGACCACTTTGCTTTTGGTGGGTTGGTCGAAATAGATCATGACGTTGCGCAGGAAGATGACATCGAACTCGCCCAGCTCCGGCAAGGTGTCGTTGAGGTTGACCTGGATGAAGTTGACCCGGCTGCGCAACGCCCGGTCGATGAGGAATGTGCCTTGCTGGCTGCCGGTGCCCTTCAGGCAATATTTCACCAGCAACGGTTGGGGCAGGGTACGGGCGCGTTCCATGGGGTAATGTCCGGAACGGGCCTTGGCCAGTACCTGGCTGCTGATGTCTGAACCGATGATTTCCCAAGGTGTGGTGCCCAGTCCTTCGGCCAGGGTCATGGCCAGGCTGTAGGGCTCTTCACCCGAGGAACTGGCGGCGCTCCACAGGCGGAAGGTTTTACCCGGCGTTGCATGGGGCAGCACATGTTCGCGCAGGAAATCGAAGTGCTTGGGCTCGCGGAAAAAGTAGGTTTCGTTGGTGGTGAGCAGGTCCAGCGCCACCTGCAATTCCTCGGTGCGCTGGCCGCTCATGATCAGCTTGAAATACTCGCCGTAACTGCCCAGTTCATAGTGCTTGAGGCGCTTGAACAACCGCCCGGCCACCAGGGCCTTCTTGGCCGGTGACAGGTTGATGCCCGCGGCTTGATACAGCCAGGCTTGAAACTGGCTGAACTCACGGTCATTGAGCGCCAATGAGTTCACAGTGCGTTCCTTGCAGGTGTCTGCGTTCATTGGTTTTCAGCTTCCAGCGCGGCAGGGCTGGCCTGGGCCAGCTGCGACATTTCATCGATGGACAGCACTCGGTCCACCTCCAGTACGATCACGAACTTGCCGTCGACCTTGGCCATGCCGCTGATGAAATCGGCGCGGATCTTCGCCCCGAAACTCGGTGGCGGTTCGATCTGCGAAGCCGGGATCTCCAGCACCGCCGACACCGTGTCCACCAGCAGGCCGATGTCCTGGGCGGGGCCGTCCTCGGTGTTGGCCTCGATGATCACCACGCACGAACGCCGGGTGATCGCCGAGTTCTGTCGGCCGAACCGGGCCGACAGGTCCACCACCGGCACGACCGCGCCGCGCAGGTTGATCACCCCGCGTACGAAGGCCGGCATCATCGGCACCACCGTCAGGTTGCCGTACTCGATGATTTCTTTGATGCACAGGATGCCGATGGCAAACATCTCCGTGCCGAGCATAAACGTCAGGTATTGCGCTTCTTCCTCAACCGCGATGGCGGCTTGACGTGTGGTCGCGATGGCGCCCATGCCTTTTCTCCTTTTAAGCGAAGCCCGTAGGGCCGGACCGTCAGAACCGGGTGAATTCGGATTCGTCTGGCGCGCTGGCCATGTTGTAGGCAAATGCCTTGGGCATCACCGCCGCGGGCGCACGGGCTGTCTTGCGACTGGACGGGCCGGGCGTGTTGTCCACCTTCAGTGGCTGGCTGGCCGATTTGGCCGGCGCGTCCAGGGTGAAGAAGCTCATGGCCTGTTGCAGCTGTTCGGCCTGGCTGCTCATTTCTTCTGCGGTGGCGGCCAATTCTTCGCTGCTGGAAGCATTCTGCTGGGTCACCTGGTTGAGCTGGGTCATGGCTGTGTTGATCTGCGCCACGCCGGCGGCCTGTTCTTCGGAAGCGGCGCTGATTTCCTGCACCAGGTCCGAGGTCTTGTTGATGGACGGGACCATTTCGTTCAGCAGGTGCCCGGCTTTCTCAGCCATGTCGACGCTGCTGGACGACAGCTCGCCGATCTCCTGGGCCGCCACCTGGCTGCGTTCAGCCAGTTTGCGCACCTCGGCGGCGACGACCGCGAAGCCTTTGCCATGCTCACCGGCGCGGGCCGCTTCGATTGCAGCGTTGAGCGCCAGCAGGTTGGTCTGGTAGGCGATGTCATCGATGATGCTGATGCGTTGGGCGATTTTCTTCATCGCCACCACGGTCTGCTGCACCGATTCACCGCCGTCGGTGGCTTCCTTGGCGGCCTTGCTGGCCATGCCGTCGGTGACCTTGGCGTTTTCGGTGTTCTGGTTGATGCTGGCGCTCATCTGTTCGATGGAGGCGCTGGTTTCTTCGACGCTGGCCGCCTGCTCGCTGGTGGCCTGGCTCATGGATTGCGCGGTGGCGCTGACTTCTTCGGAGGCGCTGGCCAGGTTGTCGGCGGCGTTGCGCACTTCACCGATGATATGGGACAGCTTGCCCACCATGTTTTGCATGGCGTTGAGCACCATGCCGGTTTCGTCCTTGGAGCCGCTTTCGATTTTCGCGTTCAGGTTGCCTTCGGCCAGTTGCTCGGCAACCAAGGCCGCCTGTTTCAGGGGGCGGGAAATGATCCGCGAAATGAACAGTGCCAGGCCCAGGCCCACCAGCAGGGCGGCAACCAGCACGGCGATGATCGACAGACGCGCATTCTCATACAGTTCCGTACCATGGGCGCTGGCCACGTCGGCCCCGGCGGCATTGAGCTCAACCAGTTTCTGCAGGTCGGCGGTCACCAGGTCGAAATGACGTTTGGATTCGCCCTTGAGCAACGTCTGGGCTTCGTTGAGCAAATTTTGTCGGGACAGTGCGAACAGGTCTTTGCTAACGGCCAGGTACGCGGCCCAGTCGCTGCGGGCAGTGTCGAACAGCTGGCGATCTTCGGCACTGGACAGCAGTTTTTCATAGGTCGCCAGACGCGTTTCGAAACCCTGCTTGGCTTCGTCCGCTTCTTTTTCGATGGCCGTGCGCTCCTGCTCGGAGTCAGCGGAAATGTGGCGATTTTCCTTGAGGCGATAGTTCGCCGCGTAGAAGCGCATGCCCGAGGCGGCGCGCATCGAAGTCATCCAGTTTTCGCGGATCTCGATGGTTGTGCCGTTGACCTCGTTGAGTTGGATAATCGAGAACACCCCCATGACGGCGGTCAACGCGAGCACCACCAGAAACGAGGTGATCAGTTTGGTGGCGATTCTAAGATCGTAGAACCATTTCATTGGGAAGTACCTCTCCATGGAATTGCTAAAGCGTCAGCGAGCAGTGGCTTGTTGTGATTGAGTCGAGGTGTAGCGGTTGTCTATTTGGGCGATCTGCGTGAGCAGCGCCGGCACGTCGAGAATCAACGCCACAGCGCCGCTGCCCAGGATCGTCGAGCCGCTGATGCCGCGCAGCGCGCCGAACAACTTGCCCAGGGGTTTGATCACGGTCTGGAATTCACCGAGCAGGTCATCCACCACCAGCCCGGCCTTGAGTTCGGCGTAGCGCACCACCACCACGTTCTGCCGGCGCGAGGCCGGGCCTTCGTGGTTGAAGTGATCGCGCAGGTACACCAGCGGCAGCACTTCTCCGCGCAGGTCGAGGTAGCCTTGTTCGCGGCTGCAAACCCCGTCGTCCTCGCTCAGCTCGATGCATTCCTGAACCATGTCCAGGGGAATGACGTACGTGGACTGGCCGATGCCCACCAGAAAGCCATTGATGATCGCCAGCGTCAGCGGCAGGCGGATGCGCACCACGGTGCCCTGGCCCGGTTGGCTGTCCAGGTCGACAGTGCCGCGCAGCAGGGTAATGTTGCGCTTGACCACATCCATGCCGACGCCACGCCCGGAAAGGTTGGTGACGGCCTGGGCGGTGGAGAAACCCGGCTCGAAGATCAGGTTGTAGATTTCCTGGTCGGTGGGGCTGGCGCCAAGGGCAACCAGGCCGCGTTCCTGGGCTTTTTCCAGGATTCGGTCACGGTTCAGGCCGGCGCCGTCGTCGGCGATTTCCAGCACGATGCTGCCTGAGTCGTGATAGGCATTGAGGTGCAGATGGCCTTTGGCCGGTTTACCGGCCGCCAGCCGCGCCTCGGCGGTTTCGATGCCGTGGTCCATGGCGTTGCGCAACAGGTGCATGAGCGGGTCACCGATTTTTTCCACCACGGTTTTATCCAGCTCGGTCTCCGCACCGCTGATAATCAGGTCAATGTCCTTGCCCAGTTCCTGGCTGACATCGCGCACCACCCGGCGGAACCGGTTGAAGGTTTCACCGATGGGGATCATGCGCAGACGCAAGGCGCCGTCGAGAATTTCTTCCACCAGGCCGGACACCGTTGAAGTTGACTCTTGCAACGAGTCGTCGTTGCAGTGGCGGGCCAGCAGGCTGGCGCCGGCGCTGGCGATGACCAGCTCGCCCACCAGGTTGATCAACTCGTCGAGCTTGTCGGCGTTGACCCGCACATAGGCGCCGTCCTTGGCCTTGCCGTCGCTGGTTGCCGGTTGCTTGTCGGGCGTGACCTGAGCGGGCATGCGCGCAGCCGAACGCTGGTCCGGCATCAGTTCGCCGGTGGTGACCATTGCCGTGTTGGGGTCAGCCTGCTCTTGAGTGGTGGCAACCAGCCCGGTGTTCGTCTGCGGCACGGGGTCATCAATGGCGACGATCTGGATCTGGCAATCTTCGCGCACGAAATCGAAGACTTCGTTGATCGCCCCGTGGCCGGCAGCCGAACTGAACTCAATGTCGAACCCCAGGTAGCAGGACTCGGCATCCCAGGTTTCGGCCGAGGGCATTACGTCGGTCAGCGTGGTGATGTGGATGATCTCACCGAGGGTTTGCAGGTAACGCAGAAATGACAGCGGGTCCATGCCGTTGCGGAACACCTCCGGGCCAAAACGCAGGGCAATATGCCAGAGGCGCGTTTCGGTGGGCGCTTGTGTGTCGCTTGCTTCGGCGGGCTTCGGGGCTTCGGCAGGCGAGGGCGCCTGATATTCCTGAAGGATCTGGCACAGCTCCATTTCCCGGGCCAGGGCCGGGGGCGCCAGTTTCGCGCCCTGGTTGGCCACCACATTGATCAGCTCCAGCATGTGATCACTGGACTTGAGCAGCACGGCGATCAGGCCGGCGTCCACTTCGACGCTGCCATTGCGCAACCGATCGAGTACGTCTTCGACGATGTGGGTGAAACTGACGATGGGTTCCAGGCCGAACAGCCCGGCCGAGCCCTTGATCGTATGGGCCGCCCGGAAGATCGCGCCGATAGCATCATCGTCGCCCGGGTCGCTTTCCAGTTGCAGCAGGGACTCTTCCATCGCCTGCAACTGTTCCCGTGCCTCGACGATGAACGTTTGTTGTGCCTGATCGAGATTGATGCTCACGCTCATATCCTTTGTCGTGTCCGACGTGTTGCGAGGTCTCTATACAACCAGGTTGCACAGGGCGAGTGTTTCCGTGACGGCCTTGCTGTGGCCCGTTATCTCCAGGCGGGTACCGGCCTTGGGAGCCTCGCGCTGGACCATCATCAGCAGTTGCAGGCCGGCGCCGTCCATTTCCGTGATCTGCGACAGATCCAGCGCCATGCGCGGCGTCGCCCCCAGGCGCGGCAGCAACTGCGCGGCGAGGTCGGCGGCGGTGTAGATCGTCAGCTCTCCGTCGATCTGCACCTGCGCGGTGTCGTCCTGTGTTTCGTACAGCAAGGGCATTTCACTCTCCGCGAATCAAGGAAGAATCAGCTTGGACACCGCCGCCAGCATCTGCGCCGGCTGGAACGGCTTGACCACCCAGGCCTTGGCACCCGCCGCCTGGCCCTCGAGTTTTTTCGACTCCTGGGATTCGGTGGTGAGCATGATGATCGGCGTGAACTTGTAGCTGGCCAGCTTCTTGACCTCCTTGACGAAGGTGATGCCGTCCATGTTCGGCATGTTCACGTCACTGATGATCAGGTGCACCTTCTGGCCATTGAGCTTGCCCAGTGCATCCTTGCCATCGCTGGCCTCGATCACGTCGTAGCCGGCACTTTTCAACGCGATGCCGACGACCTGCCGGACGCTCGCGGAGTCGTCGACAACCAATACACTTTTAGCCATGAACGGCTCTCCTAGAAGAAGGTTATTTCCTGTGAATTCTGTTGCGCGCCCGATTCGCCGTGGTGGTTGCGGCGTTGTTCTTCGGTGGCGTAAGTGGTTTCCATGCGCGCCAGCCATTGGCGGGCATCGATGGAAACGGCCTGGTCGGGCGACTGACTGGCCTGCTGCATATGCACATGCAGGTCCTCGATGTTGTCGCGCACGTGGCTGAGAATCTGGCTGACCCGATCCTGGAATTGCAGGTTGACCAGCACTTCGGTGAGCTCGTCGCGAATACCGAAGCTTTCCTGCTGCAGCAGGTCGGCCGATTCGGCCAGCCGCCCGGTGACGCTCTTGAAGCGTTCCAGCACGCGCTGGATGCTGTCCTCGGAGACGCTGACCGACTGGCTGTCCTGATCCGCGCCGCTGGAGGCGGCCTGGACCAGTTGAGTGATGGCGCTATTGATGATGTCGACCTTGGCCGACATCTGCTGGCCAGTCTCGCTGGACTTGCTCGACAGGCTGCGCACGGCGTCGGCCACCACCGCAAAACCGCGCCCGGCTTCGCCCGCACGGGCGGCTTCGATGGCGGCGTTGAGGGCCAGCAAGTTGGTTTGCGCGGCAATGGCCGCGACATCGGCGGCCATGGTTCGCAGCTCGCCGGTGTAGGCGGTGAGGTTACGCACCTGGGCCAGGGTTTCATCGCGGCTGGCCTGGGTGGCTTTCAGGGAGTCGATGACCTGGACCAGCTCACCTTCGCTTTGGGCCAGCACCTGCACGGCGCCGCCACTGCTGTTGCCGGCCAGCTCACCGGCGGCCAGTTGCGAAGCTTGCACGGTATCTTCCAGGCGTGAAGAGATGCCGGTGAAGCGATTGGTCAGCGAGACGATCGCGGTTTCGGTCTGCTGCCGGGAGCTTTCCACCTGCTTGGCCCAGATCGGCATGGCACCGAGGATGACTTCGTTGAGTTGCGCGCTGGCCTTATGGTTCAAGTGGTCGGCGGCGTGTAGCGCGTGATGGGCAATGGCGGCGGCGACGGCTCTGTCGATCTGCTGGTGCTGGGCGCGGGCAGCCCACACGCCGACCCCGGCGCCAATGGCCAGGAGCACGGCACACAACCCCAGGTTTTGTGTACTTGGGCCGTTGAGAACCAACAGGCCGACGCTCGCGATCAGGGCCACAAACAAGCTGGACCAAAGGATGCGCGGCGGAGTTTGGGAATGGGAATGACCGTGTGAATACGACGTCATGGTTCGGTCCTTGAACAGTGTTGCTAACAGGTTATTTACGAATAACTGGTTATCTGCGACCCCACCCCGGACTTTAAGACCGGTCGTCCGATTCCTGCATGGCCGAGGGCGTTGACCTGCCCAGTGAGTGGCACTGTGCTATCTGAGATTAGACGCAGTCGCTGAAATGTCGAGGCGCCCTGACGAACAGATGAGTCGCCCACAACCCCTTGCGCCTTGCTCCCACAGATTCCCTCACCACCATCCGGGAATAAGCTAAATTACCCCGCATCGGATTTTGAACCTGCCATCACGAGCCCTCATGCCCACCCAGCCTCTCTGGAAAATCTACCTTCTGTTCCTGGCCCCCATGGTCCTGTCCAATTTCCTGCAATCGATGTCCGGCACGCTCAATAGCATCTACATCGGCCAGATGCTCGGCACCCAGGCATTGGCGGCGGTATCAGGCATGTTTCCCATCCTGTTTTTCTTTATCGCGCTGGTGATTGGCCTGGGCGCGGGAGCAGGGGTGTTGATCGGGCAGGCTTACGGCGCCGGGGAAACCGGCACGGTGAAGGCGATTGCCGGTACCACGTTATTGCTGGCGGCGATCATCGGGCTGGTGGCGGCGGTGCTCGGCACCGTGTTCGCGCGCCAGGCGCTGCAGGGGCTGGGGACGCCGGCCGATGTGCTGGAGGACGCGGTGTCCTATGCCCGGGTGATGATGTGGATCCTGCCGATACTGCTGGTGTTCGTGGTGTTTACCCAGTTGCTGCGCGGGGTGAGCGATACGCTGTCGCCCATGCTGGCCTTGCTGGTGTCCACCAGCGTCGGGCTGCTGCTGACGCCGGCGCTGATTCGCGGCTGGCTGGGGCTGCCGCAGATGGGCATCGAGAGCGCGGCGCTGGCGGGGCTGGTGGGTACGGCGTCGGCCATGGTCATGCTCGCGTGGCGCCTGAACCGTCGCGAGCACGCCCTGGCGCCGGACCGGGCGTTGTTCGCGGCGATGCGCCTGGACATGGACATCCTCGGCAAGGTGCTGCGCATCGGCCTGCCCACGGGGTTGCAGATGGTGGTGATCTCACTGTCGGAGCTGGTGATCCTGGCGCTGGTCAATGGCCACGGGTCCCAGGCCACGGCCGCCTATGGCGCGGTGACGCAGATCGTCAATTACGTGCAGTTCCCGGCGTTGTCGATTGCCATCACCGCCTCGATCCTCGGCGCCCAGGCCATCGGTGCCGGGCGTCTGGAGCGTCTGGGGCCGATCCTGCGCACCGGCCTGTTGATCAACGTCTGGCTCACCGGTGGGCTGGTGGTCTTGGGATATCTGTTGTCTCACTGGCTGCTGGGGCTGTTCATCACCGACCCGGCGGCGCGAATCCAGGCCGAACATCTGCTGCACATCATGCTCTGGAGCCTGCTGGTCTTCGGCTTCCAGGCGGTGGTCGGCGGCATCATGCGCGCCAGCGGCACGGTGCTGATGCCGGTGGCGATTTCGATCTTCTGCATCGTCGGCGTTCAGCTGCCAGTGGCCTACCTGCTGGACGCGCAGTTCGGCCTGCAAGGGGTATGGATGGCGTTTCCGGTGGCTTACTTGAGCATGCTGGTGTTGCAGACCCTGTACTACAAGATGGTCTGGCAGCATCAGCGGATTGAGCGGTTGGTGTAGCTCTGCGCTTTCTGACACAACAAAAAACCTGTGGGAGCGAGCCTGCTCGCGATAGCGTCGGCACATTCGGCATCGATGCGCGCTGACTCACCGCCATCGCGAGCAGGCTCGCTCCCACAGGGATTCGGTGCCTGGCGATGTTACAGTGGCCGGCATTCTCCTACCGCCATCACCGAGGATTTCGATGTCTGCCCGCCCGCCCTCCAGTGTTTCCTATCGCGCCTTCCTCTTCGACATGGACGGCACGCTGCTCAATTCCATCGCCGCGGCCGAGCGGATCTGGACGCGCTGGGCCCTTCGTCACGGTGTGGAGGTGGCGAGCTTTCTGCCGACCATCCACGGCGTGCGCGCCATCGACACCATTGCCCGCCAGCGCCTGCCAGGGGTAGATGCCCTGGCCGAGGCCGAGCAGATTACCCGCGAGGAAATCGAAGACGTGGAAGGTGTGGTGCCGGTGCCCGGTGCTGCAGCATTTCTCAACAGCCTGCCGCCCCTGCAGTGGGCCATCGTCACCTCGGCGCCCATGGCGCTGGCCTTGCGGCGCATGGAAGCGGCCGGCATTCCACGTCCGGCGGTGATGGTCACCGCCGAGGATGTGAGCGACGGCAAACCCAATCCGGCCTGTTATCGACTGGCAGCGGAGCGCTTGCAAGTCGCCCCCCAGGACTGCCTGGTGTTCGAGGATGCCGAAGCGGGTATCAAGGCCGGCGAGGCGGCGGGAGCGGATGTGTGGGTGGTGACGGCGACGCATACGCATCCGGTGGCCACCCCCCATCCGCTGATCAAGGATTACCGTGGGCTTGGCCTTGAGGTGGATGAGGCCGGACGGATGCGACTGAACCCGACGCTGTGATCGCAGCAGACCCCCTGTGGGAGCGAGCCTGCTCGCGATAGCGTCGGCACATTCAGCATTGATGCAATCTGATCCGCCGCCATCGCGAGCAGGCTCGCTCCCACAGTTGGATCTGTGGTGATCGTTGAACCGGTCAGGTCACCACGCGATAGCACGGTTCATACGCCGCGCCGCCCGGCAGTTTCATGCGGTGCTGGGCGACGAAGGCCTGGAGCAGCCGGTCGAGGGGTTCCATGATGGCGGCATCGCCGTGGATCTCGTAAGGACCGTGTTCTTCGATCAGGCGGATACCCTTGTCCTTGACGTTACCGGCCACGATCCCCGAGAACGCCCGGCGCAAGTTGGCGGCCAGTTCGTGGGCGGGCAGGTCGCGCCTCAGGCCCAGGCTGGCCATGTTGGCGTGGGTCGGGTCGAACGGGCGCTGGAAGCCTTCGTCGATTTTCAGCAACCAGTTGAAGTGGAAAGCGTCGTTGCGTTCGCGGCGGAACTGTTTGACCGCCTTGAGCCCTTGGGTCATCTGCCGAGCCACTTCGGCCGGGTCGTCGATGATGATCTGGTAGTGCTTCTGCGCAGCCTCGCCCAGGGTCGCACCGACAAAGGCATGCAGTTGATCAAGGTACGGCGCGGCGCTCTTGGGCCCGGTCAGAACAACCGGGAAGGGCAGGTCCTGGTTGGCCGGGTGCATCAGGATACCCAGCAAGTAGAGGAACTCTTCCGCCGTACCGGCGCCGCCCGGGAAGATGATGATGCCGTGGCCCACGCGCACGAAAGCTTCCAGGCGCTTCTCGATGTCCGGCAGGATCACCAGCTCATTGACGATCGGGTTCGGCGCTTCGGCGGCGATGATGCCAGGCTCCGTCAGCCCCAGGTAACGGCCGCCGTGGATACGCTGTTTGGCGTGGGCGATGGTGGCGCCTTTCATCGGGCCTTTCATCACGCCCGGGCCGCAGCCGGTGCAGATGTCCAGGCTGCGCAGGCCCAGTTCGTGGCCGACTTTCTTGGTGTATTTGTATTCTTCGGTGTTGATCGAGTGGCCGCCCCAGCACACGACGATTTTTGGCTCCACCCCAGGGCGCAATGTGCGGGCGTTGCGCAGCAGGTGGAAGACGTAGTCGCTGATGCCCTGGGAGGAGCTGAGGTCGATGCGCTGGCTGTCCAGTTCGTTCTCGGTGTAGACGATGTCGCGCAGGGCGCTGAACAGCATCTCGCGGGTGCTGGCGATCATTTCGCCATCGACGAAGGCGTCGGCCGGGGCGTTCAGCAGTTCCAGGCGTACGCCGCGGTCTTGCTGGTGAATACGGATCTCGAAGTCTTTGTAGGCTTCCAGGATGGTCTTGGCGTTATCGACATGGGCGCCGGTGTTGAGAATGGCCAGGGCGCACTGGCGGAAGAGGGTATAGATACTGCCGGAACCGGCTTCACTCAGTTGCTGGACTTCGCGCTGGGACAAAGTCTCCAGGCTGCCCTTCGGGCTGACCGAGGCGTTGATTACATGTCTTTGATTCATTCAGCTTTCCTTGAAAACGATGCCGTACTCACAACGACGGCATCTTGAAAAAAACGTCCACGCAGAAAGATCGCACGATCCTTGCGGTATCGCCATGGACTTTGATCCGGATCCTTCGGGTCGGTTGCAACACAAAATGAGCTCCAGCATAGCTAAATCCACCGGGCAGGCGATAATGCGGGACTTTTTTTACCCCGCACAAGGAAATTGCACCGCGATGTTCGAGCTCAAGCCGTGGGACGCCGAAGTCTACCGACGCCAGACCCGACGCAGTACCCTCATCGTCGCCGTGACGTTCCTGGCACTGGCGATGCTGTTGTCCAGCCTTTCGGTGATGCTGTTCGGCACACCCGGGGGGGATAATTTTCGCTTCAATCTCGGCGGGGTGATTGCCGCGGTGTTGGTGATGGTCGCCTTGATGCGTCTGTATTTCTGGTCGCAGCCGTGGATGGCCGCGGCGGTGTACGGCTGGCAGCTCAAGCGCAGCCTGATGAGCATCACCAATGTGATGCACCAGGTGAAGGCCGGTGTGCAGGCCCAGGACGTGGCGGCCATGAAGCTGCTACGGTTTTATCATCTGGGATTGACGCAGATGCATCAACTGGACGCCAACTCCAGCGCCCAGGGCTCACTCGCCCGAGAGGCTGATGAGCATCTGACAAGGATGCAGGCGCTCAATCTCGACAGCGAGCAAGCTCGGCTGGACCCGATCTGGATCGACATGGTGAAAAAGGCTTATAGCGGACGCTGATCGACGCCTCAGGGCAATGACAGATTAAGCGCCGGAGCGCAGCAGGCGTGCGCCCCAGCGATTTTCCAGGTTACGATTTTCTGCCCGCGCCTTGGTTGCGGTCAGTTCCTTTGCGGCCCGCCTCAGTGCCTTTCTGACGATCACTTGCAACGTTACCGCCCGACGCATGGCCGCCTTTCTTGCCGGCTTCCGATGCTTTTTCCCGATCATTTGCGAAGTTGCCTTGGTTTTTGTTTCCACTACTGGCCATTTCGAGCATCCTCATTTTGGTTACGCGAGCAACGAGCCTCGCATAATTTGTGAAAGGAAATGGCCGGCAAAAGTTTAATGAAAACACTTCGTCAGATGACGAACGGCACGCACTGACCGCACGGGGTCACTGGTCCTCGCCACCACTGATTTTCCAATGCTTGGCATCCACCGGGAAAACCACTTGCTCGACCCGGTGCGCGATGCCGAAGGCCAAAGAGTTTTCGGCCGGGATGACCCGTTCTTCGGCGCAAAGACATTTGAAAATGTCCAACTGAGTGGCGGCGCCGGCGGTTTCCTTGACGTAGATTTCCACGTACCGCGCCACGTCGTTGTCCAGGCTGGACAGGTATTCCCGCAAACGCGAGTGATCCACCGACTTCTGGCCGAAATACCAGTTCATCGGGTGAATCAGAAAACGCGAGTGAGGCGTGGTGGTGCGGTCGCTGGCGGCCAAGTACATGATGATGCCCATGGACTCGATATTGCCGGCATTCACGGCACGCACCGGCACCGGAAGGGATTTGATGAAGGTGTAGAGGGTAAAGCCGAAGTTGGTACTGCCACCGATCGTCGAGAGATTGAGCATCAGTGAGTCGGCGCCTTTTTCAATGGCATCCAGGCAGTTGTCCCGGAAGCGCTCGGTCGTTCCCTGATCGATCTGGCAATGAAAATGGACAATGTGTTCGGACATTTCAAACTCCTGTCGACTTCCCGTTGAACGGTCTGCGCAGTGGTGGCGCCGTACAGTTGGGAGTTCGCAGGTGCGCGGATGTTCCTCGTCTGAGGCCGGATGTTGGCGTTCGCGCAGGTGTGGTTCGCCGGGTTCAGCACGCTTCGGCAGTTTGGGCCATGCGTTGCAGGAACATCGCCAGCGCGGCTTCCTCCTCGCTGAGGCCTTTGCGGACCCGGGGGTTGGGCAGCTCCCTCAGCGAACCCAGCAGGAAACCCTCCACCACGGCGGGATGGATGTAGCATTTACGACAGACGGAGGGGGTATTGCCCAGTTGCCGGGCAACCTGCCTGACCATCTCGGCGAGGTGTTTTTTTGCCTCGCTCTCGGTTTCCCAGCACAGCAGTCGCAGCCCCGCCAGAGCCGCCGCGCTGCCGGCCCAGGTGCGGTAGTCCTTGGCGGTGAAGTCCGCGCCGGTGAGGCTCTTGAGGTAGGCGTTGATATCGGACGAGCTGACGGAGTGGCGTTCGCCGTTGTCGTCCAGGTACTGGAACAGGTTCTGCCCTGGAATCTCCTGGCAACGCTTGATGATCCGCGCCAGACGCCGGTCTTTCACGGTGATCTGGTGTTCGACGCCGCTCTTGCCACGGAATTGGAAGGCAATTGCGCTGCCGTTGACCTCCACATGCTTGCTGCGCAGGGTGGTCAGGCCGTAGGAGCGGTTGTCCCGGGCATACTGGGTGTTGCCGACCCGGATCAGGGTGATGTCCAGCAACGTGATAACCGTGGCCATGACCTTGTCGCGGCTGAATCCGGGCGTGGCCAGGATCTGCTCCAGGCGTTTGCGCAAGCGCGGCAGGGTACGGCCGAACTCCAGCATTCGGGAGTATTTGTCGGCATCGCGCACTTCCCGCCAGCGCGGGTGATAGCGGTACTGCTTACGCCCACGAGCGTCCCGACCGGTGGCCTGGAGATGGCCGCGCGGGTCGGTGCAGATCCATACATCGGTGTAGGCCGGCGGTACGGCCAAGGCGTTGATGCGCTGGATTTCGGCCGCATCGGTGATCCGCTGGCCCTGAGGATCGAAATAGCAGAACTTGCCCCGCAACTTTTTGCGGGAGATACCAGGGGCGGTGTCATCGACATAATGCAGATCGGCCGGCAGCGCATCCGGCGGCAGGGTGTCGGGCATGAAAGAATCCTTGGCAGCAAATCCGGGGCCTGTGATCGATTGACCGCAGCCCATTGTGGTCGTGCCAAGTTTCTGAGGTGGCCCGCAACACCCACGAATCAGGGTTGGACCGCCAGACCTGTGGGAGCGAGCCTGCTCGCGATAGCGTCAGATCAGTTCACACCCATGTTGACTGAACCACCGCGATCGCGAGCAAGCCCGCTTCCACAAGGGATTTGTCTGGGGCGATACCCTACGCCAACACCGCCACCGCCTTGATCTGCGCCCACAGCAACTGCCCCGGATGAAGCTTCAGCTGATCGCGGGAGTAACGGGTGATGCGCGCCAACAGCGGCGTGCCAGCAGCCTCCAGCCGAATCAACACATGGGCGGCGTTGTCGGCGGCCAGTTCGCTGACCACGGTAACGGGCAAACGGTTGAGGATGCTGGTCTGGGCATCGTTCGCCAGGCTGAGGCTGACGTCACGGGCCTGGACCTTGAAGCGCAACGGCTGTCCGACGGCCAGAGGCGTGTGGGCGACACGCACGTTCAAGAGGCTGTCGGGCAGTGTCAGGGACAGCAGTTGATAGGCTGCGTCATAACCGCTGACCTTGCCCTGGACCACCACGCCCGCGTCATCGCCCAATGCCAGTGGCAGGTCGAGTCGCGCCAGTGTTTCGCCAATCGGCCCGCTGGCCAGCACGCGACCGGCCTCCAGCAACACGATGTGGTCGGCCAGGCGCGCCACTTCGTCCTGCGAGTGGCTGACGTACAGCACTGGGATGTCCAGCTCATCGTGCAGGCGTTGCAGGTAAGGCAGGATTTCGTTCTTGCGCCGAGTATCCAGGGCGGCCAGGGGCTCGTCCATCAGCAGCAGTCGCGGGCTGGTCAACAGGGCTCGGGCGATGCCGACCCGCTGGCGTTCACCGCCGGACAGGTTGTGTGGCTGTCGATCGAGCAAGTGACCAATGCCCAGCAGTTCGGTGGCCTGGTCCATGTCCACCCGTCGTTGCGCCGGTGCGATGCGCTTGAGGCCGAACGCCAGATTAGCCTGCACGGACAGATGCGCGAACAGGCTCGCCTCCTGGAACACGTACCCCAGCGCCCGTTGATGGGGCGGCACGAACACCCCGCGCTCGCTGTCCTGCCAGACTTCGCCGTTGACCTCGATGAAACCCCGGGTCGGCCGTTCCAGCCCGGCGATGCAGCGCAGGCAGGTGGTCTTGCCGGAACCGGACTGGCCGTACAGCGCGGTCACGCCACGGCCCGGCAGTTGCACATCCAGGTCCAGGGAGAAGTCTCCATGGTCGAGCTGAAAACGCGCTTGAATCATCGATCAGCTCCAGCCGGCCCGGGTTCGGCGGCTGGAATACAACGCCAGCAGCACAAGAAATGAAAACACCAGCATTGCCGCCGCCAGCCAATGAGCCTGGGCGTACTCCAGGGCTTCGACATGGTCGTAGATCTGCACCGACACCACGCGGGTCTTTTCGGGGATGTTGCCGCCGATCATCAGCACCACGCCGAATTCGCCGACGGTGTGGGCAAAGCCGAGGATTGCCGCAGTGATGAAACCGGGGCGGGCCAAGGGCAGGATGACACTGAAAAACGTATCCCAGGGACCGGCCCGCAAAGTGGCCGCCACTTCCAGGGGACGACTGCCGATAGCGGAGAATGCGTTCTGCAATGGCTGCACCACAAACGGCATGGAGTAGATCACCGAGCCGATCACCAGCCCGGTGAAACTGAAGGTGAGGGTGCCCAGCCCGACGGCCTGGGTGAATTGACCGATCCAGCCGTTGGGGCCCAGGGCGAGCAACAGGTAAAAGCCGATCACCGTGGGTGGCAGCACCAATGGCAGGGCCACCACCGCGCCCACCGGCCCGCGTAGCCAGGACTGGGTACGTGACAGCCACAGGGCGATGGGCGTGCCGATCAGCAGCAGGATCACTGTGGTCAGCGAGGCCAGTTTCAGGGTCAGCCAAATGGCGGCGTAGTCGGCACTGGTCAGTGGCATTTAGCGTTGATAACCGTAGGCTTGGATGATGGCGGTGGCTTTCGGGCCTCTGAGGTAATCCATGAACGCCGAGGCGGCGGCGTTGTTTCGCCCTTTGTTGAGGATCACCGCGTCCTGTTTGATCGGGTCATGCAGCTCGGCGGGGACGATCCATGCCGAACCGCTGGCCACCTTGCCGTCCTTGTACACCTGGGACAAGGCCACGAAGCCGAGTTCTGCGTTGCCGGTAGAAACGAACTGATAAGCCTGGGTGATGTTCTGGCCTTCGACGAGCTTGCCTTTGACTTGCCCGGACAACCCCAGTTTGTCCAGCACCTGGGTGGCGGCCAAACCGTAGGGCGCGGTTTTCGGGTTGGCGATGGACAGGTGCTGGAAGCCGTTGTCCTTGAGCACCTGGCCCTGGCTGTCGACATAACCGTCCTTGGCCGACCACAGCGCCAGCGTGCCGACCGCATAGGTGAAGCGCGAACCCTTGACGGTGTCGCCTTCGCTTTCGAGCCTGGCCGGGGTGGTGTCGTCGGCGGCGAGGAAGACTTCGAACGGGGCGCCGTTCTTGATCTGGGTGTAGAACTGCCCGGTCGCGCCATAGGCCGCCACCAGCTTGTGGCCAGTGTCTTTCTCGAAGCCGGCGGCGATGGCCTGGACCGGTGCGGTGAAATTGGACGCCACGGCCACCTGCACCTCATCGGCCTGGACGGCGCCAACGCAAAAGAGTGTAGTCAGCAGCAACGGCGCGAAGCGGGTGAGGTGCATAAAGGCTCCGAAAGGTCGGTTTCGCTATATACGGAAATATATAGCGAATGGCCGATAAACGGAACGCGGCATTTTGCGGACGTTGGTGTGAGAGGGCGGCCGCCATCGCGAGCAAGCCCGCTCCCACAGGTCCAGTGGTGTGCCCAGATGTTGTGTTCACCACCGATCCCCTGTGGGAGCGAGCCTGCTCGCGATGGCGTTCCAACAGACGATGACGACCGTCAGGACCGCCCACGGCCGTTCAGTTGGGCCAGGGCCTCCTGGGCCAGTTGTCGGGTCAGCTCCGCGGTCGACAGCTCCCGACCCATGGGGAACGCCTGGCCGGCCCACAGGTTGCTGAAGTCTTCTTCATCCTTGGCGCGCAACGGCAGCAACGCACCGCCAGCCAGGGGGAATGCCGGCGCTATCGGACTCATCGGCCCGATCTCGCGCATCACCCGGTTGACGATGCCCCGGGCCGGGCGGCCGGTGAACAGGTTGGTGACTGCGGTTTGGCTTTCCTTGGCCGTGCGCAGCGCCCGGTGATGGGCCGCGCTGATCTTCGCCTCGGGGGTGAACAGATAGGCGCTGCCCAGTTGCACCGCCGATGCGCCCAGAGCAAACGCTGCGACGATACCCCGCGCATCGCCAATACCGCCCGCAGCGATCACCGGCACGCTCACCGCATCCACCACCTGGGGCAGCAAGGCAAACAGGCCGACCTGGGTGTTGAGGTCGTCGCTGAGGAACATCCCGCGATGGCCGCCGGCTTCATAGCCCATGGCGATGATCGCGTCACAACCGTGCTGTTCCAGCCAGATGGCTTCCTCGACGGTGGTGGCCGACGACAGGACTTTAGCGCCGGTGGCTTTCACCCGATCCAGCAGGGACTTCTCCGGCAGGCCGAAGTGGAAGCTGACCACTGCAGGACGCATCTGCTCCAGCACCCGGCAGGCTGCATCATCGAACGGCGTGCGGTTGGACACCGGCGTCGGCGCGTCGAAGTCAGCGCCCAGTTCTTCGTAGTAGGGCTTGAGGTGCTGCTTCCAGGCCTCGGCGCGCGGCTCGTCGAGCACGGGTGGCTGGTGACAGAAAAAATTCACGTTGAACGGCTTGTCGGTCTGTTCGCTGATCGTCGTCAGCGCTTGGCGCAATTGCTCGACATCCAGCATCGCCGCCGGCATCGAACCCAGCCCGCCGACATTGCAGGCGGCGATCACCATGGCCGGCCCCGTCACTCCGGCCATCGGCCCCTGGATGATGGGTAGCTCGATGCCAAGCAGGTCAAGAATGCGAGTGTCTGGCCACTGGCTCATGTACAGGTCTCCGACGGCAGAGGAAAACAGCGTTTTTAGCAGGTGTGGCCCGGCCAGGGCCAGTCGAGTTTTTCAATCGGATGCGGCAACTTGATCCCGACGGCCAGCGGGTTACCATGCGCGCTTCATTTCTCAAGGAGCCTGACCCATGGACGTCAAACTCAAGGCAGTCGAACCCTTTACCGTGGCCGGCCTGCAGGTACACACGCGCAACGCTGACGAACAGCAGCCTGACATGGCACGGATCGGCCCGATGTGGCAGCAATTCTTCAGCGAAGGGTTGTTCGACAAGATCCCCGCCAGGCAGTCGGAATCGTTTGTCTACGGGGTCTATTCCAACTATGAGTCCGACGCCACCGGCTACTTTGATGTGACGGCCGGGGTGCAGGTGGATGCGACCAGCGCAGGCTACGCCGCCGTGGACATCGAAGGCGGGGATTACCTGATGTTTTCGGCCAAGGGGCCGATGCCCGATTGCGTGATCCAGACCTGGGGCCTGATCTGGGCATATTTCGCGGACAACCCGCAGACACTGCGCCGCTTCACCACCGATTTCGAGGTCTACAGCGGCCCCGACTCGGTGGCGATCTACATCGGCGTTCAGTCCGCGGACGAGCGCTCCAGCGCCAGCAACTGACGCTTGCGCTCCACGCCCCAGCGATAGCCTGACAGGTTGCCGTCGCTGCGCACCACCCGGTGGCAAGGGATCGCCACCGCCAGGCTGTTGGCCCCGCAGGCCTGGGCCACGGCGCGCACGGCTTTAGGCATGCCGATGCGCTGGGCGATCTCGGCATAGCTGGCGGTGCTGCCCGGCGGAATATCCCGCAGGGCCTGCCAGACCCGTTCCTGGAACGCCGTGCCTTGCAGGTCCAGCGGCAGGTCCAGGCCCAGGGCCGGTGCCTCGATAAAGCCCACCACCTGGGCGATCAATTGCTCGAATTCGCGGTCGGCACCGATCAGGTTGGCGCGGCGAAACTTGTCTTGCAGGTCCCGCACCAGCGCGTCCGGATCGTCCCCCAGCAGGATCGCGCACACACCGCGTTCGCTTTGTGCCACCAGAATCGCCCCGAGGGAACATTGGCCGACGGCGAAACGAATGTCGGTGTTCTGCCCGGCGGCGCGATAATCGGCGGGTTTCATGCCCAGCACCTTGTCGGCGGCTTCATAAAAGCGGCTGTTGGAATTGAAGCCGGCGTCGTACAGCGCTTGGGTGATCGATCCACCATCGCTCAGGCGTTCGCGCACCTTGCGCGAGCGGTGGGCGGCGGCATAACCCTTGGGTGTCAGGCCGGTGACGGCCTTGAACACCCGGTGGAAGTGGAAGGGACTCAAGCCTGCGCTTTGCGCCAGTTCATTGAGCCCAGGCAGTTCTTCGGCAGCCTCGATCTGCCGGCAGGCGGCCGCGACCCGGGCCGCTTGTTGGGCGGCGAGCTGGGTCTGGTCCCTGGCCACTCGCTTGCTGGGACGATACCCCGCCGCCTGGGCCTGTTCCGGCGTGTCGAAAAATTCCACGTTCCGCGGATTGGGCAGGCGCGACAGGCTGCTGGGATGGCAATAGATGCCGGTGGTTTTCACGCCATAGACGAATTGCCCGTCGGCGCGCGGATCCCGGGCGAGCACGGCGGCCCAGCGAGGATCCTGTTCAGCGGTGAGGGTGTTCGAAGTGCTGTTCATGGTCGTTATGTCCATTGGCCCGTTTTGGCTAAGGTAGCGAGCCTGTGAGATGGCAACACTCCGGGTCTTGCGGTTGAATTCTGCATGGTTACCCGGCGGTGCGGAACGTCAGGTTGATCCGCTGGGCGCCCAGCTTCGGATGCTGGCCTTGCTTGAGCGGCAGCACGCCGTGATAACGCAACCGGTCCACGCCGCCCCAGACCACGATATCGCCGTGGAACAGTGGAACGCGCAGACTTTTGTCGCTGCGCTCGAACCCGCCGAACTGGAAGACTGCCGGTAAGCCCAGGGACATGGAGACGATGGGGGCGCTGAGGCAGCGTTCGTTCTTGTCCTGATGCAGCGACATTCGCGCGCCGGGCACGTAACGGTTGATCAGGCAGGCGTCGGGCTCGAAGTGCTCGAAGTGGGCCTGCCGGGCGGCGGCCTGGGCCAGTTCGCGGAACACCGCTGGCATGTCGGGCCAGGGTTGGCCGGTCTGTGGGTCTTGGGCCGTGTAGCGATAGCCACTGCGGTCGGTGGTCCAGCCCAGCGCGCCGCAACTGCTCAAGGCCACTGACATGGTAAAACCGCCAGGCGTGACCATCTGCCGGAACGGCGCGGCCAGCAACACCGCTTCCAGGGCCGGCAGCAAACGTTCGAGCCAGGGCAGGGCGAAACCGCGCAACACAAACGCTTGCTCGCCGATCTGTTCGGTCAGGCCGGGTGTCGTCGGCGTCTCGTCGGCGAACAGGTCCAGCGTGATAGGGGTGTCGTCACTGCGCATCATGAAAAATGATTCCAAGTGTATGCCGGCTACCGCTGTGCACGCGGCTGACGCCATGGCGCATGTTCACCCGATAATAACCGCGAACGCCTTTGACCGGCCGTTGGTGCACGGCAAATAACAGAGCATCGCCCTGTTTCAGATCGATAACCTGCGCACGTGACTGCATGCGCGGGCGCTGTTCAGTGAGAACGAACTCGCCGCCGGTAAAGTCCTGGCCCGGTTCCGACAGCAGAATCGCCACCTGCAGCGGGAATACGTGCTCGCCGTACAGGTCCTGATGCAGGCAGTTGTAGTCCTGCGGGCCGTATTGCAGCAACAACGGCGTAGGACGCCGTTGCCCGGCGGTGTGACAGCGTTCAATGAAAGCCGGATGCTCGTAGGGGTAGCGCACCTCAAGGCCCATGCATTCGTTCCAGCGATTGGCCAGCGGTACCAACCGCGGATACAAGGATTGACGCAACTGCTGGACGAGGTCGGGCAGCGGATAGCGAAAATACTGATACTCCCCGCGCCCGTATCCGTGGCGGGCCATGATCACCTTCGAACGGAAAAGGTTGGGTTCGGCGTATAGGCCACTGAGCATCCTGCATTGCTCGGCCGTAAGCAGGTTACGGATGATTGCGCTGCCGTCCTGGTCGAGGTCTTGTTCCAGGGAGGGCCAGTCAAGGGTGTTGACGTGTTGGGCCAGCGAGGGCGCATGAAGGCTCGGGAGCATGATCGAAGACCTGGCAAATAGAGTGCGGTCAGTCTGGCAGGCGCTCAGGTCTGCGGCACTCCGGGGCTTGCGGTCAATGTCCCTTGACCGAGCTCAACCCAACCATTTGTCTCAAACGTCACGACACCTGTTAGATCTGACAGTAGCCAGTTCCCCCGCCCTGGAGTGTGATAACGACGTTCCCGAGAGGCTCGCGATTGTCACCCACCAGGAGAGCATGATGGATATCCAATCCAGCACATTGAACGAACTATTCAAGTTGTACCCCGTGATCATCATGGGTTGGGTCACCCCGGTGAGACCGGCCGGCATTGCTCAGGTGGGTATCCCCAAAAGCCTTTACGACGACCAGCCCAAGGGCCTTGAATGTCTGATTGATCCATGGGTATTGGCCCAGAGTCATTCCTGGACATTGGAAGCGGATGATCGGGCTGACTTGTATCTCAATGACGAGCCCGCTCCCGTGACAGGCGATACAGTCCGGCCGGGGGAGGAAAGCCTGCGCATGCGCTTGTATGTACCCCACAGGCGGTTGCGTCATGGCGTCAACCGGCTGTACTACAAAGTGACCCGCGCCAGCGGCGGCGACGAGGTCTCGGATGACTTGACCTTCCTGTATCACCTGCGTGCTCCGGGTGAACCTGCGCCGGAAGGCCTGGAACTGCTGATTCCAGCCGATGTAATCGACGAAGGGGTCAGCGCCGAGCGGGCGGCGCAAGGGGTGACGTTCGGTTTCGACTACAGCAACCGGCGGCCCTACGATCGTATTCAGTTTCTGCTGGGCGATGCGACCGATGAATGGGAGATAGCCGACGGCGCCCCGGTCCCGGAGGTGAGGACACTGTTCACCGACAAATTCCAGGAAGCGGGTGACAACCGCAGGGCACAGGTCGAGTTCAGGGTGCTCGACCAATTGGGCAACTCCAGTCAGTCGTCAGTTTATTTTCTGGATATTCACCTGAACCGTCTTGCTCCGCCAGAAATTACCTCAGTGAAAGACGGCAAAGAAGTTGAAATTCCGCATGGCGCAAGCACTGTGGAAACGGCCGTCATGCTCAGCGGCACCGCCAGTGGCGATAAAGGAGTGGATATTTTTGACGTTGTGGATTTCAAAGGCTCTGCCCACGTCAGCAGCAACGGTATCTGGAACTTCGCCGTCATCGGTCTGGCTCTCGGTGAGCACAGTTTCACCGCGAAAGCGCTCTACGGTAGCGGTCAGGTGTCGTCGGCAAGAGACCTGACCGTGGCGTTCCCTCTGAGTTTTGGGGACGCCTATGTCATGGCCACGCAGAACTACGTCATTGCGGACCATCGATTGCCCAACAATCCAATCCCCTCCAGCAACGCGAGTTACACGCGTGTCGCGGTAGGTGGGGTTCCTCCCCACAAATACTCGTCATCGAACCCACAAGTGGCTGTGGTGGACGCGGATACGGGGTATGTGCGTGCTGCGGGCAATGGCCAGGCGCAAATCACTGTCACCGACGGGGACGGCATCACTGCGTCCTATACCATTACCGTTTCGGGCGTGCAGGTAGTCTCACTCCTGGTCAGTGTCATGTGGGGGCAGGGTGGGGTACTTGAGGAAGCTGTCTATGATGCTTTCATTGGGAGCTACCGGCACGAAGGCGATTTACCCTCGATACTGGGTTGGCCGAATTCTTGGTATTGGGCGAGACGGGGGCATGAGAATCAGACCCATGGGATCGTGAGAGACTTAGCCGGGGGAAGTACTCTTCAACTTAAATCGTCTTATTTTCCTGCGGTGCAACATTTGAGATAAGGCAAGCATTCTTAGTGGCGAGGGCGCTTGCTTGCGCTGGTTGGCGCAGCCGGTCCAAGGGGCGGATGCAATCTTCCGGCAGGCGATGTACACCGGCTTGACGATTGCTGCGCCGCCAATCAGGGCAAGCCCCCTCGCCACAAAGAGCCTACGAAACCTTTACAACGGTTTACTGACCCTGACGTCGCTGATCACATCATCGGTCTGGCCATGGATTGCCTGCAGCGCTGCCATGGCTTCTTCCTTTGTGCCGGTTTCCAGTTGCGCGAATTCGAAGCGGCGTTCGCCGTTGAGCTTGTACTTGATGACGTATTTGGTTGTCTGGGCCACGGTTTTGCCTGTCTTGAAGGGCGATGCTCAGCTCAGTTTCGAGCTGGAACGCCGGATGATTTTGATTTTGTGGGTCAGGGTCGGCTTGCGCGTGACGCTGATGGCACGGCGGTTGACGGTGTCGATGGTGATGTTCCAGAAACCGGTGCTCGGTGCGGTGATCCTGGCCGGGAACGTGTCGAACGCGCCGCCGTGATAGGTGTGCCGGCCGCCGTTCTTGAAGCTGCGGAAGTTGGCGTCGTTCATCAAGCGGATGTTGCACATTTGAGAGCATTCGATGACGACGATATCGTCTTCGTTGAGGTGTTCGCGCTGGTGTATGAATTTCATGGGCGCCTCCAGAAGGGCTTTTTCTACCAAATCAAAACGATAGCAAGGTCAATGCTGCGCAGTTTATCAGCACCGGGTGCTAATATCCGGCCTGCGCCCCACGCTTTGTTCATTTATCGCAGGATGCGCAAAAAAAGACGCAGGATGCTGGAGAAAAGCAGCGTTTGCATTGTCGGAGGATCTTTATCGGAGGAATCATATGAAGCGCAGTGTGTGGGTGTTGGCATTGGCCATGAGTGGATGTGCATCGGTATCGGACATCAACCAGACGCCGCCCACCATGAATGTCATCTCCGGAAAGAAACCCCACGAATATGCCAAGTGCGTCGCTGACAAGCTGGCCAGCACCCGGGGTCCGCTGCAAATGGAACCTCACAAGAATGGCGTGCGCTTGATCGTCCCCGGCAAATTGTCGACGCTGCCGGCGGCGGTGTTCGATATTGACGAGCGCTCCAGTGGCAGCAGCATCAAGCTGCACGAAAGCCTGTCCAACGTGCCCGTGCGTCCGGGTGATGTGCAGGACGCGGCCAACGCCTGCATTTCCGGTTGAGCCAGGGCTCGGCCTGACGAGCAGGCCGGGCATCGGATAAACTGCTGCCCTCGACAAAAAATGCCGCCACGGTCGACGTTGGCGGCATTGTCATTTATGGAGTCAGTCGATGAAGCGCGAGCAGGTGCGTGAGCGCCATGCAGAAGGTCTTATCTGCGCCACCCATGTGATTCAGAACCCGGCGACCCCGGGGGAGTGGATCGTCTTTTTCAAGAAAAGCGCAGGACGCAGCTTTTTTCTGGTGGACGACCAGGACGAAGTTGAATCCTTCAGCCGCCTCGATGACCTGATCGAGATCATCCGCGGCCTGGGGATCAAGTTCGCCGAGATCCACATCTGAGAGTCAGACCACGGGTTTATTTACACACCACCAGGACGCTGCGGCTGGTGAAGTTGCCGACATCCACACCCAGGGTCTTGTCGCTTTCCTTGGCTTGCGGCGTGCCATCGGTACCGACGATGCGGTAGCCGGTGCCGGCACAGGAGGCGTCAGCCTTTTCATAACAGGTGGCCCAGGAGTTCGCTTCGCCGGAGCAATCGATGGTCAGGCCTTGTTCGCCGGTGTTCAGGTAGGTTTTTTCGGCTGTGGCACAGCCTGCCAGGGCCAGGACTGCAAACAGCGCCAGAAATTTTTTCATGGAATCGTCATCGAGAAGGAAGGGGCTGGCGCGAGGTTATAGCGAATGGCCATTTCGGTACAGATAAACAAAGCCCCGTTCCATGTCCAGGCGACATTTACTTGAGGCTTGTCTCGTTACTTTTTACGACGGGGGCTGCGCGCTGGAGCCGTTTCACGCTCTTTGGTTGCCGGGGCAGCGCGCTCGTCCTGAAACACGGCGGCCACTTCCACCGCCATCGCTTTGCTGGGCAAGGGGCCGGCGACCTGTTCACCGTGGTAGTTGATGATCCACCACTGACCGTCTTTGTCCTGGCTGACCGAATAACCGTTTGCGTTTTTTGTTGCCGACATCTAACTGCCTCATTGGCGGGATCAAGAGCGCCATGATACGTCAAATGCTCGCAAACAGCGCCCATGAGCGTACAGTGAGACCGCTTGGCCCTCGCAATGAAAGATGATTGAACTATCCGCCATTTTTTATTTCTCTATGATGGCATCGGTTGGCCAGCTTGGGCATTGTAAGGTGCCTGCGGCCTGATTAGACTGCGCCGAAACTCGTACACACCGCCTTTTCAAGGACTTATATGATCAAGAAATGCTTGTTCCCAGCAGCCGGTTACGGTACTCGCTTCCTGCCAGCGACTAAAGCCATGCCCAAAGAAATGCTGCCGGTGGTGAACAAGCCACTGATCCAGTACGGCGTCGAAGAAGCCCTTGCTGCGGGCTTGACGGAAATCTCCATCGTCACTGGCCGCGGCAAGCGCGCCCTGGAAGACCATTTCGACATCAGCTACGAGCTGGAAAACCAGATCAAGGGCACCGACAAAGAGAAGTACCTGGTCGGCATCCGCAAACTGCTGGACGAATGTTCGTTCTCCTACACCCGCCAGACCGAAATGAAAGGCCTGGGCCACGCGATCCTGACCGGTCGCCCACTGATTGGTGACGAACCTTTCGCCGTGGTCCTGGCGGACGACCTGTGCGTCAACCTCGAAGGCGACGGCGTGTTGACCCAGATGGTCAAGCTGTACAAGCAGTTCCGCTGCTCCATCGTGGCGATCCAGGAAGTCGATCCGCAGGAAACCAACAAGTACGGCGTAATCGCCGGCGAAATGATCCGCGACGACATCTACCGCGTCCACAGCATGGTTGAAAAACCAAAGCCTGAAGATGCACCGTCGAACCTGGCGATCATCGGTCGCTACATCCTGACCCCGGACATCTTCGACCTGATCGAACAGACCGAGCCAGGCAAGGGCGGTGAAATCCAGATCACCGACGCCCTGATGAAGCAGGCCCAGAACGGCTGCGTCATGGCCTACAAATTCAAAGGCAAGCGTTTCGACTGCGGTGGCGCCGAAGGCTACATCGACGCGACCAACTTCTGCTTCGAGAACTTCTACAAGACGGGTAAGGCGTACTGATCGCCTGCGCCGCACCTTGAAAAACGCCCCGACTGGTTCGGGGCGTTTTTTTGTCTGGATAATGCTCTCACTCCAACAAAATCCCTGTGGGAGCGGGCTTGCTCGCGATGGCGCCGGCACATCCAGCATCACCACAAGCTGACCCACCGCTATCGCGAGCAGGCTCGCTCCCACAGGTTTTGGCCCGACTGATCGGTGTTACCCATTTCGCCTGGCTTTTTCATTTCCCGCCCCCATAACCATCGCAACGCTGCCTCGCGTGAAAACAGCAGGTATGCTGATGGCCTGCCGAAGGAGAGAGAAAATGGCCTACGATTTTGACTTGTATGTGATTGGCGCCGGTTCCGGCGGTGTGCGGGCTGCGCGGTTCGCGGCCGGTTTCGGGGCCAAGGTGGCCGTGGCGGAGAGCCGCTACCTGGGCGGTACCTGCGTGAACGTGGGGTGTGTGCCGAAGAAACTGCTGGTCTACGGTGCGCATTATGCCGAGGACCTCGAGCAAGCGTCGGCCTATGGCTGGACGACGGGAGAAGCGAGTTTCGACTGGGCCACGCTGATCGCCAACAAGGATCGGGAAATCAATCGCCTCAACGGGATATACCGCAACCTGCTGGTCAACAGCGGCGTGGTGTTGCACGAGGGCCACGCCAGGCTCACCGGACCCCATGAGGTCGAGATCAACGGCCAGCGCTACACCGCCGAACACATCATGATCGCCACAGGTGGCTGGCCGGTGATACCGGACATTCCGGGCCGTGAGCACGCGATCAGCTCCAACGAGGCGTTTTTCCTCAAGGAACTGCCCAAGCGCGTCATCGTGGTGGGCGGTGGCTACATTGCCGTGGAGTTCGCCGGAATCTTCCATGGCATGGGCGCGCAGACCTCGTTGCTGTATCGCGGTGAGCTGTTCCTGCGCGGCTTTGATGGCGCGGTACGCAAGCATCTGGCCGAAGAGCTGAGCCGTCGCGGCCTGGATCTGCAATTCAACGCGGACATCAAAAGCATCGAAAAACTGGCCGATGGCAGCCTGGAGGTAGAGCTCAAGGATGGTCGCATACTGGCCACCGATTGCGTGTTCTACGCCACCGGCCGGCGGCCGATGCTCGACAATCTGGGCCTTGAACACACCGGTGTCACGCTGGACGAGAAGGGCTTCGTCAAGGTCAACGAAAAGTACGAGACCGCCGAGCCGTCGATCCTGGCCATTGGTGATGTGATCGGTCGGGTACAACTCACCCCCGTCGCCCTGGCTGAAGGCATGGCGGTGGCGCGGCGGCTGTTCAAGCCCGAGCAGTATCGTCTGGTGGATTACCGGATGATCCCCACGGCTGTGTTCAGCCTGCCGAATATCGGCACGGTCGGCCTGACTGAAGAGCAAGCCAGGGAGGAGGGGAAGGAAGTCCAGGTGTTCGAAAGCCGCTTCCGCCCGATGAAACTGACCCTCACCGACTGCCAGGAGCGCACGCTGATGAAGCTGGTAGTGGATGCCCAAACGGACAAAGTGCTGGGCTGCCACATGGTCGGGCCGGATGCCGGGGAAATCGTCCAGGGGCTTGCCATCGCGCTCAAGGCTGGCGCTACCAAGCGTGATTTCGACGAGACCATCGGCGTACACCCGACTGCCGCCGAGGAATTCGTCACGATGCGAACTCCCGTAGCGTCCTGATCCTTGGGCCCCACCTATGGCGAGCGAGCCCGCTCGCCATATTAGGTTTTCTTCTATCTATTAAGCGGCTGATAGCCAAAACCAATCATTCACATCAGGTTTGCCAATGAGCCTGCCGGGGGATGAGTGGTTAAGATTCACGTCATCAACTTTTCAACCCCTGACGGAGAGTCATCAATGCCTATCATCAACAGCCAAGTTAAACCGTTCAACGCTACCGCTTTCAAAAACGGCGAATTCGTCCAGGTTTCGGATGCCGATCTGAAAGGCAAGTGGTCCGTGGTGTTCTTCTACCCGGCCGACTTCACCTTCGTTTGCCCAACCGAGCTGGAAGACCTGGCCGACAACTACGCTGAATTCAAGAAGCTGGGTGTCGAAATCTACAGCGTCTCCACCGACACTCACTTTGCTCACGCTGCCTGGCACAACACCTCGCCAGCCATTGGCAAGATCCAGTACACCATGATCGGTGACCCAACCCACGTCATCTCCCGCAACTTCGACGTGCTGATCGAAGAAGTTGGCCTGGCTGACCGCGGTACTTTCGTGATCAACCCTGAAGGTCAGATCAAAATCGTTGAAATCAACGACGGCGGCGTAGGCCGTGACGCTTCCGAGCTGCTGCGCAAGGTCAAGGCTGCTCAGTACGTTGCTGCTCACCCGGGCGAAGTCTGCCCAGCCAAGTGGAAAGAAGGCGAGGCCACTCTGGCTCCGTCCCTGGACCTGGTCGGCAAGATCTAAGTCTGTGAGTCATCCGAGGGCGATCCGCTCTTAATCAAGCAAGCCGCTTCGCCCCAAAAAACGCCCGGGCGAGATTCGCTCGGGCGTTGTTTTTTCTGAAATTCAAAAAATGGAAATCGCCCGTATGTTGGACGCCAATCTTAAAGCTCAGTTGAAGTCATACCTGGAACGGGTCACCCAGCCGATCGAGATCGTCGCCTCCCTCGACGACGGTGCGAAATCCCAGGAAATGCTCGCGTTACTCAAAGACGTTGCCAGTCTGTGTGACCAGATTACCTTGCTCGACAACGGCACCGATGCGCGCAAGCCTTCGTTTTCGTTGAATCGCCCAGGAGCCGATATCAGCCTGCGTTTTGCCGGTATCCCCATGGGCCACGAATTCACTTCGCTGGTGTTGGCCTTGCTGCAAGTCGGCGGTCATCCTTCCAAGGCCAGTGTCGAAGTCATCGAACAGATTCGCTCCCTTGAAGGCGAGTTCAACTTCGAGACCTATTTCTCGCTGTCCTGCCAGAACTGCCCGGACGTGGTCCAGGCCCTGAACCTGATGGCGGTGCTGAACCCGAATATCCGCCACGTCGCCATCGACGGCGCGCTGTTCCAGGCCGAGGTCGACGAACGCCAGATCATGGCCGTGCCGAGTGTTTATCTCAATGGCGTGAACTTTGGCCAGGGCCGCATGGGCCTGGAAGAAATCCTCGCCAAGATCGACACCAGTGGTATCGAGCGCCAGGCTGAGAAGATCAGCGCCAAGCAGGCTTTTGATGTGCTGGTGGTGGGCGGTGGCCCAGCCGGCGCTTCGGCGGCTATCTATGCGGCCCGCAAGGGCATCCGCACCGGTGTCGCGGCTGAGCGCTTCGGCGGTCAGGTGCTCGACACCATGGCCATCGAGAACTTCATCTCGGTGCAGGAAACCGAAGGGCCGAAATTGGCCGTCGCCCTGGAAGAGCACGTCAAGCAGTACGACGTGGACATCATGAACCTGCAACGCGCCGATGCATTGGTACCAGGCAAGGATGGCGCGCTGCACGAAATCAAATTCGCCAGTGGTGCGAGCCTCAAGGCCAAGACCGTGATTCTGGCGACCGGTGCGCGCTGGCGTGAAATGAACGTGCCGGGCGAGCAGCAGTACCGCAACAAGGGCGTGGCGTACTGCCCGCACTGCGACGGCCCGCTGTTTAAAGGCAAACGCGTGGCAGTGATCGGCGGCGGTAACTCCGGCGTGGAAGCGGCCATTGACCTGGCCGGTATCGTAGCCCACGTCACTTTGTTGGAGTTCGACGTGCAATTGCGTGCCGACGCGGTATTGCAGCGCAAACTGCACAGCCTGCCGAACGTGACCGTGATCACCAACGCCCAGACCACCGAAGTGACGGGCGATGGCCAGAAGGTCAATGGCTTGCGTTACAAAGACCGCCCAAGCGGTGAAGTACGGGACGTGGCGCTGGAAGGGATCTTCGTGCAGATCGGTCTGTTGCCTAACACCGATTGGCTCAAAGGCACCGTCGAGCTGTCGCCACGCGGCGAGATCATTGTCGATGCCCGCGGTGAAACCTTGATCCCGGGTGTGTTCGCCGCCGGTGACGTGACGACTGTTCCGTACAAGCAGATCGTGATCGCCGTAGGCGAGGGGGCCAAGGCTTCGTTGAGCGCCTTTGACCATCTGATCCGTACCTCCGCGCCGGCATAAACAGATAGCCGATAGCGGGAAAAACAAAACCCCATGAGCCCAGTGCTCATGGGGTTTTTTTTTGGGATCACGCATTACCCTGTGGGAGCGAGCCTGCTCGCGATAGCAGACTGTCTGGTACATCAATGTTGAATGCGCTGCCGCTATCGCGAGCAGGCTCGCTCCCACAGGGGGCTGTGGGATTTTTATTGCCCACACACCCTACGGTGGCGCTTACAGCGGCGCAGGCTGGATGATTTCAACCCAGTAGCCATCCGGGTCCTTGATGAATGCCAGGCTTTTCATGCGACCGTCGTTCAGGCGCTTCTGGAAGTCGCAGCCCAGCGCTTCGAAGCGCTCGCAAGCGGCCACGATGTCCGGGACCGAGATGCAGATGTGGCCGAACCCGCGTGGGTCAGTGTTGCCGTTGTGGTAGGCGAACGCCGGGTCGCTTTCGGTGCCGTGGTTGTGGGTCAGCTCCAGGATGCCGGGGATGGATTTCATCCATTCGGTGCGCTGTGCAGCGTCGGCCGGAATCTGGCTCTTGTCCACCAAGGCGAGGAAGTACAGGCTGAATTCGGCTTCCGGGAAATCGCGTTTTTCCACCAGGGAAAAACCCAACACCCGGGTGTAGAAATCCAGGGACTTGGTGATGTCCTTGACCCGCAGCATGGTGTGGTTGAAGACGAATTTGGCCGTGGCGGTATCGGGTTGGGCGGTGACGCCAGGGAAAGTGTTGAGTTCGTGCAGGCTCATGGGCCCTCCGGAAAATAAGTGGGGCAAACGGCATCGCAACTTTGCTGCGACGGTCCTGGGCTTGCGCTAAACGGCTTCCTTGCAGGTGCACCCATGATACGCAAGGGGCGCGGCATCGCCAAACGCCTCTGGCTATTGCTTGCCTGGGCGGCGGGCTTCAGACTTTACGAATCGTCCTTGAGTGCAATGCAATGATTCGACCGTTCCTTTCGCTGTTTGTCCTGCTGCTGGCCGCGATGGCAAATGTCGCTGTCCAGGCCGCCGAACCGCAGGTCGCCTGGCCCCCAGGCTGGGTCATCGAACCATTGCCCTCTGATGCGGGCACCTCGTCGGCAGCGCCGGGAACGACCCGGCAACGGGCGACAAAGAGTGATTCAGCGGGCACGGCGGTGATGGTCATGGAACTGACCACGACACCCATCGAGCCGGGTCATCAAGTCAACTTGCAAGGCGTGTTACTGGAAATGCGCAAATCAATTCAAAAGGACTTTTATCAGAGCGGTTATCAAAGTGTCTGTAATAAGATTCATTCTTCGATGTTGGGCGACGTTGCCGCACTGGAGACCACTTGCACGATCACGCAAAACGGTCGGCACGTGTTATCTCAGACACTCGTCGCTGCACTAAAGGAGGGCAGGGCTAATGTGCTGTCCTATGCGGGGCAGGCTCAGGAGTTTGTAGAAAACCAGGATGAAATACAGTCGGTACGAAATAGCCTGAAACTATAAAGCCCTCGGTATTAGAACTACTTAATCCAGAAATCCTGCCCCCATAAAAAACCCTGAGCAGGCTCAGGGTTTTTTTCATTCGGCCAGCTTTCTCAGCTGCGCAACCAGGCGTCAACGGTTTTTGCACCGTACTGTTCTTTCCAGGCTTTCAGGCCTCGATGGTTGCCGCCTTTGGTTTCGATCAGTTCACCTGTGTGCGGGTTCTGGTACACCTTGACCACTCGCGCACGGCGGGTTTTGACAGGCTTGGTCGATGGCAGGCCCCCCTTGGCCGGGTTCGGGTCGAGAATCGCGATGACGTCGCGCAGGCTCTTGCCGTAGGTTTTCATCAGTCCCTGGAGCTTCTCTTCGAATTCGATTTCTTTCTTGAGCCCGGCATCATTCTTCAGCTTTTCCAGCTGCTTGAGCCGCTCTTGAAGGTCCTGTTCTGCTTTACGAAATTCAGCGAGTCTGGACAATATCGTTACTCCAATCAGAATATTTGGCTGATACCAACCGCAAACAAAGCTATAAGCCAAGTGCCTTGAAGCGACTCGGTGATAATGACGCTCCTGCTATTAGCCACAGGTAAAAAAATTGTAGTAGTGAAACCCACGGGTGTAAATCGTAACTTTTTCGTTATGTAACAAGGGATGCGAATTTTATCAGTCCGACTGTGGTTGTCCGTGGAGGGACGTAGCACCAGGGCTTTCAATGACGGACACCGCCGCAATGAAATCCGCGCCACTCATCGGGCGACCAAATAGATAACCCTGCAAAAAGTTCACCCCGTGAGCGGCCAGATAGTTGCTTTGTTCAACGGTTTCGACCCCCTCGGCAACGATACCCAAGTCCAGCTTGCCCGACAGTTCGATGATGCTGTCAAGGATGTGCCGTGACAGGGCATCGACGCCAATCATGGCAACAAAGCTCTGGTCGATTTTCAGGAAGTCCACGTTGAACTGGCGCAAGTAGCCCAGGCTGGAATGACCGGTGCCGAAGTCGTCGATTGCGATCTTCACCCCCAGTTCACGCAGGTGCTGGAACAGCTGGTGAGTGGTGGGTGTCGGTTCGATCAGCTCGCGCTCGGTCAGTTCCAGCACCAAGGTAATGACCCCTCGATCTGCCCGATCAACTCTTCGCTGGTCTGTCGGCTCTGTTGCTCCAGTGTCCGTTCCGCCTGCATGTACAGAATGCCCAGCCCTGACAGTATCGGCAGCACGCCGCAGAGCAGCGTGATCAGGTTGCGACGGGGCCGCTTGCGCAAACGAGTGGCGGTCAATGGCATCTGCATAACCTGTGAGGGCTTGAGGAACAGCTTCGATAGTGTATTCGGTTGCCGGTGATCAGACTGACTGCCTCGCCAGCTCGATAAATGCCAGGGTAGCGGGCGAGGCCTGTCGGCTGTCCAGTACCGCCAGGCCTATCTGACGCGGAACCTGTGGCGACAATGGCCGCGTGACGAACCGTGGGTTGTCGCCGCCCGGCAGTGAACCTTCGGACACCAGGGTCACGGCCTCGCCGCGGCTGACGACATCCAGGGTACTGAGCAGCTGCGAACAACGATAGCGCACGTTCGGTGTGAGCCGGGCTGCGTTGAACAGGCGCGAAACCAGTTCAGAAGAACCGGCCTCGGTAAGCACGAACGGGTCGTTGCACAGGTCCTTGAGACTCAGGCTGGCTTGGGCGGCGAGGGGATGGGCGGTGGGCAGCACGGCGACCATCTGGTCTTGCATCAGCGCGAACGTGTCGAAACGGTCTTCGGGCAGCACCACGAAACCGACGTCGATCCGCCGTTCATCCAGCCACTGGATGACTTGCCGGTCCGGCCCTTCGTCGATGTGCACTTCGATCCCCGGATGCAGAGCCCGGTAACGTCGCAGGATGGCGGGCAACAACTTCATCGACGAAGTCGGACCGAACGAGCCGATGCGCAGGGTGCCTCGGCGCATGCCCCGTGCATCGGCGGCTTCCTGGCGCAAGGTGTTGGCCAGCCCGAGCATGGCCCGGGCGCGCAGCAGCAACTGCCGGCCAATGTCGCTGGGCTCGATGAGGGTCTGATGACGTCTGAACAGCTCCACGCCCAACTCCTGCTCCAGGGATTTGATGGCGTGGGACACCGCTGACTGGCTGATGCCCAACCGCGTCGCCGCGGCGGTGAAACCGCGTAGCTCGGCGACCTGGGAGAAGATCTCAAGTTGGGTGAGGGTCATGAGTGAATGCTCATTTTACGATGATCAAGCATGAGGCGAACAATAGAGTATCTCAAGCGCACTTTCCTGTGGCGAGGGAGCTTGCTCCCGCTTGAGTGCGAAGCGCTCATAGAAAAGGGCCGCTTCGCAGCCCAACGGGAGCAAGCTCCCTCGCCACGGGTAGTCGTTTTATTTCAATGTGGTGAAACCATGAAAACCCTCGAACAATCCGTTCCAACCCCTTCGGACCTGCCGGTCTACCTGAAACTGGCCATGGTCACCATGATCTGGGGCGGCACCTTCGTTGCCGGCAGGATCCTTTCCGATGCCCTGACCCCGCTGCTCGCCGCCAGCCTGCGGTTTCTGTTGGCCAGTCTCGCGCTGTTGCTGTTTCTCGGTCTGGCCGGGATCCCGCTGGCCAGGCCCAGCCTGAAACAAGGGCTGCAATTGGCGGCGCTGGGGTTCTTCGGGATCTTTTTCTACAACCTGTGTTTTTTCTATGGCTTGCAATACATCAATGCGTCGCGGGCCTCGTTGATCGTGGCCTTGAATCCGGCGGTGATAGGGCTGGCGTCCTGGTGGCTGTTCAAGGAACGGCTGAGCCGGGCGAAAGTTGCGGGCATCGTGCTGTGTATCGGCGGGGCGGGGCTGGTGATCGTCAGTCGCGATCCGTCCTTGCTACAGAGTGCAGGGCAGGGCTGGCTGGGCGATCTGCTGATTTTTGGCTGCGTGCTGGGCTGGGGCGTCTATTCCTTGTTTTCCAAAAAACTGAATGAAAGCCTCGGGCCTTTGCAAACCGTGACCTGGTCGATTCTGCTGGGCACCTTGATGTTGTGGCTAGCCTGCGCGGCCGCAGGCGACGTTCGCGTCGAAGCATTGCGCGGGCTGGACATCCGGCAATGGCTGAGCCTGCTGTACTTGGGCGTGCTGGGGTCGGCGTTGGCCTATATTGCCTGGTACGACGGCATCCGTCGGATTGGCGCGACCCGTTCCGGCGTGTTCATCGCACTCAACCCGTTGACCGCTGTGCTGTTCGGGGCGCTGCTGTTGGACGAACGGCTCACCGTCTTGATGGGTGTAGGTGCGGGGCTGATCCTGACGGGGATTTTCCTGTGCAACAAACCCCTTGCGCGGTCGCCGCAAAAGACGATTTGATACCGAAGGCGGACAAACATGGTTACGCTGTGTAGAATCGAGTTACGCATATAAGAATAAACGTCTTCTGGCAGCAGAAGCCTCGCCCGCAAGAGCCTTGGGTCGACAATGAAGATATTCGGGTTTCAACTGATCTACGGCGATTTCCTCGCCCGCACCGTTCGCGGCATTTCCTGCGCGCCACCGCGTGCCCTCAGCATGGCCGGCAACTAACGCTCCGTTAATTGATAAGCATGATGAGGCGCCAACATGGCAGATCTATACGAAAACCCGATGGGCCTGATGGGCTTTGAATTCATCGAATTCGCATCCCCGACACCCAACACCCTGGAGCCGATCTTCGAGATCATGGGCTTCACCAAAGTGGCCAGCCACCGCTCCAAGGACGTGCATCTATATCGCCAGGGCGCGATCAACCTGATCCTCAACAACGAGCCCCACAGCGTGGCCTCGTACTTCGCCGCCGAACATGGGCCGTCGGTGTGCGGCATGGCATTCCGGGTCAAGGATTCGCAACAGGCCTACAAGCGCGCCCTGGAACTCGGCGCCCAGCCGATTCACATCGAAACCGGTCCGATGGAGCTGAACCTGCCGGCAATCAAAGGCATCGGCGGCGCGCCGCTGTACCTGATCGACCGTTTTGGTGAAGGCAGCTCCATCTACGACATCGACTTCGTGTTCCTCGAAGGCGTTGACCGCAACCCGGTGGGCGCGGGCCTGAAAATCATCGACCACCTGACCCACAACGTGTATCGCGGGCGCATGGCCTACTGGGCCGGCTTCTACGAGAAGCTGTTCAACTTCCGCGAGATCCGTTACTTCGACATCAAGGGCGAATACACCGGCCTAACCTCCAAGGCCATGACCGCCCCGGATGGCATGATCCGCATCCCGCTGAACGAGGAATCGTCCAAGGGCGCCGGGCAGATCGAAGAGTTTCTGATGCAGTTCAACGGTGAAGGCATCCAGCACGTGGCCTTCCTGACCGATGACCTGATCAAAACCTGGGACCAGCTTAAAAGCATCGGCATGCGCTTCATGACCGCGCCGCCGGACACCTACTACGAAATGCTCGAAGGTCGCCTGCCGAACCACGGCGAGCCGGTGGATGAACTGCAAGCGCGGGGCATTTTGCTGGACGGCGCTTCCGAACAGGGCGACAAGCGTCTGCTGTTGCAGATTTTCTCGGAAACCCTGATGGGGCCGGTGTTCTTCGAGTTCATCCAGCGCAAGGGCGACGATGGCTTCGGCGAAGGCAACTTCAAGGCGTTGTTCGAGTCCATCGAGCGTGACCAGGTGCGGCGTGGTGTGTTGGCTACTGAGTGACGGCTGAGGCAACAGACAACCCGTGCGGCGTAACTGCCGTACGGGTTTTTTATTGGCCAGCAGATCCCAATGTGGGAGCGAGCCTGCTCGCGATCGCGACCTTTCAGATACATCAATGTTGAATGTGCAGCCGATATCGCGAGCAGGCTCGCTCCCACAAGGTCCGTGTAAGTTTCAGGTCCGGCGTCGCTGGCGCATCAGATGCTTGAATCCTTCGAACACCAGCACTGCCACGGCCAGCCAGATGGGAATGTAGGTCAGCCATTCACTGGCCTGGATGCTTTCTCCCAGCAGCAGGGCAACGCCCAGCAGCAACACCGGTTCGACATAGCTCAACAGCCCGAACAGGCTGAACGGCAGCAACCGGCTGGCAACGATGTAGGCCACCAGCGCCGAAGCACTGATCACCCCGAGCAACGGGATCAGCAGCGACAGCCAAGGGTACTGGTCGAAAACAGCGAAACCCTGCTCCCCGCTTTGTACGAACCAGAGCGCCAGCGGCAGCATCAGGGTCATGTCCAGCCACAACCCGCCCAGGTTGTCAGTCCCCAGGCGTTTGCGCAGGATGAAGTAGATCGGATAACCCACCACCACCAACAGTGTTGCCCAGGAAAACCCACCCACCTGGTACAACTCGTTGACCACGCCGAGGGTGGCGAAGAACACGGCGATTTTCTGCAGGTAGGACAGGCGCTCGCCGTAGACGAGGCGCCCGGTCAGAACCATCGACAGCGGCAACAAAAAATACCCCAGCGACACGTCCAGGCTGTAGCCGTTGAGGGGTGCCCACATGAACAGCCACAGCTGCGCGCCCATCAACGCCGAAGACGCCATGGCACCGATCAACAGACGCGGCGCGGCGATCAGGCGCCGACCGAGCGCCGTTACCAGGTTCCACTCCTTTGCCACCAGCATGAACACCGTCATGCAGGGCATCGTCAGCAGCATGCGCCAACCGAAGATTTCCACGCCGGTCAGCGGCGAGAGCAGGGAGGTGTAGTAATACATGACGGCGAACAGCACAGAGGCCGAGACCGATAGAACGATGCCTTTGGACACGGTAATTCTCTTGAGGGCGGTCATCGACACCCGGACTTGTGACTGGAAAATTTATCTGTGGCGCATGGCCTGTGGGAGCAAGGCTTGCCCGCGATGAACGATAACGCGGTTCAGCTCTTGAACCGCAGCGCGGCCATCGCGGGCAATCCATGCTCCCACAGTGTTCGTCGGAGTCGACGAAGTTATGACGTACGCGCCACCCGCCCCGGTACGAAGTGGCCCACGTCATTGAAGCCTGGCGTCGAGGCATGCCCCGGGGTCACCAGCGAATCGATGAAGGCTTCATCTTCGGCCGTGATCGTCACCGACTGCGCCTTGGTGTAGCCATCCCATTGTTCCTCGGTGCGCGGTCCGACGATGGCCGAGGTGACGGCGCGGTTGTTCAGCACCCAGGCAATGGCGAACTCGACAATGCCCACGCCGCGTTCCTGGGTGTATTGCAGGATCTGTTGGGCGATGCGCAGGGACTCGACCCGCCATTCGGTTTCCAGGATGCGTTTGTCCTGGCGACCGGCGCGACTGTTGGCGTCCGGTGCCACGTCCGGTGCGTACTTGCCACTGAGCACCCCGCGGGCGAGGGGGCTGAAAGGCACCACGCCGAGGCCATAGTTCTGCGCGGCGGTGATCTGCTCGGTTTCGGCCTGGCGATTGACGATGTTGTACAGCGGTTGGCTGATTACCGGCCGGTCGATGCCCAGCCGATCGGCGATTCGAATCACCTCGGCGATGCGCCAGCCACGGTAGTTCGACAGGCCCCAGTAGCGGATCTTGCCCTGACGAATCAAGTCACCGATGGCCGACACCGTGACCTCAAGCGGGGTGTTGTGGTCTTCGCGGTGCAGGTAATAGATGTCCAGGTAATCGGTGCCCAGGCGCGTCAGGCTGGCCTCGATGCCATTGAAAATGTGCTTGCGACTCAGGCCGCTGCGGTTGGGGACACCATCTGGTGGGCCGAAGCCGACCTTGGTGGCCAGCACCCATTCATGACGGTGACTGGCAATCGCCTCGCCGACGATCTCTTCGGAACGACCGTTGGTGTAGACGTCTGCGGTGTCGATGAAATTGATGCCCTGGTCCCAGGCCTTGTCGATGATCCGCAGCGAATCCTCGGTGCTGGTCTGTTCGCCGAACATCATGGTGCCCAGAGTCAATGTCGAGACTTGCAACCCGGAATGGCCTAGCGTGCGGTAGCTCATGACAAGGTCCTTTTATCGATGGGAAAGGCCCAATCAAACCCCAGAACAACCGGGCGTGGCAAACGAAAAGATCGCAGGCCACGCTCGACCCCTTACACTCCGGACAACAACCCACGCACTCGATAGAGATTTGACAGGCAGACCGCTATCGCGAGCAGGCTCGCTCCCACACTGATCTGCCTGGGCCACAGGTTTCAGCTAGCCCGGATCCCTGTGGGAGCGAGCCTGCTCGCGATGAGGCCATCAGCCTCGACAACGAGGTTGATGGCAACCCGATTGCGTGAACTTGAACAATTGCGCTCAACTGCCGTGCCGTGCACTGGAACCGGAGAATAAGTATGAAAATAGTCATCGCCCCCGACTCGTTCAAGGACAGCCTGAGCGCCCAGGGCGTTGCCGATGCTGTCGCCCAAGGCCTGGCCCAGGTCTGGCCGGATGCACAATTGATCAAGTGCCCGATGGCCGACGGCGGGGAGGGCACGGTGGAGTCGGTGCTGGCGGCCTGCAACGGGCAGTGGCGGCGCAGTTGGGTGAAAGGTCCGCTGGGGGACAGCGTCGAAGCGCGTTGGGGCTGGTTGCCCGACAGCCACACCGCGATCATTGAAATGGCCGAGGCCAGCGGCTTGCAGCTGGTACCTCCTGGGCAACGTGATGCCTGTTCCAGCAGTACCTATGGCACCGGCGAGCTGATTCGCGCCGCCCTGGACGAAGGCGCCGGGCGCGTGATCCTGGCCATCGGCGGCAGCGCCACCAACGACGGCGGTGCCGGCGCGATGCAGGCCCTGGGCGTGGTGTTGCTGGATGAACACAACCGACCGCTTCCACCCGGCGGCCTGGCTTTGGCCGAACTGGCTCGCATCGATTTGAGCAAGATGGACCCGCGCTTGGCCCAGGTCAGTTTCGAGATTGCCGCCGATGTCGATAACCCGTTGTGCGGACCTCACGGCGCTTCAGCGATTTTCGGCCCGCAGAAAGGGGCATCCCCTGAGCAGGTACAGCAACTGGACCAGGCGCTGGGGCATTTCGCTGAACACTGTGCCCAGGCGTTGAACAAGGATGTACGCGACGAACCGGGCAGCGGCGCCGCCGGAGGGCTGGGGTTCGCCGCCAAGGCGTTTCTGGGCGCGCACTTTCGCAGCGGCGTGGACGTCGTCGCCCAGTTGACCGGGCTGGCCGAGGCGATCAACGGCGCTGACCTGGTGATCACCGGCGAAGGCCGTTTCGACGCCCAGACCTTGCGTGGCAAGACCCCCTTTGGCGTGGCGCGCATCGCCCGCCAGCATGGCGTACCCGTGGTGGTCATCGCCGGCACGCTGGGGGAGGGTTATCAGGCGCTGTATGAGCACGGCATCGAAGCAGCCTTTGCCCTGGTCAGCGGGCCGATGACCCTGCAGGAGGCCTGTGGCGACGCGCCACGCCTGCTGACTGAACGAGCCCGGGACATCGCCCGGCTTTGGCGAGTGGCCGCCCGATAGACCAGTGGGAGCAAGGCTTGCCCGCGATACAGGCGTTGCGGTCTCCCAGGAATCGAGTCGCCCGTATCGCGAGCAAGCTTTGCTCCCACGGCGTTGAATTTGAGATAGGGTTGAGGCTGGACTTCGCGCAAAACAGGAGTGGTACATGCGCTTTTCAGATTTGACCCGCCGCATCACCGGCGACGGCGCCGCCGCGTGGCAGATTCACGACCGGGCATTGGCCATGCGTGAGCAGGGCATGGATGTATTGCTGTTATCGGTGGGCGACCCGGATTTCGACACCCCTCGCGCCATCATCGACGCCGCTGTGACCAGCCTGCGCGCCGGAGACACGCATTATTCGGACGTGCGCGGCTTGCACACCCTGCGCGCCAGCATTGCTCGGCGCCATCGCCAGCGTTGTGGCCAGCCGGTAGGCGCCGGGCATGTCACCGTGTTGCCGGGGGCGCAGTGTGGGGTCTATGCGGTTGCGCAATGTCTGCTCAACCCCGGTGATGAAGTGATCATCGCAGAACCGATGTATGTCACTTACGAAGCCGTATTTGGTGCCTGCGGAGCGAAAGTGCTGCCGGTGGCGGTGCGCCCGGAAAACGCTTTTCGGGTTGACCCGGCCGACGTCGCCCGGCTGATTACCCCCCGTACCCGGGCGATGCTGCTCAACAGCCCGAACAACCCATCCGGCGCCAGCCTGCCGCTGTCCACCTGGCAAGCATTGGCGCAGTTGTGCATCGAACATGATCTGTGGCTGATCAGCGATGAGGTCTACAGCGACCTGCTGTACGAAGGCGAACACATCAGCCCGGCCAGCCTGCCGGGCATGGCCGAGCGCACCGCGACGATCAACAGCCTGTCCAAATCCCACGCCATGACCGGTTGGCGCATCGGCTGGGTGATCGGTCCCGAACCGCTGGCCGAACATCTGGCCAACCTGTCGTTGTGCATGCTGTTCGGTCTGCCGGATTTCGTCCAGCGCGCCGCTCAGGTTGCCCTCGATCAGGATTTGCCTGAGGTGGCGGTGATGCGCGAGGAATATCGTCAACGCCGCGACTTGGTGTGCGCGGCGCTGGAAAACTGCCCAGGTCTTAAACCCGTGCGGCCCGATGGCGGCATGTTTGTGATGGTCGATGTACGCGAGACTGGTTTGGCAGCTCAAGTGTTTGCTGAGCAGCTGCTGGACAGATATGGCGTATCGGTGCTGGCGGGGGAGGCATTTGGGCCGAGTGCGGCGGGGCATATTCGGATTGGGTTGGTGGTAGGAGAAGGAAAACTGGCCATCGCCTGCGGGCAAATAGCAGATTGCGCAGCGCGGTCAGTAAAGCTGCACATCTGACAACTAAGTAAGCGTCAACCACCATTCTGACTCTATTGTATTGAGGGGAGGCACTCGTCTGCAGTGATGAGGCCTTCCTTTTCGGAATATGTTTGATTCCTCCACCGTTCATCCAAGCCTCGGTTCTTTTATGTATCCGATGAATGGCGCTGTTACCTGTAAGATCTGACAGTTGGAAATTGTCATCACCCGGCGCTAAATGACCTTGCGGGCTGCGAAAGCGTCGATTGAAATTTCTGGCAAGGTGATCGCGATGGCTTTTCTAGAAGAAAACCAGATGCAGGGCGAAAATAGCGAAGTTATGGCGAAGCCCCTCTCGGTGGAGGGTATAAATGATAATGATCTGGAAGGGCATGTGCCTCGCGAAATATTGCAGCGGGGGACTCGAATTGTTATCCCATATTGGATTGATCCGCGTCCTAATGATGAACTGTGGATCATCTGGCTTCAAAATGGGCTAGAGGATCGGCTTTATACCGTATTTTATCCGGTGCCCCTGGCGGTGGATTTTTTATATTTCGATTTGACGTCTCAACATTTAGCCAAGGATGGTGTGGCGTATGTTTATTACAATATATGGAAGGGGGCAGGTGGCACTGATGATCCGTCCCCTCGAAGACAACTCACCATCGATCACACGCCGCTCATAATATTGGCCGAACCCACATTCCCACACGCGAATCTTTGGGGGTATTTGAATAACAACAGCGTTCCACCGTTAACGAGTGGCGCTACGGTTGCAATACCGAGTTTGACCAATATCGCCCTGCCAGGGGATCAGGTAAAAGTTCAATGGCAAGGCTATTCGAGCTTGAATGGCAGCGGTCCGCCAGTTTCGGGGACATATGGTGTCTGGGAACGAATACTTCAAGCGCCAGACATATCAGCTGGTTTTGATTTGGTGGTTCCGTTTCAGCCAAATATCAGGCCTCTGATCGATAAGGATTCTGCCGTGGTTGTGTATCAGCTCTTTCATGGGGGGAGGCTGGTGGCCGAGTCAAGGAAAGGGTTGGTAAAAATAGACAGAGTGACACCCGGTGAAAGTACTCCCTCAACTATGTCAAACATGAATGTAATTGGAGAGGCAACCATGGCTATAAAAATTGTTCCCCCCAAAACTCGTCCGATGTCCACGCGTTCCGGAGTGTTGGACCTAGATGTGGACATCGACACGTTGGCGGACGAGTCAATCTCAATCGCCGTTTTGGAAACCGGCGAAATTATTGCAAATCTGGAGCGGCCTGTACCCACAGAAGAGGGCGAGGATGACGAAGTTGACCTCTATTATGCACGGGTAGGAGAAACGTTTGGCGATGCTAAACATACTGTGTTAGTTGGCCCGATCGATCAGCGACCTGCTGGCGTCCTACCTATTCCTCTTCCAGCGGCTGACTTTATTGAAGACGCCCAACCTGCGACACCCACCCGTTGGCAGGTTCAGATGAAATTTCATAAAGACGGAGGGGGCAACTTTGATCCCACCAATATTGTAGAGTTCAACATAGACCGAACGGCGCCGTTTGAAGTCAAGTATCCTTCACGTAAAAAAAATCCCCCTACACCTGCGCCGGCCTTTACCAATGCGCCCACGGATCCCTTGAGAACGGTGAACGAAGCCTGGCTGACTGCCAACACCGACTTGGAATTTACGGTTGACGTGACCTATCCACTACGTCGTCTCGACGATGAGCTGGAGGTGCATTTTTCCGCCGGCGGTATGGATCTTCAGGTCTACAAAGCGGCAGTTCCCGCTACGGGTGTGTTTACGGTGCTGAGCAGTGTCTTGCGAGGGTTGCCAAATGGGCGCGTCAATATTCATTATTTTTGGACGGACCTTCCTGGAAATAGAAGCGCAAGTTCATTGCCCTCCGCGCTGTTGACGTTGGGGCTTGCGCTGGATCCGGTCCTGAATAAGCGTCCTTTAGTCCCGGCCACTGATCCGGATGGGGCGACAACCTTATACCTCGATGATTTTTCCGGCAGCGGAGTGCTGGGCATTGTCGAGCGCTTGCCCATCGATAATGCGGAGCCAGGCGACCAGATAAAGTTTTACGTCGAAGAGGCCAATGACCCAACTAATTTCAAGGCGTTTGGCCCCCAACCTCTTGCCGATGTGGATCTGAACTTTCCGCTTCCTTATGTCGCTGGGCTAAAGGATATTTTTGGCGCGTCAACAGATGCCTTGGAAGTCAAAGCCTATTTTGAACTGGAGCGCGGTGCCGCAACGCCATTTCCTTCCCCCCCATTATTTTTCTGGATGGATCTGTATCCGCCAGGAGGGATATATCCAGAATTGCCGGATCTGACCAACCCCGCATTTGCCTTGCCTGTAGTAACGGGGCAGTCGCTGACACCTAACGAGTTGCTGCCAGGTGATCGCGATAAGGCGGGTAAATTCAAAGTTACGCTCGCCCTCACGGATCCACCGATTACTTCAGCGGAGACGGTTAAATGTTATGTGAATGATCAGCTGGTGGGCGATTTTTCACCGTTTAGTGACGCGATTGAGTTCGAGGTGCCTATTACGGCGAGCATCATAGCCGCGCTTCCGACGCCCAGCGTGCCTGCGCACTGGACACGACAAAGAACCGGGATCGACAAGAACGTAATCAAATCTACAGCCCAGACGGTCATTGTCCGAGGCAAGAGAATTGATCTGCTAGAACCAACTATCAGAATTCGCAATCCTGCCACCAAGAACCAAATCGACTGTTTTGCAATGAATGATGCAACTACCAACTGGCGTTTGGCTCTTACTATTCCGAAATCGACCGTTCTGCCGCAAGGTACAGTCATTACCGCACATTTTGCGGCTTATACGGATGCTGCTGGAGCTAATTTGATCCCCGGCACGGAAGATTCACAGACCTATACTATCCAGGACGCATCGACAGTGGATGTCGCTACTGTTGGAAGTGCTGCGGTGTTCAAAGCAGCGCAGCCGGTGCTCGGATCTCGTGCATTTGGTAAGTATTGGTACACTGCCGATATTGGTGGTTTACAGAGCTCGATACCGGTCATTAAACCGCTTGATACAATCACCCCCAGCGGCGAGTACTGCGACAGGTTACCTGTACCTACACCGTGAGGTAAGTATCGCGAGAGGGGTTGACCCTCTCGCGATACTGTTTGGCTGGGCCGGCTGTCTATGGGTTGTATATTCAGGGATTAAGGGATTTTTCCTACTTTTGGTGAAGAGTTTTCCGACATCTTTCGTTTGGGTTGCTGTTTAGTCTGGCGAACGTTTTTTTTGATGACTTCTCTGCTTGAAGGGAAGTTGTTTAATTGATTATGCGGAGTCCTCATGCCTCAACTTCCAACGCTCATAAATCGCAAGAGAACGGGTTATCTGCTTGCCGTATTGTTCCTCGGCACTCCTGCGGTTCATGCTAGAACTCTTGTTCCTGGGGAAAGTGAGACCGTTACTAATCCTCCAGCACCAGAGGCGTGGGCTGTGTCTCAAGGTGGAACATTGACAATAAACAATGCGAGCGCACTCACGATCAGCTCGCAAAATGCCAATGTCATATTCAATGGTGGTCAGAGTGCGCGGATTGAAGCCCGCGAGGGCTCCGATATCGCGATGGCTGGCGCAACTGTAGAAAGTTCGACGGGGAGAGGGGCGCTTTCGCTTAGCAACAGCTCTGCCACGATCCAAGCTAGCACTATTACCAGTACCAACAGCATGGGCCTGCTATTGGCGCGTGACATCAACACCCCAACCGCCTCCAGCGCTACCGTCACAGGCGGAAGCACAATTACCGGACTCGTCGGCGGCGCAAACGCCACGGGGTTCAACGTCCTGACAGTCAACGATTCGACCCTGCGTGGCACCGGCGCGACCAGTTACGGCGCTCAACTGGAAGGGGCAACGCTTTCGGCGACCGCAAGCACGATCTCCGGTGGTCAGGACGGCCTGCGAATCGGTGTGGATAATACCGGCGTGAATGCCAACACGGTGACCTTGAATAATACAGTCGTAACGGGGGGCACGGGTTCGGCAATTGTCGTTGGCGCCTTCGGTGATCCTGGTGCTGTCGCGACCATCAACGTACTCAATGGCTCGCAGTTGAACGGTGGCAACGGAACACTGTTTCAAGCCAGCAATACGTCCACAGCCAACGTCAACGTCGATGCAAGCGCTCTGCGCGGCGACGTCATAGCCGATACCGGCAGTACGGTGTCCTGGCTGATGCAGAACGGCTCCTCGCTTGAAGGTAACTTGCAAAACGTTACCAACGTCAACCTCAATAATAATAGCACCCTGAACGGCAATGTAATGGCCGTTGCGGGGACAGGGACCGCGGTCAGCCTGAACAACGGCTCAGTGATTAATGGCAACGTGGAGAACGTGTTTGATCTCAGGCTAGACAACAACAGCCAGATGACCGGCGATGTGCTCTCGGACGCCAATGGCACTGTATTGCTCAACAACGGCGCTGTGCTGACGGGGCAGATCACCGACTCGAGTGACTTGAACATTAACAACGCCGCGCAATGGGTGATGACTGGCGACAATACAGTACAGCGTCTCGGCTTGAGCAGCGGTGTGGTCCGCATGGGCACCAATGAGCAGTTTCAGCAACTGAACATAGGCGAGCTTTCCGGTAACGGTACTTTTGTAATGGGCACCGATCTGGGTAACGGTAATACAGACTTCCTGAATGTTACCGGTACTGCCAGCGGGCAACATCAGTTGTTGGTCTCCGCGACCGGGACCACGCCAACCAGTGCTGAAGCCGTCAAAATCGGCAACATTGCCGCTGGCGATGCGAGTTTCTCGCTGGGTGGTCGAGAAACGGTCGATGCGGGTACCTTCGTCTACCGCTTGAAGAAGGATGGGGAGGGTTTGTACCTTAATCCCGACCGAGACACCGTCAGCCCGTCCACCAATACCGCATTGGCTTTGGCCGGCAGTGCTCGCAGCGTATTGAACGCAGAGATGAACATGCTCAACGATCAGATCGGTGATCGGGGATTAAGCGCACTGCCCGATGCCTCAATGCGTTCGGCCAGCGATAACGACACCAAGTTGAGCAACAGCGTCTGGGTACGTACTTACGGTAATCAATACAGCGTCGACAACGCCTATGGCGATGGCTACTCGCAGAACCAGAACGGGATCACTGGCGGTGCCGATACATTGGTGGATATCGGCAATCGTGCATGGGTACTCGGTGGCTTCGTAGGCACCAGCCACACCAACATGGATCTGCGGTACGGATCCAGTGCAACGGTCGACAGCGTAAACCTCGGTGTCTACGGCAGTACCTATGACGTCCAGAGCGGTGTATTCGTCAACGTCATGGCCAAGGTCAACCAGTTCAACAATAAAGCCAAGGTCACCATGAGCGACGGTACCCGTTCCAAGGGTGATTACAAGGCATTGGGAGCAAGCGGTTCGGTCGCGGTGGGCAAGCATATTCGCTTGCAAGATAACTATTTCATCGAGCCACAGGTGCGAGTCTCGACGGGCGTGACCCAGAGCGATAGCTATCGCCTGGACAACGGCCTTGAAGTAAAAGCCGACACTATGCGTTCTCTGCAAGGGAACGTGGGCCTCAGGGGCGGACGCGTGATCAGTCTCGAAAATGGCGGCCTGCTGGAGCCGAGTTTGTCGGCGGGCATTAATCATGAGTTCATAAAGACCAACGAGGTCAGGATCAACGACGACAGCTTCGATGATGACCGGGCCAGCACAGTGCTTGAGTACGGTGCGGGCCTGAAGTGGACGCCGGCCCAACGCAACTGGCAGGTCTCGGGTCAGGTTGGAGGCAGCAAAGGGACAACCGTCAGTCAGGATTGGAGTGGTAGCTTGCGGTTGAGTTATTTCTTCTGATTGATGAGTTCTGCCGCGAGCGCTGTGATGCCCCGACAATGTCGGGGCATTTTTGTATTCAGGGTAAAAATTCGTAGAGGTTGTGTGAAATTATGTAAGGGTTTTGCTCAGCGGCAGATGAGGGCGTATATCCTTGGCCGCTTGACGTTTTCTGCGCCTTGCCCTTTTTGGATGCACCCATGCCCAACATCCTCCTTGTCGAAGACGACACCGCCCTCTCTGAACTGATCGCCAGCTACCTGGAGCGCAACGGCTACAGGGTCAGTGTGCTCAGCCGTGGCGATCATGTGCGGGAACGGGCGCGGGTCGATCCGCCGGACCTGGTGATCCTCGATCTGATGCTGCCGGGGCTGGACGGCTTGCAGGTCTGCCGCTTGTTGCGGGCCGATTCGGCGACCCTGCCGATTCTGATGCTCACCGCCCGGGACGACAGCCATGATCAGGTGTTGGGCCTGGAAATGGGCGCCGATGACTACGTCAGCAAGCCCTGTGAACCCCGGGTCCTGCTGGCACGGGTTCGGACCTTGTTGCGCCGCAGCAGCCTTACCGAGCCGCAGACGGTCAACGATCGCATTCTCATGGGCAACCTGTGCATCGACCTGTCCGAACGCACCGTGACCTGGCGCGGGCAAGCGGTGGAGCTGTCCAGCGGCGAATACACCCTGCTGGTGGTACTGGCCCGGCATTGCGGCGAGGTGCTGAGCCGCGACCAGATTCTGCAGCGTCTGCGCGGCATCGAGTTCAACGGCACCGACCGCTCGGTGGACGTGGCGATTTCCAAGCTGCGGCGCAAGTTCGACGACAACGCCGGCGAAGCCCGCAAGATCAAGACCGTGTGGGGCAAGGGTTATCTGTTCAGCCGTTCCGAGTGGGAATGCTGAGTCGATGTGGAAGCTGCTGATTCGCCTTTACCTGGTCACCATCGTGTCCTACAGCGCCGCGATCTATCTGATGCCGGAGTTGGTGGTCCGGCTGTTTCATGAGCGCTTCCTGAACTACAACCTCGATTACTCCCGTGGCCTGCAAACCTTGATGGTCAGGCAGTTCCATAACGTGCCCAGCGAACAGTGGCCAGCACTGGCGGCACAGATGGACAAGGAGTTCGAGCCGCTGCGCATCGAACTGGCGGCCATCGAGGATGAGGGGTTCAGCGCCGACGAGCAGGCACGTCTGCAGCGCGGTGAAAACGTGGTGCGCCTGGGCGAATGGGCCTGGCGAACCCTGGCGGCCGCGCCGCTGGATGAACGCACGGCGGTCAAGATGATTGTGCCCCCGGACCCGACCGAGGTCAGTTGGCTGTACTGGAGCATCAACGTATTGATCGGTGCGACGATGCTGGCGTGCCTGCTGCTTTGGTTGCGGCCGCATTGGCGCGATCTGGAACGGCTCAAACGCACGGCTGAACGCTTCGGCAAAGGCCATTTGAGCGAACGTACGCAGATTGGCTCCAGCTCGAACATCGGCAGCCTGGCCCACGTGTTCGACACAATGGCCGGCGACATCGAGCGCTTGCTCAACCAGCAGCGCGATCTGCTCAATGCGGTATCCCATGAATTGCGCACGCCATTGACCCGCCTCGATTTCGGCCTGGCCCTGGCGCTGTCCGATGACCTGCCGCCGGCCAGTCGCGAACGGCTGCAAGGGTTGGTGGCGCACATCCGCGAGCTGGATGAGTTGGTGCTGGAGTTGCTGTCTTACAGCCGTCTGCAGAACCCCGAGCTTCTGCCCGAACGCGTGGAGGTGGCGCTGGACGAGTTCATCGACAGTATCCTGGGCAGTGTCGACGAGGACCTGGCGGCGCCGGATGTGGTGATCGATGTGCTGCTGCACGGCACGCTGGAGCGTTTCGTGCTGGACCCGCGCCTGACGGCCCGGGCGTTGCAGAACCTGTTGCGCAACGCCATGCGTTATTGCGAAAAGCGGATCCAGGTCGGCGTGCTGGTCGGCGTCCAGGGTTGCGAGATCTGGGTCGACGACGACGGTATCGGTATTCCTGACAGCGAGCGCGAGCGTGTATTCGAACCGTTCTATCGCCTGGACCGCAGTCGCGATCGCGCCACGGGCGGTTTTGGCCTGGGACTGGCCATCAGCCGTCGCGCCCTGCAAGCCCAGGGCGGTACGCTGACGGCGCAAGCTTCGCCGCTGGGTGGGGCGCGATTGCGCTTGTGGTTGCCAACGCGGTGAGGCTGGGGGAGGGGTCAGGCGTTTATTGCGCTCGATTCAATCAGCGCCACACCCGCTTGCTGCATCCGCCGGATTGCCGCCTCCATCGAGCCGTCGATATCAATGCCCCGACAGGCGTCGAGCACCACAAATGCATTGAACCCCGCCGCCCGGGCATCCAGCGCCGAGAACATCACGCAGAAATCCAGCGCCAGCCCCACCATGTACACCGTGTCGATGCCGCGCTCCTTGAGGTAGCCCGTCAGGCCGGTGGGTGTCTGGCGGTCGGCTTCCATGAAGGCCGAATAGCTGTCGATGTCCGGGTTGCAACCCTTACGAATGATCAGTTGCGCGTGGGGCAGGTCCAGGGCCGGGTGCAGCGCGGCGCCTTGGGTGCCCTGTACGCAGTGGTCGGGCCACAGTTTCTGTTCGCCATAGGGCAGTTGAATGAGGTCGAACGGTTGCTTGTCCGGATGGCTGGAGGCAAACGAAGCGTGCCCGGCCGGATGCCAGTCCTGGGCGAGGATGACGTGCCTGAATGAACCACCCAGGCGGTTGATCAATGGCACGATTTCGTCACCCCCCGGTACGGCCAATTGGCCTCCGGGGATGAAGTCGTTCTGAACGTCTATTACCACTAACGCGGTGGTTGGGGCGGTCATGGATGGGTCTCCTGAAAAATGGCCCACCACAGCTTAGCCGAACGGCCTGTGACGCAGGTGCCTCCAGTCATCCGGAGACAAGATGTCCTTCGTCGCAAATATTCCAGGGTTGATGGCTTTTTGATATTTGGTCGGTACGCCCGTACCGCAATTGAGTACAATCGCCGCCTTTCAACCGGGCATGGAAGCAGTTCGGCTTTCCAGTCACGAGAAAAAACCATGCTCATCGGCAGCTACTCACCGGCCCTTGTTTCTATTTCCCTGTTTGTTGCGGTACTGGCTTCCTACACTGCGCTGGACATGACCGGACGCATCGCGACCACCCAGGGGCGCGCGGCGCATTGGTGGATGGCCGGCGGTTCCCTGGCAATGGGCGTCGGGGTCTGGTCCATGCATTTTATCGGCATGCTGGCGTTCACCTTGCCGGTGGAGCTTGGCTACGATGTGTCGATCACCGCCTTGTCCCTGCTGACTGCCATCCTGTCCTGCGGCTTTGCCCTGTGGTTGGTCAGTCAACCGCAATTGCCGGCGTGGCAACTGGCTTTCGGCGCGTTGATCATGGGCGCCGGCATCAGCGCCATGCATTACACCGGCATGGCGGCGCTGCGGATGCAGCCGGGTATTGATTATGACCCCTCGTTGTTCGGGGCTTCGCTGGTGATTGCGGTCGGCGCTTCGGCGGCTGCGTTGTGGATCGCCTTTCGCTTGCGCCAGAACATCCCCCATGTACGTCTGGCCCGCGCCGGCGCTGCTGTCGTGATGGGCCTGGCCATTGTCGGCATGCATTACACCGGCATGGCCGCAGCGCGCTTCAGCGACGGCAGCTTTTGCGGTGCTCTGGACGGCTTGAGTGGCAAGGGTCTGGACAATCTGGTGCTGATCACCACGTTGGCGGTACTGGCCATCGCCTTGCTCACGTCGATTCTCGATGCGCGCCTGGAGGCCCGGACCGCAGAGCTGGCCCAATCGCTGACCCTGGCCAACCGTGAGCTGACGCAACTGGCCCTGCACGACCCCCTCACCGAATTGCCCAACCGCGTGCTGCTGGCCGATCGTATCGGTCAGGCCATGCATCGGGTGCATGAGCAGGGCGGCTGTTTCGCCTTGATGTTCATCGACCTGGATGGCTTCAAACCGGTCAACGATGCTTTCGGCCATCACATGGGCGACCTGTTGCTGCGCGACGTGGCCCTGCGCCTGCGGGAAGACTTGCGCAGCCAGGACACCCTGGCGCGGATCGGCGGTGATGAGTTCGTGCTGCTGGTGCAACTGGCCGAGCCTGACGATGCGTTGCGCCTGGCGGCCCGCCAGGTCGGGCTGATCGGTCGCACATTCCGGGTGGCCGATCATGACCTGCAGATATCCGCCAGTGTCGGCATCGCGCTTTATCCGGGCAACGGCCAGAGCGCCGAAGAGCTGCTGATGAATGCCGACGCGGCGATGTACCACGCCAAGGGCGCCGGCAAGAATGGCTACAGCTTTTTCGATGCCTCGATGAACAGCAACGCCCGCAAGCAACTGCAACTGCTGCAAGACCTGCGCATCGCCGTCGAGCAACGCCAGTTCAGCCTCCATTACCAGCCCAAGTTCGACACTGCCAACGGCCGTCCGGTGGGGGCCGAAGCCTTGTTGCGCTGGACGCATCCAACCCAGGGCCTGTTGATGCCCGATACTTTCATCGACCTTGCGGAAAAGACCGGGCTGATCATTCCCATCGGGGAATGGGTGTTGAACGAGGCCTGCCGCCAGATGCGCGAATGGTACGTGCTCGGCTACACCGACTGGCGCATCGCGGTGAACCTGTCGGCCTTGCAGTTCTGCCACGTGGGCCTGGTGCAGAGCGTCGCCACGGCGCTGGAAATTCATCATCTGCCAGCCAACAGCCTGACCCTGGAAATCACCGAAACCACGGCGATGAGCGATGCCGATGCAAGCATGACCGTGCTGCAGCAGCTCTCGGACATGGGCGTGGATTTGTCCATCGACGACTTTGGCACCGGTTATTCGAGCCTGATGTACCTCAAGCGGTTGCCGGCCAACGAGCTGAAGATCGATCGCGGTTTCGTCCGCGACCTGGAGCACGACAGTGATGATGCGGCGATTGTCTCGGCCATCGTCGCCCTCGGCCAGGCCCTGGGGCTGCGGATTGTTGCCGAAGGGGTGGAGACCGACATGCAGCAGGATTTCCTGACTCAATTGGGGTGCGATTCGCTGCAGGGTTACCTGCTGGGCCACCCGCTGCCGGCCGAGCGCTTCCTGCACGACATTCGCAAGGCACAACGGCTGGCGCTGGCCTGAGCGGCCGCTCAGGGAACGATGTCGAACGCCGTGCTGCCCAGCCGTTCGCCATTGACCAGCAGATGCACCGCATGCCGGCCCGCGTAGTGTCGGCGGGTGGTCAGTTCGCGAATATGCTGGGAGCGGCTGAGGCTGACGCACTCAAGGGCAGGCAGGTCGAAGGTCTTGAGCTTGAAGACTTTGGCCGAGGTGCCGCCCGAGGCTTTCACGTAGTCGATGGCATAGTCGATCACCAGGCGCTGGCTCTGCTCGAGGGTTGATTGCACCTTGAACGACAAGGTAATCGGTTCGCCGAGACGAATCACCGCCGGCGTGACCTGCAAGTCCAGCACCTGGATGTGCGCCTTGCCGCCGACGCCGATAACCGCCAGTGCCCGCGAATTGCCTTGTTTGATCAGGCTGCGCAAAGCATGGCGGGCGATCCATGCGGTATGGCGATCTTGCAGGGGCCAGCCTTCGATCCGGTCCAGCACCCAGTCAGGGTGCTGCTTGGTGATGTCGTTGAGATGATTGGCCACGGACTTGCGTACATACAGACTGTTGTCGGCCTTGAGGGCCTCAAGGATCGCGGCGGCGAGGTCGGGGTTGGCCTGGATCGGCTCCAGGTGGAACGACCAGGGCAAGCGCGGTCGACTGCCTTCGCTGGCCAGGCGACGTACGTGTTCGTTGGGGTCGTGCGCCCAGTCGTGCATGGCCTTGAGGGTGCGCGCCAGGTCATCGCGCAGGAAATGCCGCACGGCGAACTCCGAAGAGCCGAACCGGGTGAAATACTTGAGCGCATCCAGGGACAGGTCGAAGCTGTGCCGGCCGTAGGACGCCACGTAGTGGGGCAGGAACATGCTGACAAACATGCTGTTGAGTCGGGGCGCCAGGTCCCGCAGCACATCCAGCGACGCCTCGTACTCCAAGGGCAGTACCGCATGCAGGCACTCACTGACTCGCGCCATGCGTTGCATCACCGACAACTCGCTCAGCCCGTCATTGGCCATGTCCAGGAACGCCCGGCTATCGAAAGCCGGATACACCGCGCTCATTTCACTGGCGATGTACTCAAGGCGTGTGGCGTTGAAGATTTCCTTGAGGGCAGGGGATGAGGTGGTGGCGTTGCTCATGGCGGGATCCGTGCGGTGAGGTGTGTTGGACTTTATAGGGGATGTGGCTGCCAATGTGTAGTCCGGCCCGTGGCGAGGGAGCTTGCTCCCGTCGGGCTGCGCAACAGTCCAGCGGGAGCAAGCTCCCTCGCCACAGGGGCATCGCCTCAGACTTGCGCCACTTCACTCACATACTGGCGGATATGCCCCAACCCCCGTTCCACATAGGCCTCTTTCTCGCCCACCGGGGCAAAGTAATGCAGCACTTCCCGCGCGGTCTCCAGGCCCTTGAGCCGCGCCAGCACCCAGGCCGACAGGTACTGGGCGGAGAAACAGCCACCGGCGGTGGCGATATTGCCATTGGCGTGGAACGCCTGGTTGACCACGTTGACACCCGCCGCCACGACCCATGGTTTACTGGTGGTGTCGGTGCAGGCCGGTGCTTGGCCGAGCAGCCCCAGGCGTGCCAGCAGGAATGTGCCGGAGCATTGGGAGCCGAGCAACTGGCGCGTCGGGTCCAGGCGCAGCCGGCTCATGATGGCCGGGTTGTCGGCCACTTCCCGGGTCTTCATGCCGCTGCCAAACAACACGGCGTCGGCCTTGCAGGCCTGCTCCAGGTCGATCTGGGCGTCGATGGTCAAACCATTCATGGACGTGACGCGCGGGGTAGGTGAAGCGATGCTCACGCGCCACTCCTTATCGCCGATCAGGGAAATACGGCTGAGCATGCCGTAGGCAATCAGTGAGTCCAGTTCGTTGAAGCCGTCGAAGGTCAGAATGGCGATGTGCATGGCGAGCCCCGGTTTTTATAAATGGCTTTTTTGCCAGCCTACGCCGGTTGTCGGCATCACCGCCCCGTACAGTCGGCGACGGATTCGTCGCTACAGTAAAAGGAATGATTCGCCGCCGTTGAAGTCGGAGATTTCAGTATTCTCGAAATCACTGGAGTTTTTATGCGCAAGCCTACCCTGATCGCCAGCCTGGTCCTGATCGCCGGTCTCGGAGCCTTTGGCCCTGTGGCGCAAGCGGTCGAGGCCACCGGAGATGCGGTGGAACATTCACCCAACAATGGTCGCCGGTTGGTGGAGGCCGACCGGACGCCTTCTGAATATCAGCGCTCGGACAAGGCCATTAAAAACTGGAAGGAGAAGGGGCTCGAAGCACCCGAAGAAGGCGCGCAATGGGTGCAGATCCATGACAAATACGTGATGGTAGTGATTGCCTCCGGCCGCATTCTGAAAATCACCCCCGCCACACGCTAGTCCTTTGAGCTCACTTCGCCTTTGTCCCACAGGCGAACCAGCTCGCCGGGTGCCTGGTCTTCAGGCACCTGCAGCACCATTTCGTCGTCCTGGTCGTTGGCGCGATAGCGCACCTCGATCCGGAAAAAACGCTGGTCGCCACGCCCCGGTGCCGCCGAGTCCAGCGGCAGACACCCTTCCAGTACCGAACAGATACGCGTGCGCTGGTCGAGATCGCACTGGGAGAAATCGATTTCCCGAGGGCGAGTCAAGCCGGGCATCGCCGCCACGCCGCCCTGGCGGGACAGCCGCACCACGGCGTGATCATCGAGGTTTGGAAGGGGTTTCATCAGTGCTCCTCGGTTAAATCGACGCCAACCTGAGCCCAGCCGTTCTGCACCGCTTGCACTTCCCGGATGCCGAAGCGCTGGCGGGCGTGCTCGACGGTCAAGCGGGCGAAGTCGCTGAAGGAGGCGTCGTTGGCCAGTCTTCTGTCGCACAAGGTTTCATACCAGATCCGGCCGGCCTTTTCCCAGGCAAATCCGCCCAGCGTGGTGGCCGCCAGATAGAAGGCGCGGTTGGGAATGCCGGAATTGATGTGCACGCCGCCGTTGTCCTCGCGGGTGATGACGAATTCACGCATGTGCGCCGGTTGCGGGTCCTTGCCCAGCAGCGGGTCATCGTAGGCCGTGCCGGGGTTGGACATGCTGCGCAGGCCGTCACCGTTGATCTTGTCAGTGAGCAGGTCGGCGCCGATCAGCCAGTCGGCCTGGTCGGCGGTCTGTTCGAGGACGAACTGCTTGACCAGCACCCCGAATACATCGGACATGGACTCGTTCAACGCCCCAGACTGGTTGGCGTAGATCAATCCGGCTTCGCTTTCGGTCACGCCATGGGCCAACTCGTGGGCCACCACGTCGAGGGAGCGGGTGAAACGCTGGAAGATTTCCCCATCGCCGTCGCCGAACACCATCTGCGCGCCGTTCCAGAAGGCGTTTTCGTAGTCCTGGCCGTAATGCACGCTACCCACCAGGGCGAAACCTTTGTTGTCGATGGAGTCGCGCCCCAGCACTTTCCAGAAAAAATCGTAGGTGGCGCCGAGGGCATCGTAGGCCTCGTCCACGGCCGGGTCGCCAGTGGCGGCCTGGCCTTCGAGGCGTACCGGCTGGCCGGGCAGTTCCATGGTGTTTTGTGCGTCATGCACGCTGCGCTGGGGTTGGCCGGGCTTGCCGGGCCTGGGCAGCGCTGCGGCGGCGGGCGGGGTGTGCGGCGGACCGGGGTTGTGCCGCAGATTGCGTACGTGGGTCAGGGTGCCGAGGGCGCTGGAGCGTTGATGTTCGGAACCGTGGGCGATGATTCGGTTGAGGATATAGGGAGGAATGAAGCCGTGGAGCGGGCGAAAGTCGATCATCAGAACATCCTTATCTGAAATACAGGGTCGATACCCATGTGAACCGAAGCGGCCGCTGCGGTTCCCTTGTGCACCCAACACACAAAAGTTTGCCAGACACGCGGAATTCTGCGAAAACCCGCGCCTGAACCACACGGGAGTAGCCCATGAACGAAGAACTGCACATCATCGACCTGGAGCAGGGCGACGGCAAAAGCGTAGTCAAAGGCGCGCTGATCACCACCCAATACCGTGGCACGCTGGAAGACGGCACCGAATTCGATTCGTCCTACAGTCGAGGCAAACCTTTTCAGTGCGTGATCGGCACCGGTCGGGTTATCAAGGGCTGGGACGTCGGCCTGATGGGCATGAAGGTCGGCGGCAAACGCAAGCTGTGGGTGCCGGCGAATCTGGCCTATGGCGAACGGTCCATGGGCGCTCACATCAAGCCGGGCGCCAATCTGATTTTCGAAATCGAGCTGCTGGAAGTGCTGACCCGCGACGATTGAAAGTGTTGCTACTATCTGAAGTCCTGCCATGGCTCGATTCGTCGGGGGGGCGAAATATGAATGCAGAGCAACATGACCTTGGGGTGTCCCAGGTCGCCGCGGCCATTGCCGAACCGGCCCGCACCCGAATGCTGTGCGCGTTGATGGACGGCCATGCCCGAACCAGTACGGAGTTGGCGAGCATCGCCGATGTCAGTGCGTCTACCGCCAGCAGCCATTTGGCGAAGCTCAAGGAACTGGCCTTGGTGCGTCTGTACGTCCAGGGCCGACATCGCTATTACAGCCTGGCGGATAAGCGGGTTGCCCAGGCGCTGGAAGCGTTGATGGTGATCGGCCAGAACGCCGCCCCGACCTTCACCCCGCGCACCCCGGATCGCCTGCAATTTGCCCGCACCTGCTACGACCACATGGCTGGCATGCTGGCGGTGCGCATGCATGATCGGATGCTTGAAGCCGGATGGCTGGTGGATGTGGAAGGCAAAGGGTATCGCCTGAGTGACTCCGGCGAAGCGCTGTTCCAAGGGCTGGGCATTGATGTCCAGGCGCTTGCCGGTCAGCGACGCCGATTTGCCTGTCCATGCCTGGACTGGAGCATGCGCCGTCCGCACCTGGGGGGCGCCTTGGGCGCGGCGTTGCTGCAAGTGGCGATCAAGCGCAAATGGGTGGTTCAGGACCTGGATAGCCGGGCGCTGGCGTTGACGACCAGTGGGGGCAAGGAAATGGCGGCGCGATTGGGTGTCGATGTCGAGATGGATGTCGGACCTGCTGGCGCCATCGCGAGCAGGCTCGCTCCCACAGTGGACCTGCGCTGAACACATGATCGATGGCCACCGACAGATCCTGTGGGAGCGAGCTTGCCCGCGAAGGGGCCTTCACATCCAGCATCCATGCAAGCTGATTCACCGCCATCGCGAGCAGGCTCGCTCCCACAGTGGAATTGCGCTGAACGCATGATTGATGGCCAACGACAGACTCTGTGGGAGCGGGCTTGCCCGCGAAGGGGCCTTCACATCCAGCATCCATGCAAGCTGATTCACCGCCATCGCGAGCAGGCTCGCTCCCACAGTGGAATTGCGCTGAACGCATGATTGATGGCCAACGACAGACCC
>NZ_JAXUDQ010000015.1:79453-79844 GCF_034555295.1 Pseudomonas sp. N-137
CTGATTCACCGCCATCGCGAGCAGGCTCGCTCCCACAGTGGAATTGCGCTGAACGCATGATTGATGGCCAACGACAGACCCTGTGGGAGCGGGCTTGCCCGCGAAGGGGCCTTCATATCCCACATCCATGCAATCTGATCCACCGCCTTCGCGAGCAAGCTCGCTCCCACAGTGGAGCTGCGCTGAACACATGATCGATGGCCACCGACAGACCCTGTGGGAGCGGGCTTGCCCGCGAAGGGGCCTTCACATCCAACATCCATGCAAGCTGATCCACCGCCTTCGCGAGCAAGCTCGCTCCCACAGTGGACCTGCGCTGAACACATGATCGATGGCCACCGACAGACCCTGTGGGAGCGGGCTTGCCCGCGAAGGGGCCTTCACATCCAGC
>NZ_JAXUDQ010000015.1:79851-137163 GCF_034555295.1 Pseudomonas sp. N-137
CTGCGCTGAACACATGATCGATGGCCACCGACAGACCCTGTGGGAGCGGGCTTGCCCGCGAAGGGGCCTTCACATCCAGCATCCATGCAAGCTGATCCACCGCCTTCGCGAGCAAGCTCGCTCCCACAGTGGAATTGCGCTGAACACATGATTGATGGCCACCGACAGACCCTGTGGGAGCGGGCTTGCCCGCGAAGGGGCCTCAAGCTGATCCACCGCCTTCGCGAGCAAGCTCGCTCCCACAGTGGAACTGCGCTGAACACATGATCGATGGCCACCGACAGATCCTGTGGGAGCGAGCTTGCTCGCGATAGCCATTCCCGAACCACCCTCATTATCCAGCCATGTGCCTGCGCCGATACTCATCCGGCGTGGTGCCCATCATTTTGCGAAACATGCTGATGAACGCCGAGGCGCTGCTGTAGCCCAGGTCCAGGCCGATGGTTTCCACGCTCTGGCCACGTTCGAGCAGGGCCAGGGCTTCGATGACCTTCAGGCGCTGGCGCCATTCCACCAGTGACATGCCCAGGTCCCGCTGGGCCCGGCGCATCAGTGTGCGTTCGGTGGTGTTGGCGGCGCGGGCCAGTTGCGGCAAGGAGCGTGGGTCGCTGGGATTCGCCTCAAGGGTCCGCAACACGGGGCCCAGCAGTGGATCATCCGAGGAGGGCAAGTAACTGCCGGCATGGGGCGCCTGGATCAGCTTGTCCACCAGCACCTGCAACAAGCGCTGCTGCTCGGGCGTCTGAGGTTGGCTCGGCGGGTCGCTGCGCAGCTCTTCCAGCAACGCGCGGATCAGCGGGCTCAAGGTCAGCGCGCAAGGTACGGCCGGCAGCGCAGCGCACAGTTCGGCCGCCAGGTACAACGAACAATGACAGGCTTCATGCCGATTGAACCCAACGTGTTCCATGTCCGGCGGTAACCAGATGCCGTACTGCGGTGGTGCCAGGTAATGGTGCTGGGCGATCTCGATTTCCATCACCCCACTGTAGGAGTAGACGAACTCTCCCCAGGCATGCCGGTGCCGAGGGTAAGTGGCGTGGGCCGGCATGCAGGCGCTGCGAAAGAAAATCGGCGAGGGCAGGGCCGCGTCGAACGGAGGAATCTTCAGATGTTGAGCTGGAGGCTGCATATCGACCGTAATGGCGGATTACCGGGATGGCTTGTCGGGTAATCACTATATCCAGCAAAGGTGTCAGGCAGACAATCCTTTCATCCATTTCTGCCCAAGGACCTTTCCCATGACCACCCGCCGCGCCCTGGATGGCCAGGTCAGTGCCCTGATGACGGGCCTCTGTGCCATCTGGGGTTTCCAGCAAGTCGCGATCAAGGCCAGCGCCGCCGACATGGCGCCGATGCTGCAACTGGGCGTGCGCTCGGCCATCGCTGCGGTACTGGTCTGGCTGTTGGTGCTGGCGCGCGGTGAACGCCTGTCCCTGGCCGATGGCAGTTGGCGTCCCGGCCTGTTGGTGGGGCTGTTGTTTGCCCTGGAGTTCGTGATGGTGGGTGAAGGCCTGCGCCATACGACGGCTTCGCACATGGTGATTTTCCTCTACACCGCGCCGATGTTCGCCGCTCTGGGCCTGCACTGGAAACTGCCGAGCGAACGTCTAAAACCTCTGCAATGGCTGGGTATCGCCGTGGCATTCGGCGGTATTGTTGTGGCGTTCAGCGGAGGGACGGGGGCGGCGAACGGCAGTTCGTTACTGGGTGATGGCATGGGGCTGCTGGCCGGTGCGCTCTGGGGGGCTACGACGGTGACAGTGCGTTGTTCACGCTTGACGAACCTGCCCGCCAGCCAGACGTTGCTGTACCAATTGGTCGGCGCCGGGGTGCTGCTGGTAGGGATGTCGGTGGTGCTGGGGCAAACGTCGATCAACCCCACACCGCAACTGCTGGCCAGCCTGGCCTTTCAAGTGTTGCTGGTGTCTTTCGCCAGTTTTCTGATCTGGTTTTCCCTGCTGCGCCGCTACCTGGCTTCGCAGTTGGGGGTGCTGTCGTTCATGACGCCGCTGTTTGGCATCGGTTTTGGTGTCTGGTTATTGGATGAACCGCTGGAGCCGAACTTCATCGTCGGTGCCGCTCTGGTGCTGAGCGGTATTGTGCTGGTCAGTGGTGCCGGGTGGTTTTACCAGCGCTGGGGGCAATGGGGATTATTGCGTCGGGGGTAGTAGGTACAGATCCATGTGGCGACGGAGCAAGCTCCCTCGCCACATGAGCGCTGCTTAGACCTTGACGATCCAGCCAGCCGGCGCTTCCACGTCGCCGGTCTGCACGCCGGTCAGCTCTTTGTAGAGCTTCTGGGTGATCGGGCCGACTTCGGTTTCGCTGTGGAACACGTGCAGCTTGTCCTTGTAGCTGATGCCGCCAATCGGAGTGATGACCGCAGCGGTACCGCAGGCGCCGGCTTCCTTGAAGTCCGACAGTTTGTCGATGAACACGTCGCCTTCGATCACTTCCAGGCCCAGGCGCGATTTGGCCAGTTCGATCAGCGACAGGCGGGTGATGCCCGGCAGGACCGAAGGGGATTTGGGGGTGACGAATTTGTTGTCATGGGTGATGCCGAAGAAGTTCGCCGAGCCGACTTCCTCGATTTTCGAATGGGTCATCGGGTCCAGGTAGATGCAGTCGGCGAAACTGGCCTTTTTAGCCTGGGAGCCGGGCATCAGGCTGGCGGCGTAGTTGCCACCGACCTTGGCCGCGCCAGTGCCTTGTGGGGCGGCACGGTCGTAGCTGGAGATCAGGAAGTTGTGCGGGGTCAGGCCGCCCTTGAAGTAGGCGCCGACCGGGATGCAGAAGATCGAGAAGATGAACTCGGGTGCGGTGCGCACGCCGATGTTGTCACCCACGCCGATCACGAACGGGCGCAGGTACAACGCGCCGCCAGTGCCATAAGGCGGGATGAAGCGCTCGTTGGCGCGGACCACTTGCTTGCAGGCTTCGACGAACTGCTCGGTCTCGACTTGCGGCATCAGCAGGCGCGCGCAGCTGCGCTGCATGCGGGCGGCGTTCTGGTCAGGGCGGAACAGGTTGATCGAACCGTCCTTGCAGCGATAGGCCTTCAGGCCTTCGAAACACTGCTGACCGTAGTGCAGCGCGGTGGAGCCCTCGCTGATGTGCAGCACGTTGTCGTCGGTCAGGGTGCCGGCGTCCCAGGCGCCATCGCGCCAGTGCGACAGGTAGCGCTTGTCGGTCTTGATGTAGTCAAAGCCCAGTTTGTCCCAATTGATGCTCTCGTTACCCATGACACCCTCTATTTCTTAACAACCGTCGAAACGGTTCAAGGCTTCTGACGTTTTTTGGATGGGGACAACAATACTTCATTCCGGGGCTGTTTCGCAGCCTGTGGCGAGGGGATTTATCCCCGCTGGGCTGCGAAGCAGCCCCATTAGCTCAGATATCTGACGCCCGGCGGTGACAGGTTTTGGGGTTGCTGCGCAACCCAGCGGGGATAAATCCCCTCGCCACAAGGTTATTCACCCACAACTGTTACAGATGCAACGCATGCCCCAACGCTCGCAACGCCGCTTCCTGCACCGCCTCGCCCAGCGTCGGGTGGGCGTGGATGGTGCCGGCGATGTCTTCCAGGCGTGCGCCCATTTCCAGGGACTGGCCGAACGCGGTGGACAGCTCCGAGACGCCAACGCCGACCGCTTGCCAACCGACGATCAGGTGATTGTCCCGCCGTGCCACGACCCGCACGAAGCCACTTTTCGATTCCAGGGTCATGGCCCGGCCATTGGCGGCGAACGGGAAGCTGGAAACGATGCAGTCGAGCCCGGCGGCCTTGGCCTCGTCCGGCGTCTTGCCGACCACCACCAGTTCCGGATCGGTGAAGCACACCGCCGCGATGGCCGTCGGGTTGAACTCGCGATGCTGACCCGCGATCAGCTCGGCAACCATTTCGCCCTGGGCCATGGCCCGGTGGGCGAGCATCGGTTCGCCGCTCAGGTCGCCGATGGCCCAGACATTGCGCATGCTGGTCTGGCAACGGTTGTCGATTTTCACTGCCGAACCGTTCATCGCCAAGTCCAACGCTTCGAGGTTCCAGCCCTGGGTGTTAGGTTTGCGACCAACGGCCACCAGCACCCGGTCGGTCTCCAGGTTCAGCGTCTCGCCAGCGGGATCGCGCACTTGCAACGTGCTGGCCTGGGCATCGAAACCTTCGACGCTGTGCTTGAGGTACAGCTTCACGCCCAATTGCTTGAGTGCCTCGTGCACCGGTTGGGTCAGTTCGCCGTCGTAGGCTGGCAGGATCCGTTCCTGGGCCTCGACCACGCTGACTTCGGCGCCGAGCTTGCGGTAGGCGATGCCCAGTTCCAGGCCGATGTAGCCACCGCCCACCACCACCAGGTGCTTGGGCACCGAGGTAGGGGCGAGGGCTTCGGTGGAGGAAATGATCGCCCCGCCAATCGGCAGCATCGGCAGGTCGACGCTTTTCGAGCCGGTAGCCAGCAGCAGGTGTTCGCACTGGATGCGCGTCTCGCCGACGTCAACGGTTTTGCCATCGACTACATTGGCCCAGCCGTGAATGACCTGGACCTTGTGCTTTTTCAGCAGGGTCGCGACGCCGGTGGTCAGCCGATCGACGATGCCGTCCTTCCATTCCACGCTCTTGCCGATGTCCAGGCTTGGCGCTGACACCGTGATACCTAGGGCCGAGCCCTGGCTGTGGTGCCGTGTCTGATGGAACTGCTCGGCGACGTGAATCAACGCCTTGGACGGGATGCAGCCGATGTTCAGGCAAGTTCCGCCCAACGCCTGGCCCTCCACCAGAATGGTCGGGATGCCCAGCTGACCGGCGCGAATCGCCGCCACATAGCCGCCGGGGCCGCCGCCGATGATCAGCAGCGTGGTGTTCAAAGTTTGCATGGCCTGCTCCATTGATGATTAGTCCACAAACAGCGTGGCGGGCTGTTCGAGCAGGCCGCGCAGGGCCTGGATGAATTGCGCCGCGTCCATGCCGTCGACCACTCGGTGATCGAAGGAACTGGAGAGGTTCATCATCTTGCGGATCACGATCTGGCCTTTGATCACCATGGGCCGTTCGACAATCTTGTTCACGCCGACGATCGCCACTTCCGGCAGGTTCAGCACTGGGGTGCTGACGATGCCGCCCAACGCACCGAGGCTGGTCAGGGTGATGGTCGAGCCGGACAGCTCATCGCGGCTGGCTTTGCCATTGCGGGCCGCCGTTGCCAGACGCGAGATTTCTGCCGCGCTGTCCCACAAGCTACGGGCTTCGGCGTGACGCACCACCGGCACCATCAGGCCCACATCGCTCTGGGTGGCGACGCCGACATGCACAGCGCCCGAACGGTGGATGACCTGGGCCTCGTCGTCATAACGGGCGTTCATTTGCGGGAAGTCCCGCAAGGCTACGACCAAGGCGCGGACCAGGAATGGCAGCAAGGTCAGCTTGCCGCGATGGGCACCGTGCTTTTCATTCAAATGCACCCGCAGTTCTTCCAGGGCAGTGACGTCGATTTCCTCAACGTAGCTGAAATGCGCGGCGCGCTGGGTCGCTTCCTGCATGCGCTGGGCGATCTTGCGGCGCATGCCGATCACCGGGATCTGCTGTTCGTCGTGGCGTTCGGCATAACCCGAGCCGCCTTTGGCCGGGGTCGATGAACCCTGCGCCAGATAGGCTTCGAGGTCTTCATGCAGGATACGCCCGGCCGGGCCACTGCCCTGGACCAGACGCAATTGAATGCCCAGGTCCAGCGCATGTTTGCGCACGGCCGGGGAGGCCAGCGGCCGCTCGTCCGGATCGCGGGCCACCGGCGCTTGCGGCGCGGGGCGTGGCGCAGCAGCGGGTTGTTCTATCGTCGGCTCAGGCGTTGCCACCGGCGCGGGTTTCGGCGCTGGCGCGGCGACGGCGGGTTGCGCCGATTCCTTGAGGTTGCCGGCACCTTCGACTTCAATGCGGATCAGTTCGCTGCCCACCGCCATGACTTCGCCGGGCTCGCCACCCAGGGCGATCACCCGACCGTGTACTGGCGAGGGAATGTCCACCATCGCCTTGTCGGTCATGACATCGGCCAGCACCTGGTCTTCGACCACCATGTCGCCAACCTTGACGTGCCACACCGACAGTTCAACTTCGGCGATGCCTTCGCCAATGTCCGGCATCTTGATAACGTGCGTGCCCATTCAGACCTCCATGACCCGTTTCAACGCCGCGCCCACACGGGACGGCCCTGGGAAATACGCCCATTCCTGCGCGTGCGGGTAGGGGGTGTCCCAACCGGTGACACGCTCGATGGGCGCTTCCAGGTGGTGGAAGCAGTGTTCTTGCACCAACGACACCAGCTCGGCGCCGAAACCGCAGGTGCGGGTGGCTTCGTGGACGACCACACAGCGGCCGGTTTTTTTCACGGATTTGACGATGGTCTCAAGGTCCAGTGGCCAGAGGCTGCGCAGGTCGATGACTTCGGCGTCGATGCCGGTTTCTTCGGCGGCGGCCTGGGACACATACACCGTGGTGCCGTAGGTGAGGATGGTCACGTCCTTGCCCGGGCGGGTGATGGCGGCGACATCCAGCGGCACTGTGTAGTAGCCGTCCGGCACCTGCGCCGACGGGTGTTTCGACCATGGGGTTACCGGGCGGTCGTGGTGGCCGTCGAAGGGGCCGTTATACAGGCGCTTGGGTTCGAGGAAGATCACCGGGTCATCGTTTTCGATGGAGGCGATCAGCAGGCCCTTGGCGTCGTAAGGGTTCGACGGCATGACGGTGCGCAAGCCGCAAACCTGGGTGAACATCGCTTCGATGCTCTGGCTGTGAGTCTGGCCGCCATAGATGCCGCCGCCGCAGGGCATGCGCAGGGTCATCGGCGCGGTGAACTCGCCGGCCGAGCGATAGCGCAGGCGCGCCGCTTCGGAAATGATCTGGTCCGAGGCCGGGTAGACATAGTCGGCGAACTGGATCTCGGCCACCGGCCGCAACCCGTAGGCGCCCATACCCACGGCCACGCCGACGATACCGCTCTCGGAAATCGGCGCGTCGAACACCCGCGAGGTGCCGTACTTGTTCTGCAGGCCTTCGGTGCAGCGGAAGACGCCGCCGAAGTAGCCCACGTCCTGGCCGAACACCACGACGTTGTCGTCGCGCTCGAGCATCACGTCCATGGCCGAGCGCAGGGCCTGGATCATGGTCATGGTGGTAGTGGTCATGGCGGTGTCCAGCTGGATATTGTTGTTGTGATCGTTCATGTCAGATCCCCAACTCCTGACGCTGGCGCTTCAAGTGCTCCGGCATCTCTTTGTAGACGTCTTCGAACATGGTCGCGGCGCTTGGGATCTGCCCGCCAGCGAGGGTGCCGTACTGCTCGGCTTCCTTCTGCGCAGCGATCACCTCGGCTTCGAGTTCGGCGCTGACGGCGGCATGTTCCTCTTCGGACCAGTGGCCGATTTTCACCAGGTGCTGCTTGAGGCGCGCAATCGGGTCGCCCAGCGGGAAGTGGCTCCAGTCGTCGGCGGGACGGTATTTGGACGGATCATCGGAAGTGGAGTGCGGGCCGGCGCGGTAGGTCACCCATTCGATCAGCGTCGGGCCGAGGTTGCGGCGGGCGCGTTCGGCGGCCCAGCGCGAAGCGGCGTAGACCGCCATGAAGTCGTTGCCATCCACCCGCAGCGAAGCGATGCCGCAGCCGACGCCGCGTCCGGCGAAGGTGGTGGCTTCACCGCCGGCAATGGCCTGGAAGGTGGAGATCGCCCACTGGTTGTTGACCACGTTGAGGATCACCGGCGCCCGGTAGACGTGGGCGAAGGTCAGGGCGGTGTGGAAGTCCGATTCGGCGGTGGCGCCGTCACCGATCCAGGCCGAGGCGATCTTGGTGTCGCCCTTGATCGCCGAGGCCATGCCCCAGCCCACGCCCTGGATGAATTGCGTGGCGAGGTTGCCGGAGATGGTGAAAAAACCGGCGTCCTTGACCGAGTACATGATCGGCAACTGCCGGCCCTTGAGCGGATCGCGCTCGTTGGACAGCAGTTGGCAGATCATGCCCACCAACGGCACCTCGCGGGCCATCAGGATGCTTTGCTGGCGATAGGTGGGGAAGCACATGTCATCGATGTTCAGCGCCAGGGCCTGGCCGCTGCCGATGGCTTCCTCGCCGAGGCTCTGCATGTAGAACGACATTTTTTTCTGGCGCTGGGCGACCACCATGCGGTTGTCGTAGATGCGCGTCTTGAGCATGGCGCGCATGCCTTTGCGCAGGATCTCGAGAGGCACGTCTTCGGCCCATGGACCGTGGGCATTGCCCTGGTCATCGAGCACGCGAATCAGCCCGCGGGCCAGGTCGGCCGTGTCGGACGGTTCAACGTCGATGGAGGGTTTGCGCACCGTGCCGGCATCGCTCAGATGCAGGTAGGAGAAGTCGGTCTGGCAGCCGGGACGGCCCGAGGGTTCGGGGACGTGCAGGCGTAGCGGTTCATACGCTGGGTTCATGGCTTTCTACGCTCGATCTTGTGAATTTCTTGTAGTGGGCGCGCTAGCTGACGAACTTTCCCGGGTAAGGAAAATTGTCCTACAACAATCATAGGCTCGACGCAGAAGAATATTTTTCTCTGTTGGGTTGCTGTTCAGATCATTTGCAGATAAAAAATCTGCACAACGATAAAAAACAGGATTATTTGTCTCATGCGTAAATTGGATCGCACCGACATCGGCATTCTGAACAGCCTTCAGGAAAACGCCCGCATCACCAACGCCGAGCTTGCCCGGTCGGTCAATCTATCGCCCACGCCTTGCTTCAACCGGGTCCGGGCCATGGAGGAGCTGGGGGTGATACGCGAGCAAGTCACGCTGCTGGATGCCGATCTGCTGGGCCTGCATGTCAACGTGTTCATTCACGTGAGCCTGGAAAAACAGGTGGAGGAGGCGTTGCAGCACTTCGAAGAGGCGATCTCCGACCGACCGGAGGTGATGGAGTGCTACCTGATGGCAGGCGACCCGGATTACCTGATCCGCGTACTGGTGCCGTCGATCCAGTCGCTGGAGCGGTTCATGATGGACTTTCTGACCAAGGTCCCGGGGGTGGCGAATATCCGTTCAAGCTTTGCGCTCAAGCAGGTCCGATATAAAACGGCGCTGCCGTTGCCGGCCAACGGTTTGACCTTGGGGACCTGAGGCCCAGCCGAGCGGGAGAGAAACCTGTCTGGAGGGGTTACAGGAGTCGACACTGCATCGAAAACCCCAGCGTCACTGACTGCCCTTGCTCCAGCAAGCGCAACCCTGGCCGCCCTGGCAGGTGGTGGGCATTGACCGGATGGCTGACCGGTTCGACGCAGAAGAAATCCAGGCCCACGGGACAGTACAGCAAGAAGTATTCGCTGCCGCTGGCTCGGCATTCCAGTTCATAACCCAGGTCCGGTTGCTGGATCAGGCAATGCCCGTCCCAGCCGCCAAAGCCGTTGTCCACCAGTGTGTCCGGCAGCAAGCGGGGTTGTTGGAAGTCCCAGATTCGAGGAACGCTGCCCAACGTGGTCGGCAGTTTTTTCTCATCGCACATCCAGACTTCGGTCGCACGGGTTTGCAGGCGTGTGCCAGCAGTGCGCGGGAAGTACGGGTGCAAACCCAGCCCGTGCCACGCGGCCTGTTCGGCCAGGTGGGTGACGTGCATCGCGATCTGTAACTGACCGCCGCTCAAGCGAATCCGCAGGCTGGCGCAATAGGCGAATGGATGTTGGCTGTCGAGTTGCAACAAGGCTTCCTGGGCGCTTTGCTCTATCACTTGCCACGGTTGTTGCCAGGCGCTGCCATGGATCGGGAACGGGTCGTTGGGGCTGTTGGCGTCCAGACCGAGCCAGCCGCCGGGGCAATCGAAACCGCCCTGGGCGATCCGGTTCGACCATGGGATAAGCGGGAAGCAACCGAGTTTGCCCGGCAGGCCGTTTTCCAGCGCTTGCGGCGCGGGCGGGCGTAGCAGGGGAGCACCAGTGCTGCGCAATGTCCATTCAACGAGACTGGCGCCCAGGTGCGGGGCCAGGGTGAGGCGGGTCAGTTCGTCTTCGAGGTGGAGAAGGGGAGGCGTCATGGTGACCTTGTTTAGCAAGGTTGAAAAAACGGTTGTGGGGAAAACCGGATTTTTGTGTGCGAACCCTGTGGCGAGGACTTGTGGGAGCAAAGCTTGCTCGCGATGCAGGCTCCTCGGTTTCCTGGGAGACTGCGTCATCTTTATCGCGGGCAAGCCTTACTCCCACAAGGGGATTGTCGTTGTTTCTTACAGCACCAGACGCGGCAACCACAGCGAGATCGCCGGAATGTAGGTCACGGCCAGCAACACCAGGAACAGCACGCCGTAGAACGGCAACAGGGCCTTGACGGTGCTTTCGATACTGACCTTGCCAATGGCGGAGCCGACGAACAGCACTGCCCCCACCGGCGGTGTAATGAGCCCGATACCCAGGTTCACCAGCATGATCATGCCGAACTGCACAGGGTCCACGCCGATGCCCATGATCACCGGCATCAGGATCGGTGTCAGGATCAGGATCAGCGGCGCCATGTCCATCACCGTACCCAGGACCAGCAGCATCGCGTTGATGCACATCAGGATCACGTAGCGGTTGTCGGAGATAGTCAGGAACAGGGTGGTGATTTTCGCCGGGATCTGCATCAGCGTCATGATGTAGCCGAAGCTGGCGGCGAAGCCGATCAGGATCATCACGATCGAGATGGTACGCACCGTGCGATGCATCAGTTTCGGCAACTCACTCCACTTGTAGTCGCGGTAAATGCACATGGTCACGAAGAATGCCCAGAGCACAGCGATGGCGGCCGATTCGGTGGCGGTGAAAACACCCGAGAGGATGCCGCCGAGGATGATGAACATGGTCATCATGCCCCACATGGCTTCCCGGCAGATTTTCAGTGCCTGCTTGAGGGGAATCACTTCGCCCTTGGGGTAGTTGCGCTTCTTCGCGAAGATCAGGCACAGCACCATCAGGCAGGCGTTCATCAGCAGGCCCGGCACGATGCCGGCCATGAACAGCGCACCGATGGAAACCGTACCGCCGGCTGCCAGGGAGTACAGCACCGCGTTGTGGCTGGGCGGGGTCAGCAGGGCTTGTACCGAACCACTGACGGTCACTGCGGTGGAGAACTCCCGCGGGTAGCCGCGGCGTTCCATCTCCGGGATCAGTACCGAACCCACCGAGGCGGTGTCGGCCACTGAGGATCCGGAAATGGCACCGAAGAACGTCGAGGCCATGAGGTTGACCAGTGACAGACCGCCGCGCACGAAACCCACCAGCACACCGGCGAAGGCCACCAGCCGGCGAGACATACCACCCTCGGCCATGATTGCACCGGCCAGGACGAAGAACGGAATGGCCAGCAACGAAAATTTATTCACCCCGCCCGCGACCTGGATCATCACGGCCTGGAATGGAATATCGATCCACCACGCGCCGATCAGCGCAGCGGCACCCAGGGCGTAGGCGACCGGCATGCCGATCAGGATCAACAGGAAAAAACTGCCCAGCAGAATCAGAGCGTCCATTAAGCGGCACCTTCACTTTCTTCGACCAGGTCGAACTGCACGACCCGGCGCTTGCTCTGATCACCGAGCAAGAGTTTTTCCAGGACAAAAATCAGGGTCAGAAAACCACCGACCGGTATGGGCATGTACGTGATGCCGACCCGCAGTGTGGGCAGGGCGCTCATGTACTGGTTCCAGGTGGACAGGCAGAGTTTGGTGCCGCCGCTGATCATGAAGATGCAGATCACCGCCATCAGCAGTTGGGAAAACACCGATGCCGCGGTTTTCAAGTGAGGGGGCAGGCGGTTGGTGAGCATGTCCACGGCCATGTGCGCACCAGCGCGGTAACTGGCGGCGGCGCCGATGAACGTGAACACGATCATCAGCAAAATCGCGGTGGGTTCCGGCCAGCTTGAGCCGGTACCCAGCACGTAGCGGGCGAACACGCCCCAGGGAATCATCAGAGCAATTGCCAGGACAGAGAGGCCGGCGACCCAGATGCAAGTCATGTAAATCTTGTCGTTGATGCGCAGCAGCAAATTCTTCATCGGGTTCCACCGTAACCGGGCGCGCCCGTGACATCGGGCGCACCTGGCCTTTTCAAGTACAGATTGAGAGGTGTTACTGAACGGCTTCGATACGCTTGATCAGGTCGGCGTACGGTGCACCGTATTTGGCCCGGATCGGTGCGGTGGCGTCATAGAAGGGTTTCTTGTCGACGGTGATGAACTCAACGCCCGCGGCCTTGAGTTTCTCTTCACTGGCGGCAGTCTTCTTGTCCCACAATTCGCGCTCGTCCAGCTGGGATTGTTTGGCCGCTTTTTTCACCAGGGCTTGCTGCTCGGGGGTGAGTTTTTCCCAGGTGAACTTGGACATCACCACCGGCTCCGGCAGGATCAGGTGGCCGGTCAAACTGTAGTACTTGGCGTTCTGGTAGTGGTTGTGCTCGAGCATGGTCGGCGGGTTGTTTTCCGCACCGTCGATCACGCCGGTCTGCAGAGCACTGAAGATTTCACCGGTGTCCATGGCAATCCCGTTACCGCCCATGGCGTTGAGGGTCTCGATGAACATCGGGTTGCCCATGACACGAATTTTCATGCCATGCATGTCTTCGGGCTTGTGCACGGGTTTCTTGGTGTAGAGGTTGCGAGTACCGCCGTCCATCCAGGCCAGGGCCACCAGGTTGAATTCGGAGTTGGTGATCTTGTCGAGGATTTCCTGGCCGATTTCACCGTCGATGATCTTGCGCATGTGTGCCTGGTCACGGAACACGAATGGCATGTTGAAGACGTTTACGTCCGGCACCACCGGCCCAACGATGCCCAGGCTGACGCGGGCCATCTGGACGGCACCGACCTGAAGCTGCTCGATGACTTCTTTTTCCGAGCCCAACACACCGCCGGAATACATCTTGAAGGTGAACGGGTCTTTTTGGCCTTTGCTTTCCTCGACCAGCGTCTTGCCAAGGATTTTTTCCGCTTCCACGGTTGGATAGCCATCAGGATGGATATCGGCAAACTTGATCTCAAGAGCCTGTGCCGCTTGCGCAAGGAAGGCCAGGGGGAGGGCTGCGATCAGAAGCGTGCGTTTGAAATTCATGGTCAATCTCCAGTGTTGTTGTTTTTATGTCTATCGAATGAAGCGGCAATGCAGGTCAGTTGGCGGCGGGTTTCGATCCTCCGAAAGCCGTTTCAGCAAGGCCCTTGACGCCGGGGTTGAGGGCAAACACGCCCCCGGCCAGGGACTGCGGATCAGTGTCGTCGCCAGGGCGGATCGAGGTGACGAACAGGGTGTCCAGACGGCTGCCGCCAAAGGCGCACATCGTCGGTTTCTTCACCGGCACCGCCAAAGAGCGATCCAGTCGGCCATCCGGGGTGAAACGATGGATGAGGCCGGCATCGTTGGCGCAGATCCAATAGCAACCTTCTGCGTCCACCGCCGCGCCGTCCGGGCGTCCGGCCAGGGGCATCATGTCGACGAACAGCCGTCGGTTGGAGGGCGTGCCGCTGTCGATGTCGTAATCGAAAGCCCAGATCTGCTGGATCAACGGATGTGAGTCGGAGAGGTACATCGTGCGCCCATCCGGGCTGAAGCCCAGGCCATTGGGCACGATGAACCCGCTCAGTTGTGCCTCGACCGGCCCGCGCTGTCCGCCATCGAAGCGGTACATCCGCCCCTGGTCGGCGTTGGCCCCCATGTTCAGCACCATGCTGCCGGCCCAGAAGCGGCCCTGGCGGTCGCAACGGCCATCGTTGAGGCGCATGTCGGTGCGGGCGTGCTCGACACTGGCGCACAATTCGCTGTCCAGGCTGCCGTCATCAAAGGGGTGCAGGCGAAAGAAACCGCTCTCCATGCCGGCGATCCACCCCCCGTCCTGGTGACGGGCGATGCAGGCGAGCATTTCGGGGGTTTCCCAACCTTTGAGCTGTCCGGTTCCGGCATTCCAGCACTGCAACCCACCGCTGGGAATGTCCACCCAGTACAGGGCGTTCTCCTCGGGAACCCACACTGGGCTCTCACCGACGGCGTTGCGTGCATCGACAATCAATTCGGCTTGCATGGCGATTCCTTGGTTCGTTCGTATCCCATGAAAAACAGGCGAATCAGTCGTCGAACGGGCCGGCTGCGACAAAGGCGCCACCCTGGTAGACCCTGGCCGGGTCATCGGCGGCTGGCATCGGCTGCGCTTCGACCTTGTCACGGAAGACTTCGGAGCTGTCCTTGGGCTGGTAGCCCAGGTGCGCGGCCTGGCTGTTGTCCCACCAGACGTCGCGGTTGGCGGACATGCCATACACCACGGTGTGGCCGACTTTCGGGGTATAGAGCGAGCATTCGATCAGTTGGGTGAGATCGTCGAAGCTCAGCCAGGTGCTCATCATCCGGCGGTTTTGTGGCTCGGGGAACGACGAGCCGATGCGGATGCTCACGGTTTCGATGCCGTAGCGATCGAAGTAAAAACTGGCCATGTCTTCGCCGTAGGACTTGGACAAGCCGTAGTAGCCATCCGGACGGCGAGGGGATAGGGCATCGAGGGCCTCGTCCTGCTTGTAGAAACCGATGACGTGGTTGGAACTGGCGAAGATCACGCGCTTGACGCCATGCTTGCGGGCGGCTTCATAGATGTGGAACACGCCGCTGATGTTGGCGCCGAGGATTTCTTCGAACGGACGCTCTACCGAAACACCGCCGAAATGCAAAATGGCATCGACGCCTTCCACCAGTTGATGCACCGCCTGTTTATCAGACAGGTCGCACGGCACCACTTCTTCACTTTCATCAATGGCCGGGGCCATGTTGGCGATGTCCGACAGGCGAATGTGGCGGGCGAAAGGCTTGAGGCGTTCACGCAAGACTTTGCCCAGGCCGCCGGCAGCACCGGTCAGCAGCAGACGATTGAAGGGGTGGCGAATGTGTGTCGTAGTCATGAAATTACCTGAGCAAACGGTGAGAGGTATCAGTTGTTATAAGTTGTCGTACGACCGAGAGGGAATATCCTTATCCTACCGCTACCTTGTCAACGTTTGATCGACGAATCGCTCTACAACGGCGTCCCTGCCTTTGGCTGTCGCGTCGCCATGGCCCTTTTGAAAAGCGGCCATGGCGACCGATCCCGGCTTAAAGAAGCGAAATCGGGTAGCTGACGATCAAGCGGTTTTCATCGAACTCGTTGTTACTGAAGTCTCGACGAATCGACGCGTTACGCCATTTCACATTGAGGCTCTTCAACGCACCGCTTTGTACGGTGTAGGCCAGTTCGCTTTCGCGACCCCATTCCTTGCCGTCATTAACAGTAGCGGTGTGTACGTTGTCACCGCTGATGTAGCGGTTCATCAGGGTCAGGCCCGGTACGCCGACGGCGGCGAAGTTGAAGTCGTGGCGCACTTGCCAGGATTTTTCCTGGGCGTTGTCGTAGCTGGAGTTGTAGCTGTCGTTGGCCAGGGTGCCGCCGCTGGTGCCGTTGACGCGCATCCAGCCATCGTCGCCGCTGAGTTTTTGCAGGCCGACGTAGAAGGTGTTGCCACCGTATTTGGCCGAGAGCATGGCGAAGGCGGTCTTGTTGTCCAGGTCGCCCGCCAGGGCACTGCCTTCTTCCTTGCCGATGAAGTAGCCCAGGTTGGCGCCCAGGGTCCAGTCACCGATGGGCTGGCTGTGGGTCAGGTTGAAATATTTTTGCTGGTAGATGTCCGACAGTTCCGCGTACCAGACGCCGACCTGGGTGCGCTTGTCGTTGAAGGCGTATTCGCCGCCGCCGAAATTGAAGCGGTCGGACGTGAACGCGCCGCGGCCGTTCATCGACATGTCTTCCATGCTCGCGTCGTTACGCGGGCTGTTGGCGCGGAACTGGCCGCCGTACAGGCTCAGGCCGTTGATCTCGGTGGAGGTGACCTGACCACCGCGGAAAGTCTGCGGCAGGGAGCGGCCATCGTCAGAGCGCAGGATTGGCAGCACCGGCATCCATTCGCCCACTTTCAGCTCAGTTTTCGACACCTTGGCCTTGAGTGCGACACCCAGGCGACCAAAGTCATCGGCCGGACGGCCATCGTCATGCACCGGCAACAAGGCGGTATTGGCAGTGCCGCGACCGCCGTCGAGCTTGAGCGAGTACATGCCCAGCACGTCCATACCGAAACCGACTGTGCCCTGGGTGAAGCCGGACTTGGCGTCGAGAATGAAACTCTGGGTCCATTCCTCGGCTTTGCCTTGGGCGTTATCCGGGTTGGTGAAGTTGCGGTTGATGTAGAAGTTGCGCAGGTTGAGATTGACCTTGGCGTCATCGACGAAGCCTTCGGCGCTGGCGGTCATTGGCAGGAACGCGGCAAGGCTGCTGCAACCGAGAAGGACCAGGGCGGGGCTGGCGTTGAGAAAGGTACGGCGATTTTGACGGTGGTTGGGCGAAAAACGGACACGTGTGCTCACTATGACGCTCCCTACTTTTTTGTTGTTTTTATTTGTCATACGTCGTCGTACAACATGAGGTGGATTATTTGGAAACTGCTCCTCGTTGTCAACTGGCCATTATCGGAATTGTCCAACTCGGATGTGCTCAAAATGAGACGTTTCAATGGCTGGCGCTGGCCGAGCTCAAGATTGCAGGCCGTGGCGCCGTGTCGAAGCGTGGTTTGAGAGTAGCGGGGAGGGTGCTTGGTTGTGCGATGACTGGTCTAAGACATTAGTCGAATGCTGGCGATTGGAAGTCTTAAGGGAGCTCTTGCTCCCTCGCCACAGAAGCTTTCCCACAAGCAGCGCCGGTGTTTTTGATCGTTCCCACGCTCGGCGTGGGAATGCATCCAGTGACGCTCTGCGTCACCTTCCAGAAGCGGAACGCGGAGCGTCCCTGGCGACATTCCCACGCAGGAGCGTGGGAACGATCAAACAAGAAGGCTCTTGTGGCGAGGGTGCGTTGTTTAACCCTATGCCGGGTCCAAACGGGTTTGTGTTTATCCAGATGTAGGATCGTTCGGGGTCGGGCTACGTTGTCTTGCGCCCTTGCCTACAACTGCGCCAGAATCCGCCGGCTTGTGCGCCTGGGGGGCAGGGTTCTATCGTTTCCGGGTCGCTGATTGAATCAGTGATCGGGTTTGGTAGCCCGGCTTTTGACTTGACGCATAGCCCCTGTCATACAGTCCGTTTTGGTATCTGTTTTATGGCGGTCATGCGCAGGGCGTTTTCGGACGCGCCGGTTCTCCAAGTCACCGGTCTACCAACCCGCGTATGGCCGCCACCCTTCGTTTGGTAGCGAGAGTGATGGCTCCATTTTTCGATTTGGAGATTCACCTATGTTCAAAGTAACCCCCAACCCACCCGGGACAGATCCATCCAATTCCAAGGCGTTCGACAAAGCCGCCGACCGCATCCTCGACCACTACCTCAAGCCCAAACCCAAACCCAGCAAATCCGAGGCCGATCCCGGTCAACTGTTCACCGTCGCCAATGGCGTCGACACCGAAACCCTGCTCGCCAACCTCAGCGAAAACCTGGCCTCGGCCAATGCCATGGTCAGTGACTTGGCCTTCGACCTGGAAGGTCCCAGGCGCCACATCGCCCTGGGCATCCAGCAATTGATCGAATTGAGCGGATTGCTGGCGAACCGTGTGCTGGATAACGTCGAAGCGCACTAGCTGACTCACCCCTTGATCGTTCCCTCGCTCTGCGTGGGAATGCATCCCGTGACGCTCTGCGTCACTGCCAGAAGCGGAACGCGGAGCGTCCCTGGCGGCATTCCCACGCAGGAGCGTGGGAACGATCATCGGGAGACATGGTTAACACCTGTGTTTTCGACAGTGGGTGAATGCTAGTCTTGACCAACGCTGTCGTCAGGGAGCCCTCATGGGCAATCACAAGATCGAGATTCGTCGCAGTAACGTCGAGAAAATCCTGCTGGCCGCCGAAAAGGTCTTTGCCGAAAAGGGCTTCGGCGGCACCGCCATGGCCGACATCGCCGCCGAGGTGCAACTGCCCCGATCCAACCTGCATTATTACTTCAGCACCAAGAGCGAGCTGTACAGCGCCGTGCTGTTCGATCTGTTGGAGGTCTGGAAGCAGGATGCCTTGTGCTTCGAGATGTTCGATGACCCGCGGGTGGTGCTCAGCAGTTACATCCGCGCCAAGATGAACCACTCCCGTAGCCGGCCCTACGGCTCGAAGGTCTGGGCCAACGAAATCATCCACGGCGCCCCGACCCTGGGCCAGGCGCTGGATGCCAGCCTCTATGACTGGGCCAAGATGAAAGAGGCAAAAATCCGCCAGTGGGTGGAGGACAAACGCATCCTCCCCGTAGAGCCTTCAAGCCTGCTCTACATGATCTGGGCCTCGACCCAGCACTACGCCGACTTCGATCACCAGATCAACATCCTCAATGATCACCAGCCACTGTCCGACATGCAGTTCGAGCGGGCAGTGCAGACGGTGACTAGTGTGATTTTGCGGGGGATTGGGTTGGAGCCTTGAGATCTGTGTTGAGGCTGATGGCCCTATCGCGAGCAAGCTCGCTCCCACAGTGGATCTCTGGCGTACACAACATCTGTGAACGACACGATCCTCTGTGGGAGCGAGCTTGCTCGCGATGGCGCCCGGCCAGACACCGCAAATTTCAGACCGCTACATGATAGGGATTACGCGGATCATGGTTCCAATCCAGGAACGGCTTGCCCGTTTCCACCGTCACCATCTCGATGCAGTCCTGCACCGGGCAGGTGATCTGGCAGAGGTTGCAGCCCACGCACTCTTCATCGATCACTTCATATTTGTGCGTCCCGTCCGCTTGCTTGAGGCTGGCGATGGCCTGGTGGGACGTGTCTTCACAGGCGATGTGGCAGCGACCGCAACCGATGCAGGCCGCTTGGTCGATCTTCGCGATGACTTGATAGTTGATGTCCAGGTACTTCCAGTCGGTGGTGTTGCCCACCGCGCGACCGGAAAATGCCTGCAGGTTGGCGTGGCCGTGATCGTCCATCCAGCGTGACAGACCGTCCTTCATCTCTTCGACAATACGAAAACCGTGGAGCATCGCCGCCGTGCACACTTGCACGGCGCCACTGCCCAGGGCGATGAATTCCGCCGCGTCGCGCCAACTGCCGATGCCACCGATGCCGCAGATCGGCAAGCCCTGGGTCTGCGGGTCGCGGGCGATTTCCGCGACCATGTTCAGCGCGATCGGCTTGACCGCCGAGCCGCAGTAGCCGCCGTGGGTGCTCTGGCTGCCGACGATGGGCAGGGCGACCATGCGGTCCAGGTCGACGCTGGTGATGGAGTTGATGGTGTTGATCAACGACACTGCATCGGCGCCGCCCCGATGGGCCGCCCGGGCAGCGACGCGGATGTCGGTGATGTTCGGCGTCAGCTTGACGATCACCGGCAGCGAGCAATAGGTCTTGCACCAGCGCGTGACTTGCTCGACGTACTCCGGCACCTGGCCGACGGCCGCGCCCATGCCCCGCTCGGGCATGCCGTGGGGGCAGCCGAAGTTCAGCTCGATACCATCGGCACCCGTGGCCTCCACCAGGGGCAGAATGCGTTTCCAGGATTCTTCCACGCACGGCACCATCAACGACACGATCAGCGCCCGGTCCGGCCAGTCCTTTTTCACCTGGGTGATTTCCCGCAGGTTGATCTCCAGCGAACGGTCGGTGATCAGCTCAATATTATTGATGCCCAGCACCTCGCGATTGGCGCCGAAGTGGGCCGAGTAACGCGACGACACGTTCACGGCCGCCGGATCCTCTCCAAGGGTTTTCCAGACCACGCCACCCCAACCGGCCTCGAAGGCACGTACCACGTTGTAGGCCTTGTCGGTCGGCGGCGCGGAGGCCAGCCAGAACGGATTGGGGGCTTTGATGCCGGCGAAGACAATCGACAGATCGGCCATTTACGCAGCCTCCACGTTGAGCATGAGTTGAGCGTTGATCGCCTCGGCGGCAAGCTTGCCGTGCTGCACGGCCTGCACCGTCAGGTCCTGGTCCAGGCTGGTGCAGTCACCGCCGGCATACACGCCGGCGATGCTGGTGCGCAAATGCTCGTCTACCAGGATCCGTCCATCCTGGCGTTTGAGTTCACGGGCCAGCGGGTCCGCCAGCGCGTGGTCATCGAAGGCCTGGCCAATGGCTTTGAAAATCCCGTCAGCGGGCAGGTCGAAGGTGTCGGCGCCGGTGACCAACCGACCGTTCTCCAGGTGGGTGCGGGAGAAACGCATGCCGCGCACATTCCCGGCCTCGTCCAGCAGCACTTGTTGCGGTTGGGCCCAGGTCAGCAGACGCACCTGATTGGCCTTGGCGATGTCTTGCTCATGGCCGGTGGCGCCCATGTCCTCAAGGCCGCGCCGGTACACCAGGCTGACGTCCCGGGCACCGAGCCGGGCCATCTGCACGGCCATGTCGATGGCGGTGTTGCCGGCACCGAGGACGATGCAGCGATCGGCCAGCGGCAACTGGCTAAGGTCGTCAGCCTGGCGCAGTTCGCGGATGTACTCGGTGGCGGCCAGCAGCCCCGGCGCCTGTTCATCGCTCAGGCCCAGTTGTTTGCTGGCGGCCAGGCCGAGGCCGAGGAACACAGCGTCGAATTGCTGATGCAAGTCGCTCAAGCTGAGGTTTTCGCCCAGCTTTTGCCCATGGCGGATTTCGATGCCGCCGATGCCCAGCAGAAAGTCCAGTTCGCGCTGGGCATAATCGTCCACCAGCTTGTATTTGGCGATTCCGTATTCGTTGAGGCCACCGGCCTTTTCCCGGGCCTCGAACACCACCACATCGTGGCCGTGCATCGCGCTGCGGTGAGCGCAGGACAACCCCGCAGGACCCGCGCCGACCACGGCAATGCGCTTGCCGGTGGCGGCGGCGCGTTTGAACGGGTGTTCGCTGAAGTGGGCGTTGTCCACGGCGTAGCGTTGCAACAGGCCGATCAGTACCGGCGCGCACTCCTGAGCGTTGTTGCGCACGCAGGCTTGCTGGCAAAGGATCTCCGTGGGGCAGACCCGGGCACAACTGCCGCCGAGGATATTGGCCGAGAGAATCTTCTGCGCCGCGCCCTGGACGTTGTCCTGATGGATGTTGCGGATGAACGAAGGGATGTCGATCTCGCTCGGACAGGCGTTCACGCACGGCGCGTCGTAGCAGTACAGGCACCGGGATGCTTCCAGGTGCGCCTGTCGTGGGTTGAGCGGCGGCGCCAGGTCGCTGAAGCGCGCAGCCAGGGTGGTCGGGTCTTCCTGGGAATGGGGGAGGTGACTCAAGGGCTGGATCATGGAATTGGCCTCACGGTGTTTGAGGTGCTGCCTCTGGTGGGCAGTGTTTTTTGTGTCCGGACTGGCCTCATCGCGAGCAGGCTCGCTCCCACAGGGATCTGCGGTGCACACAGATTTTGTATCCATTCAAAATCCAGTGTGGGAGCGAGCCTGCTCGCGATAGGCCGTAGGCCGCTATCAGCGTTTCACTGCAACCGGCCGGTGCAACTCCGCCCGCTTGCTCAACAAATCGAACACCGCCGGGTAAGCCGGTCGTTCGATGTAGCGTCCGGCGCCGCGTTCGGCCCGCAGGTCGCCATCGACCCAGACCAGCCGGCCCTGGCTGATGGTGTGGCTGGGCACGCCGCGCACGGTTTTGCCTTCGAAGATGTTGAAGTCCACCTGTTGATGGTGGGTCTTGGCCGAAATCGTGCGGCTGCCTTGCGGGTCCCAGAGCACCAGGTCGGCGTCGGCGCCGACGCGAATGGCGCCTTTGCGCGGGTAAAGGTTGAAGATCTTCGCCGTGTTGGTGGAGGTGAGGGCGACGAAATCATGCATCGACAATTTGCCGCTGTTGACCCCTTCATCCCACAGCACCGCCATACGGTCTTCGATACCGGCGGTGCCGTTGGGAATCTTGCTGAAGTCTTCCCGGCCGGCGGCTTTCTGTTCGGCGCAGAAACAGCAATGGTCGGTGGCGGTGGTGTGCAGGTTGCCTGATTGCAAGCCATGCCAGAGCGCTTCCTGATGCCCGCGAGGGCGGAAGGGCGGGCTCATCACGTAACCGGCGGCGGTCTGCCAGTCGGGGTGGCGATAAACGCTATCGTCCAGCAGCAGATGCCCGGCCAGTACTTCACCGTAGACCGGCTGGCCCTGGCTGCGGGCATAGGTGATTTCATCCAGGGCTTCCTTGGTCGACACATGCACCAGGTACAGCGGCGTGCCCAGGGTCTGGGCAATACGGATGGCCCGGCTCGCGGCTTCACCTTCCACTTGCGAGGGCCGCGACAGCGGATGGGCTTCGGGACCGGTAATGCCCTGGGCCAGCAACTTGCGCTGCAGGTGATCAACCAGCTCGCCGTTCTCGGCATGCACCGTGGGCACGGCGCCCAGTTCCAGACAGCGCTCGAAGCTTGCCACCAAGGTGTCGTCGGCCGCCATGATCGCGTTCTTGTAGGCCATGAAGTGCTTGAAGCTGTTTACCCCGTGATGGCTGACGAGCTCGGCCATCTCTTCACGAACCTGTTCACTCCACCAGGTGATCGCCACGTGAAAACCGTAATCACTGGCGCTTTTTTCCGCCCAGCCGCGCCACTGGTGGAAGGCTTCCATCAGCGATTGCTGGGGATTGGGAATGACAAAGTCGATGATCGACGTCGTGCCTCCCGCCAGGCCTGCTGCCGTGCCACTGAAAAAATCTTCGCTGGCGACGGTGCCCATGAACGGCAACTGCATATGGGTATGCGGGTCGATGCCGCCCGGCATCAGGTATTGGCCGCTGCCATCGAGTACTTCGACATCGGCGGGCACATCCAGGTTTTCACCAATGGCCTTGATCACACCCTCGGCACACAACACATCGGCGCGATAACGTTCATCATGGGTTATTACGGTGGCGCCACGGATCAACAAAGACATTCCGAGTTCCTCGCAGGCATGACCGACTGATGCCGGTTCTTTATGTTGTATAGATCATGATGGGGAAGTGATGAAGTCGTGCAGAGTTCTAATCCTGTCACGGCTGTCAGGATTAGAAGCTAGCTGGAGTTTTACGAATCGGCAAGATTATTTTTAATGGGTTGTTTGAATATATAACTCATTGAAAAATATAAACTTAATCTATAAATCACCAAAATGGTGAGCCGTCTCACCATTTTGACGCACTTGACAGGATCATTATTTGAGCGAGATTTATCATGCTAAATCAGCAGCTTGAAAGGCCTTAAAGTACGGTTTAGACGCTTCGCAATATTGTGGGGTGCACCACTTTGAATCTCGGGCTCGACAGAACGTGCAGGTCATCTAGCCTCAAGGGCACTGGCGCGCAGTGCGAGCGGACAATGAAATTAAATTAAAGCGTTAAATATCATAAAGTTGTCGGTGTTATATCGTTCAACCGGTCAACCCGGCGAGGCAATCGGCACAGTTATTGAGTGCTGTCGCTGCCAGGCAGGGCCGCCGGTAGAACGCGCGCTTTACATGCAAGTACTCCGGCCATCGCCAGTCGATGAGCAAAAATAATGAAAACAGTGGAGCGGACATGACCAGATCAACAGTGACCGAGCGCGACGGGTTATTCGAGCTTGAAGCCGGCAGCGACGTTCTCGACAGCCCCCGTTACAACCATGACATCGCGCCAACCCAGGTGCATGAGCGAACCTGGAATAAATGGCACATCACCGCGTTATGGGTCGGCATGTCGATCTGTGTGCCGACCTACACCCTGGGCGGCGTGCTCACGGCCTATTTCGGGTTGTCGGTGGGTGAAGCGTTGCTGGCCATCCTGTTCGCCAACATCATCGTGCTGATTCCCCTGACCCTGAACGCCTTTGCCGGGACCAAATACGGCATTCCCTTCCCGGTGCTGTTGCGCTCTTCCTTCGGCGTCATCGGCTCCAACGTGCCCTGCCTGATCCGCGCGCTGGTGGCGTGTGGCTGGTTCGGAATCCAGACGATGTTCGGCGGGCTGGCGATTCACCTGTTTCTCGGCTCGGTGTTCGAGGGCTGGAAGAGCCTGGGTGGCACCGGCGAAGTGATTGGTTTCATGGTGTTCTGGGTCCTGAACCTGTGGGTGGTGCTGCGCGGTGCCGAGTCGATCAAATGGCTGGAAACCCTGTCCGCGCCGCTGCTGGTGCTGGTGGGGGTTGGCCTGCTGATGTGGGCGTTGCCCAACGTCTCCCTGACCGAACTGATGGCGCAGCCGGCCAAACGGCCCGAAGGTGCCGGCGTGACCAGTTATTTCCTGGCAGGGCTCACAGCGATGGTGGGTTTCTGGGCCACGCTGTCGTTGAATATTCCTGACTTCAGTCGTTATGCCAAGAGCCAGAAAGACCAGATCGTGGGGCAGATCATCGGCCTGCCGCTGACCATGTTCCTGTTCGCCGCCCTCGGCGTGGTGATGACGGCGGCCTCGGCGAAACTGGTGGGCGTGACCGTCTCTGACCCAGTGACCCTGATCGGACACATTCAGAGCCCGCTGTGGGTGGCACTGGCCATGGTGCTGATCATCATTGCCACGCTCTCGACCAACACCGCCGCCAACATCGTCTCACCCACCAACGACTTCCAGAACCTGGCGCCAAAACTGATCGGCCGTACCAAGGCGGTGATGCTGACCGGGCTGGTAGGGCTGGCGCTGATGGCCCACGAACTGCTGAAGAAACTCGGTCTGATCGTTTCCGAGGTCAGCCTTGAGTCGGTCTATTCCAACTGGCTGCTGGGCTATTCGAGCCTGCTGGGGCCGATTGCCGGGATCATGGTGGTGGACTATTTCCTGATCAAGAAACAACAACTGGACCTGGCCGGGCTGTACCGCGACGACGTCTACCCGGCCTGGAACTGGAACGGCTTCATCGCCTTTGGCGTGCCTGTGGTGCTGACGCTGTTGTCGCTGGGCAGCGACGCATTCAGCTGGTTCTACAGCTACGGCTGGTTCACCGGCTCGGCACTGGGCGGGGTGATTTATTACGGGTTGTGCAGTATGCGGGCGAGCCCGTCCATCGCTAAAACTGCGGTGTAAAGGAGGGCCTCATCGCGAGCAGGCTCGCTCCCACACTGGATTGGGGGGAATGCAAGCCTGTGTGCACAGCAGATCCCCTGTGGGAGCGAGCCTGCTCGCGATAGCGGCCTCAAGTACAACGAGAAAATGCCTGAAAAAACTGGAGATCCCCCATGAACGCAGCCGTCGACGTTCTACAGTCCACCCAACAGCACATCAATCGCGACCGCTTGTGGCAGTCGCTCATGGACCTGGCGCAGCTCGGTGCCACGGTCAAGGGGGGGGTGTGCAGGCTGGCCCTGACCGATCTGGACCGCCAGGCCCGGGACTTGTTCGTGCAATGGACCGAGGCGGCCGGCTGCACCGTCAGCATTGACGCGGTGGGCAATATTTTCGCCCGTCGGCCGGGGCGCAATCCGAACCTGCCACCGGTGATGACCGGCAGCCACATCGACACCCAGCCTACCGGTGGCAAGTTCGACGGATGCTTCGGTGTGCTGTCCGGCCTGGAAGTGCTGCGCACCCTCAATGACTTGAAAATAGAAACCGAAGCACCGTTGGAGGTGGTGGTCTGGACCAACGAAGAAGGCTCGCGCTTCGCCCCGTGCATGATGGGCTCCGGCGTATTCGCCGAGAAGTTCACCCTCGAAGAGACCCTGGCCAAGACCGACGCCGAGGGCATTACCGTCGGCCAGGCACTCAATGCCATCGGCTACGCCGGGCCACGCCCGGTCAGCGGGCATCCGGTGGGGGCGTATTTCGAGGCGCATATCGAGCAGGGGCCGATCCTGGAGGACGAACGCAAGACCATCGGTGTGGTGATGGGGGCACTGGGGCAGAAGTGGTTCGATCTGACCTTGCGGGGCGTCGAAGCCCACGCCGGCCCGACCCCGATGCACCTGCGCAAGGACGCTTTGGTCGGTGCTTCGATCATCGTCGGCGCCGTCAACCGCGCGGCCCTCGGCCATCAACCCCATGCCTGCGGCACGGTTGGCTGCCTGCAAGCCTATCCCGGTTCGCGCAATGTCATCCCCGGCGAAGTGCGCATGACCCTGGATTTTCGTCACCTGGAGCCGGCACGCCTGGATTCGATGATCGCCGAGGTCAGGCAAGTCATTGATGACACCTGTCAGCAACACGGCCTGACGTATGAACTGACCCCTACGGCCGACTTTCCGCCACTGTACTTCGACAAGGGTTGTGTCGAAGCTGTGCGCGGTGCTGCCCAAGGGCTGGGCCTGTCCCATATGGACATCGTCAGCGGTGCAGGCCACGACGCGATCTTCCTCGCCGAACTGGGGCCGGCCGGGATGATCTTCGTGCCGTGCGAAGGCGGCATCAGCCACAACGAAATCGAAAACGCCGCCCCGGATGATCTGGCCGCCGGGTGTGCGGTGCTGCTGCGAGCGATGCTCGCCGCCTCACAGGCAATTGCCGAGGGACGCATGGCGGCTTGAAGCAGCTTGAGGATTAAAAGATCGCAGCCTCGTTGCACTCGACAGTTCCTATAGGGGAACGTGTCATCGCCGCGAATGGTCGTAATCTCCATGCTCCTCTGACCACATGGAGACCCGATGAGCCAGGATGTCCCGACTACCGATACCAATCGTCGTCAACTGCTGCAGATCATCGCCGGGCTGTCTGACGGGGTGATGTTGATCGAAGTCGATCAGACCATCGCCTGGGCCAACGAAGCGGCGTTGACCATGCACGGGGTCACTGACCTCAAGGCGCTGGGGGCCAACGCCGAGGAATACGCCCAGCGGTTCAATTTGCGTTATCGCAACAACCACCCGCTGACCGCGGACAACTACCCCATTGCTCGGGTCGCCCGTGGCGATGAGTTCAGCGATGTATTGGTGGAGGTCACGCCCGAGGCTGATCCGGACCGCACCTGGGTTCATCGGATTCGCAGCATGGTGCTGACCGACCGTAGCGGCCAGGCGGAATTGCTGGTGCTGATTCTCAGCGATGCCACCGAGTGGGCCAGCGCCGAGCAGCGTTTTGAAAGAACCTTCGCGGCCAACCCGGCGCCAGCGGTAATCTGCCGCCTCAGTGACTTGCGCTATATCAAGGTCAACCAAGGCTTTCTGGAAATGACCGGCTACAGCCGCGAGCAGGTGATCGGGCGTTCGGTGTATGAGCTGGATGTGCTCGAGGCCGCCGAGAAACGTGACTTGGCCATCGAGCGCCTGGGGCAGGGCGCGACCATTCCGCAAATGCAGGCTGAGTTGAAACTGCCAGGGGGCGGCAGCAAGCAAGTGATTGTCGCGGGCCAGCCGCTGGATGACCTGCATGACGAAGACTGCATGCTGTTTTCCTTCATGGACATGGAGCCGCGCCGCAAGGCCGAAACGGCGTTGCGCCAGAGTGAGGAGCGCTTTGCCAAATCGTTCCGTCTCACGCCCGTGCCAACCCTGGTGTGCAGCGCCGAACAGCAATTGCTGGAGATCAACGAAGCCTTTCTCCAGACCAGCGGTTACGCCAGTGAAGAACTGCTGGGCAAAACCGTGGAGGAAATCGGCTTTCTCGACGCGGATGCCTGCGCCGCACTGTTTGCCACGCTGGAAAAAACCGCAACCGTGTCCAGCGTCGACGTCAAGGTTCACAAAAAAGGTGGGGAACAGATCGACTGCGAGATGGCAGCCGATACTGTCGTCATTCAGGACAAGCCGTGTTATTTGCTGGTGTTGATGAACATCACCGAACGCAAACGCTCGGAGCTGGAACTGGTGGCGGCCATCGAAGAGGTGATGAAAGATGCCTCCTGGTTCAGTCGGACCCTGATCGAAAAACTGGCCAATGTGAAGAGCATCAACGCCCAGTTGCCCAGCACTTCATTTACCGAGCTCACAGCCCGGGAGCGTGATGTGCTGGGGCTGATCTGCCAGGGCCTGGCCGACAAGGAAATCGCCGCGCGCTTGAAGCTGGCCCCCAATACCGTGCGCAATCATGTGGCGACGCTGTACTCCAAACTCGATGTTCACAGCCGCAGCGAGGCAATCGTCTGGGCGCGCGAACGTGGTTTGTTCGCCAACGAGTGGCGAATGAAGGCACCATGATGGCCAGTGCAAATGCACCGGGCGTGCTGGTGCAAATTCGGGTTTTGCCCGCGCCGTTGGCTCCTTAGGCTGTGAGGGTGCGGCATTCTCTGCGCAATGCCGCGTCCCCCACGAAACAGTCAAGGAACACGCCACAATGAGCAGTGAACGAATCAATCGTGCAATCGCCAGGACGCTTGCCGGGCCTATGAGCCCGCAGTTGCCCGCCGGTCGCTCACGGCTACAGCGCTGAGGAGCAACGGATGACCCTACTGGCCCCCCTGCGCGCCCGACTCGAAGAAAGCTTCAAGCCACTGGCCTGCGAATGCAGCCTCAACGGCGACGGAACCCTTACCGTACGTCTGTATCACCGCGAAAGCGGGGAGGTGGATCTGGTGGTGAGTGGCATGAGCGTCGACAGCGTCCGCTCGGAAGAAAGCCTGGCAAAGCTGATCGATGAGTTGCGGTATGAGCTTGAAAATACCCCGCTGTATCGAAGTGACCCCGCCTGAGTGATCCGCTGAACATTTCCGCTGAACTTGGTAGCCGCTACCTACAGCAGCGTCGCCCGGCAATCGAGTGCCAGCCGAGCGCCGCCTTGCTCGCTGCTGCCCACTTCCAGCGTGAACCCGTGCAAGTTGACAATCGCCGCGACGATCGACAGTCCCAGGCCAAAGCCGCTCTGCTGGCTGCTGCCCTCGGCGCGGTAGAAGCGGCGAAACACAGCCTTGCGCTCCGCCTCGGGGATTCCGGGCCCGGAGTCGAGTACTTCGATGCGGCTGCTGTCGCCCTGATCAACGCCACGCAGGATCACCTCACCGCCCGGCGGGGTGAATTTGATCGAGTTGCTCAGCAGGTTGGACACCGCCTCGAACAGCAATGCCCGGTCGCCGTTGAGCAAGGGCAGGGCAGCGGGTACTTGGAGGGTGAAGGTCAGTTCCCGCTCCTCGGCCAGCGGCAGATAAAAATCGTGCAGTTCCTGCAACAACTGCAACGGATCGAGGCGCACGAACCCTGAGCGTCGTTGCTGGTCTTCCAGCTCGGAAATCCGCAACAAGCCCCGAAACCTCGCCATCAGGGTGTCAGTCTCGGCAATCACCTGATCCATCTGCAACGCCTCGGACGAGCCGTCCGGGGCTTGCTGCTGGATGCGATAAAGCTGGGCGCGCAGGCGAGTCAGCGGGGTGCGCAGGTCATGGGCGATGTTGTCGCACACGCCCTTGACCTCGTTCATCAAGCGTTCGATACGATCGAGCATGGCGTTGACGATTGCCGCCAGCATGTCCAGCTCATCGCGACGGCTCGACAGCGGCAGGCGATGGGTCAGGTCACCGGCCACGATGGCCTCGGCACTGGCCTGCAGTTTGCGGATGCGTTGCAACGGTCGCCGACGCAACAGATGCCAGCCGGCAATGCCCGGCAAAATGGTCAGGGACACGCCCCAGAACAACGCGTGCAGAATGATGCGCGTGACAGCGAACAGCGAGCCGTTGTCCCGCGCCAGGACCAACCAGCGGCCGTCCTGGGTCCGGGTCGCCACCGCGTCGCAACTGTCGGAAGGAATACCTGGATCCCTGGAATCGACGCAGCCGCCGAGCATATGAATATTGCCGTCCAGCGGCAGATCGGGGGGGACGTGCCGGATCGGTCCGCTCAAGTGGCGCAATTGCGGATCGAACAGGCCGTAGGCGTCGACGCCGCGTTCATCCAGGGTCAGGCTGGCCATGAGAGCATCTTCCAACTGATCGCCATGGATACGTGCGAACAGGTGCTGACGCTGCATCAGGGAGTGCTTGGCAAGGCTGTCGAGGTAACCGAACACTTCGTAATACATCACCCCCATCAGGACCGCGCTCCAGAGCACGAACAGCGAACTGTACAGCGCCAGCAGGCGACTGCTGGAGGAGCGCCAGCCCTTAGCGGGGTTCAGCAATGACATAGCCGGAACCTCGTACCGTGCGAATCAGCGGTTCCAGGCCCGGCGGGTCGATTTTCTTGCGCAGGCGGCCGATATGGACGTCGATCAGGTTGGTGCCGGGATCGAAGTGATAGCCCCAGACCTCTTCGAAAATCATCATGCGCGAGAGGATCTGGCCGCTGTTGCGCATCAGGAACTCCAGCAGCTTGTATTCGGTGGGCAGCAGGCTGAGCAGTTGCCCGTTGCGGCTGGCTTCGCGGCTGATCAGGTTGAGTTCCAGGTCGGCCACCCGCAGTGCGGTTTCCGGCTCGCGGGCACCGTTGTTGCGTCGTAGCAGGACTTCGACCCGGGCGGCCATCTCGTCGGTGGCGAACGGCTTGGTCAGATAATCGTCGCCACCGGCCCGCAGGCCGCGTACCCGCTCGTCCACATCGGAGAGGGCGCTGATCATTAGGATGGGCGTGGCCACGCCCATGGTGCGCAAGGTCGTCACGATCACCAGCCCGTCGAGTTCGGGCAGCATGCGGTCCAGGGTGATCAGGTCGTAATCGCCGCTCACCGCCCGTTCCAGGCCCTCGCGGCCGTTGTCGACCCAGTCGACATCCAGGCCATTGCGGGTTAGTTCGGCGACGATTTCACGGGCGGTCACGGCGTCGTCTTCGATGGTCAAAATGCGGTTCATGGGCGGTACCGGGTGAGAAATTGAAGCCATTGCGCAGCATTCTGCCAAAAAATAGCTGTCGGCTTTCTGAAAAAATGTTCATGGACGCCGACAGCGGTATTCACTGGCCTGGATCAACACTTGGTCACAAATAATCCCTAACATAAATTTAGTGCGCACCATCATGCTGCGTCCGTTGCCCTGCTTTGGCGCGCTGTCGCTGATGGGCACTGACACGAACCGGTGATGGTGTGCCGCAAGGAGCCGAGACCTCACTGAACCTTCAAGGAAGAGCAACATGATGCAACCTCAAGACCTTCTACGCCGAAAATTTGATATCCAGCCGCTGCAGCAGGCCGACATGACGGTGCACCTGGACGGGCAGTCCGTCAGCGCGGCCCAAGGTGAAACCGTCCTCAGCGTCATTCAGGCCCTGGGCCAGCGCCAGGTAGCACGCAACGATCACGACCAACTCAGTGGCGCATACTGTGGCATGGGCGTGTGCCAATGTTGCCTGGTCAAGATCGACGGCCGCCACAAGCGCCGCGCCTGCCAGACCCAAGTGCGTCCCGGCATGCAAATCGAAACCCGGGCCAATCGCATCGCCGAAAGGGAGGCACCATGAACCTCCATCCGGTGATTGTCGGCGGCGGGCCGGCGGGTATGGCCGCGGCCATCGAGCTGGCCACCCACGGGGTGCGTTGCACCCTGCTCGAAGAAGCGCCGCGCCTGGGTGGCGTGGTCTACCGCGGGCCGCTGCGCGACGGGGTGAGCCTGGATTACCTCGGGCCGCGCTACAGCGAAGCCCTGAACAAACTCCACGGTGAGTTCCAGCGCTACGCCGGGCTGATCGATGTGCAACTCAACCACCGCGTCATCGGCGCCGAAGGGTTCAAGGCGCTGATGCTGCTGAACGCCGATGAACAACTGCGCGAGGTCAGCTATTCCCACCTGGTGCTGGCGGCCGGTTGTCACGAGCGCAGCGTGCCGTTCCCTGGCTGGACACTGCCGGGGGTGATGCTGCTCGGTGGTCTGCAATTGCAGATCAAGAGCGGAGCGGTCAAGCCGCCGGGGCCGGTGGTGATCGCCGGTACAGGCCCGTTGCTGCCGCTGGTGGCCTGTCAACTTCACGCTTCGGGCGTGGCCGTGGCGGGCGTCTATGAGGCTTGTGCCTTCGGCAAGATCGCCAGGGAAAGCCTGGCATTGCTGAACAAACCACAATTGTTCCTCGACGGCCTGAGCATGCTGGCTTATCTCAAACTGCATCGCATCCCCGTGCGTTATGGCTGGGGAGTGGTACAGGCCAACGGCGAGGGCGAGCTGGACATCGTCACCGTTGCACCGTATTCCAGTACCTGGGAGCCCGACCTCGAACGAGCCGAACAGGTCCCGGCCCAGACGCTGGCAGTCGGCTATGGTTTCATCCCGCGCACCCAATTGAGCCAGCAGATGGGCCTGGAGCATGGCTTCATCGATGACGGTTATTTGCGGGCAGTGTCCGATGCTTGGCAGCAAAGCAGCGAGGCGCACATTCACCTGGCCGGCGACGTGGGCGGGATTCGCGGTGGCGAAGCCGCCATGTTGAGCGGGCGCATCGCCGCACTGTCGATCCTGATGCAGGCCGACCTGCTGGATTGCTCCACTGCCCTGGAGTACCGCGACCGGTATAGGGCGCAACTGGACCGGATCATTCGCTTTCGCGCCGCCGTGGACCGCTACACGCAACGCGGCGCCGGACAAACCGCGTTGCCGACCGCCGACACGGTCATTTGTCGCTGCGAACACGCGACCCGCGCCGACATCGACCGCGCCCTGGAGCAGGGCGTGCAAGACATGGCCAGCCTGAAAATGCGCACCCGCGTGAGCATGGGTGACTGTCAGGGGCGGATGTGCGTGGGCTATTGCAGTGATCGCCTGCGCCAGGCCACCGGGCGTGCCGACGTTGGCTGGCTGCGGCCGCGTTTCCCCATCGACCCGATTCCCTTTTCAGCCTTTCAGAACGTCGGCACGGAGGCCCTCCGGCATGACTGAGCATTCAGACCTCAAGCACTATGATGTCGTTATCGTCGGCGGGGGCGTGATCGGTGCGTCCTGTGCCTATCAACTGTCCAAACGCAAGCATTTGAAGATCGCCTTGATCGACGCCAAGCGCCCCGGCAACGCCACCCGCGCTTCGGCCGGCGGCCTGTGGGCCATCGGTGAATCCGTGGGCCTGGGCTGCGGGGTGATTTTCTTTCGGATGATGTCGGCCAACCGCAAGCGCCAGGCCCAGGGCGCCGCCGTGGCGGTGGACGCCAGCACGCCGCACATCCTGCCCCAGTCGTTCTTCGATTTCGCCTTGCAGTCCAACGCGATGTATCCCCGACTGCACCGCGAGCTGATGGACAACCACGGCATGGACTTCAAGTTCGAGGAGACCGGGCTCAAGTTCGTGATCTACGACGATGAAGACCGTTTGTATGCCGAGCACATCGTCGCCTGCATTCCCCACCTGGCCGATCAGGTACGCTGGCTCGATCAGGCCGCCCTGCGCGAGGCTGAGCCGAATGTCAGCCATGAGGCCCGGGGCGCGCTGGAGTTTCTGTGCGACCATCAGGTCAGCCCGTTCCGGCTGGCCGATGCCTACACCGAGGGCGCCCGGCAGAACGGCGTCGATATGTTCTTCAACACCAACGTGGCGCAGGTACTTCGAGACGGTGCGCGGGTGACGGGGGTGAGAACCGCCGAAGCCGGGACATTCAACTGCCGGACGCTGATCAATGCCGCCGGTGCCTGGGCGGCGGACCTGAGCGAGCAGGCCACCGGTGTGCGAATCCCGGTCAAGCCGGTCAAGGGGCAAATCCTGCTGACCGAACGCATGCCGAAGATCCTCAACGGGTGCCTGACCACCAGCGACTGCTATGTCGCGCAAAAGGACAACGGCGAGATCCTCATCGGCAGTACCACCGAGGACAAGGGTTTCGACGTGACCACCACCTACCCGGAAATCGAGGGGCTGGTGCAGGGCGCGATGCGCTGCATACCGCAGTTGGCCGACGTCAACCTGAAACGCACCTGGGCCGGTTTGCGCCCCGGCTCACCTGATGAGTTGCCCATCCTGGGCCCGATGCGCGGCATTGAAGGGTACCTAAATGCCTGTGGGCACTTTCGCACCGGCATCCTGACCTCGGCCATCACTGGAGTGTTGCTGGACAAACTGGTGAACAACGAGCCCTTGCCGCTGGACATCACGCCGTTCCTGGCGGATCGCTTCGAGGTGGCGCCGGTGGTAAAGCCAAAGGAAATGGAGCTGACTTGAAGCAACTCTTTGTGCCGAACACAAATTTTGCAGTCCCCCGGCCCCAAACTGTGGGAGCGAGCCTGCTCGCGATGGCGTCGGATCAGTGCCATTGATGTTGATTGACCCACCGCTATCGCGAGCAGGCTCGCTCCCACATAGATCTGGGGGGTCCTCATCCGATGGTCACTCAGGAACCAACTGTGGGAGCGAGCCTGCTCGCGATAGCGGTCTATCTGAGACGATGATGTTGAGTTTGCCACCGTCTTCGCGAGCAAGCCCGCTCCCACACAAGCCGCGCTCGTCCGCTATACCATCGGCGTGCTGGCGAACGCCTCCAACCCTTCGGCATAGGCGGTAAACGCGCTGATCGATGGAAATGACTTGCCCTGCACCTGATCCGGCACCACCAGGTTGGTGAAGCTCCAGGCCACTGCCACGGTGATGCCCGCCTGATCGAGGGTGCCATCGGTGGTCAGGGGCTGTTTCACCAGTTCCTGTTCGAGCATGTCATAGGCCGCCGCCAGTTGGCCTTCCACGCGTTCGACCCAGGGGGCGTGTTGGATTTCTGTCGGCCGAAGGTTGCGTTCGTAGTAGATCTGCACTGACTTCTCGCACGCCGCCAGGGCCAGGCCAATCACGCGCAATGCGCGCAGCCGTTGCCCACTGTCGACCGGCATCAGGCTTTTGCCCGGCGCGGCCAAGGCCTCGAGGTAGTCGATGATCAATGTGGAATCCATCAGCACGTTGCCATCGTTGAGCACCAGGGTCGGTGCCTTGACCACCGGGTTGATGCGCTGGAACTGTTCGAAATGCCTGAACACCGAAACGGACTCGTGTTCCAGGGCAACCCCCAGGCACTTGGCGGAAATGGCGACGCGTCGCACGTAGGGCGAGTCCAGCATGCCGATCAGTTTCATGACGTCTCCTTCAGAAGAATCTTGCGGGGTTAATCCTCGAACCCGACCTGTTCATGGATTTCATCGACCTTGAGTTCCAGTCGGTAAGCCACGGCGATGAACAACGCCTGGCACAGGCACAACGTGGCACTCAACGAGCGGAAGGCGAAAGAGCTGCCTTCGTTCACCAACAGTACCGCATTGGCCCGTTTGGCCAGGGGCGACAGGTTGCTGTCGGTGATGATCAGCGTCTTGGCCTGATGATGCTGGGCAATGCGCAGGCAGTGCTGGGTTTCCTTGCCGTAGGGCGTAAAGCTGATCGCGATCACCAGGTCGTTGGCCCGCACGCTGCGCATTTGCTCGCGATAACTGCCCCCCAGGCCGGACACCAGATGGATGCGCTTGTTGGTGTGTTGCAGGTTATAGACCAGGTAATCGGCCACCGCGAACGAGCGTCGCACGCCGACCACATAGATGTTGTCGGCGTTGACCACCAGGTCTACGGCTTTGTCGAAGGCTTGATCGTCCAGCTCCAGGCCCAGACGCTCGATGCCCGAGAGGGTGGCGTTGACGCATTCGCGCGCCAGGTCGCCGCCGCTGGCTTTCTGCGACTTGTTGGCGATCATGCTGCGGATGCGCTGCTGGTAGTTTTGCACCGGCGTGGTCTTGTGGGTATAGGCCTCGCGAAACAAGGCCTGCATTTCGCTGAACCCGCTGAAGCCGAAACGCTGGGAAAACCGCACGATGGCCGACGGATGCACTTCGCATTCGCGCGCAATGTCGCTGATGCGATCGACCATGATCCGGTCGCTTTGCTGGCTCATGTAGCTGGCGATGCGTTTGAGCTGTCGCGGCAGGCTTTCATACTCGTCGGTAATCAGTTGCAGCAGGCGCTCGGCATTGATCGGTGGGCTTGAAAGGGCGGGTTCGGACGCGCTCTCGGACGGCGCCGGCAGATCGGGGCGGGTCATAGAAAATCCTTCTGGCTTGTTCTTATAGGGCGGCCCGGGAAAAGGGCCGGCCCTCGACAATAGGTTGGCTGATCGCAGTCTACAGCGTAGGCACGGGGAAAATCATGAGCAGACAACGTTGCGGCACCTGCTGAAACGATGCACCGCGTCTGGCGCGCTCCAGTGATAGCGTATTGGAAAAAATATTCCACGTAAAAAATTTATAGAATAATTATTGATTGTTGGCCGCTGCTCGTTTTAGTCTGCATCCACCAAGAGCGTTGGCGCCGGTTTCGGTGGCAAGCGCGGGCTGATAAAAATAACAGGAGCCAGCATGGGCCAGACTCGTTTTGCCAGTGGGCGTCAATTGGATGTGATCTGCCTGGGACGCCTGGGCGTCGACCTCTACGCGCAGCAAGTCGGAGCGCGCCTGGAAGATGTCGCAAGTTTCGCCAAATACCTGGGTGGCTCGTCGGCCAACATCGCCTTCGGCACCGCGCGGTTAGGGCTCAGGTCGGCGATGCTGAGCCGGGTAGGGGACGATCATATGGGCCGTTTCCTGGTGGAGTCCCTGGCCCGCGAAGGCTGCGATGTCAGTGGCATCAAGGTCGACCCTGAACGCCTGACGGCCATGGTCCTGCTGGGTATCAAGGACCGGGAAACCTTTCCCCTGGTGTTCTACCGGGAAAACTGCGCCGACATGGCGCTGCGCGCCGAAGACATCAATGAAACGTTCATTGCCTCCAGCAAGGCGCTGCTGATCACCGGCACGCATTTCTCTACCGAAAGTGTCTACAAGGCCAGCACCCAGGCGTTGGATTACGCCGAGAAACACAACGTCAAACGCGTGTTGGACATCGATTATCGCCCGGTGCTCTGGGGCCTGGCGGGCAAGGCCGATGGGGAAACCCGTTTCGTCGCCGACCAGAAAGTCAGCCAGCACGTGCAAAGCATCCTGCCGCGTTTCGACCTGATCGTCGGCACCGAAGAAGAATTCCTGATCGCCGGCGGCAGCGAAGATCTGCTGAGCGCGTTGCGTACCGTGCGCTCGCTGACGGCGGCGACCTTGGTGGTCAAGCTCGGCCCGCAAGGTTGCACGGTGATCCACGGCACCATCCCTAACCGACTTGAAGATGGCGCCATCTATCCCGGGGTTCGTGTCGAAGTCCTGAATGTATTAGGTGCAGGTGATGCGTTCATGTCGGGCTTTCTCGCCGGTTGGCTGGAGGACGCCAGTGATGAACGCTGCTGCCAGCTGGCCAATGCCTGCGGTGGCCTGGTGGTGTCGCGACATGCCTGTGCGCCAGCGATGCCGACCCGGGCTGAACTCGACTATCTGTTCAATAGCCCGGTGCCGATTACCCGGCCGGATCGAGACGCGGCATTGCAACGTCTGCATCAGGTCAGCGTGCCGCGCAAACAGTGGAAGCAACTGTTCATTTTTGCCTTCGATCATCGCTGGCAACTGGTGGAACTGGCCCACAAAGGCGGGCGTGAGCTGGGCGCTATCAGCGAACTCAAGCAACTGTTCATCCAGGCCGTGGAACGGGTCGAAGCCGACCTGAAACGTCAGGGCATCGAGGCCGATGTCGGTCTGCTGGCCGACCAACGTTTCGGCCAGGACTCGCTGAACGCCGCCACTGGACGTGACTGGTGGGTTGCCCGGCCAGTGGAGGTGCAGGGTTCGCGGCCGCTGGCGTTCGAACATGGGCGCTCTATCGGCAGCAACCTGATCGCCTGGCCACAGGAACAGATCATCAAGTGCCTGGTGCAATTTCACCCCGACGACGAACCGCTGCTGCGCCTGGAACAGGAGGCGCAACTCATGGCGCTGTATCAGGCGTCCCAGGTCAGCGGTCATGAACTGCTGCTGGAAGTCATTCCACCCAAGGATCATCCGTCGCCGCACCCGGACGTGCTGTATCGCGCCCTCAAACGCCTCTACAACCTGGGCATCTTCCCGGCCTGGTGGAAAATCGAAGCCCAGACGGCCGACGAATGGAAACAACTCGATGAGCTGATTCAACAGCGTGATCCCTATTGCCGAGGTGTGGTACTGCTGGGCCTCAACGCCCCGGCCTCCGTGCTGGCCGAGGGTTTCCGCCAGGCCAGCCAGAGCACAACCTGCCGTGGATTTGCCGTGGGACGGACAATCTTCCAGGAACCGAGTCGTGCCTGGCTGGCCGGGGAAATCGACGATGAAACGTTGATCCGGCAGGTGCAGGGTAGGTTTGTGGAGTTGATCGAGGCGTGGCGTGCTGCGCGAAGTTAGACGCTGTGAACACTGATCCTGTGGGAGCGAGCCTGCTCGCGATAGCGGACTGATAGTCAATATTAAGTCGCCTGACACACCGCTATCGCGAGCAGGCTCGCTCCCACAGGGTTCATCGCCGCCTTCAATGGTTAGGTAAAAACAATAAAAGGTGCAGCCATGCCCGCAATTCGAATTGGCATCAACCCGATTTCCTGGAGCAACGACGATCTGCCATCGCTGGGTGGCGAGACGCCGTTGAGTACGGCGCTGAGCGAAGGCAAGGAAATCGGTTACGAAGGTTTCGAGCTCAACGGCAAATTTCCCAAGGATGCCAAGGGCGTTGGCGATGTGCTGCGGCCCTATGACCTGGCGCTGGTCTCCGGCTGGTATTCCAGTCGTCTGGCCCGGCGCTCGGCGGCCGAAGAGATCGATGCCATCGCCAGCCATGTCGAGTTGCTCGCGCAAAACGGTGCGACGGTGCTGGTGTACGGCGAGGTGGCCGATTCCATTCAAGGCCAGCGCATCCCACTGATCGAGCGACCGCGTTTTCACACGGACGAAGCCTGGCAAGACTATGCCGAAAAACTCACCGAACTGGCGCGCTTCACCCTGTCCCGGGGTGTGCGCCTGGCGTATCACCATCATATGGGCGCCTATGTCGAATCGCCTTCGGACATCGACAAACTGATGGCCCTGACCGGCAGTGAGGTTGGCCTGCTGTTTGACTCGGGCCACTGTTACATGGGCGGCGGCGAACCCTTGCAGGTGTTGCGCAAGCACATCGAGCGCATTTGCCATGTGCATTTCAAGGACGTGCGCAAGCCTGTGGTGCAACTGGCGCGCAACAACCTCTGGAGTTTCCCCGACTGCATCGTCAACGGCACCTTCACCGTACCGGGTGATGGTGACATCGACTTTGCCGCGTTGCTGGACGTGCTGCTTGCCGCCGACTATCACGGCTGGCTGGTGGTCGAAGCCGAACAGGATCCGGCCGTGGCACCGAGTTATGCCTACGCCAAGAAAGGCTACGACACCCTGCGCGCCTTGCTGCAAGAGAGGACTGCGTCATGAGCCTGTTGATCAAAAGCCAGCCAAGCGGCCAGACCATAGTCCAGCTACCCGCCGACGAACTGGAGTATGTCGGGTTTGCCGCCTACCGCTTGAGCCTTGGTGAAAAGCTCCCGGTGGCTGCCGCCGACAAGGAACTGTGCCTGGTCTTGCTCAGCGGGCGCATCAGCCTCAAGGGTGAAGCACCGGGGCAGGGTGCCTTCGATTGGGACAACCTCGGTGATCGCCAGTCGGTATTTGAGGATAAATCGCCCTACGCCGCGTATCTGCCGCCCGGCAGCCAGGCCCAGGTCACCGCTCTGAGCGATGTACAGATTGCCGTGTGTGCTGCGCCGGGTTCTGCGCAAAACAGTTACGGTCCACGGCTGATCCGCCCGGACAGCATGAAGCGCAGCGTGCGCGGCAAGGGTGCCAACACCCGCTATGTCTGCGACATCCTGCCCGACAGTGAGCCGGCCCACTCGCTGCTGGTGGTGGAAGTGCGCACGCCGTCGGGGCATTCGTCGAGCTACCCACCCCACAAGCACGACACCGACGACCTGCCGCACCAGAGCTTCCTGGAAGAAACCTATTACCACCAGGTCAACCCGTCCCAGGGCTTCGTGTTCCAGCGGGTCTATACCGACGACCGCAGCATCGACCAGGCCATGGCCGTGGAAAACAGCGACCTGGTGGTGGTGCCCAAGGGTTACCACCCGGTCAGCGTGCCCTACGGGTACGAGTCGTATTACCTGAACGTCATGGCCGGCCCGAAGCGGGTCTGGCAGTTCCATAACGATCCGCAGCACAGTTGGCTGCTTGATCTCTGATTTCCACCCTTTGCACGGAGAACAAGAACAATGAGCGATGCCCCGGTAGTAGGCCATTACATCAACGGTCGAGTGCAGGACAGCGACACGGTGCGGTTCAGCAACGTCTTCAACCCGGCCACCGGCGCGATACAGGCCCGGGTGGCGCTGGCCGAACCGGGCACCGTCGAGGCCGCGGTGACCTCGGCGCTGGCGGCATTCCCGGGCTGGTCCGAGCAATCGTCATTGCGCCGTTCGCGGGTGATGTTCAAGTTCAAGGAATTGCTCGACCGCCATCACGACGAACTGGCGCAGATCATCAGTCGCGAGCACGGCAAGGTGCTATCCGACGCCCATGGCGAAGTCACCCGCGGCATCGAGATCGTCGAGTACGCCTGCGGCGCGCCGAACCTGCTCAAGACCGATTTCAGTGACAACATCGGCGGCGGCATCGACAACTGGAACCTGCGCCAGCCCTTGGGTGTGTGTGCCGGAGTCACGCCGTTCAATTTTCCGGTGATGGTGCCGCTGTGGATGATTCCCCTGGCACTGGTCGCCGGTAACTGTTTCATCCTCAAGCCTTCGGAGCGTGACCCGTCCGCCAGTTTGCTGATGGCTCGGCTGTTGACGGAGGCCGGGTTGCCGGACGGTGTGTTCAACGTGGTCCAGGGCGACAAAGTGGCGGTAGATGCGCTGTTGCAGCACCCGCACATCGAGGCGATTTCTTTCGTCGGCTCCACGCCGATTGCCGAGTACATCCACCAGCAGGGCACGGCGAACGGCAAGCGCGTGCAGGCGCTTGGCGGGGCGAAAAATCACATGATCGTCATGCCCGACGCCGACCTCGACCAGGCGGCGGACGCATTGATCGGCGCGGCCTACGGCTCGGCCGGTGAACGCTGCATGGCGATTTCCATTGCCGTAGCGGTGGGGGACGTGGGCGATGAATTGATTGCCAAACTGTTGCCGCGCATCGATCAGTTGAAGATCGGCAACGGCCAGCAACCCGGCACCGACATGGGGCCGCTGGTGACCGCCGAGCACAAGGCCAAGGTCGAAGGCTTCATCGACGCCGGGGTCGCCGAGGGCGCGCGCCTGATCGTCGACGGCCGTGGTTTCAAGGTGCCGGGGGCCGAGCAGGGGTTCTTTGTCGGCGCGACGCTGTTCGACCAGGTCACCGCCCAGATGAGCATCTACCAGCAAGAGATCTTCGGCCCGGTGCTGGGCATCGTTCGCGTGGCGGATTTCGCCAGCGCCGTGGCCTTGATCAATGCTCACGAGTTCGGCAACGGCGTGTCCTGCTTCACCCGTGACGGCGGCATTGCCCGGGCGTTTGCCCGCAGCATCAAGGTCGGTATGGTGGGCATCAACGTGCCGATTCCAGTGCCCATGGCCTGGCATTCCTTTGGCGGCTGGAAGCGCTCGCTGTTTGGCGATCACCATGCCTACGGTGAAGAAGGTTTGCGCTTTTACAGCCGCTACAAAAGCGTGATGCAGCGCTGGCCCGACAGCATCGCCAAGGGCCCCGAGTTCAGCATGCCGACTGCCCAATAACCGTTTATGAATGCCGGAGGGATAACAACAATGAACAAGCCCCTGCGTTTTGCCTTGAACCGAATGGTTGCTCCGCGCCTGTCACTGCCCGATTTCATTGACCTGGCGCTGGCGCTGAAAACCGATGCCATCGAGATCCGCAACGATCTGAAGGGCGTCGAGATCGAAAACGGCATGCCACCGACACAGGTGCGTGAGTTGTGCGAGGAGCGGGGCATCAAGGTGTTGTCGATCAACGCGTTGTATCCCTTCGACGTATGGAACGAGGAGCGCCGTGCCCAAGCCGTGCGGCTGGCCGACTATGCTCGCGAATGCGGCGCCGAGGGGCTGGTGATGTGCCCGCTCAACGAGCGCGACGACCCGCGCGGCGAGGCCGAACGCGCCGCGGGGCTGCGTACGGCCCTCAGTGAGCTGGCGCCGATCCTGCGGGCTTTCGGCATCTACGGTTTCATCGAGCCGTTGGGGTTTGAAGAGTGTTCGCTGCGACGCAAGCGCACGGCAGTGGAAGCGATCAAGGCCATTGGCGGGCTGGATGTGTTCCGTCTGGTGCATGACACCTTTCATCATCACCTGGCCGGTGAGCAGGAATTTTTCCCCGAGCTGACCGGGCTGGTGCACATCTCCGGTGTCGAGGATGCCCAGGCACCCTTGACGACCATCCGCGACGGCCACCGCGTGCTGGTGGGCGAGGCCGACATTCTCGGCAATGCCGCGCAGATCGAGGCGTTGCGGGCCGGTGGTTACGAGGGCTACCTGTCCTTCGAACCCTTTGCCCAGAGCATTCATGAACTGGCCGACATCCGCCAGGCATTGGGGGCGAGCATGAATCACCTGCAAAGCTCCCAGGCCTGACCCGACTTTCAAGAATGACGAAGCCCCCCTGTGGGAGCGAGCTTGCTCGCGATGGCGGCAGCACATTCAACAGATAAGTCGCCTGAAATACTGTTATCGCGAGCAAACTCGCTCCCACAGTGGACTGAGCCAGCCGCCAAATTTGCATTCCAGACAAGGTGCAAGCATGACCACAACACGACTGACCATGGCCCAGGCCCTGGTGAAATTCCTCGATAACCAGTACGTCGAGGTCGATGGCGTCCAGAGCAAATTCGTCGCCGGGGTCTTTACGATTTTTGGCCACGGCAATGTGCTGGGCCTGGGTCAGGCGCTGGAGCAGGACAGCGGTGACCTGGTGGTCCATCAGGGGCGCAACGAGCAGGGCATGGCCCACGCTGCCATCGGTTTCGCCAAGCAGCATCTGCGCCGCAAAATCTACGCCTGTACTTCGTCGGTCGGCCCCGGCGCGGCGAACATGCTGACCGCCGCCGCCACCGCGACGGCCAATCGTATCCCGTTGCTGCTGTTGCCTGGTGATGTCTACGCCAGCCGCCAACCGGATCCGGTGCTGCAGCAGATCGAACAGTTCCATGACCTGAGCATCAGCACCAACGATGCGTTCAAGGCCGTGAGCAAATACTGGGATCGCATCAACCGCCCCGAGCAACTGATGAGCGCCGCGATCCACGCCATGCGCGTGCTCACCGACCCGGCCGAAACCGGCGCGGTGACCCTGGCGTTGCCCCAGGACGTGCAGGCCGAAGCCTACGATTACCCCGATTACTTTCTGCAAAAGCGCGTTCACCGCATCGACCGTCGCCCGGCCACCGAAGCCATGCTCGGCGATGCCCAGGCGCTGCTCAAGGGCAAGCGCAAGCCGCTGATCATCTGCGGCGGCGGGGTGAAATACGCCGGAGCCAACGCAGCGTTGCAGGCTTTTGCCGAGCGCTTCGAAATCCCCTTTGCCGAGACCCAGGCCGGCAAGAGTGCGGTGGTGTCCAGTCATCCACTGAACGTCGGAGGCGTCGGTGAAACCGGTTGCCTGGCGGCGAACCTGCTGGCCAAGGAAGCGGACCTGATCATTGGTATCGGCACCCGCTACAGCGATTTCACCACCGGGTCCAAATGGCTGTTCCAGCATCCGGATGTGCAGTTTCTCAACCTCAACATCAGCCCTTGCGATGCCTTGAAGCTTGACGGTGTGCAACTGCTGGCCGACGCGCGCTCAGGCCTGCAGGCTTTGTCCGCCGCGATGGGTGACTATCGTGCCGAATGGGGCGGGCAGATCACTGATGCCAAAGCCCAACTGGATGCCGAAGTGGACCGGATCTATCAGGCTGACTTCCAGACCCAGGACTTCGTCCCAGAGATCAACGATCACCTGGACCCGGCGGTGTTTCGTGAATTCATCGAACTCACCGGTTCCTGCCTGACCCAGAGCCGCGTGCTGGGCACCCTCAACCAAGCCCTGGCCGATGAGGCGATCATCGTTGCCGCCGCCGGCAGCCTGCCCGGCGACTTGCAGCGCAGCTGGCGCAGCAAGGGGGTCAACACCTATCACGTCGAATACGGCTATTCGTGCATGGGCTATGAGGTAAACGCGGCGCTGGGCGTGAAGCTGGCCGAGCCCGACAAAGAGGTCTATGCCCTGGTGGGTGATGGCTCCTACATGATGCTGCATTCGGAGCTGGCGACCTCGATCCAGGAGCGTCGCAAGATCAATGTGGTGCTGCTGGACAACATGACGTTCGGTTGCATCAACAATTTACAGATGGGCAACGGCATGGACAGCTTCGGCACCGAGTTCCGCTTCCGCAACCCGGACACCGGCAAGCTCGATGGCGGCTTCGTGCCGGTGGACTTCGCCATGAGCGCGGCGGCCTACGGCTGCAAGACCTACAAGGTCAAGACCCTCGACGAACTCCACGCGGCCCTGGCCGATGCGCGGCTGCAAACGGTCTCGACCCTCATCGATATCAAGGTCTTGCCCAAGACCATGATCCACAGCTACCTGTCCTGGTGGCGGGTCGGCGTGGCGCAAGTCTCCACCAGCGCGCGCACCGATGCGGCCGCCCAAACCCTCAATGAACGACTGGCCGAGGCTCGCCAGTATTAACAGCCCCAACCCTACGAAAGGAGTTTTTCATGTCTTTGAAGCTGGGCGTCATCGGCACCGGGGCCATCGGCCAGGACCATATCCGTCGTTGCAGCCAGACCTTGCTCAACAGCCAGGTGGTGGCGGTGACCGACATCAACCTCGCCCAGGCGGCGAAGGTGCTGGCCGACTTGAAACTGACCGCCGAGGTGTATCCCGACGGCCATGCCTTGATCAATGCGCCGGACGTTGAGGCGGTCCTGGTCACCTCCTGGGGGCCGAGCCACGAAGAGTTCGTGCTGGCGGCAATCGCGGCGGGTAAACCGGTGTTCTGTGAAAAGCCCCTGGCGGTCACGGCCGAAGGCTGTCGCAAGATCGTCGAAGCCGAAGTCGCCCATGGCAAGCGGCTGGTTCAGGTCGGTTTCATGCGCCCTTACGATGAAGGCTATCGAGCGCTCAAGGCGGTGATCGACAGCGGTCAGATCGGTGAACCGCTGATGCTGCACTGCGCGCATCGCAATCCGAGCGTGGGGGAGAACTACAAGACCGACATGGCGATCACCGACACACTGATCCATGAGCTGGATGTGCTGCGCTGGCTGCTGGCCGATGACTACGTTTCGGTGCAGGTGGTATTCCCGCGCAAGACCAGCAAGGCGCTGGCGCACCTGCGCGATCCGCAGATCGTGTTACTGGAAACCGCCAAGGGCACGCGCATCGATGTGGAGGTTTTCGTCAATTGCCAATATGGCTACGACATCCAGTGCGAAGTGGTGGGGGAGACGGGCATCGCCAAACTCCCGGAGCCGTCCCAGGTGCAACTGCGCAGTGGCGCCAAGCTGTCCAATGCGATCCTGATGGATTGGAAGGATCGTTTCATCGCGGCCTACGACGTCGAATTGCAGGCTTTCATCGACGGCGTGCGCGCCGGACAGGTGGGCGGGCCGTCGGCCTGGGACGGGTTCGCCGCGGCAGTGGCGGCGGATGCCTGTGTTCAAGCGCAGCAGAGTGGGCAGATCGTCAAGGTCGAACTGCCCGAACGCCCGCGTTTCTACGGCTAACCACAATCCGCTGTGGGAGCGGATTGACCTGAAGGTACTCCCACAAGGATTCGGTGGCGGACGCCGAATCTGTGAGCAGCCAAGAGCGCCTGTGGGAGCCGAGCTTGCTCGCGATGACGGCGGCACACTCAGCATCAATGCAAGCTGATCCACCGCCATCGCGAGCAAGCTCAGCTCCCACAGGGGTTGCATTCATTCAGTGATTAACCAGGAGCTTTCATGCGAATCGGACTAGTGGGCTACGGCAAGGGCGGACGGTTTTTCCATGCACCGCTGATCAGCAGTCTGCCCGGGGCTACGTTTGTCGGCGTGGTGACGCGGTCCGCTGAGCGGCGCCAGCAACTGGCGAGCGAGCACCCGCACGCCCAAGCCTTCGATACCCTCGAACAGTTGGTGGCCGCAGGCGTCGATGCGGTGGTGGTGTCCACGCCGCTGGACGGTCGCCCGGCCGTGGTCATGCAGGCCATTGAACTGGGTATTGCAGTGGTCAGCGACAAACCTTTCGCCCTTGATGCCGCACAGGCCGAGGCGATGGTGCTGGCCGCCGAGCAGCACAACGTGCCGCTGACCGTGTATCAGAACCGCCGCTGGGATTCGGACTACCTGACTTTGCGCAAACTGCTGGAGTCCGGTGCGCTGGGGCAGGTCATTCGCTTTGAGTCCAGCGTCGAGCGTTATTCGCCAACATCGGTCGGCAAAGGTAGCGGCGGCGGGTTTCTGCGGGACCTGGGTAGCCATCTGGTGGACCAGGCGCTGCAACTGTTCGGCCCGGTGACCAGGGTTTACGCCGAGTTGGATTACCGGCAACCCGGGCAGGTGTTCGACAACGGCTTTTTTATCTCCCTGACCCATGCCAGCGGCGTGCTTTCCCACCTGAGCGGCAGTTGCCTGCAAAACGCACCGCGCCCGCGCTTTCGGGTCAGCGGCACCGGAGGCTGCTACACCGTCGAGGGCCTGGACGGCCAGGAGGCCCAGGCGCTGGCCGGGTTGAGCCCGGCGACCGAGGGTGAGCGCTGGGGGAGCGAAGAGCATCGGCGCTGGGGCTGGTTCGAGCAAGGCAGCGAGCGCGAGCGTGTGGCATCGGAGCGCGGCTGCTGGATGACGTTCTACCAGCGTCTGCAAACCGCGTTGCAAGGCGTTGGTCCTTTGCCGGTGGAGGCCCGTGATGCCCTGGCGACCACTCGCATCCTCGACGCTGCAAGGCTGAGCGCCGAGCAGGGCGAAGTGGTGGTTTTGGCCACGTCTGTCGGCCATGGAATAAAAAACGAATAAAATTCTAAAATGAGTTGATATGGAAAATATTTTCCAATAAAGTCGATTCCAGGTTACCGACACCCCTGTTCGTCTTTTGCCAAGTCAGCCTTGAGCAAATGACGGACAAAACAAAAACAAGAAACACAGCCAGGTACCGTCGATGAAAACCTTCAGCCGTTCTGCGTTTCACCTGCCAAGCTCGCTGCGCCTGTGCGCAATCCTTCCCCTGTTCGAATCCCTGTGCATTCAGCGCAACGGCACCGTGGTGTGTTGCATGCCCGGTGCGCCCATCGTGCGTTTGCCCCGTTCCTGAGATCCATCACGCCTTATCCATAAAACCAACAAAAAAGTGGAGAAAGACCGTTCATGAAGACCAAGACCCGTATCGCCTCGCTGGCCCTGTCGTTGATGCTCACCAGCGGCGCCGCCCTGGCGGACCTGAAGATCGGCGTCAGCATGTCCCAGTTCGATGACACCTGGCTGACGTATCTGCGTGAGTCGATGGACAGCAAAGCCAAGTCCCTGCCGGATGGCGTCACCTTGCAGTTCGAAGATGCACGCAGTGATGTGGTCAAGCAACTGAGCCAGGTGGAAAGCTTTATCAGCCAGAAGGTCGACGCAATCATCGTCAACCCGGTGGACACTGCCGCCACCCAGCGCATTACCAAGGCCGCGGTCGCCGCCGGGATCCCGTTGGTGTACGTCAATCGGCGTCCCGACGACCTGAAACTGCCCGCAGGCGTGGTGACCGTGGCGTCCGACGATCTGGAAGCCGGCCGGATGCAGATGCAATACCTGGCCGACAAAATGTCGGGCAAGGGCAACATCGTGATTCTGCTGGGTGACCTGGCGAACAACTCCACCACCAACCGCACCAAGGGTGTCAAGGAAGTGCTGGCCAAGTACCCCGATATCAAGATCGAACAAGAGCAGACCGGTATCTGGTCGCGGGATAAAGGCATGACACTGGTGAACGACTGGCTGACTCAGGGCCGCGAGTTCAATGCCGTGGTCTCCAACAATGACGAAATGGCCATCGGCGCGGCCATGGCACTCAAGGGTGCCGGCAAGGAGAAAGGCAGCGTACTGATCGCCGGGGTCGATGGCACGCCGGACGGCCTGAACGCCGTGAAGAAAGGCGAGATGGCGGTCTCGGTGTTCCAGGACGCCAAGGGCCAGGCCGACGGTTCGATCGACACGGCGGTGAAAATGGTCAAGAAACAGCCGGTCGAGCAGGCCGTATGGGTGCCGTATCGCCTGATCACGCCGGAAAACGTCGATCAGTTCAAGTGACGTTTAACGTACTGCTACCACAACAATAAACAGGCGAGGTCGCCCACTGACCTTGCCGAGGGAGTACCTGATCATGTTCGCTTCAGCGACTGCTTCGAGCGCCCCGGCGATGACTTTCCGGCCGGACGTAATGCCTGATGAACCGTATCTGCTGGAAGTCGTCAACGTCAGCAAAGGCTTTCCCGGCGTGGTGGCCCTGTCGGATGTGCAATTGCGGGTGCGCCCCGGTTCCGTGCTGGCTTTGATGGGCGAGAACGGTGCGGGCAAATCCACCCTGATGAAAATCGTGGCCGGCATCTACCAGCCGGACGCCGGTGAACTGCGCCTGCGGGGCAAGCCGGTGAAGTTCGACACACCTCTGGCAGCCCTGCAGGCCGGCATCGCGATGATCCACCAGGAACTGAACCTGATGCCCCACATGAGCATCGCTGAAAACATCTGGATCGGCCGCGAGCAGCTCAACGGCTTGCATATGGTCGATCACGGGGAAATGCACAGCTGCACCGCCAAGTTGCTGGAGCGCCTGCGCATCAACCTCGATCCTGAAGAGCAGGTGGGCAACCTGAGCATTGCCGAGCGGCAGATGGTCGAGATCGCCAAGGCGGTGTCCTACGACTCTGACATTCTGATCATGGACGAGCCGACCTCGGCCATCACCGAGACGGAGGTCGCCCATCTGTTTTCGATCATCGCCGACCTCAAGTCTCAGGGTAAGGGCATCATCTACATCACCCATAAAATGAACGAAGTGTTCGCCATCGCCGATGAAGTCGCGGTGTTTCGCGACGGCGCCTACATCGGCCTGCAACGGGCCGACAGCATGGACGGCGACAGCCTGATATCAATGATGGTCGGGCGCGAACTGAGCCAGTTATTCCCGGAACGGGACAAACCCATCGGCGATCTGGTGCTGTCGGTGCGTGATTTGAGCCTGGAGGGCATTTTCAAGAATGTGTCCTTCGACTTGCATGCCGGAGAAATCCTGGGCATTGCCGGGCTGATGGGCTCGGGCCGGACCAACGTGGCCGAGGCGATCTTCGGCGTGACGCCCAGCACGGGCGGAGAGATCCTGCTCGACGGGCAACCGGTGCGCATCAGCGACCCGCACATGGCCATCGAGAAGGGGTTCGCGCTGTTGACCGAGGATCGCAAGCTCAGTGGCCTGTTCCCGTGCCTGTCGGTGCTGGAAAACATGGAAATGGCCGTGTTGCCCCATTACGTCGGCAACGGCTTCATCCAGCAGAAAGCCTTGCGCGCGTTGTGCGAAGACATGTGCAAGAAGTTGCGGGTCAAGACTCCGTCCCTGGAACAGTGCATCGACACCTTGTCCGGCGGCAACCAACAGAAGGCCCTGCTGGCCCGATGGCTGATGACCAACCCACGCATCCTGATCCTCGACGAGCCGACCCGTGGCATCGACGTTGGCGCCAAGGCCGAGATCTACCGGCTCATTTCCTACCTCGCCAGCGAAGGCATGGCGGTGATCATGATTTCTTCGGAACTGCCGGAAGTACTGGGCATGAGCGACCGGGTGATGGTGATGCATGAAGGAGACCTGATGGGCACGCTGGACCGTAGCGAGGCGACCCAGGAGCGGGTAATGCAGTTGGCTTCTGGCCTGTCCTGATAATTGAGGGCGCAAGCTCGCCACAGAGAAAAAGGTGAATGCTATGAACGCGATACTGGAAAACAAACCCGCGGCCGCACCGGCCAGGACGCGTCGGCGGCTGCCGACGGAACTGAGTATCTTCCTGGTGCTGATCGGCATCGGCCTGGTGTTCGAAGTGTTTGGCTGGATCATGCGTGACCAGAGTTTCCTGATGAACTCCCAGCGCCTGGTGCTGATGATCCTGCAAGTGTCGATCATCGGTCTGCTGGCCATCGGTGTGACCCAGGTGATCATCACCACCGGTATCGACCTGTCGTCCGGCTCGGTGCTGGCGTTGTCGGCCATGATCGCCGCCAGCCTGGCCCAAACCTCGGATTTCACCCGGGCGGTGTTTCCCTCCCTGACTGACTTACCGGTGTGGATACCGGTGGTGGCGGGGTTGGGCGTTGGGCTGTTGGCCGGAGCGATCAACGGCAGCATCATCGCCATCACGGGTATCCCGCCCTTTATTGCCACCCTCGGCATGATGGTCTCGGCCCGCGGTCTGGCGCGTTACTACACCGAAGGCCAGCCGGTGAGCATGTTGTCCGATTCCTATACCGCCATCGGCCATGGCGCCATGCCGGTGATCATTTTCCTGGTGGTGGCGGTGATCTTCCATATTGCCCTGCGCTACACCAAGTACGGTAAGTACACCTACGCCATCGGCGGCAACATGCAGGCGGCACGCACCTCGGGCATCAACGTCAAACGCCATCTGGTGATCGTCTACAGCATCGCCGGGCTGCTGGCGGGGCTGGCCGGGGTGGTGGCCTCGGCGCGGGCCGCCACCGGGCAGGCCGGCATGGGCATGTCCTATGAGCTGGACGCGATTGCTGCGGCCGTGATCGGCGGCACTAGCCTGGCCGGTGGGGTGGGGCGCATCACCGGAACGGTGATCGGCGCGCTGATCCTCGGGGTCATGGCCAGTGGCTTCACGTTCGTCGGCGTGGATGCCTACATTCAGGACATCATCAAGGGCTTGATCATTGTGGTGGCGGTGGTCATCGACCAGTACCGCAATAAGCGCAAACTCAAACGCTGAAGGTCCCTACGCTGCGACAAAGCGCCACGCCTGACCCGCGTGGCGTTGCCATTTGTCTTCTTGATACAGCTATTGAATCGAATTTCTTGTTATAAACGCACTCCGATGACTGCCAAAAGCTTGTCAGAGAACATTTAGAAGGGTTGTCGGACATTTTCCCTATGTTTTCAGTTGCTGAGGCTTCGACTCGGCCTTAGACTGCCGCCCCTCGTAAATTGAGTGCCGGGTGGCGCTTGGAATAGACGGCGCCTTCCCGATGAGCGTGGCAGCGCGCTGCGGGACGCTTCATAATTCGCCTTAATGCACGTTTTTTTATAGAGAAATCAATGACAAAGGAAAAGTTGCTGGCCATGCCGGCGGATGACTACATGAATGCCGAGCAGCTGGCTTTCTTCACCAAGCTGTTGCAGAACATGAAAGTGGAAACCCACGAGCGCATCGAACAGAACCGAATCGCCATTGAGAGCCTGGATACCCCGGCTGACCCGGCGGACGCTGCTTCCGTAGAAGAAGAGCGGACCTGGTTGGTCAACGCCATCGATCGCGACCAGCGCATGCTGCCTCAGCTGGAGCAGGCCCTGGACCGTATCAACGACGACAGCTTCGGCTGGTGTGATGACAGCGGCGAGCCGATCGGCCTCAAGCGCCTGCTGATCAGCCCGACCACCAAGTACTGCATCGAAGCGCAGGAACGTCACGAGCAGATCGACAAGCACCAGCGTCAGGCCTGATCCGCGTTTCAGAAAAGATCGCAGCTTTCTTCGGGAAGCTGCGATCTTTTATTTTTTTCTGCGCCTGTTCGTCTACTTCCGTTGACCCCCCGCAAGAACGCGACTAATGGACCATGGATAATGGCTCCGTAGTGGCGTTTAATGCAGGCATAACAACGAGAAATGTGGGTGATCAACATGGCGACAGACGGTTCCGTGGCGAATGCGGCGCAGGTGCAGGTGCCTGTAACCAACAGCATGGCGCGCTGGTTGACGCCGACCTTGCAGAGTCTGGCGCTGACATTGCTGCTGTGCGGCATGACGTTGGGCGGCTGGTCGTTGTATCTGGGCCTGCCCCTGGCGATGCTCATCGTCTGGCTGCCGCGCCTGCGCTCGCGCCTGGCCGCCGCGCCTGAGCCGGTAGCCGCGGACAAGCTGGCCGAGCTGACCCGTGATCTGTCCTACACCACCAGCCATAACGCGTTGTCGGCGGCCGGCGTCGCCTATTCGGTCAAGCAACTGGCTGGCAAGGTCCAGTCGCAGCTCGACGCGGCGGCGCAGATCGTCGGTAATGCCGAATCGATGATCACCACTGAACAGGCCACCTCGCAACTCAGCCAGCAGGCCCTGAGTGCCGCCAGTGAGGCCCATCGCAGCAGCGTTGCCGGGCGCAGCGAACTGGTGGAGTCCATCAGCCGGATGCATCAGCTCAGCCAGCGCGCGAACGACAGCCGCGAGTTGATCGAGGCGCTGAGCGTGCGCAGCGATGAAATCCAGCGGGTCAGCCTGGTAATTCAGTCGATCGCCAGCCAGACCAACCTCCTGGCGCTCAACGCGGCCATCGAAGCTGCACGGGCCGGTGAGCACGGTCGCGGCTTCGCGGTGGTGGCGGACGAGGTCCGTGGACTGGCCGGGCGTACGGCCGCGGCCACCGGCGAGGTCGGGGTCATGGTTGCGGATATCCAGCAGCGCACCGCCCAGGTGGTGGAGCAGATCCGGCAACTGGCCAGCGACCTGGACAGTGGCGTGCAGCAGGTCGAGCACACCGGTCAGCACCTGGAAAACATAGCCCGGCTGGCGGCCGGTGTTGAAACCCAGGTCAGCGCCATCGCCCAAGGCACTGACACCAATCGCGAACAACTCGACAGCCTGTTTCACGCCATCGAACAGATGCGCAGTGACCTGTCCATCAGCGACCAGCAGACCCAGCGCCTGGCCCAAGCGGCAGTGCAAATGGAGGGCCAGGCCGAAACCATCAGCGAACGCCTGGCCGAGGTTGGCCTGGACGATTATCACCAACGGGTCTACGACCTGGCGCGCGAAGGGGCGAGCCAGATCGCGGCCCAGTTCGAGGCAGACATTGACCAGGGTCGTGTCAGCCTGGAGGACCTGTTCGACCGCAGCTACCAGCCCATCCCCAATACCCAGCCCGCCAAGTTCCAGACCCGTTTCGACCGCTACACCGATCAGGTCCTGCCGGCTATTCAGGAACCTTTGCTCGCCCGGCACGAAGGCCTGGTATTCGCCATTGCTTGTACTCAGGAAGGTTATGTACCGACCCACAACAAGGTCTTCAGTCAACCCCTGACCGGCGATCCGCAAGTGGACACGGTGAACAATCGCACTAAACGCAAGTTCTCCGACCGCACCGGGATTCGTTGCGGTAGCCACCAGCAGCCCGTGCTGTTGCAGACCTACACCCGAGATACGGGTGAGCTGATGCATGACCTTTCCGTGCCGATCATGCTCAAGGGGCGTCATTGGGGTGGTTTGCGGCTGGGTTATAAGCCCGAGAAGCCGCGCTAGGCTGGCCCGCGCTGGGGGGCTGGGCACGGCTGCTGCGCAGCCGAGCGGAAGCAAGCTCCCTTGTCACAGGGGTTAAAGGGTTGAGGGTTATTTACCGTCGTGCAAGCGGACATTCAATTGATCCACCAGCACTGCCTCCTCGCCGTCAGCGAGCAGCCATTCGCGCAGTAGATCTTTCTGTTGCTCCGACCAGAAGTCGGCCTCCACCAGTTTGATCTCCGGCTCCAGCGGATAGGCCATGATGAAGTCATCAATGGCTTTGTCATCCGAAGGCAGGCCGAGTTGATCGAACAAGGTACTCAGTTCGTGCGAGGGCTGTTCCATGGGGTTCTCCTTTGGGCGGGCGCCGTCATGGCGCCTCGGTTGCTTCCCTTTATCTGAGGCAAACGCCCGTCAGGAGTTCGATCGGGTTCAGGCTTTCAACGCGCCTTCATCCACTGCGAGTTTCAGGGCTTTTGCCGCTGCCCGCGCAGCCTCGGCGGCGAGTTCGGGGGTTTTGAACCAGCGATCCTTTTCCACCTGATGATAACGGGTGGTGGTCAAGGGGGGCTTGGCGCGCATCACGATGACAGCCTGAAATTCGCCTTCGACCTCTCTGGCCTCACCCCGGATGAAAAACTCGCCAATATCAAATTCCGTCACGTCGCGCCTTTCCTTCACAAGTCATAGTATGGGTGCGCGATCGTCAATGGGGGACGGTCTTCGCTGGGCAGGCAGTATGGCAGCAGTTGCCTGTCGCGGCTGAGTTAAGTGATGGGCGTGTGGTATCTCAGGTCAAACGCTTCGTTCCAGACGCCTGGCCAGGTAACAGGCCTCGTTATGATCGGTACGGAAACCTCTTACACGGCCAGTCGAGGTTTCTTCAATATGGAAAAAGCACTTACCGGCCAGAACCACCCGATATCGCGGTTGAAACAAAGAAACCGGCAGGTAATGGACTTGGTCAAACCCGTCAGGCTTGTCAGCGATGCAAGGGGTGAGGGGTTGGGTCAGGGTTGTGAAAGTGGCCATGTGAATTCCTTTTCTATGGTTTACCGACGAATTACCGAGTGTTTTGAGTAGTCTCCACGCCTGCGGCTGCTCTAGAATCGGCAGCACCGTGTGGATGGCTGTGTCTATCTAAAGCAATTTTTTTTGCCCTCGATGTCAGAAAAATGCTTTTCTAAGTGAGAAATTTCCCTAAAGTTAGTAGTCCCACCTTTTCCGATGCTCAGAGTGGCGTTTTCCTTCAGCCTCTGACGACCCCGCGGGAAAGACGGCGAGAGTGGCAATCCTTTAGTCTTCTCTCGCCCCGGGGCAGGGCACGCCGTTCACTTCGAATTTTCAGTTACAGGTCCACTGCGACACACACAGTCGGCACGGGTTCTCGTGGTCCGTCCTTTTCAGAGGGCGGGCCGTTTACAAAGATGGGGATGTTTCCTTGGCAGTAAGTAATCTCGACATGCATGCGTTATTCGTACTTGGTGATCTGCGGGCAAAGCTGGTCAAGCAGTTCCAGTCGCGCTTCGTCTACATCACCGAGCAAACCGCCGAAGGTATTTATGTTGCCGAAATCGATACTGAATCGGCCCTGGTGGTCGATGACAAACCCAGGCTTGAACTCAAAGTCGGTGATCATTTTCGTGCAGCGGTATTGCCCAGCCGTGAAGGTGGCAAGTTTGAAATCCGCTTTCGCGATATCAAGCTGACGGTCTATGGCCTTGGGGATTACGCCTTCGTGGCCACCCCCGGTGGCCACGCGATCCTGTTCAAGGAAGGGCACAGCGTGCTGACTGTTTTCGCCGCCAACGAGCAGTTGCACGAGGGCCTGACCAAGACCCTCAAGGCCGTGACCGCCAAAGCCGCCAAGTGGCGCAAAGGTGAACTCGTCACCTTCAAGGCCAGCGAGTGATGTGCACCTCGTCTGCCCGATGGATGTGATAGGCGGGCTGACACAGCGTTCGGGTTTTGCGCCCTGCCAACGGTTTTCGCAAGGTCTGCGTGGAACCTCGGCTACAGTGAGTTGACTGAACTAATCAGAGGCTTGCGTCCGGTTACGCAGGACCGTTGAGCTATCGCTGTGTCTGGTACGAGGTGCAACGCATGAAACGAGTTCGACAGTGGTTGGCTGCCTGGGCCACCTGTGCGGTGTTGGTTTCGTCACTTCCGGCATCGGCCGCGCAGGCGCCGATCCATTTTGCCGACCTGAATTGGGAAAGCGGCAGTCTGATCACCGATATCCTGCGGGTCATCGTCGAAAAGGGTTATGGGCTGCCGACCGACACATTGCCGGGCACCACCATTACCCTGGAAACGGCGCTGGCCAACAACGACATCCAGGTGATCGGGGAAGAATGGGCCGGTCGCAGCCCGGTGTGGGTCAAGGCCGAGGCCGAAGGCAAGGTGATCGCCTTGGGCGATACCGTCAAGGGTGCGACCGAAGGCTGGTGGGTCCCGGAGTATGTGATCAAGGGCGATCCGGCCCGGGGCATCAAGCCTCTGGCGCCGGATTTGCGCAGCGTCGAAGACCTGGCGCGCTACAAGCATGTCTTCAAAGACCCGGAAAGCCCCAGCAAGGGTCGCTTCCTCAACAGCCCCATCGGCTGGACCTCCGAAGTGGTCAACAAACAGAAGCTCAAGGCCTATGGGTTGTCCGACAGCTATGTGAATTTCCGGAGTGGTTCGGGGGCGGCGCTGGATGCGGAGATCAGCTCGTCGATCCGCCGGGGCAAGCCGATCCTGTTTTACTACTGGTCGCCTACACCGCTGCTGGGACGTTTCAAGTTGGTGCAGTTGCAAGAACCTGCGTTCGATGCCGAGGCCTGGAAAACCCTGACCGATGCCGACAACCCCAACCCCAAGCCAACCCGCTCCCTGGCCTCGAAGCTGTCGATTGGCGTATCCGCGCCGTTTCAGAAGCAACACCCGGACATTGCCGAGTTCTTCAGTAAAGTTGATCTGCCGATCGAGCCGTTGAACAAGGCCCTGGCCGACATGAGCGAAAAGCACACACCGCCGCGTGAAGCCGCCGAGGCGTTCCTCAAGGCCCATCCACAGGTCTGGCAGGCCTGGGTGCCCAAGGAGGTTGCCGACAAAGTCGCCGCCGGTCTGTAGCGCGCCAGGTTGAACTCTTGATCTTGAGCAATGCGTCATTCGCCGAAAACCGGCAGTCTGCGCCCGTGCGGCGAAATGCCGAATTCGAGCTAGGATGATTGTTCAACCTTTCAAGGAGGCTGGCGAATGACGCTTTTAGTGGCTCGGTCGCTGGTCGCAGTATTTGCGACCATCAGCTTGATTCATTTGTATTGGGCCCTGGGCGGGCGATGGGCGGCCCTGGCGGTCGTGCCTCAGGTTCCGGTGAGGCAAGGAGAGTCGCTGCGCCCGGCGTTCAACCCATCGGGTTGGCTGACACTGCTGGTGGCCCTCGCGCTGCTGCTGATTGCAGTTCTGGTGTGCCTGCGGGTCGGCTTGCTGGCACCGCCCGTCACCCATCGGGCGTTGCAATGGCTGATCAGCGCGATCGCCTTGCTGATGTTCGCCCGCGCCATTGGCGAATCGAACCTGGTGGGTTTCTTCAAGGAGGTCAAGGGCTCGACGTTCGCCAAGCTCGACACCTGGGTCTATTCACCGTTATGTGTCGTGCTTGGCGCCGGCCTGTTGACGGTTGCCTGGGCCTGAGCGCAGGGCGCTTGTCGTGTCGATCAGGTCCCGGATCGAAGAGCCGTCCAGTGTTCCATCTCCTGGGCGATGAAGTGATTCACCAGGTCACTGTACATTTTCTCGATCGCATCCGGGCTAAGGCCCTCGGCCTCGGCCCATTGACGCCGGGTCGCCAGCATGGCCTGGAAGCGCTCCGGCGCACGCACCGCCGTGGCTGAGGTCTTGAACTTCGACGCTGCCAGTACGTACTGAAAGCGTTTGCCCAGCAGTTTGATAACGGCCTGGTCAAGGGCATCGATCTCGCGGCGGATGTCTTCCATATTCGCGCAATCGCAGGGTTGTAGCTGAGTGTGGACTTCCATGCAGTCACTCCTTGTTGAAGTAGGAACGGCCCAATCCGAGCCGATCTTCGATAAGACAGGAAATACCTTGCGCAAGCAAGGCCCCGTCGCCACAGAGGTAAATTCCTACGAGATTTTCGGATCACCTCTTGCCGCACCGCTGTGAGTGCACGGCTTTCTGTGGGAGCAAAGCTGAACTGGTCAAGTAATTCTGGACACCAGTTAAGGTTTCACGCCGCCAGTTTCTCCATGGCTACCGGCGACCG
>NZ_JAXUDQ010000016.1:0-13198 GCF_034555295.1 Pseudomonas sp. N-137
TGATGCTCGGCACCGTGGTACTGATCAAGATGAAGCGCCAGCGCTACGTCTGGGTGACCATGCTGCCGGCGGTCTGGTTGCTGATCTGCACCACCACGGCGGGCCTGATCAAGCTGTTCGACGCCAACCCGGCGATCGGCTTCCTGGCCCTGGCCCGCAAATACAACGATGCCCTGGCCGCCGGCCAGATCCTGGCCCCGGCCAAGAGCATCGAGCAGATGCAGCACGTGGTGTACAACGCTTACACCAACGCAACGCTGACGGTGTTGTTCCTGCTGGTGGTCTTCAGCATCCTGTTCTACGCGCTCAAGGTCGGCATCGCTGCCTGGGGTCACAAGGAACGCACGGATAAAGAAGCGCCCTTCCAGGCCGTGCCGGACGCCTGAATCGAGGATTGCAACGATGTTCAATGACTTGAGTCGCCTCGGTAAATACCTCGGTCAGGCCGCCCGCCTGATGGTCGGCATGCCCGACTACGACAACTACGTCGAGCACATGCAAAGCAAACACCCGGACAAACCGTTGATGGACTACGAGGCGTTCTTCCGCGAACGCCAGGAAGCCCGATACGGTGGCAAGGCGGGACCCAAGTGCTGTTGATCAACTGATTTCAGGTTGATGAGGTAACCCTGTGGGAGCGAGCCTGCTCGCGATGGCGTCGGGTCAGTTACGATGATGTTGACTGACCCACCGCCATCGCGAGCAGGCTCGCTCCCACAGTTGTTTTAGGATGGCCTCGGGATTTGCATATGCCACCGCTCCCACAGTTGTTTTGGGGGGATCTCAACATTTGCATACACCACCGATCCCCTTGTGGGAGCGAGCCTGCTCGCCAAGGCATCGCAACAGTTTGCCTCGCCTCCACATGGGTTCTGTGCTCTTCTTTTAATTTCGCAACAGGAGAATCACGTTGTCCTCTCCCATCCCGGTCACCATCCTCAGCGGCTTCCTCGGCGCCGGCAAGACCACGCTTTTGCGTCATTTGCTCAAGGCCGAGCACGGCCTGAAAATCGCCGTGATCGAGAATGAATTCAGCGATGCCGGCATCGATACCCAGCTGTTGGGCGATGAGCCGGTGCAAGTCATGACCCTGGCCAATGGCTGCGTGTGCTGCACCATTCACACTGACCTGACCAAAGCCCTGTACCTGCTACTCGAACGGCTGGACAGCGGCGAAATTGCCTTTGATCGCCTGGTGATCGAATGCACCGGCCTGGCCGATCCGGCCCCTGTGGCCCAGACATTTTTTATCGATGAGGACCTGCGCGAGCGCTACATCCTCGACGGTATCCTGACCCTGGTGGACGCCGCTCACGCCGAGATCCACCTGACCCAGGCCATTGCCCAGGCCCAGGTCGGGTTTGCCGACCGTCTGCTGCTGAGCAAGACCGATCTGGTGGACGCAGCCCATGTCCAAGCCCTTGGCGAACGACTGACGCGGATCAACCGACGGGCGCCGATCAGGGTGGTGGAGCACGGCAAGATCGATCTGGCCGAACTGCTCGACATCCGCGGCTTCAATCTCAACGCAGACCTGGGGGCGGGGTTCAGCCTGCGACCGGTGGGCAAGGCAAGCACCGGGGATCGCATCAGCAGCCTCGTGCTTCGCACCGACAAACCGCTGGATATCGACAAACTCAGCGAGTTCATGAACCAGTTGCTGGAGGAGCACGGCAAGCAGTTGCTGCGCTACAAGGGGGTACTGAGCATCGCTGGCGAATCCCGACGACTGGTGTTCCAGGGCGTACTCAAACTGTACGGTTTTGACTGGGACACCGAATGGGCGCCAGGCGAAGCACGGGAGAGCGTCATTGTGTTCATCGCCGACGAGTTGCCCGAAGAGAAGATCCGCGCAGGCTTCGAAGCCGCGCTACTTTGACGTCCCGGTGCCTGCGGCCATCAGCAGCTTTTGCTCAAGATGGTCCAGGTGCTCGCTCATCAGTTGCAACGCTTGATCAGCGTTGCCACGTTCTATCGCGTCTACGATCGCCAAATGCTCCTGCCAGGCGCAATGTCTGCGGGACTTGAGCTCATGCCGCGCCAGGGCCAGCGAGGTTAATGGCACGAGGCTGCCGAGAAACTGCGCCAACGGCGCATTCCCGGCCATGGTCGCCAATTGCAGGTGAAACTCGCCGGACAGGCGAATCGCCGGGCCGCGTTCGCCGCGATCCAGGCACTGGCGCTCGCGCTCTATCAGATCGCGTAGGCGCTGCAGGTCCTTGGGCTGCGGCGCCTTGCAGGCCAGGCGCACCAGGGTCTGTTCGGCCAGGCGCCGGGCATGCAGGATTTGCCGGGTCTGTTCCAGGTCCGGTGCCGCCACCTGGGGCCGATGGTTGGGCCGCAGGATCACCACTTGCTGGTGGGACAGGCGCGCCAGGACACGGCGAATGATGCTGCGACTGACACCGAACACATCCCCCAGGCTTTCCTCGGTGAAACGGCTGGCCGGAGCAATGCGTTGTTCGAGGATGGCGTCGAAGATCCGCGGGTAGATATCGTCCACCGACGGTTTGCCGACCCGACCGGGCAGCGACAGGGACGCGAGCACGTTGCGCTCAGGCTGATCCGGGTGGGGCATGAGGTTGTTCATGGCGGTCTCCGCAGGGTGTGGCTCAAGTGCCGAGGTTGTCGTCCGGAATGTTCAGTTCGATGCCCATGCGCTGGCCTTCCCTGAGGATATGCCGGCGCATTTCGGTGCTGGCCTGGGCGCTGTTCTTGGCGCGGATGGCGCGCACCACGGCTTCGTTTTCCTCCAGGCGTTCGGCCAGATGCTGGGGTGAGTTGCGCAACACATCGGCGCTTTGCTTGAGCGCGTTGCTGGTCTGCTGGACCACGTTTTGAAAAATCGGGTTGGACGTCAAGGCAAACAGCTCTTCATGGAAGGCAATGTAGGCGTTGGCGCAAGCGTCGCTGTCGTTGGCCTCCAACGCTTCGCGCATGTCCATGAGGGTCAGGCGCAACTGGCCGACCTCCTTGCTGCTGATGGATTGCGCCACAAGGCCGACGATGAAAGGCTCCAGGGTGTAGCGCAGTTGCAGCACGTCCTCCAGGCTGGCGCCGGCCATGGCGCTGCCTTCATTGGCGGTGTCGGTGAAGTTGGCCTCCAGCACCACGACGCCCTTGCCGGGCATCGAACGCACCAGCCCCAGGGTTTCCAGGACAATCACCGCTTCGCGCAGGCTTGGTCGGCTGATGCCCAATTGCTCGGCCAGCTCGCGCTGGCCGGGCAGCATGTCGCCCGAGCGCCATTGGCCCCGAGCGAGGGCGGCACGTAGTTTCTCCACTACGGAATTGACGACGGTTGATGAACTGATCACTGGTGACTCCTCGAAAATCAATCAGGCGGTACCGGTTCGCGGGCCGGCACCGCAGTCTTTCAGAATTGCTGCTGATGGGCAGTGCCCACCGGTTTCCTGGATTGGAAGGTATAACCGTGTTGGCCGGACAGTACCTTGCGCGCCCGAGGGACATCGATGTCTTTTTCCCAGCGGGCAATCGCCACGGTGGCCACGCAGTTGCCAATCAGGTTGGTCAGGGCCCGGCCGATGCCCATGAACCAATCCACCGCCAGTACCAGCACCAGGCCAACCACCGGGATCGCCGGGACGGCCGTCAACGTGGCAGCCAGGATCACCAGCGCCGAGCCGGGAATCCCGTGGGCGCCCTTGGAGGTGATCAGTGACACCAACAGGATGGTCAGCAAATCACTCATGGCCAGAGGTGTGCCGGTGGCGTTGGCAATGAACACAATCGCCAGGGTCAGATAGATCGAAAAACCGTCCAGGTTGAACGAGTAGCCGGTCGGAATCACCAGGCCGACGGTGGAACTGCCGATCCCCAGGTGCTCAAGTTTGCGCATGATCTGTGGCAGCACGGCGTCGGAAGAGGCCGTACCGAGCACGATAAGCAGCTCTTCACGCAGGTATTTGAGAAACGGCAACATCGGCAGGCCCGAGACACGCATCACCAAGCCGAGGATCAGCGCAACGAAGGCGATGCAGGTCAGGTAGAACAGGCCCACCAGGCTGCCCAGGTGTTGCAGCGAGTCCAGGCCATATTTGCTGGTAGTGAAGGCGATGGCCCCGAAGACCCCAATGGGGGCCAGACGCACGATCATGCCCATGATGCGGAAGATCACGTGGCTGAGTTCGTTGATCAACCGCGAGATGCCGGACGCTGCATCGCCCACCAGGTTCAGGGCGCTGCCAAACAGCACGGAGAACAACAGCACTTGCAGAATGTTGTTTTCAGCGAAGGCCCCGAGCACCGAGGTTGGGATCAGGTTCATGAGGAACTGGGTGGTGGTGACCAGGTGCTCGCCACGCTGGGCGATATCCCCCATGTCCGCGCTGGAGAGTTGTTCCAGGTGGATGTTCGCACCACTGCCGATACCGGTGCTGAAGGCAAGCACCAGACCGATGACCAAGGCGATGGTGGTCAATACTTCGAAGTAGATGACCGACTTGAGGCCAATGCGCCCGACCTTCTTGAGGTCTCCGGCACCCGAGATGCCGCTGACTACCACGCAGAACACGATCAGGCCGATGAGCATCTTGATCAGCTTGATAAAGCCGTCGCCGAGGGGTTTGAGCTGTGCGGAGTATTCGGGAAGGGTCAGTCCACAGACGATGCCGAGCACCAATCCGAGGACAACTTGAAGGAAGATCGAACGCGAGCACCATTTGAGCATGGGAGGGATTCCTGGTTCGGTGTCCTTTTCGCCGTCAATAGAGCTGTTGGCGTCAGGACTTCATTATTGTGGTCTTACCGGTTTGTCCAGTGCAGGCGCAGTCTAGGCCCTGTTTTCGCTGCTGTGCAAGCTGATCTGTAGAGATTTGGCATGACCGGTCTTACCAGTTTGGCCGGAACCCTTGTGCTTGAGCCGTTTGTTGCAGTGAAAAAAATGTGGGTGGCAAGCAGTGCGCCACAGCTCCCTGTGGCGAGGGATCAGCCCACTCGCCACAAAGATATCGACATGTTCTTTAAAGAACACTCAGGATGAATGTTACTTTCGATTTTTCTTCTGTCTCGGCGAGATAAATATAAGGCGAGCCTCGAACTTTCAATCCGCCGATATATTTTTTGTTTTTTGTCATGAACGAGACAGGTAAATGCGGCGTGGAAATATTCTGCCGGGTGATGGCGTTGTTCTGATGATCAACGAGGGTAAAGAACATCGGATCATCCGTGCCGGAGTCCTGTGCGCCGAGAACCTCAAGCCAGCGTTTACCGACAAGTTTGTTTTCATGTTCCCCCGTGTTTTTAATGACCAGGTTGTAGCCGTTCGGGGTGTGTCGCAAATGCAATTTCAATGGGTTGCTGGATTGACCCTGATTTTTGGGGCGCATGCCGAGGAGGCTGGAGTGGTCGTGGGTTTGCGGGCGGCCGGTAAAGAAGCCGCCGCTGAATAAACTCACGGTGGCCATCGCGGGTTTGCCATGAAGTATTTCAAGCAGGTTGACGTGGTTGTCAAACATTCGAAGTGTGGCGTTAAAAGATTGATCACGGTCCATGTGATTCGACTCCTCGTTGGGTTTATGAAGTGTGCAGTTATGGAGCGATATTATTGATTTATTAGCTGTCGGTGGTGGTGTGTGTATTGCAAGACATTAGATAAGCGTGGGGGTTAGTTATTTGGGGTAATTGTTTGCGCCCATGAAAAAGGCCCCCATCTTTCAATGGAGGCCTTTCTTACTGAGGTGTAACGGGCTGATTAAGCGCCGTATACCGGCAGCTTTTTGCAGATCGCCTTTACCTTCTCGCGAACGGCGTCGATCACCGCTTCGTTGTTCAGGTCCGCCAGGATGTCGCAGATCCAGCCAGCCAGCTCCTTGCACTCGGCTTCTTTGAAACCACGAGTGGTCACGGCCGGGGTGCCAAAGCGCAGGCCGGAGGTGACGAACGGGGAGCGTGGGTCATTGGGCACCGAGTTCTTGTTCACGGTGATGAACGCCTTGCCCAGCGCTGCGTCGGCGTCTTTGCCGGAGATGTCCTGCTTGATCAGCGACAGCAGGAACAGGTGGTTCTCGGTCCCGCCGGACACTACGTCGAAGCCACGCTCGATGAATACGCCGGCCATGGCCTTGGCGTTTTTCACCACTTGTTGCTGGTAAGCCTTGAACTCAGGCTGCAGCGCTTCCTTGAAGCAGATCGCCTTGGCGGCGATCACGTGTTCCAGCGGGCCACCCTGGGCGCCGGGGAATACGGCGGAGTTGAGCTTTTTCTCGATGTCGGCGTTGGCACGAGCCAGGATCAGGCCACCACGTGGACCGCGCAGGGTCTTGTGGGTGGTGGTGGTGACGACGTCGGCGAATGGCACGGGGTTGGGGTAGACGCCAGCGGCAACCAGGCCCGCAACGTGCGCCATGTCCACGAACAGGTAGGCACCGACCTTGTCGGCGATTTCGCGGAAACGTGGGAAGTCGAGGATCTGCGAGTAGGCGGAGAAACCGGCCACGATCATTTTCGGCTTGTGCTCGAGTGCCAGGCGCTCGACTTCGTCGTAGTCGATCAGGCCATTGCCGTCGATGCCGTACTGGATGGCGTTGTACAGCTTGCCCGAGGACGAAACGCTGGCGCCGTGGGTCAGGTGACCGCCGTGGGCCAGGCTCATGCCCAGAATGGTGTCACCGGCCGACAGCAGCGCCAGGTAGACAGCGGCGTTGGCCTGGGAACCGGCGTGAGGCTGGACGTTGGCATAGTCGGCACCGAACAGTTCCTTGGCGCGGTCGATGGCCAGTTGCTCGACCACGTCGACGAACTCGCAACCACCGTAGTAGCGCTTGCCTGGATAGCCTTCGGCGTACTTGTTGGTCAGTACCGAGCCTTGAGCTTCCATCACCGCGGGGCTGGTGTAGTTTTCCGAAGCGATCAGCTCAATGTGCTCTTCCTGGCGCTGAGCTTCTTGCTCCATGGCGGCAAAGAGATCGGCGTCGTACTTGGCAATAGTCAAATCACGGCTGAACATGGCGGTCCTCAAGGATCGGGGGCAGAAAAGGGGGGCATTCTAACCCAACCGGTTTTGGAAGGCATATGAAAGGACGTCATGTCGCGGACGAATGGGATTCACGCTGCCTGTACTGGCCTCATCGCGAGCAGGCTCGCTCCCACAGGGGGGCTGTGGTGTATGTCTATTCCAAGGACAGCCAAAAGCAATTGTGGGAGCGAGCCTGCTCGCGAAGAGGCCCGCCCAGCCAGCACAAGCTTTCAGTCGAGCATGAACAGCGCATCATTGCTGAACTGCGCCTCAAACCGGTTGGCCGGCATCGGCCGGCCGAACAGGTAGCCCTGGACTTCATCGCAGCCGTGCTCGCGCAGAAAGTCCAGTTGCTCGTGGGTTTCGACCCCTTCGGCAATCACCGCCAGGTTGAGGCTGTGGGCCATGGCGATGATCGCCCGGGCGATCTGGGCGTCCTGTTCGCCGGATGGCAGGCCATCGACAAAGGTGCGGTCGATTTTCAACACGTCGATGGGGAATTGCTTGAGGTAGTTGAGGGACGAATAACCGGTGCCGAAGTCATCCACGGCGATGCTCAGGCCCAGGTTTTTCAGCCCGGCCAGGATCTGCATCGCCTCGCTGACTTCACGCATCAGGATGCTTTCGGTCAGTTCCAGTTCCAGACAGGCCGGCGGCAGGCCGGTGCTACGCAGGATGTTGGCGATGCGCGTGCCGAGCTGGCCATCGGAGAACTGCCGGGCCGAAATGTTGACCGAGACTTTCGGCACCCGGACCTTGGCCTGGTGCCAGGTCTTGAGCTGCCGAGAGGCTTCGCTGATCACCCAGTCACCGACGTCCACCACCAACCCGAGCTCTTCGAGGACCGGGATGAAGTCCCCTGGCGGCACCAGCCCGCGTCGTGGATGGCGCCAGCGCAGCAAGGCCTCGGCGCCGGTCAGGCGTTTGCCGTCGCCGCTGAACTGTGGCTGGTAATACAGCACGAACTCGTTCTGCTCCAGGGCGTGGCGCAGGTCGCTTTCCAGCTCCAGTCGTTCCAGGGCGCTGGCGTTCATGTCGGCCTGGTAGAACTGGAAGTTGTTCTTGCCGCGCTCCTTGGCGTGATACATGGCCGTGTCGGCGTTCTTCATCAGCTGACTCAGCTCGTTGCCGTCCTGAGGGCTCAGGGCGATACCGATGCTGGCGGTGACGAAGAACTCCCTACCTTCCAGTACGAACGGTCGGACCAGGCTGGCGAGGATCTGCTCGGCCACGTTGATCGCCCGGTTGAGCGCCATTTCGCGGCTGGAACGCGGTTGCAGCAGCAGGGTGAATTCGTCGCCGCCCATGCGCGCCACGGTGTCGTCGTCGGCCACGCAGCCGAGCAGCCGCGTGGCCATTTCCTTGAGCATCCGGTCGCCAGCGGCGTGGCCCAGAGAGTCGTTGATCGGCTTGAAGCGGTCCAGGTCGAGGAACATCAGCACGACCCAGTTTTTCTGGCGCTCGGCCGATTGCAGCGCGGTGTGCAGGCGATCCTGAAACAGCGTGCGGTTGGGCAGGTGGGTCAACGCGTCGTAGTAGGCCAGGCGATGGATGCGCTGTTCGCTGGCCTTGCGTTCGCTGATGTCGCTGAAGAAGCACACGTAGCTGGCCAGGTCGCCTTCATCGTCCAGCACCGCTGTGATGCCGACCCAGGCCGGATAGTGCTCGCCATTGCGGCGCTTGAGCCAGACCTCGCCTTCCCACGTGCTGTGTTGCTGCAACTGCTTGAGCACGTAGCGCAGGTGGGCTTCCTGCTGCTCGTCCACGGTCAGCATGTTGGGCAACTGGTCCAGCACCTGCGACACCGCATACCCGCTGACGCGGCTGAAGGCTTCGTTGGCCTGGACAATGTAACCGGCCGGGTCGGTGATCAGGATCGCAGAGGTCGAATGCTCGAATACCGTGGCGGCCATGCGCAGGTCTTTTTCGGCGCGTCGTTGCTGGCTGATATCGCGGCCCACGCCCAGCACGCCTTCGAACGCGCCGTGCTCATCCCACACCAGCACCAGCCGCAGCTCGATGGGGATCTTGCGCCCGTCGGCGCGCAGGCAGTCGAACAGAAACAGCTGGGTCTGCATCTGGTTACGCAATTCGGCCAGTTGCTCAGGCTTGTCGAGGGCTTTGCTGACTCGATCCATCAAGGTGTAGATGCCGGTCAGTTGTTGCGGGTTGGCGATGGTCGATTGCCAGCCGTTCTGGAATATCCAGTCAGCGCTGTAGCCCAGCACTGCTTGCACCGAGGGGCTGACGTAGTTGAGCGAAAGCTTGCTGTTGGTGGAGAAAATCACGTCGCTGATGCTTTCGGCGAGCATCCGGTAGCGTTGTTCGCTGTCGCGCAGCGATTCGCTGGCTTCGATCTGTTCGGTGATGTCCTTGGCTACGCCGATGATGCGTGTCACCTGATCGTGCCGGTCCCGGGCCAGGGCTTGTTCGCGAATGTCGAAGCGCCGCCACTTGCCATTGCGATGGCGAAAGCGCAGCTGGCATTGCAGCAGTTGCGCATACCCGGCCTGACGTTGTGCCTGGCGCAAGTTGTGGTAGTGGTCGGCGTCTTCGCTGTGCAACAGGATTTCCCAGAAGTATTCGCCCATCTGGTGCAGTTCGGTGCGGTCGTACCCCAGGGTCTGTCCCAGGTGATGGTTGCTGAAGATCATCCGCTGGCTGATCACGTCTTGCACATAGAGATGGTCCGGTACGGTGCGCACCACGTCGGACCAGAAGCCTTCGCGTTCGAGCAGCGACAGTTCGATCAGCTTGCGGCTGGTAATGTCGCTGATGCTCAGGATGACGGCGTTGTAGTCCTGCTGTTTTTCCGGCAGGCGCAGCACCAGCCATAGGTGCTGATCACGACCATGGGCGTCCTGCAGCTTGATTTCCAGCTCCAACTGCTTGTGCTGGTCGAGCAGCGCTTCGAGCAGCTTCGAACCCACCGGGTTGTTGTCCTGGGCAGCATTGCCGACCAGCAGTTGCCAGGCCCGCTCGCAGGAATTGACGTTGAGCAGCTTCAACGCCATCTGATTGACCTCGGTGACGTGAACTTCCTGCTGCAGTTGTTCAAGCTGGTGAGGGATGGCCAACCAGGCGCGCAACTGGTCGCCGTTGCGCAGGCCGGTCCTTTCAAAAAATGCCTTGAGGCTCGACAGGTCAAGCACGCAGAGCGCGACGCCGGTGCCTTCGAAAATATCCTGGTAGCGTCGGCGGCCCTCGTGCAACTGACGCTGGCGACGGCGCATGCTCAAGAGCGCGATCACCGGCAGCATTGAAAACGCCAGGCCTAGCAGGCATTTGCCGATGAAGGCCGGCAGCAATTGCTCCAGCACCTGGCGCCGGTCGAACAGTCCACGCAACTGCCAGTCGCTGCTGCTCAGGGGCACGGTCAGCACGGTGTTGCTCAGATCATCCGGGGACAGCCGGGTAGGGCTGGCCGAGGGCAGGCTTTCGTCCCGGCTGATGATTTGCTGGTTGAGGCGGTTTTCCACCAGCCACAGTGGGCGCATGCCTGTATCGGCCTGCTTGGTCAGGGTCGAGAAGAAGGTTGGGGTCAGGCGCAGCGCCCAATAGCTGCGGCTGCTGCCGCTGGCCTGGTGCAACAACAGATGCACCACGGAGCCGTCATCGGCATTGCTGAAATAGTGCGCCTGGGCCCGACTGCGCCGTACCAGCTCTGCCAGGTAATCGGCATCGTGGCTGGCAGGATCACTGTCGCTGAGCACCCGGCCGGAAGGGCTCAGCAACGCCAGGCTGCGTAGCTCGGGCAACGATTGCTGGAGTTTGCGCAGCAGGGCCTGCTGTTCGTCGGCGCTCTGCGGTTGTTCGACGATCGGTAGCAGGTTGAGGGCGATCTGCGCATTCAAGGCCATGTTCAGGCTGACTTGCGCGGCCAGGTCGGCGGTGTAATCGATGGTGTACTGGCGCTGTTGCTGCTGGGTTTCGCGCAATTGATCAAGCAACTGCCAGAAGAGCAATCCAAGCAGCAAGAGCACCAGTGTGGCCAGCGCGCCCTTCAATGTCCCGCGCAGGGGCGAGCCGCTCGCAGCAGTCGGTGCGCGTGGGGACAGGGTCGGCGTGACGTTGGACAAGCTGTAATCCTGCAGTTTGCTGGACTGGCGCGACGTGCACTATAAGCCGGACGCCCAAAGGGCGGCTAGCATGCCTTGACTTGTGGCAAAGTGCCAGCCCCTGGTGGCTGGACCTTGACCGATGGTTGAGGTAGCTTTGCCGGTCAAACAAGAGCGCGCAAGCTCCGATCCCCAGGCTTTATCTGCCCGCCGGCATTGATAACCGTCAAGTGCCGGCGCCGCGCATGGCCTGGCCCGTTCTTTTCACCTGTCACTGACGCTAGGTTCACCATGGCTCAATACGTCTTCACCATGCATCGGCTGAGCAAAGTTGTTCCGCCGAAGCGGGAAATCCTGAAAAACATTTCACTGTCGTTCTTCCCCGGGGCCAAGATCGGCGTACTGGGCCTCAACGGTTCGGGTAAGTCCACGCTGCTGAAAATCATGGCCGGTGTCGACAACGAGTTCGACGGTGAAGCCCGTCCGATGCCCGACTTGAACATCGGTTACCTGCCTCAAGAGCCTCAGCTGGATCCGACCAAGACCGTACGGGAAGTGGTCGAGGAGGCGGTCAGCGTGATCAAGGATGCCCAGGCGCGCCTGGACGAGGTCTACGCGGCCTACGCCGAACCGGATGCCGACTTCGACAAGCTGGCCGCCGAACAGGCCAAGCTCGAAGCGATCTTGCAGGCCAGCGATGGCCATAACCTGGATCGCCAGCTGGAAGTCGCCGCCGATGCGCTGCGCCTGCCGGCCTGGGATGCCAAGGTTGAACACCTCTCTGGTGGTGAAAAGCGTCGTGTGGCTCTGTGCCGCCTGCTGCTGTCGGCGCCGGACATGCTGTTGCTCGACGAGCCGACCAACCACCTGGACGCCGATTCCGTCGCCTGGCTCGAACACTTCCTGCACGATTTCCCGGGCACCGTGGTCGCGATCACGCACGACCGTTACTTCCTGGACAACGTCGCCGGCTGGATCCTGGAACTGGACCGCGGCGCGGGTATTCCTTACGAAGGCAACTACTCGGGCTGGCTTGAAGCCAAGTCCGATCGTCTGGCCCAGGAATCCAAGCAGCAGTCGGCCCATGAAAAAGCCATGAAGGAAGAACTGGAGTGGGTGCGCAAAGGCGCCAAGGCCCGCCAGTCCAAATCCAAGGCACGTCTGCAACGCTTCGAGGAAATGCAGTCCCAGGAATTCCAGAAGCGCAGTGAAACCAACGAGATCTACATCCCGGCCGGTCCGCGCCTGGGCGACAAGGTCATCGAATTCAAGAACGTCACCAAGGGCTATGGCGACCGCGTGCTGATCGACAACCTGTCGTTCGCCATGCCCAAAGGCGCCATTGTCGGTGTGATCGGTGGTAACGGTGCGGGTAAATCCACGCTGTTCCGCATGCTGATGGGCAAGGAAACACCGGATTCGGGCACCATCGAAATCGGCGAAACCGTGCAGCTGGCCTGTGTCGACCAGAGCCGCGAAGACCTGGACGGCAGCAAGACCGTGTTCCAGCAGATCTCCGACGGTTCCGACCAGATCCGCATCGGCAACTATGAAATTCCGTCGCGCACCTACGTGGGGCGCTTCAACTTCAAGGGCGGCGACCAGCAGAAGTTCGTCAAGGACCTGTCCGGTGGTGAACGCGGTCGCTTGCACCTGGCGTTGACCTTGAAGGAGGGCGGCAACGTCCTGCTGCTCGACGAACCGTCCAACGACCTCGACGTCGAAACCCTGCGTTCCCTGGAAGAAGCCCTGCTGGACTTCCCGGGCGCAGCGATTGTGATCTCCCACGACCGGTGGTTCCTCGACCGTGTGGCGACCCACATCCTGGCGTACGAAGACGACTCGCAAGCGGTGTTCTTCGAAGGCAACTACACCGAGTATGAGGCCGATCGCAAGAAACGCCTGGGCGAAGCCGCTGCCCAGCCACACCGCGTAAGGCACAAGAAGCTGGCCTGATTCGGCCGGCGACCGAGCGACAAACCCTGTGGGCGCGAGCCTGCTCGCGATAGCGGTGGATCAGCCAGCGTAAGTTGCCTGACCCGCCGCCATCGCGAGCAGGCTCGCTCCCACAGTGGTTTTGGGTCAGTCACAAGCTGCACGGTGGGGCTCGCTCCCACAGTGGTTTTGGGTCAGTCACAAGCTGCACGGTGGGGCTCGCTCCCAC
>NZ_JAXUDQ010000016.1:13207-106815 GCF_034555295.1 Pseudomonas sp. N-137
TCACAAGCTGCACGGTGGGGCTCGCTCCCACAGTGGTTTTGGGTCAGTCACAAGCTGCACGGTGGGGCTCGCTCCCACAGTGGTTTTGGGTCAGTCACAAGCTGCACGGTGGGGCTCGCTCCCACGCTGGTTTTGGGTCAGTCACAAGCTGCACGGTGGGGCGCGATTCCTGTGGGAGCGAGCCTGCTCGCGATGAGGCCGGCAAGATCACCCCGGTTCTATCGCCACCACTTCAATGGTCAAATCCCCCACCGGCCGTTTCCAGATCACTTCATCGCCAACTTTCGTCCCCAGCAACGCCCGCCCCAGCGGCGAGCCCCAATTGACCAGTCCGCTGGCCGCATCGGCCTGATCTTCACCCACCAACTGCACTCGCTGCTCGTGGTCATGCTCATCGACAAAGGTCACCCAATGCCCGATCCGCACCTGATCCAATGAGGTTGGCGTAACGACCTGCGCGCTTTGCAAACGCTGATTGAAATACCGCAGATCCCGTTCGATATCCGCGATTCGCTGCTTGTCCGCCAGTTCTCCCCTGGCCACCTGCTGGCTGTGCAGCGCCTGCAGCTCAGCGACCCGGGCCTGTAATTGGGCGAGTCCGGCGGGCGTGACGTAATTGGGTTGCGCGCTGACCTGGCGTTCGACCGGCTGATCGGCCTGGGCAGCGGCGTTGTCCTCATTGACGAAGGCGCGACTCATGATGTTCTCCTCTATTGGAGTTTGGGCCATGGTCGCAGGCTTTTGGTTTCAGCGGATGTCTGTACGCGACTCACTGTGAGCGATAAGCCCGGGCTGCGTCCTGGTCCTTCTGCTGCTGCCAGGCCCGTTCTCGCTCGTCCCAATGGCGTTCGCGGTAAGCGTTACGCTCCTCACTTTCGCGCATGGCCTGGCATTGACGGAAACCGTCGCTCCAGCCTTCGGCATAGGGAGCGTCCTTGAGATACCGTGGCACGTCCTTCCTGAACTGGCCGGTGATCACGCCGGCTGCCTGCCGGCCGCTGCTGCAACCGTCATCAAAGCCGTCGGCGAATGCCGGAGGGTAACCCCGGGCGATCAGGTTTTCGTGGGTGGTTTCGCAGCCACCGAGCAACATCACCACACTCAGCACCACCGCGCGTCTCATTTTTTTGCATTCCTGCCTGATCCACTCATAAGAGAAGTTTAGAAGTGGATTCGTCAGGCCGATGTGAAAGCGCTGTGATGAATCTGTTCGCTTAGGTGAGTGCGGGGTATGCCCCGATCAATAGTGATACCACTTCACCTCCAGCATCACTTCGTTCTCCGGTGACGCCAGATGGCTGAACTCGCGCTGGGCACTCAGGCGCAGACCGAGGTTGCGTGACAGTTCCCACTGCTGGTTCAGGCTCACGCTACGGCGCACTTCGCCGTTGATGAAATAGTCGCCTTTGGCCTCCAGGCTCAAGTTGCCCAGCGGGTTTTTCCACAGCACGCCAGTGTTGAAGCCTGCGGCCGGAGCGATGAACTGGGCGAAGTCGTTGTTGTGTTCGACCCGCACCGTGCCCAAGGCAAACCCCAGCATGTCGTCACCCAGTGCCCAGGTGCCGCCGGCTCCGCCATTGACGTGGCTGACCAGGGTTTCGTCGTCGTGCTTGCCCGGCACCCGCTCCAGGCCGCCGGTGACTTGCCAGGACAGCGGTTGCAGCAGTTCGTTGCGCGGAGTCAGGGAGCGAATGGTCGCAAGGTCCAGCTGTTGCACCTGCCAGTCATTGCCTTCGTACTGGCGCAGCTTCAGTTGCAGGATCTCGATCTGTGCGCCCAACGGGAAACTCTCGGCGTTGTCGTTGAGGTCGTGATAGGCCATGCGCAGGCCATATTCGCCGAACGCCCGGTCGCCACGAGTGCCGAGGCCAGCCTGCCAGGTGCGCGACTCGTGGCCATCCTCGGGCAGGCCCGGTTGCGGGATGTCGAGTTCCGGCGCGGGGTTCTGGTTGATCGCCCGCAACAGTTCGAAACTGCGCTGGGCGCGCTGTGGGTCGCGTTCCTGGCCGTTGGCGCGGTAGCGCTCCAGGCGATAGGCGGCGTCGATGATCAGCGCCTGGCGAGCGCGAGGCAATGCCTTGAATGCTGAAGTCTGCAGTTGTTTCTGGTCGGCGCTGACTTTCAGCACCCATTGCTGCTCGTCGTCGGTGAGTGGTTCGGCGCGGCTGAGCAGTTCCCGCTCACGGGAGGGCCGGTATTCGATGCTTTCCACCAGCCCGGCTTCTTTCACCGCCTTCACGGTGTCGGTGGGAATCGCCGTCAACGGGAACTGTTCGGTCAGCCGCAGGCTGGGACGGGCCACTTGCAGCAGTTCGAGCAGGCGATAGGAGCAGTTTTCGTCGAAGAAAAAATAGTCGAACTCAATCTGCTTGAGTTCCCACACATGCTCGACCATGCGCTCGGTTTCCACCTGGCTCAGATTGAGGCGGTATTCCCACAGGTCGCGGTTTTCCAGGCTGCGGTACTCGGAGAGCTTTTCCTGATAGGGCACCAGGGCGAACAGGCCCGGGTAACCGCCCATCAGGCCTTTCCAGGCATACAGAATGCTGTTGTCCGAGCCTTCGATATAGGCACCGAAGTTGATCGCATAGCTGAGCAGCGCGGTCTTGTCGCTTTGCACATCGGCCTGGTCGATGCGCAGCAGGGTGTGGCCAAACATCGAAGAAGGGCTGTTCAGGTAGGCGGCCGGAAAAATCATCACCGCGCTGTGGGGCGCGACATCCTTGAACCATTGGGTGAATTCGCTGCAGTCAACCGTCGGCAGATCCGTCAGGTTGAGCTGCGCCTTCAGCCAGCGTGTTCGCGCCGGGTACACACATTGGGCGTGTTGCTGACCAGCACTGGCCGGGCCGTACAGCGCTTGCACCGTGGCGGCCAGTTCGTGGTCGGGATGTTCGTTGCCGTCGGGAGCGAGGAAAAATCTTTTGTCGCTGATATAGCTGCGCCAGCCACCGAGCTTGGCGGTTTCGTAGTGGCCCAGGGAAATCCAGAAACGGTCGTTGGCCAGTTGCTGCAAGCGTTGAGGGTCGACATGAGGTGCGGCGGACAACGGGGCGCACACACAGAGCGCCAGCCAGGCAAGGCGTTTGAGCATAGTTGGCTACTTGGACAATCGAAAAATAAAGACCGGAAGGGGCCCCAAAAAGAAAACCCGCTCCCCGAGAGGAGCGAGTGGTGTCGAGCTTAAGCTGGAGTGGCGTACTTGGCCAGGCGTGGGTCGCTTTTCAGCACGGCCAGGGTGTTGGTATGCACGTCTTCTGCGGTCACATCAGCCTTGCTGAAGATCTGCTGGAAGTGCTCGTGAGTGACAGCGGAGAAATGCGCACGGTCTTCCGGTGCCACGCCCAGTACTACGGCGTAGGTGGTGAGCGCTTCGCCTTGGCCCTTGGCCATGTCTTCGGACAGCTCGTTCATCATGCCATTCATGGCCAGCCAGGACTTGCCACCGTAGGTCAGTGCCGCGTTGGTCGAGCAACCGTTGGTGCCGGATGTCATGCCGAAGGTGGCGTTGCCCGAGGTGCCGTTGGTGGTGGATGCCAGGAAGTGAGCCGGGGTGCCACGCTGACCTTCGAACAGCATGTTGCCCCAGCCGCAATCCGGACCGCCTGGCGCCTGAGCCATGGCGTTGAGGGATACAGCGGTGAAGAGAGTACCGAGAAGAATCCGTTTCATAGCTATGTTCTCTTTTATGTGCATACCAATGGACAGGGTCTGACCCTACAGGCCAGTGGGCCGGTTATTGTTCCAGCCGCGCAATTTGGAGTTTAGGCACGATCCTGGGGTTCCGTGACATTTTGCAAAAAGTAACAGCAGTGTCATGAATTTACGGGCTCGGGCTCAGGGGATGCCCCTGGACTATGCTTTGGCCTGAGGCGCTTCTTGCCAGTCAGGTGCAGGCAGCGCCAGAATGCCGCTATCTGCCCCGCCTGATGTAAGGAAGCCCGATGCCTGATCCTGTTGCTGCCAGCTTGCGTCTAGCGCCCGAAGCGCTGACCCGCCCGTTTTCCGCTGAACAGTTCAGCTTCTCTACCACCAATGATCTGGAACCCTTCCGCGGTGTGCTTGGCCAGGAGCGTGCGGTCGAAGCATTGCAGTTCGGCGTGGCCATGCCGCGCCCCGGTTACAACGTATTTGTCATGGGAGAGCCCGGCACTGGCCGGTTTTCGTTCGTAAAGCGTTATCTCAAGGCCGAAGGCAAGCGTATGCAGACCCCGGCGGACTGGGTCTACGTCAATAATTTCGATGAGCCCCGCGAACCCCGCGCCCTGGAGCTGCCATCGGGGACGGCGGGGGCTTTCATCGCCGACGTCAACGGCCTGATCGACAACCTCCTGGCGACTTTCCCGGCGGTGTTCGAGCATCCGTCCTATCAACAGAAGAAAAGCGCCATCGACCGTGCTTTCAACCAGCGCTACGACCGCGCCCTGGATGTCATCGAGCGCCTGGCGCTGGAGAAGGATGTCGCCCTGTACCGTGACAGCAGCAACATCGCCTTCACGCCGATGAGCGAGGGCAAGGCCCTGGACGAAGCGGAATTCGCCCAGTTGCCGGAGTCCGAGCGCGAGCGTTTTCATGACGACATCTCGGGCCTGGAAGAACGCCTGAACGAAGAGCTCGCCAGCCTGCCGCAGTGGAAGCGCGAGTCCAGCAACCAGTTGCGTCAACTTAACGAAGAAACCATCACCCTGGCCCTGCAACCGTTGCTGGCGCCGCTGTCGGAAAAGTACGCAGAGAACGCCGCGGTCTGCGGTTACTTGCAAGCCATGCAGGTCTACTTGCTCAAAACGGTGGTCGAGCAGTTGGTGGACGACAGCAAGACCGACGCCATTGCCCGCAAGCTCCTGGAGGAGCAATACGCCCCGAGCCTGATGGTAGGGCACCCAACCAGCGGTGGCGCGCCGGTGGTGTTTGAACCGCACCCGACCTACGACAACCTGTTTGGGCGCATTGAATACAGCACTGACCAGGGCGCGCTCTACACCACCTATCGACAACTGCGCCCGGGGGCGTTGCATCGGGCCAACGGTGGTTTCCTGATCCTTGAAGCAGAAAAAATGCTTGGCGAGCCGTTCGTGTGGGATGCACTCAAGCGTGCGCTGCAGTCGCGCAAACTGAAAATGGAGTCACCACTGGGCGAGCTGGGGCGTCTGGCCACGGTCACCTTGACCCCGCAGCACATTCCACTGCAAGTCAAAGTGGTGATCATCGGCGCCCGCCAGCTCTACTACGCCTTGCAGGACCTGGATTCGGACTTCCAGGAAATGTTTCGCGTGCTGGTGGATTTCGACGAAGACATTCCGATGGGGGATGAAAGCCTGGAGCAGTTCGCCCAGTTGCTCAAGACCCGTACTTCGGAGGAGGGCATGGCCCCGTTGACCGCCGATGCGGTGGCGCGCCTGGCCACCTACAGTGCGCGCCTGGCCGAACATCAGGGGCGTTTGTCGGCGCGGATTGGCGATCTTTTCCAACTGGTCAGCGAGGCGGATTTCATTCGTCAGTTGGCCGGTGACGAGATGACCGACGCCGGTCACATCGAACGCGCCCTCAAGGCCAAGGCCACCCGTACCGGGCGCGTCTCGGCGCGGATTCTCGACGACATGCTGGCGGGGATCATCCTGATCGACACCGACGGCGCGGCTGTGGGCAAGTGCAACGGCTTGACGGTGCTGGAGGTGGGGGATTCGGCGTTCGGCGTGCCGGCGCGGATTTCCGCCACGGTCTACCCCGGCGGCAGCGGCATCGTCGACATCGAGCGAGAGGTCAACCTCGGCCAGCCGATCCACTCCAAGGGCGTGATGATCCTCACCGGTTACCTGGGCAGCCGGTACGCCCAGGAGTTTCCTCTGGCGATCTCGGCCAGCATCGCCCTGGAGCAATCCTACGGCTACGTGGACGGCGACAGCGCGTCCCTGGGGGAAGCGTGTACGCTGATTTCTGCCTTGTCGAAGACGCCGCTCAAGCAGTGTTTCGCTATCACCGGCTCGATCAACCAGTTCGGTGAAGTGCAGGCGGTGGGCGGGGTCAACGAGAAGATCGAAGGCTTCTTCCGCCTCTGCGAAGCCCGTGGGCTGACCGGCGAGCAGGGGGCGATCATCCCCCAGGCCAACGTCGCCACCCTGATGCTCGACGAGAAGGTGCTCGCCGCCGTGCGCGCCGGGCAGTTCCATGTTTATGCGGTGCGCCAGGCCGACGAAGCCCTGAGCCTGCTGGTGGGTGAGCCTGCCGGCGAGCCGGATGAAAATGGTGAGTTCCCCGAAGGGAGCGTCAATGCCCGGGTGGTGGAACGGCTGCGGGTGATCGCGGAGATGATCAGCGAAGACGACATCAAGGAAGCGGAAAAGGAACTGGCGCAACAGGCGCTGGCGGAGGCCAAGCCGGCTTGATGCGTTCCAGGTCGGAGTAAGTCAATGTGGGAGCGAGCTTTGTGGGAGCAAAGCTTGCTCGCGATAGCGGTTTTACAGCCAACAGAGGTGTTGTCTGTGACGACGTCATCGCGAGCGAGCTTTGCTCCCACAGGCTCGCTCCCACAATTGTTTGTGGTGATGGCTAAAAAGTGCCACCACTTTGGCGTCAATATTCACACTATGACCATTCGGCGCATTCTGGTCTCGGCGGGACTTGCGGCCGGAACTTTTCTTCTATCCTCAGTTCAAGGATAACGAGAGCCATCATCGGATCGAAACAGCCTTGTCCTGAGGCTGAATACCGGATCTATCGAGGGGCGCCGCCATGTCGCGCAACCTTTGCCTCACTCGTCAATGCCTGGGCCTTGTGACCCGTATCGAATGCGCCATCCGTCCGCTGGCGGGAGATACCGGTATGTGGACCTTGCTCTTCGCCGCCGGAATGGCTGGCGAACAACCTTCGGCCATCAAGGCCCAAGGCCCTTTTCCCGGCCCGAATGCCGCTGAGTCCATTCTCGACACCATTGTGCAAAGCCTGACAACGCATGGTTATGAGCTGGCCGACGACCCGCAGATCTGGTGCCTGCACATGCAGGCCCAATTGCGGGAAATCAATGGAGGCCGTTGTCGCAGCGTCGACGGCTTCGAGTTTCGCCCGTTGCATTGAAAGCCGTCATCGTGCGGGCGCTGGCAGTACGGTTTAGCTCCAAGGGCTGAAGTCGCGGATGGGCCTGGCGTTTATGACCCAGGTCGTGACTGATATACTCGCCGCGATTTTTCAGCCCTGGTGTGAGACTCAATGGAACGCTTTATCGAAAATGCAATGTACGCCTCCCGTTGGCTGCTGGCGCCGATCTATTTCGGGCTGTCCCTCGGCTTGCTGGCCCTGGCCCTGAAGTTCTTCCAGGAAGTCTTTCACATCATTCCCAATGTGTTTGCCATGGCCGAATCCGAGCTGATTCTGGTGCTGCTGTCGCTGATCGACATGGCGCTGGTGGGCGGCCTGTTGGTGATGGTGATGATTTCCGGCTACGAGAACTTCGTCTCGCAACTGGACATCGATTCCGACAAGGAAAAGCTCAACTGGCTCGGGACCATGGATTCGTCCTCGCTGAAAATGAAGGTTGCGGCCTCGATCGTTGCCATTTCCTCGATTCACCTGCTGCGCATCTTCATGGATGCCAAGAACGTCGATCCCGAGCACCTGATGTGGTACGTGATCATCCACATGACCTTCGTGGTTTCGGCGTTTGCCATGGGTTACCTGGATAAACTGACCAAGCACTGAGGTCCGTTCATCGCTGCGGCGCACCGCCCGTCTGTTGCAAAGCAGGCGGGCGTTGTCGTTTCTGGTGGCGGCGCTTTGATCAGGGGGCTCGTCACCCGCTGCGGCATCTGTGCTAGTCTGCTCGCCCTTTTGGTTCCGGGCGCTCCGGGAGGCGCTGTGTCAAGCACGGCAAATTCCCGAGCCGTCCGCACAGCGGAGCAGCATCATGTCCGAAGTTAACCTGTCCACCGACGAAACCCGCGTCAGCTACGGCATTGGCCGTCAGTTGGGCGACCAACTGCGCGACAACCCGCCACCGGGCGTGAGCCTGGACGCAATCCTGGCTGGCCTGACCGACGCCTTCGCCGGCAAGCCGAGCCGTGTGGGCCAGGACGAGATGTCCGCCAGCTTCAAAGTCATTCGCGAAATCATGCAGGCCGAAGCTGCCGCCAAGGCAGAAGCCGCCGCTGGCGAAGGTCGTGCATTCCTGGCTGAAAACGCCAAGCGCGAAGGCATCACCACCCTGGCCTCGGGTCTGCAATTTGAAGTGCTGACTCAGGGCGAAGGCGCCAAGCCGAGCCGTGAAGACCAGGTGCGTACCCATTACCATGGCACTCTGATCGACGGCACTGTGTTCGACAGCTCCTACGATCGTGGCCAGCCTGCCGAATTCCCGGTGGGTGGCGTGATCCCAGGCTGGACCGAAGCCTTGCAATTGATGAACGCCGGCAGCAAATGGCGTTTGTACGTGCCAAGCGAACTGGCCTACGGCGCTCAAGGCGTTGGCAGCATTCCGCCGCACAGCGTACTGGTGTTTGACGTCGAGCTGTTGGACGTTCTGTAAGGCATCAACGCTTAAGCAGGCTTTTGTGGGAGCGAGCCTGCTCGCGATGACGGTCGGTCAGTCAATATTGATGTTGAGTGTCACACCGCTATCGCGAGCAGGCTCGCTCCCACAGGGTTTGCGCGCTTCATCCATGAAACCTGCCATTGAAATCCGCCGTAGGGCGCAACGCCCGGGCGTAACAGAACAGGAACAGATTGCGCACCAGTTCCTTGAGCACCAGCGGCTCGCTGGAATTGAGGCTGTTGAGGTCCAGATCCCCCTGGTCCTGCAGTTCGTTCAGGGCTTCTTCTTCAAGCACCGCACAGACTTCCCCGGTTTCCCGATGCAGGATTCTCAGGTAAGGGTGTGGGCGGTCCAGCCAGGCATCGATCAAATAAGTCATGGTTCTCATCTCCTTGATGGGCGTTATGAGAATAATTCTTATTCGCTAAATAGCAAGGCTCTATTGGTGTTCGAATTGTTTTTCTGACGGTGGGTTGCGGCAGCTCAATCGGCTCGCGCTTGGCTCGGAGGCGTAAACGGGGGGTGGAGCGGGGAGGGTGAAGCACCATCCCACGCGGGGCGTGGGATGGAATACGCACGGCTCAGACTTTTCTGACGAACTCGGACTTGAGCTTCATCGGGCCGATGCCGTCGATCTTGCAGTCGATGTCGTGATCACCATCGCACAAACGGATGTTCTTGACCTTGGTGCCCACCTTGACCACCAGCGACGTGCCTTTGACCTTCAGGTCCTTGATCACGGTGATGGTGTCGCCGTCCTGCAGGACATTGCCGACCGAATCCTTCTTCACCGTCTCATCGGACGCCGTTTCAGCTTCACCGCTGGCAGACCATTCGTGGGCACACTCCGGGCAGACCAGTTGAGTACCGTCTTCGTAGGTGTATTCGGAATTGCATTTCGGGCAGGGAGGCAACGTGCTCACTAAGGTTCCTTGGGTATCAGGAGGGTAAAAGGGCGCACATTATATAGGGTTTTAGGCCGCGAAGGGCAGGGCAGTGAAATACCCTTGTGGGAGCGAGCTTGCTCGCGATAGCTGTCTGCCAATCAGCATCAAGCTTACTGACCCAACGCTATCGCGAGCAAGCTCGCTCCCACAGGGGCTTCATGCCATCAATGGGTGCGAGCCACCGCAAACTCGCTCAGTTCCACCAACGCATCGCGGTATTCGCTGGCCGGCAGGGCGTCGAGGCATTTGATTGCGCGGGCGACGTAGTCGCGGGCCAGTTTTGCGGTGTAGTCCAGCGAGCCGGAGGCTTCAACCGCTTCCCGGATGCTCTCCAGGTCTTCGATCCCGCCTTTCTGGATCGCCTGGCGTACCAGTGCCGCCTGCTCAGGAGTGCCTTCGCGCATGGTGTAGATCAGCGGCAGGGTCGGCTTGCCTTCGGCCAGGTCGTCCCCGACGTTCTTGCCCAAAGTCTCGGCGTCGCCCTTGTAGTCCAGCAGGTCGTCCACCAACTGGAAGGCCACGCCCAGGTGATCGCCAAAGGTGCGCAACGCTTCGCTTTGCTCGGCGCTGGCGCCGGCCAGGGCGGCGGCGCTGTGGGTCGAGGCTTCGAAGAGCATCGCCGTCTTGCCGCGGATGACTTCCATGTAGGTTTCTTCCGTGGTGCTGGCGTCGCGCACCTTGGACAGCTGCAGCACTTCGCCTTCGGCGATGATGCGCGTGGCCTGGGACAGGATCTTCATCACCGGCATCGAGCCCAGCTCGACCATCATTTCGAACGAGCGCGAATACAGGAAGTCGCCCACCAGCACGCTTGGGGCGTTGCCCCACATGGCGTTGGCGGTCGAGCGGCCGCGGCGCATGCCGGACATGTCGACCACGTCGTCATGCAGCAGGGTCGCGGTGTGCAGGAATTCGATGGTGGCGGCCAGCAGGCGCATGTCGTCGCCTTCGCGGCCCAGGGCCTTGCCACACAACAGCACCAACAAAGGACGCAGGCGTTTGCCCCCGGCCGAAGTAATGTAATCGCCGATTTTCGATACCAGCGGCACTCGGGAAGTCAGCTGCTTCTTGATGATGCCGTCGACGGCGCTAAAATCGTCCGCCACCGCGCGGTAGAAAGCTTGGGGTTGCATCAGCGACAGGTGCTCCAGAAGGGTTGCGCGGCATGCTAGGACCCACGCCTGGGCCTGTCAAGGCGCGATGGACGGCCTCTTGCAAGGCGCTTGCGGCTTGCGTACAATCGCGCACCCTGAACTTCCTGGGCAGCACCTGCCTTACGCAATTGCATCCGGGCCTTCCAGCCCATGCAGCCATGCCAGCCAATACCTCTTCTTATAAAGCGCTGGGTGAGCAGGATTATCGGAGAAATACCATGTCGTACGCAGTAATTGTTACTGGTGGCAAGCAATACAAGGTCGCCCCAGGTGAATACCTGAAGATCGAAAAACTGGAAATCGCTACTGGCGAATCCGTGACTTTTGATCGCGTTCTGTTGGTCGCCAATGGCGATGACGTGAATATCGGCGCTCCAGTCGTTGCTGGCGCTACCGTTGTGGCTGAAGTGATCTCCCAAGGTCGTCACGATAAAGTCCGCATCATCAAGTTCCGTCGCCGTAAGCACCACATGAAGCGTATGGGCCACCGCCAGTGGTACACCGAGATCAAAATCACCGGTATTCAGGCTTAATTTCAGCCTAATTCCTCACTAGGAGAATTGAACTCATGGCACACAAAAAAGCTGGTGGTAGTACCCGTAACGGTCGCGACTCAGAAGCCAAACGCCTTGGCGTCAAGATGTATGGCGGCCAGGCTATCAAAGCGGGCAACATCATCGTGCGTCAGCGCGGCACCCAATTCCACGCTGGCTACGGCGTAGGCATGGGTAAGGATCACACCCTCTTCGCTAAAGTCGAAGGCGTGATCAAGTTCGAAGTAAAAGGCGCCTTCGGTCGTCGTTACGTAAGCGTTATCGCAGCTTAATTGCGAGACCGCTGGAAAAGCCCTGTCTTGCGACGGGGCTTTTTCGTTTGTGGGGTGAGTCTCTTGCAAAACTGTTTGTATGGGCTGTCGGCGCTGCGGTTGGGGCGTGTCATCAGGTCGCTGCGCTCATTTTTGCAAGAGTCTTATGTCTTGTTTTTTTGGCTCGTCCGTATGGCGAGAGGCGTGTGTCATGAAGTTTGTTGATGAAGTATCGATTCGAGTAAAGGCCGGCGACGGCGGCAATGGTTGCATGAGTTTCCGTCGAGAAAAATTCATTGAGAACGGTGGTCCGAACGGTGGTGATGGCGGCGATGGCGGCTCGATCTACATGCTCGCCGACGAAAACCTCAACACCCTGGTGGACTACCGTTATACCCGTCACTTCGATGCCGAGCGTGGCTCCAACGGCGGCAGCACCGACTGCACCGGCAAAAAGGGCGAAGACCTGATCCTGCGCGTGCCGGTCGGCACCACGGTGATCGACTCCGCCACCCAGGAAGTCATTGGCGACCTGACCAAGGCTGGCCAGCGTCTGCTGGTGGCCCATGGTGGCTGGCACGGTCTGGGTAACACCCGTTTCAAGTCCAGTACCAACCGTGCGCCGCGCCAGACCACGCCAGGCAAGCCAGGCGAGCAGCGTGACCTGAAGCTGGAAATGAAAGTGCTGGCCGACGTGGGCCTGCTGGGTCTGCCGAACGCCGGCAAGAGCACCTTCATTCGCTCGGTATCGGCAGCCAAGCCGAAAGTCGCCGATTATCCGTTCACCACCCTGGTGCCGAACCTGGGCGTGGTCAGTGTCGACCGCTGGAAGAGCTTTGTGGTTGCGGACATTCCGGGGCTGATCGAAGGTGCTTCCGATGGTGCTGGCCTGGGGATTCGCTTCCTCAAGCACTTGTCCCGTACCCGGTTGTTGTTGCACCTGGTGGACATGGCGCCGCTGGATGAAACCAGTGCTGCTGATGCGGCTGAAGTCATTGTCAGCGAGCTGACCAAGTTCAGCCCGGCCCTGGCAGAGCGTGATCGCTGGTTGGTGCTGAACAAGTGCGACCAGATCCTCGAAGAAGAGCACGAGGAGCGGGTCAAGGAAATCGTTGATCGCCTGGAGTGGGAAGGTCCGGTCTACGTGATCTCGGCCATTGCCAAAGAAGGCACCGAGCGCCTGTGCCACGACATCATGCGTTACATGGAAGATCGTGCCGATCGCCTGGCCAATGACCCTGCCTACAAGGAAGAGTTGGCCGAGCTCGATCAGCGTATCGAAGACGAGGCGCGTGCTCAGTTGCAGGCGCTGGATGATCAGCGTGCCCTGCGTCGCAGCGGCGTGAAGTCGGTCCATGACATCGGTGACGACGATTGGGACGAAGAGGATGTGGATGACGAAGACGGTCCGGAAATCATCTACGTTCGCGACTGATCGTGTGCTGATGTCACTCAGTTGAAGCCAGGACCTGTGGGAGCGAGCTTGCTCGCGATAGCGGTGTGACAGCCGGTATCAATATTGCTGACCCAATGCAATCGCGAGCAAGCTCGCTCCCACAGGTTTAAGTGTTTCAGCGCGGTGTTATCATCGCAACCAGCCAGTTCCCAAGGCGCCGCTCATTCGAGCGGCGTTTTGGTATCTGTAAAACGCAAATACGAATAATCCCATGGGCGGTGCTGGGTCGCGCCGTTCGCTGGCAAAGGTTGAAGATGATGCGGAGCAAGGTGACGGGTGCGCAGCGCTGGGTCGTGAAGATCGGCAGCGCATTGCTGACGGCGGATGGCAAGGGCCTGGATCGCAAGGCAATGGCGGTGTGGGTCGAGCAGATGGTGGCTTTGCATGAGGCTGGCGTCGAACTGGTCTTGGTCTCTTCGGGGGCTGTAGCCGCTGGCATGAGCCGGTTGGGCTGGACATCGCGACCCAGCGCGATGCACGAGTTGCAGGCCGCTGCCGCCATCGGTCAGATGGGGCTGGTGCAGGCCTGGGAGTCGAGCTTTGCCGAGCACGGTCGCCATACGGCGCAGATCCTGCTGACCCATGACGACCTGTCCGACCGCAAGCGCTACCTCAATGCTCGCAGCACCTTGCGTGCGCTGGTCGAGCTGAAAGTCATCCCGGTGATCAACGAAAACGACACTGTGGTTACCGACGAGATTCGTTTCGGCGACAACGACACCCTGGCCGCGTTAGTGGCGAACCTGGTGGAAGCGGACCTGCTGGTGATTCTCACGGATCGCGACGGCATGTTCGACGCCGACCCGCGCAACAATCCTGATGCCAAGCTGATCTACGAAGCCCGTGCCGATGATCCGGCGCTGGACGCGGTGGCAGGCGGTACCGGTGGTGCGCTGGGGCGTGGCGGCATGCAGACCAAGCTGCGCGCCGCCCGTCTGGCTGCTCGCTCCGGGGCTCACACCATCATTGTCGGTGGTCGGCTGGAGCGAGTGCTGGATCGCCTGAAGGCGGGCGAGCGCATCGGCACATTGTTGTCCCCTGAGCGCGGCATGCTGGCGGCGCGCAAGCAATGGCTGGCCGGGCATCTGCAAACCCGTGGCACGCTGGTGCTGGATGCGGGGGCGGTGTCGGCGCTGTCCCAAGGCAATAAAAGTCTGCTGCCGGTGGGCGTGAAGCTGGTCCAGGGCAGTTTTCGTCGCGGCGAAATGGTGGTGTGCGTGGCGCCGGATGGTCGCGAAATCGCTCGCGGCCTGGCCAACTACAGCGCGCTCGAAGCACAAAAAATCATCGGTCAATCGTCTGATGCGATTGTCGGTCTGTTGGGTTACATGGCCGAGCCAGAGCTGGTTCACCGTGACAACCTGATTCTCGTCTAAGGAAAAATCATGGGTTTGGCAAAAGGATTGATCGGCTTGCTGGTGGCATTGCCGCTGCTGGCCTCGGCCGAGGAAATTGGCCAAGTGTCGACGGTGTTCAAGTTTGTCGGGCCAAATGACCGGATCGTCGTTGAGGCCTTCGATGATCCGAAGGTGGACGGGGTGACGTGTTATCTGTCCCGGGCCAAGACCGGTGGTGTGAAGGGCGGCCTGGGTCTGGCTGAGGATCGCGCCGAGGCATCCATTGCCTGCCGCCAGGTCGGCCCCATCAGCTTCAAGGGGGAGCTCAAGGACGGCGAGGAGGTGTTCAGGGAGCGCACGTCGTTGGTATTCAAGACCATGCAGGTGGTGCGCTTCCTCGACAAGAAGCGTAATACGCTGGTGTACCTGGTCTACAGCGACCGTGTGATCGAAGGCAGTCCGCAGAATGCGGTGACGGCGATCCCGATCCTGCCGTGGGCTCGTACCCAATAACCTGAGGCAAATCCCAGTGTGGGAGCGAGCCTGCTCGCGATAGCTATATAACAGTCAACTTGTATTGAGTGTTAGTCAGCTATCGCGAGCAGGCTCGCTCCCACATTTTTTTGCGGTATGTGTGGTAAATCCCAGGCAATAAAAAACCGACCCTAAGGTCGGTTTTTTAACGAGCGCGTCGCTTAGGCAGCAGCGGCAACGTTCAGGGCCTTTACGTGGCCATTCAGGCGGCTCTTATGGCGAGCAGCCTTGTTCTTGTGGATGATGCCTTTATCGGCCATACGGTCGATAACTGGCACAGCCAGAACGTAAGCAGCTTGTGCTTTTTCAGCGTCTTTTGCGTCGATGGCCTTAACTACGTTTTTGATGTAGGTACGGACCATGGAACGCAGGCTGGCGTTGTGGCTGCGACGCTTCTCAGCCTGTTTTGCACGTTTTTTGGCGGAAGGTGTGTTGGCCACCGTCGAGCTCCTCGAAAGACTTTTTAGGAAATAGCAAACAAAATAGGCCGCGAATCATGCCGATGAGTTGATGTCTTGTCAAGGGCGGGTGACGCGTTCCGCTGAATGGCAGGTACAACGCACCGGATGATTTCTTTCCGGCGTGCGACCTGTAAACTCGCGGGCTTTGGCTCTGCACTGTTTAGCGGCGCGGAGTATCGCATAAGTGGGCGCGTTGTTCGCCTGCTGTTTATCGACAGGCAAAAACTCTTTTCATGAATCTGCTCAAATCGTTGGCTGCCGTCAGCTCTATCACGATGCTTTCACGCGTCCTGGGGTTCGTTCGTGACACGCTGATCGCTCGGATATTCGGTGCCGGGATGGCCACCGACGCCTTCTTCATCGCCTTCAAGTTGCCCAATCTGTTGCGGCGAATCTTCGCCGAAGGGGCGTTTTCCCAGGCATTCGTACCGATCCTGGCGGAATATAAAAGCCAGAAAGGCGACGAAGCGACCCGCACGTTCATTGCCTACGTCACGGGTTTGCTGACGCTGGTGCTGGCGCTGGTTACGGTCGCCGGCATGCTCGCCGCGCCCTGGGTGATCTGGGCCACGGCACCGGGTTTTACCGATACCCCGGAAAAATTCCAGCTCACCTCGGACCTGTTGCGGGTGACCTTTCCTTATATATTGCTGATTTCCCTGTCGTCCCTGGCCGGGGCGATCCTCAATACCTGGAACCGTTTCTCGGTGCCGGCCTTCGTGCCGACCCTGCTCAACGTCAGCATGATCGTCTTTGCGGTGTTCCTGACGCCGTACTTCGACCCGCCGGTGATGGCACTTGGTTGGGCGGTGCTGGTGGGTGGCCTGGCGCAGTTGCTGTATCAGCTGCCTCACCTGAAGAAAATCGGCATGCTGGTGCTGCCGCGCCTGAATCTGCGCGACAGCGGCGTGTGGCGGGTGATGAAGCAGATGTTGCCGGCGATCCTCGGGGTTTCGGTGAGTCAGATTTCCCTGATCATCAACACCATTTTCGCCTCGTTCCTGGTGGCCGGCTCGGTGTCGTGGATGTACTACGCCGACCGCCTCATGGAGTTGCCGTCCGGCGTGTTGGGCGTGGCCCTGGGCACGATCCTGTTGCCGACCCTGGCCAAGACCTACGCCAGCCAGGACCGCCAGGAATACTCGCGCATCCTCGACTGGGGCCTGCGCCTGTGCTTCGTGCTGGTGTTGCCTTGTGCCCTGGCGCTGGGCATCCTGGCTGAGCCGTTGACCGTCTCGTTGTTCCAGTACGGCCAGTTCAACGCTTTTGACGCGCTGATGACCCAGCGGGCACTGATCGCTTACTCGGTGGGCTTGCTCGGGATCATTGTGATCAAGGTGCTGGCGCCAGGCTTCTACGCCCAGCAGAACATTCGCACGCCGGTGAAAATCGCCATTTTTACCCTGGTGATGACCCAATTGTTCAACCTGTTGCTGATCGGCCCGCTGGCCCACGCTGGCCTGGCCCTGGCGATCAGTGCCGGCGCGTGCCTCAACGCCGGGCTGCTGTTTTACCAACTGCGCAAGCAGAAGATGTATCAGCCGCAGCCGGGCTGGGGCAAGTTCGGCCTCAAGCTGCTGGTGGCCGTGGGGGTGATGTCGGCGGTGCTGCTGGGGGCGATGCATTTCATGCCAGCCTGGGGTGAAGGACAGATGCTCGAGCGTTTCCTGCGCCTGGGTGTACTGGTCGCGGCGGGTGTGGTGGCGTATTTCGGCATGCTGCTGCTGATGGGCTTTCGCCTGCGCGACTTCAACCGCAAGGGCTTGAGCTGAGGGGTTTACCCTCGATAATCCCGGGCCGGGCAGTGGTTTTGTCGGCTCGATCACTTTGGGTTACGGTGTTGCCTGTCGTCGGCCGCCGGGTGTGGTTATAATCGGCCACTTTATGAGCAAGAAGCGCGTTATGCAGCTGGTTCGAGGCCTCCACAACCTGCGCCCCCAGCATCGGGGCTGTGTCGCCACTATTGGCAACTTTGACGGTGTTCACCGTGGCCACCAGGCTATCCTGGCGCGGTTGCGCGAGCGTGCCCAGGAATTGGGCGTGCCCAGTTGCGTGGTGATCTTCGAGCCGCAACCCCGGGAATTTTTCGCCCCGGACACCGCGCCGGCCCGTCTGGCCCGGCTGCGGGACAAGCTGCATCTGCTGGCCGCCGAAGGCGTCGACCGGGTCTTGTGCCTGGCCTTCAATCAGCGCCTGAGCAAACTCAGTGCCGCCGAATTCGTCGAGACCATCCTGGTGGGCGGTCTGGACATAAAACATCTGGAAGTCGGTGATGATTTCCGTTTCGGCTGCGACCGGGCAGGGGATTTCGATTACCTGCAACAGGCCGGCAAGGCCCGGGGCTTTACCGTCGAAGCGGCGCAGACCGTCGAGATGGACGGCATGCGCGTCAGCAGTACCCAGGTCCGCAATGCCCTGGCGGCTGCCGACTTCGAATTGGCCGAGCGTTTGCTCGGCCGGCCGTACCGGATTGCCGGACGGATCCTGCACGGGCAGAAACTGGCGCGCCAACTGGGCACGCCGACGGCCAACGTGCAACTCAAGCGTCGTCGTGTACCGCTGACCGGGGTGTTCCTGGTGAGTGTCGAGATCGACGGCAAGACCTGGCCCGGTGTCGCCAATATCGGCGTCCGGCCCACGGTCCAGGGGGATGGCAAGGCCCACCTCGAAGTACATGTTCTGGATTTTGCCGGCGATCTGTATGACCGGCGTTTGACGGTGGTTTTCCACCAAAAGCTGCGTGAAGAGCAGCGTTTTGCCTCTCTGGAGGCGCTCAAGACGGCGATCCATGCAGATATCGCCGCCGCCCGTGCCCTTGTCGCAACCAGCGCCAATCGCTAATGAAGAGCCTTAAATGACCGACTATAAAGCCACGCTAAACCTTCCGGACACCGCCTTCCCTATGAAGGCCGGCCTGCCTCAGCGCGAACCACAGATTCTGCAGCGTTGGGACAGCATTGGCCTGTACGGAAAGTTGCGCGAGATTGGCAAGGATCGTCCGAAGTTCGTCCTGCACGACGGCCCTCCGTACGCCAACGGCACGATCCACATCGGTCACGCGCTGAACAAGATTCTCAAGGACATGATCGTGCGCTCCAAGACCCTGTCGGGTTTCGACGCGCCGTATATCCCGGGCTGGGATTGCCATGGCCTGCCGATCGAGCACAAGGTTGAAGTGACCCACGGCAAGAACCTGGGCGCGGACAAGACCCGCGAATTGTGCCGTGCCTACGCCACCGAGCAGATCGAAGGGCAGAAGTCCGAATTCATCCGCCTCGGCGTGCTGGGCGACTTCGCCAACCCTTACAAGACCATGGACTTCAAAAACGAAGCCGGCGAAATCCGGGCCTTGGCGAAAATCGTCGAGGGCGGCTTTGTGTTCAAGGGCCTCAAGCCCGTGAACTGGTGCTTCGATTGCGGTTCGGCCTTGGCCGAGGCAGAAGTCGAGTACGAAAACAAGAAGTCGTCGACCATCGACGTCGCGTTCCCGATCGCCGATGAAGACAAGCTCGCCGCCGCTTTCGGCCTGGGCAAGCTGAGCAAACCGGCGTCGATCGTGATCTGGACCACCACCCCGTGGACCATCCCGGCCAACCAGGCGTTGAACGTTCACCCGGAATTCAACTACGCCCTGGTCGATGTTGGCGACAAGCTGCTGGTATTGGCCGAAGAACTGGTCGAGTCCTGCCTGGCCCGCTACAACCTCGAAGGCTCGGTGCTGGCTACCGCGCCAGGTTCGACGCTGGAACTGATCAATTTCCGTCATCCGTTCTATGACCGCCTGTCGCCGGTGTACCTGGCCGACTACGTGGAGCTGGGCGCAGGTACTGGTGTGGTTCACTCCGCGCCGGCCTATGGCGTTGACGACTTCGTGACCTGCAAGAAGTACGGCATGGTCAACGACGACATCCTCAACCCGGTACAGAGCAATGGCGTGTACGTGCCGTCGCTGGAGTTCTTTGGCGGCCAGTTCATCTGGAAAGCCAACCCGGCCATCGTCGACAAGCTGACCGAAGTCGGCGCGCTGCTGCACACCACCGTCATCGAACACAGCTACATGCACTGCTGGCGCCACAAGACTCCGCTGATCTACCGCGCCACTGCGCAGTGGTTCATCGGCATGGACAAGCAGCCAGCCACTGGCGACACCCTGCGCCAGCGCTCCCTCAAAGCCATCGAGGACACCAAGTTCGTGCCGGCCTGGGGCCAGGCGCGCCTGCACTCGATGATCGCCAACCGTCCTGACTGGTGCATCTCCCGCCAGCGCAACTGGGGCGTGCCGATCCCGTTCTTCCTGAACAAGGAAAGCGGCGAACTGCACCCACGCACCGTCGAGCTGATGGAAGAGGTGGCCAAGCGCGTCGAAGTCGAAGGCATCGAAGCCTGGTTCAAGATGGACGCCGCCGAACTGTTGGGCGACGAAGCGCCGCTGTACGACAAGATCAGCGACACCCTGGACGTCTGGTTCGATTCCGGCACCACTCACTGGCATGTGCTGCGTGGCTCGCACCCGATGGGCCATGAAGCCGGTCCGCGTGCTGACCTGTACCTGGAAGGTTCGGACCAGCACCGCGGCTGGTTCCACTCCTCGTTGCTGACCGGTTGCGCCATCGACAACCACGCACCGTATCGCGAGTTGCTGACCCACGGCTTCACCGTCGATGAGTCCGGCCGCAAGATGTCCAAGTCCCTGGGCAACGTGATCGCCCCGCAGAAGGTCAACGACACCCTGGGCGCCGACATCATGCGCTTGTGGGTCGCCTCCACCGACTATTCCGGGGAGATGGCCGTTTCCGAGCAGATCCTGCAGCGCAGCGCGGACGCCTACCGGCGGATCCGTAACACCGCGCGCTTCCTGCTCTCGAACCTGACCGGTTTCAACCCGGCCACCGACCTGCTGCCGGCCGAAGAAATGCTCGCGCTGGACCGCTGGGCCGTGGACCGTACCCTGCTGCTGCAACGCGAATTGCAGGAGCATTACGGTGAGTACCGTTTCTGGAACGTCTACTCCAAGATCCACAACTTCTGCGTGCAGGAGCTGGGTGGTTTCTACCTCGACATCATCAAGGACCGTCAGTACACCACTGGCGCCAACAGCAAGGCGCGCCGTTCGTGCCAGACCGCGCTGTTCCACATCAGCGAAGCGCTGGTGCGCTGGATCGCGCCGATCCTGGCATTTACCGCCGACGAGCTGTGGCAGTACCTGCCGGGCGAGCGCAACGAGTCGGTGATGCTCAACACCTGGTACGAAGGCCTGACCGAACTGCCGCAAGGTTTCGAGCTGGACCGTACCTATTGGGACCGGATCATGGCGGTCAAGGCGGCGGTCAACAAGGAAATGGAGATCCAGCGCGCGGCCAAGGCCGTCGGTGGCAACCTGCAGGCCGAAGTGACGCTCTACGCCGAAGAAGCCCTGAGTGCCGATCTGGCCAAGCTGAGCAACGAGCTGCGTTTCGTGCTGATCACTTCCACCGCCAGTGTCGCACCGTTGGTGCAGGCGCCGGCCGATGCGGTCGTCACTGAAGTCAGCGGCCTGAAGCTGAAGATCGTCAAGTCGAACCACACCAAGTGTGCCCGTTGCTGGCACTGCCGCGAAGACGTCGGCGTGAATCCGGAGCATCCGGAGATCTGCGGCCGTTGCGTCGACAACATCAGCGGCACTGGTGAGGTTCGTCACTATGCCTAGTGCGTCTAACGTGGCGAGCCGTTTCGGCCGGCTGAGCTGGCTGTGGTTGAGCTTGCTGGTGCTGGTCATTGACCAGGCCAGCAAGTTCCACTTCGAAAACTCGCTGACCATGTACCAGCAGATCGTGGTCATCCCCGACTACTTCAGCTGGACCCTGGCTTACAACACGGGCGCGGCGTTCAGCTTCCTGGCCGACAGTTCGGGCTGGCAGCGCTGGCTGTTCGCCCTGATCGCTGTCGTGGTCAGCGGCGTGCTGGTGGTCTGGCTCAAACGCCTGGGTCGCGATGAGACCTGGCTGGCCGTGGCGCTGGCATTGGTGCTTGGGGGCGCGCTGGGCAATCTTTATGACCGGATTGCCTTGGGCCACGTGATCGATTTCATCCTGGTGCATTGGCAGAACCGCTGGTATTTCCCGGCGTTCAACTTTGCCGACAGCGCCATCACCGTGGGCGCCGTAATGCTCGCCCTGGACATGTTCAAGAGCAAGAAACCCGGAGAAGCCGTCCATGACTGAGCAGCGTATCGCTCAAAACACTGAAGTGAAGCTTCACTTCGCCCTGCACCTGGAAAACGGCGACACCGTCGACAGCACCTTTGACAAGGCTCCGGCCGTGTTCAAGGTTGGCGACGGCAACCTGCTGCCGGGCTTCGAGGCGGCGATCTTCGGTTTCAAGGCCGGTGACAAGCGCACCGTGGTGGTTCCACCGGAAAACGCCTTTGGTCAGCCCAACCCGCAAAACGTGCAGACCATGCCACGCTCGCAGTTCCAGGACATGGAACTGTCCGAAGGGTTGCTGGTGATCTTCAACGATGCGGCCAATACCGAACTGCCGGGCGTGGTGAAGGCGTTCGACGACGCCCAGGTGACCGTGGACTTCAACCATCCGTTGGCGGGCAAGACCTTGAACTTCGAAGTGGAAATCCTCGAAGTGAAGGCGGTTTAAGGTTTAACAGGCAGTTCCTGCTGCCACCCGATTCACTGTGGGAGCGAGCTTGCTCGCGATAGCGTCGGATCAGTCAATATTGACGTTGACTGATATACCGTCATCGCGAGCAAGCTCGCTCCCACACTGGATTGCCCTGATTCAATTTCTTGCGCGCAAGACACGAGGCACAGCATGCAAATCAAACTCGCCAACCCCCGTGGCTTCTGCGCCGGCGTGGACCGGGCGATCGAAATCGTCAACCGCGCCCTGGAAGTCTTCGGGCCGCCCATCTATGTGCGCCATGAAGTGGTCCACAACAAATTTGTCGTCGAAGACCTGCGTAGCCGCGGGGCGATCTTCGTCGAGGAACTGGACCAGGTGCCAGACGACGTCATCGTGATCTTCAGTGCCCACGGGGTTTCCCAGGCAGTGCGTACCGAAGCCGCCGGCCGTGGCCTGAAGGTATTCGACGCGACCTGCCCCTTGGTGACCAAGGTCCATATCGAAGTGGCCCGTTACAGCCGTGACGGTCGTGAGTGCATCCTGATCGGCCACGAGGGCCATCCGGAAGTCGAAGGCACCATGGGCCAGTACGACGCCAGCAATGGTGGCGCGATCTACCTGGTCGAGGATGAAGAGGACGTCGCCGCCCTTCAGGTGCGTAACCCGGAAAAGCTGGCGTTTGTCACCCAGACCACCCTGTCCATGGACGATACCAGTCGAGTGATCGACGCCCTGCGTGCGCGCTTCCCGGCCATCGGTGGGCCACGCAAGGATGACATCTGCTACGCCACCCAGAATCGTCAGGATGCGGTCAAGCAACTGGCCGACGAGTGTGATGTCGTGCTGGTAGTCGGTAGCCCGAACAGCTCCAACTCCAATCGCCTGCGTGAGCTGGCCGAGCGCATGTCCACTCCGGCGTACCTGATCGACGGCGCTGAAGACATGCAGCGCAGCTGGTTTGACGGCGTCGAGCGTATCGGCATTACCGCCGGTGCTTCAGCGCCGGAAGTGTTGGTGCGCGGCGTGATCCAGCAACTGCAGGCCTGGGGGGCAACCGGTGCCGATGAATTGTCCGGTCGCGAGGAGAACGTCACCTTCTCCATGCCCAAGGAACTACGCGTGCGCTCCTTGCTTTGAGTCCATTTCGCACAAGGCCTGCTCGGTTTTCTCGCTGCGCAGGCTGACGCGGCCGCTGCGCGACAGGACCACCTGGTGGTGACTGACCGGCTTATGGTGTGCACAAACGTGTAACGTTCCCGCCTGAAATGCGCCGCTGGGCAGGAGCGGCTCCCCCTGGCTTGCGAATCTCACCGAGTGTTTTACCGGCCCGTTGCCAATGATTCGAGCATGGCGGCTGTGCTGCGTCAGCAGTGGCTGGTCATCGCCGTCCAGCATGATTTGCCAGCCCAGGCTCCAATCGTTGTCTATTCCTTGAATCGTCACTGTCCGATTGCGCGTGATTGCTTCGCTGCGGGCGCTGCGCAGACCGCTGGCCAGCAGCCGTGCGGCGTCGTCGCGGTCAGTGGATTCCACCAGGGCTTTGTATCCGGAACCGGCCCACGGCAGAACAATCGCGGCAATCGCCAGTCCCATGAGCAGTTCGATCAGGCTAAAGCCCTGTTGATACATGACGTCTCCTCCCTGGAGAGCTTGTTGTAGAGAGGGAGCAAGCTCCCTCGCCACAGGCAGTCGTTTGTTCTAGCGTGTAGAAGCAGGTATAGCCAATGGCGACGGAGGGCATCGATGGATCTTCGTACAAAAGGTTTCACGCTGATTGAGGTGCTGGTCGCCCTTGGCGTGCTGCTGCTCCTGATCACCCTGGCGGTACCGGCCCTTACCGGTTCGGTGCAGGGCACCAAGGCCGATACCGATATTGACGACCTGCGCCGGGCACTGAACTTCGCCCGGATGACGGCGATCGACCGTGGTGTCACCACACGGATTCGCCCCACGGTCCAGGGCAGCGTATGGAGCAGCGAGCTGACGGTGTATGACAGTACTGGCGCTGAGCCCAATGTATTGCGGGTTGTTCCAGCGATGAGCAGCGGCGCGACTCTGACGCTAACCTCAGACGTGACCAGCATTGATTTCAACAACCTCGGCGGGTTGTCGGCACCGGCCACGCCGGTGACTTTCAATTATGTAAGGGGGGCGCAGAGCAGGACACTGAGTGTTTGCCTCAATGGACGAATCGTATTGGGTGGAAGTTGCGGATGAAGGGTTGCAGTAAACAGGCACAGGATGGCATGACACTGATCGAGGTGCTGGTGGCGGTGCTGATTCTTGGCGTGGGCTTGCTGGGAGCGGCGATGGTTCAGCTCAATGCCCTCAAATATACCGACAGCTCGCGCATGACCAGCCAGGCCAGCTTCATCGCCTACGACATGCTCGACCGCATTCGTGCCAACTCCGGCGCCGATTACACGGTTACGCCGCCCAGTTCACCCAATCTCAACGTAGCCCGGGACCAGGATCTCTACGATTTCAAGACCAACATCGTCAGCTTCGGCGGCGCCACGGCCACCGGCACTGTTGCGCTGCACCAGCGGGTCTACACCATTACCATCTCCTGGGATGACGCCCGGGCCGCCAACACGACCAACGCCGCCGAGGCGCGACGCAGTTTCGTGCTGACCAGTCGCGTCGCCGTCGACCCACCCGGGGCGACGCCATGAACAGGCATTGCCGGGGATTCGGCCTGATTGAGCTGATGATCGCTTTGGTGCTCAGCCTGATTGTCGTGCTGGGTGTGGTGCAGATTTTCATCGCCGCCAAAAACACCTACGTCAGCCAGGGTGCGGCGGCGGTGATGCAGGAGGATGCGCGGTTCGCTCTGAGCAAGATGGTCCAGGAGCTTCGTATGGTGGGCATGTTCGGTTGCCTGGAGACCGTCCTCGACGCGTCCTCGGCGGGGGATTTCAATGCCAGCAAGGTCACGCCGATCAGCTGGGACAATGCCAATCTGAAGCTGACCCTGGTGACGACGGATGTCGGCAACAGCGGCGGCGTGCCGACCTGGACCGTCATCTCGGATTGTCGCAACACGGCGACCGCCTATACCGGGGCGCGGCTACCGGCGGCCGGGCAAATGGCGTTTCCGATACGGCGGCTGGTCTACAGTTTCAGCAATAACCAGTTGTTGATGGGCACCGGGGCTGGCAACCCGACCCAGGCGGTGCTGGTGGATAACGTCCGGGCATTCGATGTGACATTTGGGGTGGCCAGCAGCGCGACAGACATCGCGGCATCGAGCTACAGCCGCAACCCGAGCAATCCGGCCCTGATCCGCAGCGTGCGCCTGACCCTCACGCTCTTTGATCCGAAGAACAACGTGCGTGAGCAGACCTTCAACGTGGTTGCCGCTTTGCGCAACCGGCTTCTGTGAGGGCGACTGATGAATTCAACGCCCATCAAGCATCGCCAGCGCGGTATGGCATTGCTGGTCAGCCTGGTTTTCCTGCTGCTCCTGACGCTGATCGGCCTGTCGTCGATGCAGAGCGCCACCCTTCAGGAAAAAATGACCAGTAGCGTCATGCTACGCAACCAGTCCTTCCAGTTGGCCGAGGCAGCGCTGCGGGTTGGTGAAAGCGCGGTACAGGCCGAGGCCTACTCCCTGCCGGTGTGTACCACCGCGACCCAGTGTGCGCCGCCGGCTGAATCGGCAACCCTCACGACGGCCGGGCGCAATTCATCGTCGGGGGTGACCTGGATCGCCGTCCCTGGCGGGTTCTATGGCGTGCAGAATCTGGGCACCACGCTGACGGCGGTCAACGTGCCGATCAATACGTCGGCGACGCTGTACCGGATCACGGCGGTGGCCGTGGTGGGAAATAACCAGCGCAGCGTCGTGGAGAGCATCTATGCGAAATATTAAGGTGCGTCGCGATTGGAAGCAGGCGTTGTGGGGTGTGCTGCTCAGCCTGTACCTGGCTGCACCGGCCTATGCTTTCACGCCTTCGGATTCGCCGTTGCTGAGTGCCGCCGCAGTCACGCCCAACGTGATGCTGCTGATCGATGACTCGGGGAGTATGAACAACATCATTTGGGCGTCGGGGTTTGATCCGACGGTGACGCAAACGCGCACTTATGCATGCAGCGCCAGTAGCAATTGCAACGATAGGTATGAACTGGATCTGGATGACTCGAACATTCTGTTAATGAGCCTGTTGCGGGGCGGTTGCTCGTCTGGCTGGTACGGTTTCTACCGGCCCGGCCTTGGTCGGATCTGTCTGCGGCTGCCAGACCCGGTGGGTGGGGGCGATACACGCTACACCGCCAAGTACCTGGCGTATCTGGTAACCCTGGCCAACGGCTCGAACCGGGACTACACCAATGGCTCAATCCCCAGGGATTATCGAATCAACGTGGCACGGGATGTCTCCAACGACCTGGTCGCCAACAACCGTGCCTTGCGCATCGGGCTTGCCACCTTCAATCCTCCCAACTTCAGCAACTCCGGCCCGGGGGGCTACATCGCCCGTGTCGTCAGCGATCTGTCACCCGTCAGCGGCAGCGTGACCCAGACCCAGGCCAACGCCAACTACAGTGCCCTGATCAACGCCATCAACGGTCTGGGCGCGGTCGCCAATACGCCATTGGCCGAGAGCTATTACGAGGTCACCCGTTATTTCAGGGGCATGGCGCCGTACCACAACAATAGCCCCAGCACCTACACCAGCCCGATCCAGTACCGGTGCCAGAAGAATTTCGGTGTGGTGATCACCGACGGCTTGCCCACCTACGACCGTACCTTTCCCACCAACGATCCGTTAGGCGGATCCCGTCTGCCGAACTGGGATGGCATCAGTACCAACGATGGTGCTGACCGCAACGGTGACGCTGAGGGCGATACGCTTTATCTGGACGACATCGCCAAGTTCGCTTTCGACATCGACATGCGTTCCACCGGCTCCGACGTTACCGGCCAGAGCTGGAATGCCACGGATTTTCCCCGGCAGTACCTCAATACCTACACCGTGGGTTTTGCGGTTACCAATACGATGCTGTCCGACGCCGCTCGCTACGGCGCGGGTAAGTATTATCCAGCGTCCGACAGCGAAGACCTGAACTCGGCCTTGTCATCGGCCTTGAGTGACATCACCTCCAAGGCTGGATCGGGGGGCGGCGGCACCACCAACGGTGCAACGTTGTCCACCACCTCCAGCTATTACCAGACCACCTATGACCCCAAGGACTGGCGAGGCACCATCCGCGCATTCGGTTTTACCTCGGCGGGGACGGTCGATACGGCGGCCGTGCAATGGACCACCAACACCAGCATCGTGCCGGGTGCCACGGCACCGACCTATCAGTCCTGGAACACCGCGACCAACACGCCGGTAACCTTGGCCTACGGCAACTTTTCACCGGCCCAGCAAACCAGCCTCAGCCAGGGCCTGCCCACGGGGATCACCGGCAGCGATCTGGTGGAATGGAGCAAAGGTGTCAATAAAACCGGGCTGAAGGTGCGCAGCGCGTTGCTGGGGGACATTATCAACTCGCCACTGCTCCTGGCCTCGCCGAACGACCAGACCGCCTCGGACCTGCTGAACGACACCAGCTACAGCACTTACCTGGCAACCAAGGCGGCGAACATGAACGCCAATCTCGTGGTGAATGCCAACGATGGTTTCTTCAGCGTCATCAACAGCGCAAACGGCACGCGGCGTTACGCTTATATGCCCTCGAGCGTCCTGCCCTCGTTGCGGGACATCGCTGACACCAATTACATCAACGGCGTGAGTCACAAGTTCCTGGTGGATGGGCAGATCGGCGTATTCGATGCGCAATTGGGCAATGCCTGGAAGACCGTTGCCCTGGGCGGGACCGGAGCCGGGGGCAAAGCGTTCTATGCGGTGCAATTGTTCGACGCCGCGGCAGGCAATGCGCTCCGGGCGTTGTGGGAAATCAGCGCACCGACCGTCGCCAATACGGCCAACGCCTTCAATGACCTGGGCTACGCCTATGCGCGTCCCGAAGTCGCGCGCCTGGCCGATGGTCGCTGGGCCGCGTTCATCGCCAATGGCTATGGCAGCAACACCGGCGTAGCGGCGCTGTACGTGGTGGATATCCGTGATGGCTCGCTGATCAGGAAAATCACGGTCAATAACAGCGAGACGGGTAACGGCCTGTCGTCGGTCAAGCTTCGGGTCAATTCCCAGAACGTGGTGCAGGCCGCGTACGGTGGCGATTTGAAAGGGCGGATGTGGAAATTCGACCTCAGCGGCACTTCCCCCACCGCCTGGGGCGTTGCGTTTGCCGGGCAGCCGTTGTTCACCGCGCCCGGTGGTGCAACCCAGCCCATCACCGTCCAGCCGTTGCTGGCGGAAAACCCTCAAGGCGGGACCCAGGTTTTTTTCGGCACGGGCAAATTCAACGAAGCGGTGGACAAGCTCAATAAGGATCTGCAGGGGTTCTATTCGATCTGGGACGCCGTCGGCGGTACCGGACAAATCCCGGTTTCGAGCCTGCAAGCCCAGTCGATCACCGGGGTGTTCTCAGGCAGCACCGGGCAATTCGTGACGACCAGCCAGACCGACGTGACGTATCCTGCAAAAAATGGCTGGTATCTGCCCTTGGTGTACAACAACGCATTGACTGGGGAACGGGTGATCAACCCGGCCAGTCTGGTGCTCGGGCGCGTGGTTTTCACCACGGCCGCGGTGGACACCACCGATCCCTGCGCCAGCTTTGGTACCGGCAAATTGATCGAGGTGGATGCGTTCAACGGTAAGATGCTCAACTACGCGGTGCTCGACACCAACGGTGACGGCATGCTCAACAGCCTCGACACGGTCTCCAGCGGAGTGATTTTCACGGGCGGGATCCCGACCTTGAGCGCTGTCGTCAGTGCCAACGGGGCCACCAACATGATCGTGAACGACTCCGGGGGCGGCATCACCGACCTGCTGGGAAAATCCGTCGGCGGCAGCCGCCGCATCATGTGGCGGCAAATACAATGAGAGATAAGGTATGCGCAGATCCAACCGGGGTTTCACCTTGATCGAAATCATGATCGTGATCGCCATCATCGGTATCGTGATCACCGTCGGCTATCCGAGCCTGACCGAATACATGAAAAAGGGCCGACGGGCCGAAATCGCCGGGCTGCTATCGGAGCAGGCGCAGATTCTTGAGCGCCATTACTCCAAGAACAATGTCTACACCAACGCGACCGGGCTGAGCAGCGGTAATGATTTCTACACCATTACCCAGACGCTCATGGATCAGAGTTTCACCCTGACTGCCGTGCGCAACAGCGCCTCGTCCATGGCCACCGACAAGTGCGGTGATTTCACCATCAACAACACGGGCGCGCGAAGCATCATCAACGCTGCTGCCGGGCTGACTGCCAAGGATTGCTGGGGTCGCTGAGTTTATTTTTCGGGCGCTGTCCTGCGCCCTTTGTCTTGTGAGTTGAAATAGAACATGACCAGGCAACAGCAAGTGGTGATTGTCGGCGGCGGAGTCATTGGCCTGCTGACGGCGTTCAATCTCGCGTCCGAAGGGCTGCGCGTGGTGCTGCTGGACCGCTCCAGTGTCGGCCAGGAATCGTCCTGGGCCGGCGGCGGTATTGTTTCGCCGCTGTACCCCTGGCGCTACAGCCCGGCGGTCACCGCACTGGCCCACTGGTCGCAGGACTTTTATCCACAGCTGGCCCAGCGTCTGTTCGCGGCCACGGGGGTTGATCCGCAGGTGCATGTCACCGGTCTGTATTGGCTGGACCTGGACGATCAGGCCGAAGCACTGGCCTGGGCCGAGCGGGAAGGGCGCCCGTTGCGGGCTGTGGAAATCTCGACTGTCCATGACGCGGTGCCGGTGCTGGGCGCGGGTTTCTCCCGGGCGATCCACATGGCTGATGTGGCCAATGTGCGTAATCCCCGGTTGGTGAAGTCCCTCAAGGCTGCGTTGCTGGCGCTACCCAATGTCACGCTGCATGAGCAATGCGAGGTCGGCGGCTTCATCCGCGACGGTGGGCGTATTGTGGGGGTTAACAGCTCCGAGGGGCCGATCCTTGGCGATCAGGTGGTCCTGGCGGCGGGCGCCTGGAGCGGTGAACTGCTCAAGACTCTGGGGCTGAAGTTGCCGGTCGAGCCGGTCAAGGGCCAGATGATTCTGTACAAATGTGCGTCGGATTTTCTATCGAGCATGGTCCTGGCCAAGGGCCGTTATGCGATTCCGCGTCGCGACGGGCATATTCTGGTGGGCAGTACGCTGGAGCGCGAAGGCTTCGACAAGACCCCGACCGATGTTGCGCTCGATAGCCTGAAGGCGTCGGCGCAGCAGCTGATTCCTGCGCTGGCGGACGCCGAGGTGGTCGGGCATTGGGCCGGGTTGCGGCCTGGATCGCCGGAGGGCATTCCCTATATTGGTGAAGTGCCGGGGTTTTCCGGGTTGTGGTTGAACTGTGGGCATTATCGCAATGGGTTGGTGTTGGCTCCGGCGTCGTGTCGGTTGTTTGTTGATGTGATGTTGGGGCGTGAGCCGGTGATTGATCCTGCGCCGTATGCGCCGGCGGGGCGGTTGTAGGGTTCGGCTTTGGCTTGGGGGTGAGCTTGGTGACGAGGCGGCCTGACAGCCGGCCTGTCTCTTATGGTTGTACCCGGATCCAACTGTGGGAGCGAGCCTGCTCGCGATGGCGGCCTGACAGCCGGCCAGGGTTTTGTTGGTTGGGTATATATCCGTTTCTGCGGTAACGGCTACTTATGGTTCCGCCCTTACGGCGGGTCACTTTTGAAGAGCGCAAAAGTAACCAAAACGCTCTTGCCCCACCACTCGGTGCCTCGCCTAGGCTCGGCATGCCCTCACTCCGGCATTGCTCCGTGGGCCCGCCGCGAAGGGCCATCCATGGCCCAGCGCGGCTACCTCGGCATCCATGCCGAGGTGCCCACTCCGCAATACCTGCGTTCGGCCAGCGTGGTTAACGGGGCGCCCCAGATCAAAATCAAAAGCGAGGCGGCCTGACAGCCGGCCTGTTCTTGCGGGTGTACACCCATCAGACCTGTGAGCCGGACCTGTGGGAGCAAAGCTTGCTCGCGAGGCGGCCTGACAGTCGGCCTGTTTTTTGCGGGTGTACACCCCATCAGACATGTTGAGCCGGACCTGTGGGAGCAAAGCTTGCTCGCGAGGCGGCCTGACAGTCGGCCTGTTTTTTGCGGGTGTACACCCATCAGACATGTTGAGCCGGATCTGTGGGAGCAAAGCTTGCTCGCGAAGGCGGTCTGACAGCCGACCTGTCTCTTGCGGGCGTAGCCCTATCCCAGTGTGGGAGCGAGCCTGCTCGCGATGTCAGCCCATCCACCCTCGATGCAACCGAGGTGTCGCTATCGCGAGCAGGCTCGCTCCCACAGGAGAAACGCGTTCGCCCAAAACCAGGCCGGCTGTCAGGCCGCCTCGCGGAGGACGTTGATCTCGGCGCCCCGTTAACCACGCTGGCCGAACGCAGGCATTGTGGAGTGGGCATCCCGGCATGGATGCCGGGATAGCCGCGCTGGGCCATGGATGGCCCTTCGCGGCGGGCCCACGGAGCAATGCCGGAGTGAGGGCACACCGAGCCTAAGCGAGGTGCCGAGTGGTGGGGCAGAAGCGTTTTGCTTACTTTTGCGCTGTTCAAAAGTGAGCCGCCGTAAGGGCGGAACCCTAAGTAGCCGTTACCGCAGAAACGGATATACACACTCACGAAGGCAGCCTGACAGCCAACCAGAATTTGTGGGAATGGTCGGACAAAGCCCCTAATTCAAGCCGAATTTTCCGACGAGTTCTGGCGGTTGCCGGGTGGGAAGAACTCTGGCTAACCTTTTTCCGTCGCTGCCAATTCAGCGACCGGGCGTCGCGGCCCGCTAACTTGGTGCATAATTCCAGACGACGACAGGGCTTCGGTATTTGTCGTTCTGTCATGGTTGGCTGTGCGTGGGATACCTTCGGGTATGCCGGAGGCTCCAAGTTCGGTCCGCGAACCTGCGTACAGCTACCACCTCCAATCGCGTCGCGGCGATCGGTGGCAGCTCCAAAACTTGGAGATGCACGATGATCAAAGTCACACCCAATCCCCCCGAAACCGATCCCTCGTCAGCCCATGGCGGGCTCGATTCTCAAAAACTCGATGAAGCCGCCCAGCGCGCCCTCGACTATTACCTCGGCCCAAAGCCCGAAACCAAAAAGAAACCAACCTCAACCCAACTGTTCGCCGTGGTGGATGGCATCGACACCGAATGCCTGCTCGCCAACCTCAGCGAAACCCTGGCCTCAGCCAACGCAACCGTCAGCGACCTGGCCTTCGAACTCGAAGGCTCGCGACGGCATGTCGCATTGGGAGTGCAACAGTTGATTGAGCTGAGCGAGTTGTTGGCCAACCGTGTGCTGGATGAGCGGGTGCCGGTGGCGGAAGGCTAGAAGAGCTGCCAAGGCAAACACGGGGTAAGTAGGAGCACCAGGACCGCGCTTTAATCCAACCCCAACTTCTTCAACCGATACCGCATCGACCGAAACGACAACTTCAACCGCTGGGCCGCCGCCGTGCGGTTCCAGCGGGTTTCCTCCAAAGCCTGGAGGATGAGTTTGCGTTCGACGTCCTCCAGATAGTCTTCCAGGTTATCGACCCGCATCAGGTCGGGGCTGCCCGCGTCGGCGGTGCTGATGCCCTCGGCCAGGCGCAGGTCGTGGGCTTCGATCAACTGGTGCTCGCAAAGGGTGTAGGCGCGTTCGAGCATGTTTTCCAGTTCCCGAACATTGCCCGGAAAGCGGTAGTTTCGAAGGGCGTCCAGGGCTTGGGGATGGAGCTTGACCGCGGGGCTGCCGGTGTTGGCGGCCAGGCGCTGGAGGGTATGATTGGCGAGCGATTCGATGTCTTCGCGGCGTTCGCGCAGCGGCGGGACGCGCAGTTCGATGACGTTGAGTCGATAGTACAGGTCCTGGCGAAAGCGCCCGGCGGTGACTTCGGCGTCCAGGTCCTTGTGGGTGGCGCAAAGAATTCGTACATCCACCACTTCTTCCTGCTGGCCACCAACGGCCCGCACGGCTTTTTCCTGGATGGCCCGCAGCAATTTGACTTGCATCGCCAGGGGCAGGTCGGCCACTTCGTCAAGGAACAAGGTCCCGCCGTGAGCGGCCTGGAACAGTCCGGGTTTGTCTTCGATGGCGCCGCTGAAGCTGCCTTTTCGATGGCCGAAAAACTCGCTTTCCATCAGCTCCGTGGGAATCGCCCCACAGTTGACCGGCACAAAACGCTGACCGGAACGTGGGCCTTGCTCGTGGATCAACCGGGCGACCAGTTCCTTGCCGCAACCCGATTCCCCGCTGATGTAGACCGGCGCCTGACTGCGAGCGAGTTTTTCGATCTGTTTGCGGACGTTGTGCATCGGCGGGGAATCGCCCAGCAGACAGCGCTCGATGGACGCCGCCGGGATGGCGACCGACGGCAGGCGTAATGCGCTGGTGACCAGCTCACGCAGCCGACCCAGGTCGACCGGTTTGGTCAGGAAGTCGAAGGCGCCGGCCTTGAGGGCGTCGATGGCGGTTTCCAGGCTCCCGTAGGCGGTGATCATTGCCACGGGCAATTGCGGGTAGCGTTGCTGGATATGTTGCACCAGCTCCAGGCCAGTGCCGTCGGGCAGGCGCATGTCGGTCAGGCACAGGTCAAAGGTGTCTTCAGCCAGCAGGGCCCGGGCCTGGGCAAGGTTCTCGGCGCTGCGGGTGTCGAGTTTCATCCGGCCCAGGGTAATGTCCAGGAGTTCGCGGATGTCCGGTTCGTCATCGACGATCAGGATTCGTTGCCGTGAGCGCGTAGTCAAATCTGTTTCCGTCCGTGAGCAAAAGTGATGCGAAAGCAGCCGCCGCCTTGGCGTGGTTTGAAGTCTAGGCGGGCCTGGTTGCTTTCGCACAGCTCACGGGACAGATAGAGCCCAAGGCCGGTGCCCTGGCTGCTGGTGGTGAAGAAAGGTTCGAACAAATGCGCTTGCTGGTCCGGTGTCACGCCGGGGCCGTTGTCGATAATGTCCAGCGTGGACAGCTGGCTGTGGGGGTCGATGAACAGCTTCAGCCAGACCTCGGCCTCTTCATGGGCCATCGCGCTGTGACGCCAGGCGTTGCGCAGGAGGTTGTCGAGCACCTGGGTCAACTGATCGGGGTCCATCAGCGTGAGGTAGTCACCCGGGTCGATGCTCAGGTGCAAGTGCTGATGCTCAGCCGCGTTTTCCCGGGCTTGTCGGACGAACTGGTCGAGCCAGATCCGCAGATCCAGGCGCTGCGGCGTGGTCTGCTGGCGGCGGGACAGTTGCAGGACGTTTTCAATGACGCGGTTCATTCGTTGGGAGTGATCCTGGATGATCTGCGTCAGACGCCGATCCGCGCTGTTCAGTTCCTCGGACTCGCGCAGCAATTGCGCCGCATGGCTGATCGCCCCCAACGGGTTGCGGATTTCATGGGCGATACCGGCGGTGAGGCGCCCCAGGGAGGCGAGTTTCAACTGCTGGGCGTGCTGGGCCACTTGGGCCAGGTCTTCGAGGAAGACCAGGATCTGATGCTGATCGTGATGCCCCAGGGCAATGAAACTCGGTTGCAAGGTCAGGCCGGTGCCGTTAATGGTCAGGCTTTGCGGACGCAGGCTGGGGTTGTTCAACCACAGCTGTAGCCGCTCCACCAGGGCGCCGGAGCAGTCGTCGAGCCGCTGGCCGACCAGGTCGTGCATGCCCAACAGGTTCAATGCGCTTTCGTTAGCCAATTGCACCCGGCGCTGGCGATCGAGCACCAGGATGCCGGTGCGCATGCGTTGCAGGATCAGTGCGTTGAGCGCTTCCAGACCGACTACTTCGCTGGCCCGTTGTTCGGCGAGGATTTCACTGGCTTCCAGGCGTCGGGTCAGGCCTTGCACCAGCAGCGCGGCGGCAAAACACAAGGCCCCCAGGGTACCGGCCTGCAGATAACTGCTGGGACGGCTCGAATCGCTGAGGTCAAGGAAGAAGCTCGATCCGACGATGCCCAGCGTGGCGACAGCGGCAATCAACAGGCCGATTCGGCCTCGCAACAACGTATTGCCGATGGCCACCGAGACGATGAGCAGGTTGCCGATGGCGCTGGGGGCGCCGCCGGCAGCGTAGAACAGCCACGACAACAACAGCACGTCGGTCAGAGCCAGGCCGAACAGCCGGGCTGGGCGGCGGGTATTTTCAAGAAACACCACCAGCAGGATATTCAGCACCAGGTACAACCAGCTGCCGCTGCGCAGCAAATCGTCGTTGGCGAACTCCAGCAGGCGGTTGTCCATGTTGCTGGAGATCAGCAGCACCAGGGTGATGCCGATGCTTAGACGGTACAGGTGATAGAGACGCAGCAGGCGCTGCGCCTGTTTGACGCGAGGGCTTGAGGCTTGCTCAGCGGTCACGAGTGCCCGGGCCTTGCTCGAGGTGAGCCTGGCTGCAATACCACTGTTGTTCGAGGGCCAGTGCCCGATCTCGCGGCAGGTGCACGCCGCAATGGGCGCAACGGACCATGGGCGGTGCGTCCTGTTCCCGAGGGGAGTTCGGCGCGGCAGAGGTCCCCTTGAACTTGCGCCACAACCATATCGCGGCGGCAATCAGGGCGATCCAGAACAGTAAACGAAGCATGATGGGCGGCTTTTTGGCTAATGATCAGGCAGTTTAGCCAAGGACAGGAACGGCGCACAGCGCTATAAAATCCAGGCACAAAAAAGGGAGACCCGCGGGCCTCCCTTTTGCTGACACCTGGCCTCAGTCGAACAGGCCGAAGGTCATGTAGCTGAACCAGGAGCGATCGCTGGATTCGCTCTCAGGCTCTTCTTCTTCGAGCACGTCGCCATTTTCGTCCTTGGGCTTGAGCTCGTTTGGAATGGCTTCCTTGGCATCCTGGAACTGGCGCTGAACGTCCTGGTTGGCGCGGGTTTCGCCCGGCGGCAGAGGTGGACGGGATTCGATCAGGCCCAGGGTCGCCTTGCTCAGCCACGAACGGTTGTCGGCCTCGTCAACTCGTGGAGTGAACTGACCATCCTCCAGGGACGGGTGATCCGGGTAGTTGAGCTTGAGGGTTTCCAGGCTGGTGGCGGCCAGGTCGTCCAGGTGCAGGCGCTGGTAGGCTTCGGTCATCACTGCCAGGCCGTCGCCCACCGAGGGGGTTTCCTGGAAGTTTTCCACCACGTAGCGGCCACGGTTGGCGGCAGCGACGTAGGCCTGACGGGTCAGGTAGTAGTCAGCCACGTGGATTTCGTAGGCGGCCAGCAGGTTGCGCAGGTAGATCATGCGCTGCTTGGCGTCCGGCGAATAACGGCTGTTGGGGAAACGGCTGGTCAGCTGGGCGAACTCGTTGTAGGAGTCGCGCGCGGCGCCCGGGTCCCGCTTGGTCATGTCCAGCGGCAGGAAGCGCGCCAGCAGGCCGACGTCCTGGTCGAAGGAGGTCAGGCCCTTGAGGTAGTAAGCGTAATCGACGTTCGGGTGCTGCGGATGCAGACGAATGAAGCGCTCGGCGGCGGATTTCGCAGCTTCCGGCTCGGCGTTCTTGTAGTTGGCGTAGATCAGCTCCAGCTGGGCCTGATCGGCATAGCGACCAAACGGATACCGCGACTCCAGGGCCTTGAGCTTGGCCGTGGCGCTGGTATAGCTGTTGTTGTCCAGGTCGGTCTGCGCCTGTTGGTACAGTTCGACTTCGCTCAGGTTTTCGTCTACGACTTCCTTCGACGAGCAAGCAGCAGTCAATGCGAGGATGGCGATCAGCAGCAGGTGTTTCACTTGCATGGCGGCTTGCGTCCCTATGACGGCCGCTGTCTTGGGCGGGGCCGTCCTGTTATGATGAGCGCCCCGTTGAGAAGCCTCGGGGCAAAAGACGCCGTATTTAACCACAAGCGCGCAGCCGAAACCAAAGGCTGTGCCGACGCCTAGTCCGAGCATGTCCGATAAAATAGAACTTCGCGCAGAGGTGCCGTCCGAATTGGGCGGCCAACGCCTCGATCAAGTCGCCGCACAACTCTTCGCCGAGCACTCGCGCTCGCGCCTTTCCGCCTGGATCAAGGACGGCCGCCTGACTGTGGATGGGGCGGTGATCCGCCCGCGCGACATCGTCCATGGCGGCGCCATCCTCGAACTGACTGCCGAGCAGGAGGCCCAGGGAGAATGGGTCGCCCAGGACATTGCCCTGGACATCGTCTATGAAGACGACGACATCCTGGTGATCAACAAGCCTGCGGGCCTGGTGGTGCATCCGGCCGCCGGTCATGCCGATGGCACCCTGCTCAACGCCTTGTTGCACCACGTGCCGGACATCGTCAACGTGCCCCGCGCGGGCATCGTGCACCGCCTGGACAAGGACACCACCGGTCTGATGGTGGTGGCCAAGACTATTCAGGCGCAGACACAACTGGTCACACAGCTGCAAAGTCGCAGCGTCAGCCGCATTTATGAATGCATCGTGATCGGCGTGGTCACCGCCGGCGGCAAGATCAACGCCCCCATCGGTCGTCACGGCCAGCAGCGCCAGCGCATGGCGGTGATGGAAGGCGGCAAGCAGGCGGTCAGCCACTACCGCGTGCTGGAGCGTTTTCGTTCCCATACGCATGTGCGAGTCAAGCTGGAAACCGGTCGTACCCACCAGATCCGCGTGCACATGGCCCACATCAACTTCCCGTTGGTGGGCGATCCGGCCTATGGCGGACGTTTCCGCATTCCGCCGGCCGCGAGCATCACCATGGTCGAGTCGTTGAAAAACTTCCCGCGCCAGGCGCTGCATGCACGTTTCCTGGAGCTGGATCATCCGACCACCGGCAAGCGCATGAGCTGGGAATCGCCGCTGCCGGATGACTTCGTCTGGCTGCTGACGTTGCTCAAGCAGGACCGCGAGGCGTTCATCGGATGAATGACTGGCTGATACCCGACTGGCCCGCGCCGGCCTGGGTAAAGGCCTGCGTCACTACCCGTACCGGCGGCGTCAGCCTGGCGCCGTTCGACAGCCTCAACCTGGGCGACCATGTGGGCGATGAGCCCACGGCCGTCGCTGAGAACCGTCGCCGCCTCACCGATCGATTTGCCATTCGTCCGGCCTGGTTGCAGCAGGTCCACGGTATTACCGTGGTCGAGGCTGATCCGGCTCAGGTGGCCATCGCCGATGCCAGCTGGACCGCCACACCGGGTATCGCCTGTACGGCGATGACGGCGGACTGCCTGCCGGTGCTGTTCTGCAACCGTGCCGGCACCCGCGTCGCGGCAGCCCATGCCGGTTGGCGCGGGCTGGCCAACGGCGTACTGGAAGCGACTCTCGACAGTCTCCAGGTCCCGGCCGACGAAATCCTCGCCTGGCTCGGCCCGGCCATCGGTCCGCAAGCCTTTGAAGTGGGGCCAGAGGTGCGTGAAGCGTTCATGGCGCAACTGCCTAGGGCGGCAGACGCCTTCGTGCCTGGCGACACTGCCGGCAAGTTCCTGGCCGATATTTATGCACTGGCCCGCCAACGGCTGGCGGCGCGCGGTGTCACGGCGGTCTATGGTGGCGGCCAGTGCACGGTGACCGACCCACGCTTCTTTTCCTATCGGCGCAACTCGCGTACCGGTCGCTTCGCCTCCCTGATCTGGCTCGATCGCTAGACTTCTCTGATCTGTATCAATAGCGCACTGCTTGAATCTTCCAGAATCGTCCACATCTATAGCGGTATCTGGCAGGTTTCTTCATTCAGGATGTTTTTAAGGTCCGGCCTGCTCAAAAGGAAGGTGACCCATGCGTATTGACCGTTTAACCAGTAAGTTGCAATTGGCCCTGTCCGATGCCCAGTCATTGGCTGTCGGCCTGGACCATCCCGGCATTGAGCCGGCGCATCTGATGCAAGCCATGCTCGAGCAGCAGGGCGGCTCCATCAAGCCACTGCTGATGCAGGTGGGCTTTGACGTGAGCAGCCTGCGTAAAGAGCTGGCCAAAGAGCTCGACCAGCTACCCAAGATCCAGAATCCGACAGGGGACGTGAACATGTCCCAGGATCTGGCGCGCCTGCTCAACCAGGCCGACCGCCTGGCCCAGCAGAAGGGCGATCAGTTCATCTCCAGTGAGCTGGTGCTGCTTGCCGCCATGGACGAGAACAGCAAGCTGGGCAAGCTGTTGCTCGGCCAGGGCGTGAGCAAGAAGGCCCTGGAAAATGCCATCAACAACCTGCGTGGCGGCGAAGCGGTAAACGACGCCAACCACGAGGAGTCCCGCCAGGCGCTGGACAAATACACCGTCGACCTGACCAAGCGTGCCGAGGAGGGCAAGCTTGACCCGGTGATCGGCCGTGACGACGAAATCCGCCGCACAATCCAGGTGCTGCAGCGTCGCACCAAGAATAACCCGGTGCTGATCGGTGAGCCTGGCGTGGGTAAAACCGCCATCGCCGAAGGCTTGGCCCAGCGCATCATCAATGGCGAAGTGCCGGATGGCCTCAAGGGCAAGCGACTGTTGTCCCTGGACATGGGTTCGTTGATCGCCGGTGCCAAGTACCGCGGCGAGTTCGAAGAGCGGCTCAAAGCCTTGCTCAATGAATTGTCCAAGCAGGAAGGGCAGATCATTCTGTTCATCGACGAATTGCACACCATGGTCGGCGCGGGCAAGGGCGAAGGCTCGATGGACGCCGGCAACATGCTCAAGCCTGCGCTGGCCCGTGGTGAGTTGCACTGCGTAGGCGCGACAACGCTCAACGAGTACCGCCAATACATAGAGAAGGACGCGGCGCTGGAGCGGCGTTTCCAGAAAGTGCTGGTGGAAGAGCCCAGCGAAGAAGACACCATTGCCATCCTGCGTGGCCTTAAAGAACGCTATGAGGTTCACCACAAGGTGGCGATTACCGATGGCGCGATCATTGCGGCGGCCAAGCTCAGCCATCGCTACATCACCGACCGTCAGTTGCCGGACAAGGCCATTGACCTGATCGACGAAGCCGCCAGCCGCATCCGCATGGAAATCGATTCCAAACCGGAAGTGCTGGATCGTCTGGAGCGGCGCCTGATTCAACTCAAGGTCGAATCCCAGGCCTTGAAGAAAGAAAGCGACGAAGCGGCGAAGAAACGCCTGGAAAGGTTGCAGGAAGAGATCGTTCGCCACGAGCGCGAGTATTCCGATCTCGAGGAAATCTGGAATTCGGAGAAAGCCGAAGTCCAGGGCTCGGCGCAGATCCAGCAAAAGATCGAACAGTCCCGCCAGGAACTGGAAGCGGCCCGCCGTAAAGGCGACCTCAACCGCATGGCCGAGCTGCAGTATGGGGTGATCCCGGATCTGGAGCGCAGTCTGCAAATGGTCGACCAGCACGGCAAGAGCGAAAACCAGTTGCTGCGCAGCAAGGTCACCGAAGAAGAAATTGCCGAAGTGGTTTCCAAGTGGACCGGCATTCCGGTGTCGAAAATGCTCGAAGGCGAGCGCGACAAACTGCTGAAGATGGAAAGCCTGCTGCACCAGCGCGTGATCGGTCAGGAAGAAGCGGTAGTGGCGGTTTCCAACGCCGTGCGCCGGTCTCGAGCCGGGCTGTCGGACCCTAACCGTCCGAGTGGCTCGTTCATGTTCCTCGGCCCGACCGGTGTCGGTAAAACCGAGCTGTGCAAGGCGCTGGCCGAGTTTCTCTTCGACACCGAAGAGGCCATGGTGCGCATCGACATGTCCGAGTTCATGGAGAAACATTCCGTGGCGCGGCTGATCGGCGCACCACCGGGCTATGTCGGCTATGAAGAGGGCGGTTACCTGACCGAGGCTGTGCGACGCAAGCCGTACTCGGTGATCCTGCTCGATGAAGTCGAGAAGGCCCACCCGGATGTGTTCAACATCCTGCTGCAAGTGCTGGAGGATGGTCGTTTGACCGACAGCCACGGACGCACGGTGGACTTCCGCAATACCGTGATCGTGATGACCTCCAACCTGGGCTCGGCGCAGATCCAGGAGCTGGTGGGTGATCGCGAGGCGCAACGCGCGGCGGTGATGGATGCAATCTCCACTCACTTCCGACCGGAGTTCATCAACCGGGTGGACGAAGTGGTGATCTTCGAGCCGCTGGCTCGTGATCAGATCGCGGGCATCACCGAGATCCAGCTGGGACGTCTGCGCAGCCGCCTGACCGAGCGCGAGCTGAAGCTGCAATTGAGTGACGAGGCGCTGGATAAGCTGATCGCGGTGGGTTATGACCCGGTCTATGGCGCGCGGCCACTCAAACGTGCCATCCAGCGCTGGATCGAAAACCCGCTGGCACAGTTGATTCTGTCCGGGCGCTTCATGCCGGGCGAAACCGTGACCGGCACGGTGGAGAACGACGAAATCGTCTTCAACTGAAAGCCTGCGGATCGGGTGATTGGAATGGCCTCGCACTGCGAGGCCATTTTTTTCATCAGGCCGTTGAACTCAAAGGAAAAGGCTTGTAAAGTGCGCCCCGCAGTACGTCACCCCCAAGGGCCACTTCTCTGTGAGAAGCAACCCGAAATAAGTTGCAAATCATTGTCTTGAAAGCAATTTAAGGGGTTGACAGAGGTTTTTAAGATTGTAGAATAGCGCGCCTCAGACACACGAACGCAGCGATGCGAACGGGTAGAAGAGGTTGAAGCTGGCTTCAATGTTGTAGCTTCAAATAGCAGTAACTTGAAATATCAGTTCCGTGATAGCTCAGTCGGTAGAGCAAATGACTGTTAATCATTGGGTCCCAGGTTCGAGTCCTGGTCACGGAGCCATTTCAATCGGGGTATAGCGCAGTCCGGTAGCGCGCCTGCTTTGGGAGCAGGATGTCAGGAGTTCGAATCCCCTTACCCCGACCATTTTTGGGTCGTTAGCTCAGTTGGTAGAGCAGTTGGCTTTTAACCAATTGGTCGTAGGTTCGAATCCCACACGACCCACCATTTTTGAAACCAGTTCGCTGGAATCGAATCTTAAGATCAGAGGCCAAAAGCGCTGATCGAGGAAGGCGACTTGCGAAGGTCGCCTTTTTTTTACCGGGGTATAGCGCAGTCCGGTAGCGCGCCTGCTTTGGGAGCAGGATGTCAGGAGTTCGAATCCCCTTACCCCGACCATATTAAAAATCCTCGTATCGAAAGATACGGGGATTTTTTTTGCCTGCGATAAAGCAGATTGCCTTAAGTCATCGTACAACCTGCCGATAACCCACCGACAGGGGCATGGCCCCACTTCAGGCCAAAATAAAAAAGGCGCTCCCCATGGTTCTTCGTCAACTGAATATCGCCCCCCGTGCCGCGTTGGGTTTCGCTTTGATCGCCGTGCTGGTGGCGTTGCTCGGGGTGTTTGCGCTAGGACAGATGTCGAGTATCCGTGACAGTGAAGTCGCGGTAGAAACCCAGTGGTTGCCCAGTATTCGCGGCGGTGACGAGATCCGTGAATTGATGTTGCGCATCCGCACCATTTCCCTGCGCATGGCCCTGGACCAGGACCCGAAGAACATCCCGGTGTACCGTGGGCAAATGGACACCCGCGACAAAGAACTGAGCGAAAAAATCGCCAGTTACGAAAAGCTCGTCATCACGCCTGAAGGCAAGGCGCTTTATGACCAGTTCAAGCAAACCTTTGCCGCTTACCGCACGGGCATCGCCCAATCCTTCGCCCTGGCAGAGCAGGGGCGTCGGGACGAGTTGATCAAGCTGCTGCTGGTGGACATGAAGACCGTGGTGGACGGTTCCGGCAAACAGCTCAACGATCTGGCGGAACTGTTCTCCAGACAAGTCTCCATCGAGAGCCAGAAATCCCAGGAACACTACGTCAATTCCCGGATGATCGTCAGCCTGTTCATTGTGCTCGCCGCCTTGGCGACGGTGGCCCTGGCCATGCTGCTTACTCGCAGTATCGTCAAGCCTTTGGGCGAGGCGTTGAATGCCGCCGAAAACGTCGCCCGAGGCGACCTGACCCGACCGATCAAGACCCACGGCAGCGACGAAGTCAGCCGCTTGCTCAAGGCGCTGGCGACCATGCAGCAGAACCTGCGTGAAACCTTGCAGGGCATCAGCGGCTCAGCTACCCAACTGGCGACCGCCGCCGATGAGCTGAACGCGGTCACGGTCGATAGCACCCACAGCCTGCAACAGCAGAATAACGAAATTGAACAGGCCGCCACCGCCGTCACCGAGATGACCACCGCCGTGGAGGAAGTCGCGCGCAATGCGGTTTCCACCTCCGATGCCACGCGTCAGTCCAGTGAGTCGGCGTCCCTTGGGCAGCAGCGGGTCAGCGACACGGTCGACGCCATCGGCGCCCTGGCCAGTGATGTGCAGGTGACTGGCGGCCTGGTGCAGTCCCTGGCCAACCAATCGCAGGATATCGGCAAGGTGCTGGACGTGATCCGGGCCATCGCCGAGCAGACCAACCTGCTGGCCCTCAACGCGGCCATCGAGGCGGCCCGGGCTGGCGAAAGCGGTCGTGGGTTTGCGGTGGTGGCCGATGAGGTGCGGGCGCTGGCTTATCGCACGCAGCAATCGACCCAGGAAATCGAGCAGATGGTCCAGGGCATGCGCAGCGGCGCCACCCAGGCGCTGGATTCGATGCAGGCCAGCTCCAGTCGCGCCGCCCGCACTCTGGCAATGGCGGAGCGGGCAGGGGAGGCGCTACAGACCATCACGGCGTCGGTCAACGAGATCCACGAACGCAATCTGGTGATCGCCAGCGCCGCTGAAGAACAGGCGCAAGTGGCTCGGGAGGTGGATCGCAACCTGGTGAACATTCGGGATCTGTCGGTGCGCTCGGCCACCGGTGCGGACCAGACCAGCGCGTCCAGCCATGAGTTGTCGCAACTGGCGAATTCATTGCGCACCATGGTGCAGCGGTTTCAGGTTTGATCGATGGATGGCTCGGACAGTGATCCTGCCCGAGCTCAAGTATTGACTGTACCGCCCCCATCGCGAGCAAGCTCGCTCCCACAGGATGACCGCGATCAACTGTGGGAGCGAGCTTGCTCGCGATGACGGTGGATCATTCGATGTCAGTACTGCTGACTCAATGCAGCTTCAGCCGAGGCTCGGTCCCACGCCCGATCTTGCTGCCCAGCATCAGCATGGCCGTGCGGAACATGCCGTACAGCGCCATCTGGTGCATGCGGTACAGCGAGACATAGAACATCCGCGCCAGCCAGCCTTCGAGCATCACACTGCCGGTCAGGTTGCCCATCAAGTTACCCACCGCTGAGAAGCGCGACAGCGAAATCAATGAACCGTAGTCGGTGTATTTGTATTCCGGCAGGGCCTTGCCTTCGATCCGCAGTTTCAGGGATTTGGCCAGCAGCGAGGCTTGCTGATGCGCGGCCTGGGCACGGGGCGGAACGTTGCGATCGCTGCCGGGTTGCGGGCAGGCGGCGCAATCGCCGAAGGCGAAGATGTTCTCGTCACGGGTGGTCTGCAGCGTCGGCAGCACCTGCAGCTGGTTGATCCGGTTGGTCTCCAGACCGTCGATTTCCTTGAGGAAGTCCGGGGCGCGAATCCCGGCGGCCCAGACTTTCAGGCTCGCGTCGATGACCTTGCCATCGACGGTGATCAGGCTGTCGGCTGTCACCTGGCCAACAGCGGCGTTGGTCATGACATTGACCCCAAGTTTCTCCAGGGTCTTGTGCACAGGGCCGCCGATGCGCTCCGGCAAGGCCGGCAGGACCCGCGGTCCGGCTTCGATCAGGGTGATGTGCATGTTCTCCGGTTTGATCCGGTCCAAGCCATAGGCTGCCAGCTCATGGGCGGCGTTGTGCAGCTCGGCCGCCAGTTCAACCCCCGTCGCCCCGGCGCCGACGATGGCAACGCTGATGCGTTCGACCACGTCGGTTTGCCCGGCATGGGCGCGCAGATAATGGTTGAGCAGTTGCTGATGGAAACGCTCGGCCTGTTTGCGCGTGTCGAGGAACAGGCAATGCTGCGCCGCGCCTTCGGTGCCGAAGTCATTGGTGGTGCTGCCGACGGCGATCACCAGAGTGTCGTAACCCAGTTCACGAGCCGGCAGTAGTTCCAGGCCCGCCTCGTCATAGGTGGCGGCCAGTTGGATGCTCTTGCGCTCGCGATCCAGGCCACTCATGCGCCCCAGCTGGAACCCGAAATGGTTCCATTTTGCCTGGGCGACGTAGTTGAGTTCGTCTTCAGAGGAGTTCAGGGAACCGGCAGCCACTTCGTGCAACAGCGGTTTCCAAATATGGGTCAGGTTCGCGTCGACCAGCATCACACTGGCCGTGCCGCGCTTGCCCAGAGTCTTACCCAGACGGGTAGCCAACTCCAGACCGCCGGCGCCGCCGCCAACGATGACAATACGATGAGTCATGGGGATATCTCGCAAGGCTAAAGGAAATCGGTGCCGTTACCCGCGCGAGCATCAAGCGGCTCATAGCGTCAGGTAACTGATCAGTCGGCTCAACAGGCCCAGGCCGATGGTGATGGCCAGTACCACCACCAGGAGCATCCACGGCCGGAAAGGCCGGCGCTCGACTCGGTGCTGGGACAGTTGCAGGTACTCTTCGACATGCTTCTGGTCTTCCGGGTTCAGGCGGCTGGTCATAAAGGCCTCGGCAGGTAGACGTTGCGAAAGGTATAGACGCTACAGCGTCTGGCTATCCGGCATTGAAAGCAGCGTAGCCGCTCGCCGGAACAGGTTCGACACTCAAGCTGTCGTCCAGGCGAATGATTCCACTTTTTAACACCCGTGCGGTGATTCCGCCATGGCCGCGCACGGCCTGGAACGTCCCTTCGCCGAGGTTACGCTCCAGTCGCGCGCACGGCTGGCACCAGCCGGTGGTTTCGAAGATGGCCTGGCCGATGCGAAAGCGCCGGCCCTTGAGGCTGAACAGATTGATACCGCTGACCACCAGGTTGCGTCGCAGCTCTTGCGGCAACACCGGCTGATCCACCGGGCGGCCCATCAGTGAACCGATCACGGCCAGGTGTTCCCACTGAATCAAGGTGACTTGCCGTGCATTGCGCACGCCGGGACGGGCATGGTCGCCCGTCAGGCCGGCCTCCAGACGGGCCTCCACGGCGTCGAGTTCAATCATGGGTGCATGGCCCTGGGGTCGCACGCCTATCCAGCGTACGCGGCCTTGCTGGGGCACGGCGGCAATCAGTTCCTGCAGTGGGCTCACAGGCTGATCCCGACATCGAACACGATGCTGCGCCCCAGATTGCTGCGCAGGAAATCCGGCGCATCGGGATGGGCGAACAGCACCCGGGCAAACGTCGGCCCCACCAGCGACAGCGAGCGCCAACCCTGGCGCAGGTATTCGGTCGGCGGCGGGAAATGGCTGTTGAGGTCCAGCACCTCGCGCTTGAGGCTGGCGAAGGCGATGATGTCCAGCTCCCCCAGATCCATGCCGCGTTCGGTGTAGTTGTGGGCTTTCTTGCGCAGGGTCGGGGCCAGGCGCAGCAGGAATTCATTGGCCGGGATGCGTCGGGGCTTGGCTTCGCGGCGCACCAGTTGGCTCAGGGAGAAAGCGCTACGGCGGCGCTGCAGCTCGTCGCGCCATTCGTCATTGAGGCGACGGCCTTCGTCGAGGACAAAAAACACCTCGAAGTTGGCATCGCGAAACAATACGTCCGGCGGCTCTCCCGCAGGGGCGAACTCGTCGGCGCGATAGGGTACGTTCAGCCCTTGCAGCAGACGCTGGCAGACCCAACGCTCACGCTCCCATTTGCGGGCATTGGAGAGAAAGGCGTTGGCTTGCTCGGCCGCGATGGTCAGCAGGCGTAAATAATCGGAATCATCCATGAGCCCAAGCTTAGCGTTCAATTGCGACAAGCTGGAAGCGTTGCATTGATTTATGGCCGGTTAAGGGTGGGGTGTAGACTGCTGGCTTGAATCCTGAGGTGATCATGGAGTCTTTGATGCAAGGACAAGCCAGAGGAGTAGCGCCATGATCGGTGCCGAACTGCTGTCTGCGCAGACGTTGACGGTCGGCTGGCTGATTTATGTGCCGGTGCTGGCCTGGGCCGTAGCACGGGCGCCATGGGTGGAGCTGTTCACCGACAGCCGTCGCCAGCACTTGCTGTTCGGCACAGTCCTGGCCGTGTTCATGTTGTGGCTGGTGCGACGGGATTTCGATACCGGCGTCTCGTATCACTTCATCGGCATGACCGCCGTGACACTGCTGCTGGACTGGCCGCTGGCGATTCTCGGCGGCCTTTGCGCCCAGCTGGCCCTGGTGCTGCTGGGACGCCAGGACATGGCGGCGGTGGGTATCAACGGTGCGTTGCTGATTTTGCTGCCGGTGCTGGTCACCGAGTGCTGCGCGATCCTGGTGGAACGCGCCCAACCGCGCAATCTGTTCGTGTACATCTTCTGTTCGGGATTTCTCGCCGCCGCGCTTTCGGCGTTGTTGTGCCTGCTGGTGGGGCTTGGCCTGCTGTGGTACGACGGAGTGTTCGCCATGCCTTACTGGCTGGAAGATTTCATCGGCTACCTCTGGCTGATCATCTTTCCCGAGGCGTTTATCAACGGCATGGTGGTCAGTGCGTTGGTGGTGTTCAGCCCCGAATGGCTGGAGACCTTTAACCGTACGCGCTATCTGTCGGCCCCCTGGAAGGATGACGACAAGCCTTGATTCACATCAAGGCTGAGCAGCCGGGTGCGCTTCATGCTCTGGAAAAATTCCAGGAGCACAACCATGAGTGTTTATGAGTGGGCGAGACAAGAGATCAGGCGCAGCCAGGACGCGGCAGTGGAAATCGGCTTCGACCCGGGCCTTAGCCTGCGGGCCTTGCTCAGTGCGATCGTGCAGCAGAGCAAGGCGGTGCGCAGTGTTGAAGACCTGGCCGATGAACTGAGTTTCCTGGCGGAGAATCTCGACGATGAACAGGACTACGGCTTCATGCGGCCTTAAGGCGACAACGCGGTGGGGAAACTCATGGCTCCCTAGTGGCGAGGCTCGAACTCTTCGCTGAACAGGTCGTCCTCGGCATCGGGGCTGACCGGGATCTTGTGTTCTTCCGACGCCCAGGCGCCCAGGTCGATCAGTTTGCAGCGGTCGGAGCAGAAGGGCCGGAAGGTGTTTTCCGGGCTCCATTCCACAGGGGCGCCACAGGTTGGGCAATCAACGGTTGGGGTTTGGCTCATGACTGGCCTCCACGCAAAGTAAGGTAAAAGTGATGCAGGCGCTCGACCTCGCTGTGCAGCCAGGCGAGGTCGCGGTCATTGACCACCACGTCGTCGGCATGGCTCAAGCGATCCTGACGGCTGGACTGGGCCTTGAGGATCGCCTGGACCTGTTGCTCGCTGGTCTTGTCGCGCTGCAAGGTGCGTTCGATCTGTAGTTGTTCCGGCACATCGATCACCAGGATCCGCTGGGTCATGGCGTACTGGCCGGACTCGATCAACAGCGGCGACACCAGAATCGCGTAGGGTGATTGTGCCTGGGCCAGATGATGAGCGATTTCCTCGGCGATCAACGGATGCAGCAGCGCCTCGAGCCAGCGGCGTTGCTCGGCATCTTCGAAAATCAGTTGGCGCAGGGCCGCTCGGTCCAGTGTGCCGTCGGCCTGCAATACGCCGGGGCCAAAATGTTCGGCGATCTTGGCCAGCGCCGGGCGTCCGGGTTCGACCACCCAGCGCGCCGCGTGATCGGCGTCGACGACGTGTACGCCCAGGTCGATAAAGTGCTGGGCCGCCGCGCTTTTGCCGCTGCCGATACCGCCAGTCAGGCCGAGAATCCAGGGTTTTTCTGCGGGGCTATTCATTGAAATCGACATTAGGAACCGACAGACTGCCAATAGAAGTCGGTTATTTGACCACCCCAGAGCAAGGCAATCCAGCCGGCAATGGCCAGATAGGGCCCGAAGGGGATTTGCGTCGATGTCGGTGCATCACGCAGGCGCAACACAATGACCCCGATAACGGCGCCCACCAGCGATGACAACAGCAACGTCAGCGGCAGGATCTGCCAGCCGCCCCAGGCGCCCAGCATCGCCAGCAGCTTGAAATCCCCGTAGCCCATGCCTTCCTTGCCAGTGATCAATTTGAACACCCAGAACACCGACCACAGCGCCAGATAGCCGGCCACGGCGCCCCACATCGCCTGATTCAAGGGGACGAACAACCCGAAGCTGTTGACGATCAAGCCCAGCCACAACAACGGCAGCACCAGGGTGTCGGGCAACAATTGGTGCTCGGCATCGATCAGGCTCATGCCCAGCAGGCCCCAGGTCAGCACCATCACCATTGCGGCCTGCCAGCCAAAGCCGAAATACCAGGCGACGAACGCCGACAGGATGCCGCAGGCCAGTTCGGTCAGGGGATAGCGCCGGCCGATGGGCGCGGCACAACTGGAGCAACGACCGCGCAATGCCAGGTAACTCAATAGCGGAATGTTTTCCCAGGCCCGGATGCGGTGGCCGCAGTGCGGGCACTGGGAATGCGGCAGCATCAGGTTGTAGACCGGGCCAGGGGCTTCGGCGGGCAGGCCCAGCAAGTCATGGGCTTGCAGCCGCCATTCGCGCGAGAGCATCTTGGGCAGGCGCCACACCAGGACGTTGAGGAAACTGCCGATGATCAGTCCGAGCAACAACGCGGCGAGCACAAAGGCCAGGGGATACAGCGCGAAAAATTCGGTCAGGGGCATGTCAGATCGCAGAGCCGAGTTGAAAGATGGGCAGGTACATGGCAACCACCAGGCCGCCGACGACCACCCCCAGGACCACCATGATGAACGGTTCCATCAGGCTGGTGAGATTGTCCACCAGATTGTCCACCTCGGCTTCATAAAAGCTCGCCACTTTGTCGAGCATGTCGTCCAGCGCGCCGGACTCCTCGCCGATGGCGGTCATCTGGATCGCCATGTTCGGGAATATGCCTGAAGCACGCATGGAAAAATTCAATTGCATGCCGGTCGAGACATCCTGCCGGATGCGTTGTACCGCGCGTTTGAACACCACGTTACCGGTGGCGCCTGATACCGAGTCCAGGGCTTCCACCAGCGGCACGCCGGCCGCGAATGTCGTGGACAGGGTCCGGGCGTAGCGGGCCACGGCGGATTTGTACATCAGGGTGCCGATCAGCGGCAGTTTGAGCAGCCATTTATCGCGCCAGTCACGCAAGCCCTGGGAGCGCTTGAGTGCATGTTTGACACCGAAGAACGCCGCCACCGCGCCGCCCAGCAGCATCCACCACCACTGCTGCATGAACTCCGACAGGCCGATGACCATCACCGTGAAGGCCGGCAGTTGGGCGCCGAACCCGGAGAATACCGATTCGAACTGCGGCACCACCTTGACCAGCAGAATACCCGTGACCACGGCGGCGACGAGCACCACGGCCGCCGGGTAGGTCATGGCCTTCTTGATCTTGGCCTTGAGGGCTTCGCTTTTTTCCTTGTAGGTCGCGACGCGCTCCAGCAGCGTATCCAGGGCGCCGGCCTGTTCACCGGCGTCCACCAGGTTGCAGTACAGTTCGTCGAAGTATTGCGGGCTCTTGCGCAACGACGCGGCGAAGCTGTTGCCGGCGGCGACTTCCTGTTTCACCTCGTCCACCAGCTTGCGCATGTTGGCGTTGTCGAAGCCTTCGCCAATGATGTCGAACGCCTGCAACAAGGGCACGCCGGCCTTGAGCATGGTCGCCATCTGACGAGTGAACAGGGCGATATCCAATGGCTTGATACGCTTGCCCTTGCTGAATATCGAGGTGGACTTCTTGCGAACCTTGCCTGGGTTGATGCCTTGTTTGCGCAACTGGGCCTTGACCAGGGCCGGGCTCTGCCCAGTCAGTTCGCCGGTCATTTTCGTGCCTTTGCGGTCTTTGCCTTCCCACGTGTAAACGTCGGTTTTTATTGCCTTGACCGCCATGTTCAATCCTTGGTGACCCGGTTGATTTCTTCGAGGCTGGTGATGCCTTGCATCACTTTGAGCAGTCCCGAGGCGCGCAGGTCATTAAAACCGTCCTTGCGCATTTGCAGGTCGATTTCCAACGAGTTGCCCTCGGCCATGATCAGCCGTTGCAGCTCGGGCGTATTCCTGACCACTTCGTACACCCCCACGCGCCCCTTGTAGCCGTTGTTGCACTGTTCGCAACCGACCGGCTCATAGATCGTGAACGAGCCGATGCGTTCCCGGGGGAAGCCTTCCTTGAGCAGGGTTTCTTCGGGAATTTCGATGGCCCTTTTGCAATGTGGGCACAGCTTGCGCGCCAGTCGCTGGGCGATGATGAGGTGGACCGCCGTGGCGATGTTGAAGCCGGGAATGCCCATGTTGTGCAGGCGGATCAGGGTTTCGGCGGCGCTGTTGGTGTGCAGGGTGGAGAGCACCATGTGTCCGGTCTGGGCGGCCTTGATGGCGATTTCGGCGGTTTCCAGGTCGCGGATCTCGCCCACCATGATCACGTCCGGGTCCTGGCGCAGGAACGAGCGCAGGGCCTGGGCGAAATCCAGACCCTGGCGCGGATTCACGTTGACCTGGTTGATGCCTTCCATGTTGATTTCCACCGGATCCTCAGCGGTGGAAATATTGATGTCCACAGTGTTGAGGATATTGAGCCCGGTATAGAGCGACACGGTTTTGCCAGAGCCGGTGGGCCCGGTCACCAGAATCAACCCTTGTGGTTGTTTGAGCGCCGCCATGTACAGCTCTTTCTGGTCCGGCTCGTAGCCCAGGGCATCGATACCCATCTGCGCGCTGGAGGGGTCGAGGATCCGGATCACCACTTTTTCACCCCAGAGCGTCGGCAGGGTGTTGACCCGGAAGTCGATGGACTTGTTTTTCGACAGGCGCATTTTCAGGCGCCCGTCCTGGGGTTTGCGCCGCTCGGAAATATCAAGGCTGGCCATGACCTTCAGGCGCGCGGCGATGCGGGTGGCCAACTGGATCGGCGGGCGGGCCACCTCTCGCAGCATGCCGTCGGTACGCACCCGCACCCGGTAGATTTTTTCATAGGGTTCAAAGTGCAGGTCGGAGGAGCCGCCCTTGATCGCGTCCAGCAGCATCTTGTTGACGAACCGCACCACCGGCGCATCGTCGGTGTCCTGGCCGGCGATGGAGTCTTGCTTGTGATCATCGATCGACTCGATGTCCAGGCCGTCGAGGTCGACATCGCCCATGCCTTCCAGGCCGGTGCTGGTGGATTCGAAAAACTTTTCGATGGCGTCGCTGAGCTTGTCGTCCTCCACCAGAATGGCTTCGGTGGTCAAGCCGGTGCTGAACTGAATGTCATTGATGGCCTGGTGATTGGTGGGGTCGGAGATGCCCACGAACAGCTTGTTGCCACGCCGCCACAGCGGCAGGGCGTGGTGCTGGCGCACCAGTTTTTCGCTGACAAGGCCGGTGGGTTGGGTTTCCTTGTCCAGGCTGTTGAGGTCCAGCAGGGCCACGCCGAAATGCTCCGAGGCAATTTCCGCCACCTGGCGACTCTGGACCAGTTTGTTCTGCACCAGGTAACTGACCAGGGGCATGCGACTGCTTTGGGCTTGTTGGTACGCCTGCTGCGCACTTTGCTCGGTGATCAGTTCGGCCAGCACCAATTGCTTGGCCAGACCGCTTAAGGCGATGTCATTCATGGGAATCCCGGAGGCGGACAGTTCATGACTTATAGCCTAGTCAAGCATCCAGACCAAACCAGCGGGGCGCAGTGACAAAAAACGTCAGATAGTGCGCTTGTTGGGGTAGGACATAGGGACGCGGCGGGTCGAAGTCCCTTGCCAGCGGGCGCGACAGGGTTGGCACATGCCATGCAATGGCCTCCTCAGGTCATGAGACTCCACCTCATGCTTTGGAGATTATCTATGAATAAGCAAAACGGTTTTACCTTGATCGAGTTGCTGATCGTTGTGGCGATCATCGGCATCCTGGCGACGTTTGCGTTGCCGCAGTATTCCAAGTATCAAGCGCGGGCGAAAGCTACGGCGGGGCTGGCGGAAGTCTCCGCGTTGAAGGTGCCGTTCGAGGACGTCATGAACCAGGGAACCAACCCGACGTTAGCCAACATCGGCGGAACATCGCCCACCAGCAATTGCACGCTGACCGCTTCAGGTACTGCAGCGGACGGAACCGGAACCATTGCATGCACCCTGCTGAATGCGCCAGCTCCCGTTCTCGGCAAGGCAATCACCCTTTCCCGTTCAGCAGCCGGTGTCTGGACCTGCGCTTCGACGGCCGTCCAGGAATTCTTGCCCGCCGGTTGCACGGGGGCCGCTGCACCCTGATTTTGGGTCTGGTTGAGCCGGTGGCGAGGGGCTTTTCCCCTTGCCCAGGAAAACCTCAACAATTCATAAACTTAGGGAGCGCCGAAAAAGCCGCAACTTGCATGTCCCAAATCAGCAGGCCATGCATTTTGCATGATTGTGAAAATTGCCGTTTCGCTTAACTAGTTGATTTTAAAAGAATTAATTAATTCGTGAAAACTGGCACAGCCTTCGCACTACTCCTGATAACCCTGCCGGGAAACACCTCCGGCAGTTTTTGAGAAAAACAGGAGTTACTCGTATGAAGAAGTTCGCTATCACTGCCGCAGCTGCCACCGCCCTGACTCTGACCATGGCTAGCGCTTTCGCCGAGACCACTCAAGCAACTCAGGCTCCGATGATGCTGGCTGCTGGTGAAGTGACAGAAGCCAAAGAAGACGTTTCTGATACCTGGATCACCACCAAGGTCAAAGCCGATCTGGTCACTGAAAAAGGCATCCCAGGTTCCGATATCAAGGTAGAAACCAATAAAGGCGTAGTGTCGCTGTCGTCGACTACTGTTCTGACCGACGCGCAAAAAGACACCGCCGTGGCGATTACCAAGAAAATCAAAGGCGTCCGAGACGTTTCGGCTGACGGCCTGAAATCCGAGTAAGACTCAAGGCTTCTCGCCTGGACCGGGAGAAGGCACGGCAAGCGGGCTGAGACATACGTTTGCCGTTGCTTTGGAGTTCATGCGAAGGCCACACGGAAGTGGCCATTACAGGCCCCCGGCATTCGTGCCGGGGGCCTGTTCTATTGCGCAATGGAAAAGTATTCAGGGACCCATCTGGGAAATCGACTGGCCGATTTCGCGAGCAGGCTCGCTCCCACAGTGGACGAGCTTCTTCGGCAAGATGCGTTCGAATGTGGGAGGGAGCCTGCTCGCGATTGGCGGCAGCACATCCCACGCCATCTCAACTGAATGACAGAACCGCTCAGCGCCCCCGCTTGCTGGTGATCTGCACCAACCGATTCCCCTCGAAACGCAGGTACTGGTACATGCCACTGTTGGGGCCGTAGGTCCATTCTTCCACCGGGTATTCTTCCCGGCGATTGACGCTGCGTTTGTAGCCCAGGTCATCCCGCGCCGCGGGTTGCCCGCATTTTTGCAGGACTTCGCTGGAGCGGTCACCGACGCTGATCAACTGGCTGCCACAGCGCAATGTATCGGCTGCCGACGTCTGGCCGCTGGCGAGCAGCAAGATCAGGCTAAGCCCGTACAGACGTTTCATCTTATTCGGCATCCAGATGCATGGGGGTGATCACGCGCCCGTCGCTTTCGGCCTGACCGAGGCTGGCGTCGATGAAATACACACGGTCATCAGCCAATTGCCCTTTGTCCACCAGGAAATCCTTGATGCTGCTGGCGCGCTCCTGTCCCAGCTGGCGCAACAGCACTTCGTTGCCACTCCAGAACGAGATCACGCCTTCGCGCAGTTTTTCCGTGCGCGCCTTTTTATCCAGTTGCGTCCATTCGACCGGTGGCTGGGTCTTGAGACGGGTGCGATAGATGCCTTCGAGCAGCGGTGCCTTTTCATCCTCGGGCACCTCCAGCAGCGAGGCCTTGGCAGGGACTTTGTCGCCTCTGCGCTGCAGCATCTTGTAGTAGTTGTACTGGTATTCGCGTTCCAGACGCTGGGCGGCGAGCAGCGGACCGTCGCTGCTTTGGGCGGCGGTGCCTTCGATCTCCAGGCGCAACTCCGGACGTTTACCGAGGGCTTCGGACAACTTGAGCAGCGTACCTTCGTTGTCCGGGTTCAGTTCGCTTGAGCCCGGGGCGAATGACACGCTGCCCAAGTCTTGCGAGGCACCCCCGGCCACCAGCCCACCGATGAGTTTGAATGGCGCCTGGGCCGCCCGTACCACTAGGTTGCGCAGGGTTTGCCAGACAATTGGCATCACGCTGAATTGCGGATCATTGAGGTCGCCGGAAACCGGCAGCTCGATGGAAATCCTGCCTTCGGAGTCCTTCAGCAGCGCGACGGCCAGCTTGAGCGGCAGGCTCACGGCGTCCGGGCTGTCGACCTTTTCCCCCAGTTGCAGTTGCTCGACCACCACTTTGTTGTCGGCCAGCAACTTGCCTTTGGTGATCCGGTAGTGCAGGTCGAGGTTGAGTCGGCCCTTGCGGATGCGATAGCCGGCGAATTTGCCGGAATAGGGTGTCAGGGTCGTCAGTTCGACCCGTTTGAAACTGGTGGCAATGTCGAGGCTGGCCATCGGGTCGAAGGGGTTGAGCGCCCCTTTGATGGTGACAGGCGCGTAGCGGTCGACCTTGCCGTTGATGTCCACGGTGGCCGGCTTGGCCTGGCGGCTGTCGATGGTGCCGATCTGGCCGTTGAGCTGCTGGATAGCCGTGGCGAAGTTCGGCGTCAGGCTGAAGTCGGCGAAGTTGGCCGAGCCATCGTTGATGGCAATGCCGCCGACGTGGATGCCCAGCGGTTTCTCCTGGGATGCCGGTTTTGCCGGGCTGTTGTTCGTACCACTGTCGGCCGGTTGCGGGATCAGCAGGTCATCGACGTTGGTGGTGCGGTCTGGGTTGATCATGAATCGCGCGTAAGGCTGGTACAGGTTGACCTTGTCGATCGACAGGCTGTCGCCGTGCTGATAGTTGAGCCCTTCGAGCACCAACTGTTTCCACTTGATGAAGTCCCGGGTCCTGAGGGTATCGAGGGTGTGCAGTTGATCGACCTGGGCTCGACCGGTGACGGCGAATGCCAGCGGCTCGGTGCTCTTGAGGTCCACCGCCAGGTCGCTGCCGAGCATCCCGGAGCGCAGTTCCAGGCGAATGAACGGGTTGATGTAGGCCTGGGCGACCCGCAGGTCGATGTCCTGGGTCTTGACCTTGAGCCGGGCGGTGATCGGGTTCAGGTTGACCTCGCCGTCAGCCAGGATCTTGCCCTGTTTGCCTATCCCGGTATCCAGCTTGAGGGTAAAGGGTGAGCCGTTGAGGGTGTCGTAGTTCTGCAGGTCGAGGTTCAGCGGGCCGACCTCCAGGGCCACCGCCGGCTGCGCCTGACGGTCGGCCAGGTGCACCTGGTAATTGCGCAGTTGCACGTCCTTCAACAGCACCTGCCAGGGCTTGCTCGGTGCCTGGGGTTCAGGCTCGGGCGAGTCGGCGGCTGCCGGGGCCGACGCCGGTTCGACCTTGACCTGCGGTTTGGCCGGCTGACTGGCGAAGAGTTTTTGCCAGTCCAGTTGCCCATCCGCCTCGCGCGCGGCCCAGGTTTCCAGCTTCTGGCTGCGGATCTTGCCGACGATGACTTGTTGCTTGGCCAGGTCGACGGTTGTATCACTCACATCCAGGCGTTCGAGCTTCGCCAATGGACGGCCATCCGGCGCCTTGATGGAGAAGGGGGCCACGCTGACGGCCACGTTGTTGAGCAGCAGTTCGGTGCCCTTGGCCAGGTTGAGCTTGTAGTCGGTACTCAGGTTCAGCACGCCGTTTTCCAGCACCAGCGGTACCGCGTCGCGTACGTAGGGCCACCAGACTTTCATCTGGCCGTCGGTGACTTTGATCTTGCCCTCGGAGGCGATCGGCGTGAGGCTGAAGTTGCCGGTCCAGTCGACCCGACCGCCTTGAGGGCTGACGGCCACCAGGGTCATGTCGGCGTTGTCGTCGGGCAGTGTGCTGAGGTTCTTGAGCTCGAAATCAAGGGTGTCGTACAGAAACTCGATGGGCTCGCTGGGACGCAGGTCCTGAAAATGCAGGTAACCGCCGGCCAGTTTGATCCGGTCGATTCGCAGGGGAAACGGCTTGGCGTCGGGGTCGACCGGGGTGGTTTCGCTGGCCGGCAGCTTGAACAGGCCCAACAGGTTCAACTGACCGTCCTTGGCGAACATGATCTCGGTCTTGGGCTTGTCCAGCTCGATATCGGTCAGGTGCAGGGCACCGGACCAGAGGCTGTCGAGCTGCAGGTTGGTGTACAGCCGCTCGAAGGCTATCTGCTCCTTGCCCGGTTCGCCGACATTCAGGCCCCAAAGCGTGACTTCGAGGCTGAAGGGATTGAGCTCGATACGCTGAATCTGGGCTGGCACCGTTGCATGGTCGGCCAGTTGTTGATTGGCGATCCGCAAGGCGACACCGGGTAATATCAGAAAACCCAGCAGGCTGTAGAGGGCCAGTACGGTCAACAGGGCGCCGAAAGCGCGAATCAATCCTTTGGGCATGTGCGGCTTCATCTGGTGTGAATTCGGAGTGCCTTGGAGTATGGCATGCGTTTACGGTTCCGAAGCCACTGTGATTTATCAGATTTGTCCGTTTTCGGCGTAGGAGTTGAACCGCTGGTTCAGAGCTGAAGGATCAACGTCTTGAGTGGCGGCTGCTGGTCCAGCGAGGGGAAATCGCTGCCGGGTGTCAGTATTTTCCATTCGCGCACCGGGCGGCCGGCCTTTTCCGCGCAGCGCAGCACCTGCTCGCGCCAGTCGTCCATGGAGACTTTTGCCAGGTTGTTGCAACAGATCAGCACGCCATTTTCAGCGGTGGTGAGCAGCGCCGGCTTGAGCAGGCTCTGGTAATCGCGCAAGAGGTCGACAGTGCCGAACGCGCTCTTGGCCCAGGCGGGCGGGTCGAGCAACACCAGGTCGTACTGGCGTTGCTCCAGGCGCACATAACCTGGCAGCTTCTGCCCGCGTCGCTGACTGATGGGCAGGCCGGCCAGTTGGCGGATGGCCGGGAAGTAATCCGATTGCACGAAATCCATGGGCGGCAGATCAGGGTTGAGCAAACCGTTCTCGCGCCCCACCGCCAGGTTGCCTTCGGCAAAGTCCAGGTTGCACACCTCGCGCGCGCCACCGGCCGCGGCGCTCAGGCCGACGCCGCAGGTGTAGGCGAACAGGTTCAGCACGCTTTTGTGACGGCTGTGTTCCTTGACCCAGCCCCGGGCGTTGCGCAGGTCGAGAAACAGCAATGGATCCTGCCCGGCATGGCGCCCGCGCACGCGGTAGTTCAGGCCCCATTCACGGCCGACAAGGTCTTGCAGGGCGGCTTCGTCAGCCTGGTAAACGGTGTCCTGGCGGTCGACGCGCGAATTGCCCCGGGCGCGATCGTTGTAGACCAGCAGGGTGTCCAGGCCCAGGCACTCGTTGACGATACCGTGCAATTGCAGCAAGGCATCGCGTTCCAGTGACTGATGGAAACTTTGCACCAGCAATTGCGGGCCGTAGCGGTCGACCGTCAGGCCAGGGGCGCCTTCCTGGCTGCCATGGAACAAGCGATAGCAATCGGTGCCTTGCTGGTGCAATTGGCCGAGCAGGTCCTGGCGCTGATCGAGGGCGGCGCGCAGCGCCTGATTCAAGGAAGACATGCCGGGCGCGCCTTAAGGAAATGAGGCGCGGGAGTTTAGCAGTTTCTGTGGCGAGGGGATTTGTGGGAGCAAGCTGTGCTCCCACAGTCCAGCGACGCAAGGACTCGATGCCTCAGGGGAACCGAGTCATTCGCTCAGCGATTAAGGCGCTTGTCGATCAGCCCCTCCACCACGCTTGGATCGGCCAGGGTCGAGGTATCACCGAGGCTGTCGAGCTCGTTGCAGGCAATCTTGCGCAGGATGCGCCGCATGATCTTGCCCGAGCGGGTCTTGGGCAGTGCCGGCGCCCACTGGATCAGTTCCGGTTTGGCGAAGCTGCCGATCTCCTTGCTGACGTGGTCCAGCAATTCCTTTTTCAACGCGTCGTTGGCCTCGATTCCGTCCATCGGCGTGACGAAAGCGTAGATGCCCTGGCCTTTGAGGTCGTGGGGGTAACCGACCACTGCCGCTTCGGCGATGTTGTCGTGCAGCACCAAGGCACTTTCTATTTCGGCAGTGCCGATGCGGTGACCGGAGACGTTGATCACATCGTCGATGCGCCCGGTGATCCAGTAATCGCCATCTTCGTCTCGACGGGCGCCGTCGCCGGTGAAGTAATAGCCGGGGTAGGGCTTGAAATAGGTGTCGACCATGCGGGAGTGGTCGCCATAAACGCTGCGAATCTGCCCCGGCCAGCTCGCCTTGATCGCCAGCACACCGCTGCCGGCGCCATGGATTTCCTTGCCGGTTTCATCCAGCAACACCGGTTGCACGCCAAACATCGGTCGGGTGGCGCAGCCCGGCTTGAGCCGCGGCGCACTCACCAGCGGGCTGAGCATGATGCCGCCGGTCTCGGTCTGCCACCAGGTGTCGACAATCGGGCAGCGCTGTTCGCCGACCACGTTGAAGTACCATTCCCACGCTTCCGGGTTGATCGGCTCACCGACGCTGCCGAGCAATCGCAGGCTTTTGCGCGACGTTTCCTGCAACGGTCCGGCACCTTCGCGCATCAGCGCTCGCAGGGCCGTCGGCGCGGTGTAGAAAATATTGACTTGATGTTTGTCGATCACCTGCCAGAAGCGCGAACTGCTGGGGTAGCTCGGTACGCCTTCGAAGATCAGCGTGGTGGCGCCGTTGGCCAGCGGGCCGTAGACGATGTAACTGTGACCGGTGACCCAACCGACGTCGGCGGTGCACCAGAACACTTCGTTGTCGCGGTAATCGAGCACGTACTTGAACGTCATCGCCGCTTGCAGCAGATAACCACCTGTGGTGTGCAGTACGCCCTTGGGCTTGCCGGTGCTGCCGGAGGTGTAGAGGATGAACAGCGGGTCCTCGGCGTCCATCGGTTCCGGCGGGCAATCGTCGCTCATGTCGTGCATGGCCTGGTGGTACCACAGGTCGCGGCCTTCGACCCAGGCCACTTCGCCCTGGGTGCGCTCGACCACCAGCACGGTGCTGACGTTCGGGCAACTTTCCAGGGCCTTATCGACGTTGCGTTTGAGCGGTATGAATCGTCCGCCGCGCACGCCTTCGTCGGCTGTGATCACGGTGCGGCAATCGGCGTCGAGAATCCGGTCGCGCAGCGAGTCCGGTGAAAAACCGCCGAACACCACCGAATGCACCGCGCCAATCCGTGTGCAGGCAAGCATGGCGTAGGCCGCTTCAGGGATCATCGGCATGTAGATGCAGACCCGATCGCCTTTCTTCACGCCGCGGCTTTTCAGCACGTTGGCCAGGCGGCAAACATGGTGATGAAGTTTTTTGTAGGTGATTTCTGCCGATTCGGCGGGGTTGTCGCCTTCCCAGATGATCGCCGTCTGGTCGCCACGTGTCTCCAGGTGACGGTCGATGCAGTTGGCGCTGACGTTCAGCTTGCCTCCGGCGAACCAGGTGGCGTCGCCGATCTTGAGGTCATAGCGCTGGACGGTTTGCCAAGGCGTCATCCAGTCGAGAAAGCGCGTGGCCTGCTCGCCCCAGAAAGCGCTGGGATGTTCGATGGATTCTTTGTAGAGCCGCGTGTACTCGTCCTGACTCAGTTGCGCAGCCCGGCGGACGGCATCGGCTTGGGGGTACTGGCTGATATCGAACATGACGGTTCCTTATTCTTGTTTTTGCGACAAGTCATAAAGATGCGCCGAGTAGCCGGAGGGTTCAAGTCATGTACAAATCAACTGTGGGAGCGAGCCTGCTCGCGATGGCGCTGTGTCAGTCAACATCTGTGTCAACTGATCCACCGCCATCGCGAGCAGGCTCGCTCCCACAAAGGTAACGCGGGCCTTGATAACTACTTGAGGATCAGCCGCGATGACGCCCGCGGAAGTAGTTGATCAAGCCCTGGGTCGAAGGGTCTTCGGCCGCGCTTTCTTCGCTGCCCACCAGACGGTTGTAGACGCCCTTGCCCAATTCCTTGCCCAGCTCCACGCCCCATTGGTCGAACGCGTTGATACCCCAGACCACGCTTTGCACGAACACTTTATGTTCATACAGCGCTACCAATGCGCCAAGGCGACGTGGGCTGATGCGTTCGACCACCAAGGTGTTGCTCGGACGGTTGCCCGGGATCACCTTGTGGGAGGCCAGTTTCTGCACGTCTTCTTCGCTCGCACCTTTGTCACGCAGTTCCGCTTCGGCTTCGGCGCGGGTCTTGCCCAGCATCAGTGCCTGGCTCTGGGACAGGCAGTTGGCGTACAGCCACTGGTGGTGATCGGAAACCGGGTTGAAGCTGACGATCGGCACGATGAAGTCTGCCGGGATCAACTGGGTGCCCTGGTGCAGCAACTGGTGGTAGGCGTGCTGACCATTGCAACCGACGCCGCCCCAGATCACAGGACCTGTGTCGGTAGACACCGGAGTGCCGTCCTGGCGCACACTCTTGCCGTTGGATTCCATGTCCAGTTGCTGCAAGTGCTTGGTGATGTTGCGCAGGTAGTGGTCGTACGGCAGGATCGCGTGGCTTTGCGCGCCCCAGAAGTTGCCGTACCACACGCCCAGCAGCGCCAGCAGTACCGGCATGTTCTGTTCGAACGGCGCGCTCTGGAAATGCTGGTCCATGGAATAGGCGCCGGAGAGCAATTCCTTGAAGTTCGACATGCCGATGGCCAGGGCGATCGGCAAGCCGATGGCTGACCACAGCGAGTAGCGCCCGCCGACCCAATCCCACATCGGGAAGATGTTTTCTTCGCGGATGCCGAAAGCCACGGCGGCGGCGTTATTGCTCGATACGGCGATGAAGTGGCGGTACAGCTCGGCTTCGGAGCCGCCCTGGGCCAGGTACCAGGCACGGGCAGCCTGGGCGTTCTTCAGGGTTTCGAGGGTGTTGAAGGATTTCGACGAGACGATGAACAGCGTGGTCTCGGCGCGCAACTTCATGGTCAGTTCATGGAACTCGCTGCCATCGATGTTCGCCAGGTAGTGACAGCGCACGCCTTTTTGCGCGTAAGACAGCAGCGCTTCGGAGACCAGTTCCGGGCCGAGGAAAGAGCCACCGATGCCGATGTTCACCACGTCGGTAATCGGTTTCTCGGTGTAGCCGCGCCACAGGCCGTCATGGATGCGCCCCACCAGATCAGTGATCTGGTTCAACACCTTGTGTACGTCGGGCATGACGTCGGCGCCGTTCACCAGCAGTTTATCGCCCACAGGGCGGCGCAGCGCGGTATGCAGGGCCGGGCGGCTCTCGGAGGCATTGACGATTTCGCCTTCGAACAGCGCCTTGATCGCGCCCTTGAGGTCGACTTCATTGGCCAGGCACACCAGCAGGTCACGGGTCTGGGCGTTGATCAGGTTCTTTGAGTAGTCGAGAAACAGGCCGCAGCTCGACAGAGTGAATTGATTGAAACGCTGCGGATCGGCATGGAACGCTTCGCGCATGCTGAAATCCTGCATGGCTTTGCGGTGGTCATTCAGCGCTTGCCAAGCAGGCAGAGCGGTCACGTCGTGAGGGGTTCGGTAATACGCCATCGCTGCGGGTTTCCTTTTTACTTGAACGACCTTTTGTACACTAAAAATTCCGGCATGGCCTCAGGGGGCGTCCGGACAACTGCGTCGACACGATCTATGGGCACAGGGCGACTACAGTAAACCTCGCGTTGCGATCTGTCTTGGCTTTGTCAGACCGTTTCCCGGTACTTTTTTATACAACAGGGGCGGGATTGGTCCGACAGACGGAAGCGCGGCGATGTTCCCTGGCACAAAGTCCCTATTCTGGGGAATGCCCGCTGTGGGAGCAAAGCGTGCTCCCCAAGCTTGCACACCGAGGAAGCGGCACAGGGTTCGGTCAGGCGACCTGAACCGGGATGGCATTGCTGGTGTGGCTCAGTTCGTTGCCCGGGGCCATGTACAGCATGCGGGGCTTGAAGTTGGCCAGTTCGGCTTCGCTGTAATGGGCGTAGGCGCAGATGATCACCCGGTCACCCACCTTGGCCTTGTGCGCCGCAGCGCCGTTGACCGAAATCATTCGCGAGCCTTCTTCGCCACGGATTGCATAGGTGGTGAAGCGTTCACCGTTGTCGACGTTGTAGATCTGGATCTGTTCGTATTCGCGGATACCCGACAGGTCCAGCCACTCACCATCAATGGCGCAGGAGCCTTCGTAGTCGAGCACGGCGTGAGTGACTTCGGCGCGGTGCAGCTTGGCCTTGAGCATGATGGCGTGCATGAATGTTTCCTCTGGTCGGGTCCGAACGGCGGGCAGTTTGCCCGAAGGCTCTGGAGGCAGCAATACACAAGAGATGTGAGAATGCAGTCTGTAAAACACCGTCTATCCCTTGTGGAAGCGAAGGCTGTGGGAGCAAAGCTTGCTCGCGATGACGCCGTCAAATTCAACACATATGTCGACTTTTAGACTGCTATCGCGAGCAAGCCTGGCTCCCACAAGGCCCCCATTGGGCTAGGGTGTTCAGGCGAGTGCGTCGAGGTCCAGGTGCAGGTTATCGATCAACCGGGTGGTGCCCAGGAAAGCGGCAACCAGAATCACCAGATCACGATCCTCGGCCGTGGCCGGACGCAAGGTACGGGCGTGGCGGACTTCCAGATAATCAGGACGCAAGCCGGCAGTTTCCAGTTGCTTGACCTGCTCGGCCACCAGCACCGGGAAATCCCGCCGCCCCAGCCTGATCGCCTCGGCAATCTGGCTCAGGCTGCGATAGACCACGGGTGCCACCGCGCGTTGTTCAGGGCTGAGGAAGCCGTTGCGTGACGACAGCGCCAGACCATCTTCGGCGCGAACGGTCGGCTCACCGATGATCTGAATCGGCATGTTCAGGTCATGGACCAGCGCGCGGATCACCGCCAGTTGCTGGAAGTCCTTCTGGCCGAACACCGCAAGGTCAGGCTGGACCATGTTGAACAGTTTGCTGACCACCGTTGCCACGCCCTCGAAATGCCCCGGACGGCTGGCGCCGCACAGGCCTTCGGACAGTTGCGGGACACTGACCCGGGTCTGTCCGGCCATGCCGTCGGGGTACATCTCTTCGACGGTTGGAGCGAACAGCAGATGGCAGCCGGCCTGGAGCAGTTTTTCCTGATCGGCAGCCAAAGTGCGCGGGTATTTGTCCAGGTCTTCGCCGGCACCGAATTGCAGCGGGTTGACGAAAATGCTCGCCACCACGAAGTCGGCCCGCTGCGCCGCTTTGGTGATCAGCGCCATATGGCCGCTGTGCAGGTTGCCCATGGTCGGCACGAAAGCAATGCGTTTGCCTTCGCTGCGGGCGCGGGCCACGGCGGCCCGCAGTTCGCGTACGGTTTTGACGGTGTTCATGCAGAAAATCCGTGCTCGACGCCAGGGAAGGTCGCCGCTTTGACTTCGGCAACGTAGGCGCCCAGGGCGGCCTGGATGGTCGCTTGCCCGGCCATGAAGTTCTTCACGAATTTGGGTACGCGACCGGTGATCGACAAGCCGAGCATGTCATGCAGCACCAGTACCTGGCCGTCGGTGGCGCTGCCGGCGCCGATGCCGATGACCGGGATCTTCACCGCCTGGGTGATTTCCTCCGCCAGTTCGCTGGGCACGCATTCGAGCAGCAACATCGCGGCACCCGCCTGCTCCAGCGCGATCGCATCGGCGCGCATCTGACGGGCCTGGTTTTCATTGCGGCCCTGAACCTTGTAGCCACCGAGGATGTTCACCGCTTGGGGCGTCAAGCCCAGGTGTGCGCACACCGGGATGCCGCGTTCGGCCAGCAGGCGAATGGAATCGGCCAGCCACAACGCGCCTTCTACTTTCACCATGTGGGCGCCGGCCTGCATCAGCATGGCGCTGTTGGTCATGGTTTGTTCGAGGGTGGCGTAGGCCATGAATGGCAGGTCGGCAAGGATCAGTGCATCGGTGTTACCGCGTTTGACGGCGGCCACGTGATAGGCCATCTCGGCGGTGGTCACCGGCAGCGTGCTGTCGTGACCTTGCAGCACCATGCCGAGGGAATCGCCCACCAGCAGCACTTCGACACCGGCCTCATTGCAGGCGTGGGCGAAGGTTGCGTCATAGCAGGTCAGCATGGTGATTTTTTCACCTTTTTGCTTGAGACCTTGCAGCGTGGTCAGGGTAATAGCTGGCATGAAAAAGTCCTCATTAGGCGCCAGGGGATGTTCTCAATCGGTTTCCCTGACTGAGAACACCTCCTTGAACTACTGCGAGTAACGCGCATGATTCGTCATTTATACAGGCGCACCCTCTATGCGTGGTGCTTGTAAGGCCTGGATTGCGCCCTTTAGCGCCGCGTTGGCGGCGACGGGACGCCTATAGTCGTGAGGAGTACCCGGGAAGTCAATTGGATGTGTTACCGCCGGGTGTTACCGGGGTTACTGATGCGTTTCAGCGTGGGGGAGAGTCTCGAAAGTGACTGTAGGGTCCGAATCTTGTGGGAGCGAGCCTGCACGCGGTTGCGGTGTGTCAGTCGACATTTGCAATGGTTCAATCACCGCTGTCGCGAGCAGGCTCGCTCCCACAGGCTATCTACGTCAGTTGGAGGGCAAGCGTTCCAGGCCGACAAACGGGCACGCTGCAAGCAGGTCCTTGAGCAGCCTTCCATCGGCCAGGCGCAGGTCGGCGGGTGCCAGTTCTGCGAGGGGATAGAGTACGAAGGCCCGGGCGTGCATGTGGTAGTGAGGGACTTTCAGGCGGGGCTCGTCGATCAGGCGATCGCCGAACAGGAGAATGTCCAGGTCCAGGGTGCGCGGACCCCAGCGCTCCAGGCGTTCGCGACCTTGCCCGGTTTCGATGGCTTGCAGCGCATCGAGCAGGTCCAGCGGCGCCAGGCGACTGTCCAGCGCCGCGACCGCATTGGTGTAGCGTGGCTGGCCAGGCAGCAGGGAGTCGCTCTGGTAGAACGCTGACACGCCCGTCAGTTGCGTGTCGGGCAGTTGCGCCAGCGCCTGGACAGCGCTGCGCAATTGTTCGGAGGGCTCGGCGAGGTTGCTGCCCATGCCGATGTAGATGCGCTCCATCGATTACTCGTCCGAAGCGCTCGGGACACCGGCACGTTTACGCTTGGCGCCGCTGCTGCGACGACGCTTGCGCGGGCCGCTGGCACCGTCGTCCTTACCACTGAGTTCGCGGATCATGTCGCGGCGCTCGCTGTCGTTGGCGTCCTGGTAGTCAGTCCACCATTCACCGAGGCCATCGGTTTGTTCGCCGGCGCTTTCACGCAGTAGCAGGAAGTCGTAGCCAGCCCGGAAACGCGGGTTGTCCAGCAGCAGGTCGGCACGTTTGCCGCTGCGCCGTGGCAGGCGTTCCTGCATGTCCCAGATTTCGCGGATCGGCATCGTGAAGCGTTTCGGAATCGCGATACGCTGGCACTGTTCGCTGATCAGCTCGTGGGCGGCTTCCTGCATGGCAGGGATTGGCGGCATGCCGCGCTCCTGCAGGCGCAGCACCCGGGCCGGGAGGGCAGGCCAGAGCAGTGCGGCAAACAGGAAGGCCGGGGTCACCGGTTTGTTCTGCTTGATGCGCAGATCGGTGTTGATCAACGCTTCGCTGATCAGGGTGTGGGTGTAGGTCGGGTTGTGCTCCAGCGCTTCGGCGCTGGCCGGGAACAGCGGGTCGAACAGTTGCAGGTCCACCAGCATTTCAAAGGTGTCCGCCGCGTTGCCCGACAGGAACAACTTGAGCACTTCCTCGAACAGACGGGCCGACGGGATTTCCCGCAGCATCGGCGCCAATTCGCGGATCGGCGTGGCGCTGTGTTTTTCGATGCCGAAATCCAGCTTGGCGGCGAAACGCACGGCTCGCAGCATGCGCACCGGGTCTTCCTGGTAACGCTGCTTGGGGTCGCCGATCAGGCGGATCAGGCGATTGCGGATGTCGTGTACGCCATTGGCGTAGTCGAGGATGCGTTCGCTGACCGGGTCGTAATACAGGGCGTTGATGGTGAAGTCGCGGCGTTGCGCGTCTTCTTCCAGCGTGCCGTAGACGTTATCGCGCAGGATGCGCCCGCTCTCGTTGCGCGAAGACTGGCTACTGTCTTCTTCTTCATCGTTTTGCGGGTGGTTGGCGCGAAATGTCGCCACTTCGATGATTTCGCGGCCGAAGTGGATGTGGACCAGCTTGAAGCGCCGGCCAATGATCCGTGCGTTGCGAAATTCGGCGCGGATCTGTTCCGGCGTGGCGCTGGTGGCGACGTCGAAATCCTTGGGCGTGATGTTGAGCAGCATGTCACGCACACATCCGCCCACCAGATAAGCCTGGTAGCCGGCGTTCTGCAGGCGTTCGACGATGTTCACCGCGTAACGGCTGAACTGGGCCTTTTGCAACGAATGCTGGCCACTGTTGAGCACTTCAGGCGTGCTGCGAATGTGTTGCGTACGACGCAAGGGAGAACGGAATGACTGGAACAGCTTCTTCAGCATGGGATGCACTGTTTGAAGGAATATTCGGCCAAAAACGAAGAGTGACCGCATGATGGGCGGGGATTCTAGCATTTAGTCGAGGGATGGTGTAGGACACAGGAGTTTTGAGCTGCAAGCCTCAAGCTACAAGCTTTGTAGGCTGCGGGGGAGACGGAACGACAGAAACCACAGGGGGAGCCGAAGCTCCCCCAGAATTAGTTGCGTGCTCTGTTTTTATTATTGATTTCGGGCTTCTTGTTTTTGTTGAGTGCCCGCGCCACGAGGTTTTCCCTGCGTGACACTCCCATTCGGGAGTCAAGAGCAAACGGATTGCTTTGGTCGCTGTGTTGCAGTGATCAATCGATCCAACCAGTTCAGGCACCTGTCTTGGGACAGTTTTATTGTTCTCGGCCTGGTTGTGGGGCAAGCCCCAAATACAACGCCTCTCCAAAAGAATCAGTTAGCTGCGCCTCTCGCCGTCTTGTTTTTATTGTGCGTGAGTCGATTCGTCTTATTTTTATTGTCGTTTACACGGTTTGTTATTGTTCTTGTACCAAAGCTATAGCAGGGTGCGTGCCAACTTTTGCAAACCCCAGCAAAGTCGGGGGGCTGGCGGGGTTGTTGGTTTTTTCGGGGCGAAAAAAAGCCGGGGTTTCGTTACCGTAAACCCCGGCTTCTGTTACGTGAAAAAGCTGAGGTAACAGTTTTTTCACATTGGGCGGTGTTACCCGCGCACCTCAGCTTTCGCTGGCGACCCCGGTCTTGCGGCGTGGGATACCCAGGCGCTGGCGGCGTTCCCACAGGCATTTGCGGCTAACCCCCAGCTTGCGCGCCAGTTCGGTCTCAGTCATGTGGTCCTGGTGTTCGAGGACGAAATGCTGGAAGTAATCTTCCAGGGACAAGTCTTCGGTAGGCTCGTGACTGGAGTTGTTGGCACCACCCTGTTGCGGGGCCAGGCCGATGAACTCGTCATCGTCCAGGTCACTGAGCTCGATGTCGATGCCTAGCAGGTCGGCCGAGATTTCCGGGCTCTCGCAGAGGATCACTGCTCGCTCTACCGCGTTTTCCAGCTCTCGAACGTTACCCGGCCAGGCGTAGTGACGGATGGCCTGTTCGGCATCCGGGGCGAACTTGAGATCGGTGCGGTTGACCCGCGCGCTCTGGCGGGCAAGGAAAGCATTGGCGATTTCGTTGACGTCGGCGCCACGCTCGCGCAGGGCCGGCAGCTTCAAGGCGATGACGTGCAAACGGTAATACAGGTCTTCACGGAACTGGCCGATCTTCGCCAGGCTCTTGAGATCGCGGTGCGTGGCCGCGATCAGGCGCACGTCGACTTTCTGCGACTGCACCGACCCGACCCGACGGATCTCGCCTTCCTGAAGCACCCGCAGCAAACGTGCCTGGGCTTCAAGGGGTAGTTCACCGATTTCATCGAGGAACAGCGTCCCGCCGTCCGCCGCTTCCACCAGCCCGGCGCGCCCGGCGCTGGCACCCGTGAACGCACCCTTTTCGTGACCGAACAGTTCGGACTCGATCAGGCTTTCCGGGATCGCCGCGCAGTTCACCGAAATCATCGGGGCCTTGGCCCGTCGGGACAGGTTATGCAGCGCCCGGGCTACCAGCTCCTTGCCGGTGCCGGACTCGCCCTGGACCAGGACATTGGAGTCGGTGGGCGCCACTTTGCGGATCTTGCTGTACAAGTCCTGCATGGGCGGGCAGGAGCCGATGATGCCGATTTCGCCGTTATGGTTGCCGGCGCCGCCTTTGGTGGAGGCTGTCGCCTTGCTCGCCGGTTCCGGCGCATGGCTGGCCGCCGTCTGTCGGTCGCGCAAGATGCGGGCCACGGCCTGGAGCATCTCGTCGTGGTCAAACGGCTTGGCGATGTAGTCCACCGCGCCCATTTTCATGGAGTCCACCGCCGAGCGCAGGCTGGCGTAACTGGTCATGATCAGCACCGGCGTGCCCTGGCCGAGCTTGATCAGTTCGGTGCCGGGGGCGCCAGGCAAGCGCAGGTCGCTGACGATCAGGTCAAACGTTGGAATGCTGAAACGTTCTTGTGCTTCCTGCACTGAACCGGCTTCGCTGACCTGGTACTGATTGCGTTCCAGCAGGCGGCGCAAGGCGGAGCGGATAATTGTTTCGTCTTCGACGATCAAAATGTGCGGCATTGATTCGATTCTCTCGACGGTCTCAGTTCACAGCGGACGTCGCTTCGACATGACGCGGCAAGGTCACCCGTATACGGGTGCCGCGTTGGCTTTGTACATCGGCCGGGCTGTCGATGGTGATTTGTCCATAATGCTCTTCAACGATGGAATAGACCAGTGCAAGGCCCAGACCGGTGCCTTCGCCCGGGTCCTTGGTGGTGAAGAAAGGTTCGAACAATCGGTCCATGATGTTCTGGGGGATACCGCTGCCTTCGTCTTCGACGATCAGGTCGATCGTGTGTTCGCTGGCTTCGCTCTTGACCCGCACCGCGCTGCCCGCAGGTGAGGCGTCGCGGGCGTTGGAGAGCAGGTTGATCAGTACTTGGGCGAGCCGCTGGGGATCGCCGTCGACCCAGTGATCCGGGTCGCACAGGTTGAAGAATTGCACCTCGAAATTGCGCCGGTTCAGGGCCAGCAGACCAATGGCGTCCTGGGCCACTTCGGCCAGACAGACGGGCTCGTCGTTGTGCTGGTGGCCGCCGGCATGGGCGAAGCTCATCAGCGACTGGACGATACGTGACACACGCTTGGTCTGTTCGAGGATCTGGCCGCTGATTTCCGTCAGTTCGCCGTCGTCCTCGCGCTCTTCGCGCAGGTTTTGCGCCAGGCAGGCGATGCCGGTGATCGGGTTGCCGATTTCGTGGGCCACCCCGGCGGCCAGCCGACCGATGCTTGCCAACCGTTCGGAGTGGACCAGCTTGTCTTCGAGCATCTGAGTATCGGTGAGGTCTTCCACCAGCAATACCAGGCCACTGTTACCCGGCGCCAGCGGCTCGTCGATCGCCGCCTTGTGCAGGTTCAACCAGCGAGTCTGGCCGTCGAGGGCCAGGTGCTGCTTGTGCAAATGCTCATCCGGCAGGTCGATGAAGCCTTGCAGCAGGCCTTTCCACGGCTCACTCAGGGTACTCAGGCGTGAACCGACCACGCGCTGGGCGGCGATTCCGGTCAGTTCTTCCATGGCCTTGTTCCACATCAGGATTTCCTGGTCCTTGGCCAGGGAGCACACGCCCATCGGCAGTTCCTGCAAGGTCTGGCGGTGATAACGGCGCAAGGCGTCCAGTTCGGCGGCCAGGCCGGTGAGGCGCGAGTGGTAGTCTTCCAGACGGCTCTCGATGAAGTGGATGTCTTCAGTGACATAGTTCTCGCCGCCGGCCTTGTAGGGCAGGAACGTCTCGACCATGTCCTGGGCCACGCTGGGGCCCATCAGGCCGGACAGGTTGGCTTCGATCCGGTCCCGCAGGCGACGCAGGGCATATGGACGGCGTTCATCGAAGGGCAGGTAGAGGTCGCGCAGGGCCTGTTCGACTTCTTTTTGCGCGGCCTTGGCGCCCAGGGGCTTGGCCAGTTGCGTGGCGAACTCCTGGGGTGAGGCGGCGTGCAGTTCCCGGCGCTGAGGGCGGCGAACGTTGTCCACCGCGCAGGCTTCGGCGGCGCTGGCCTCTTCGCTGCTGGCGTTGGTGAACAGTGAAATCAGGGTGAACATCAGCACGTTCGCCGCCAGTGAGGCGATGGCCGCCATGTGCCAACTGGTGTCGTCGAGCACGTAGATCATGTTCAGCAACGGGATATAGAAGCCCTGCATGTTGCCCAGCAGTGGCAACAGCATGGCGACCAGCCACACCAGGATCCCCGCGAGCAGACCGGCGATAAAACCACGGCGGTTGGCTGTTGGCCAATACAGCACCGACAGTACGCCGGGCAGGAACTGCAAGGTGGCGACGAACGCGACAATGCCGAGGTTGGCCAGGTCCTGTCCGTCGCCCAGCATCAGGTAAAAGCCGTAGCCGGCCATGATGATGGCGACGATCAGTGCGCGGCGGGTCCATTTCAGCCAGCGGTAGATATTGCCCTCGGCCGGCGGCTGGTAGAGCGGCAGCACCAGATGGTTGAGCGCCATGCCCGACAGCGCCAGCGTGGTAACGATGATCAGGCCACTGGCCGCCGACAGGCCACCGATGTAGGCCAGCAACGCCAGGGCCTTGCTGTTGGCGGCGATGCCGATGCCGAGGGTGAAATACTCAGGATTGGTGCTGGCTCCCAGCTTCAGTCCGGCCCACAGGATCAGCGGCACCGCCAGGCTCATCAGCAGCAGGAACAGCGGCAGGCCCCAACTCGCGCTCACCAGCGAGCGCGGGTTGAGGTTTTCGGTAAAGGTCATGTGGTACATGTGCGGCATGACGATCGCTGATGCGAAGAACACCAGCAACAGCGTGCGCCACGGCCCTTCCTGCAGAGGTGTGTGCAGGGCGGCGAGGGCGGTCTGGTTCTGCAGCAGCCACAGCTCCAGTTGTTGCGGGCCATCGAATACGCCGTACAGGGCATAGAGGCCGACGCCGCCGATGGCGATCAGTTTGATCACCGATTCGAAGGCGATGGCGAACACCAGGCCTTCGTGTTTCTCCCGGGTGGCGATGTGGCGGGAACCGAAGAAAATCGTGAAGAGAATGATCAGCGCGCAGAAACTCAGTGCGACCCGGTGCTGCACCGGTTCGCGGGTGAGGATGCTGATGGAGTCGGCCACCGCCTGGATCTGCAGGGCCAGCAACGGCAATACGCCCACCAGCATGAAAATCGTGGTCAGCGCGCCGGCCCAGGTGCTGCGAAAGCGAAAGGCGAACAGGTCGGCCAGGGATGATAGCTGGTAGGTGCGGGTGATTTTCAGGATCGGGTAGAGCAGCACCGGTGCCAGCAGGAATGCCCCCGATACCCCCAGGTAGCTGGACAGAAAACCGTAGCCGTACTGATAGGCCAGCCCGACCGTGCCATAGAACGCCCACGCGCTGGCGTAGACGCCCAGCGACAGGGTGTAGGTCAGCGGGTGGCGGATGATCGCCCGGGGGATCATGCCCCGTTCGCTGATCCAGGCGACGCCGAACAGCACTGCCAGGTAGGCTGCGCTGATCAGGATCATCTGGGTCAGGCTAAAGCTCATCGGCATCTTTTTGGCTCTGCAGGATGAAGGTCACGACGATCAGGATCAGCCAAAGCAGATAGGGCCGATACCAGGCACCCGTGGCGTCGATCCACCAATCCATGATGGCCGGGGAGAACAGATAAATCCCCACTACCAGGAGCAGGACCAAGCGATAGATGTACATCCCGGCCTCTCTTTTTTAAACGCGTGCCCGAAAACGTGCGGCGATGGTAACGGATGGGGGCCAAGCTGCAAGCGCCGTCAACGTATTTGCGCCTCTGGCAGGGTCAAAGTGCGCGGTATCTTCCCCGCATCCCAATGGCGAATGCCCCAGTCCAGCAGGTCCCGGGGGCTGGCGTCGACCCGTTCGGGGCCTGGCTGTTGGCCCAGCGCGCGCAGTGCCCGCAACAACAATGGCGTGGCCTGATCGGCCGCCAGCGGTGGCGAGCGGTAGGACTTGCCGAGTTTATGCCCGTCCGGCTGGGTGATCAGCGGCACATGCAGGTAGCGCGGTTGTGGCAAGCCAAGCAGCTCTTGCAGGTACAGCTGACGTGGCGTGGAGTCCAGCAGGTCGGCACCGCGCACGATATCGGTGACCCCCTGCCAGGCGTCGTCCAGCACCACCGCCAGTTGATAAGCATAGAGCCCGTCGCGACGGCGAATCACGAAATCGCCGACTTCACGGCCCAGATGCTGGCGGAACGGGCCTTGTACTCGGTCGTTGAAGTGATATGCCAGCTCAGGAACGCGCAGGCGGATGGCCGCGTCTTTGGTGTCGTGACCGGCGTTGCGGCACAGGCCCGGATAAATGCCCTGATACGGCTCCAGTTGTTTGCGCGAGCAGGTGCAGGCATAGGCCAGACCCTGGCTGAGCAGGCGATTGATGACCTGGTCGTAGGCCTCATGGCGCTCACTCTGACGGACCATCTCGCCGTCCCATTCAAACCCGTAGCTTTGCAGTGCCTTCAAGATTGCCGCTTGCGCGCCAGGCTCTTCCCGTGGTGGGTCAAGGTCCTCCATGCGCAGCAACCAGCGCCCGCCCGCGGCCCGGGCATCCAGATAGGACGCCAGCGCGGCGACCAGGGAGCCAAAGTGCAGGTGGCCGCTGGGTGTGGGGGCGAAGCGGCCGATGTAGGGGGCAGTGGCGGTCATAAAGCGAATGTTACTGGGTCCGGGCTGTTGGAATACATATCCTGCTGACGAAGCCACCCCTCTGTGGGAGCGAGCCTGCTCGCGATAGCGTCTTATCAGTGGGCATTGATGTGGCTGACCCACCGCTATCGCGAGCAGGCTCGCTCCCACAAGGGAACCGGGTGTGCGGTAAGTATCAGAAACAAAAAACGGAGCGTGTGAACGCTCCGTTTTTCGATGACAGCCCAGGCAATTTACTTGCCGACCTGTTTTTCCTTGATTTCCGCCAGGGTCTTGCAGTCGACACACATGTCGGCGGTCGGACGTGCTTCCAGCCGCTTGACGCCGATCTCGACGCCGCAGGACTCGCACCAACCGTATTCTTCGTCTTCGATCAGTTGCAACGTCTTGTCGATTTTCTTGATGAGCTTGCGCTCACGGTCGCGGGCGCGCAGTTCGAGGCTGAATTCTTCTTCCTGGCTGGCACGGTCGGCCGGGTCAGGGAAGTTCGCCGCTTCGTCTTTCATGTGATCCACAGTGCGGTCGACTTCCTGCATCAAGTCCTGTTTCCACTTGTTCAGGATCTTGGTGAAGTGCGCGCGCATGGGGGCGCCCATGTACTCTTCGCCAGCTTGCGGCACGTACGGCTCAAACCCGCTGAGCGACTGATTTTGATTCTGCTTTGCTTGGGTGGGCATGAATGGACCGCCTCTACTCTTGTAATCCACTACGCAGGATTGCTCCATCACCGACACCTGCCGGCCCTGCGGCTGCAAGCGGGCGAACTTACCAGATCAAATCGGGCCGCGCTACTCCCGGTTGTCGAGCCTGCGGTGGCCGGGGCTTGCAAAGCGTGGTCAAGTTCAGTCCGGTGGAGTGACAAACCTGCTCAATGCTTGATTCTAGTCAAGCCTGAGCCGATCGCTGGAGACATTTGCTGCAAGCGGCCGGACCCTGAGTTCGTGCTTGCTTGCGCAGTTGTTTCTGGGTTGGCCGGAGAGTTAGGTAGAATCAGTTCTTTTTTACCAGAAGGAAGGCTAATGGCTCAGCCCTACAGTGCGCGTAGCCGCGCCATCGAACCTTTCCATGTGATGGCGCTCCTGGCCCGTGCCAATGAGCTGCAGGCCGCCGGGCACGATGTCATCCACCTGGAGATCGGCGAGCCGGACTTCACCACGGCTGAGCCGATCATCCAGGCCGGCCAGGCCGCGCTGGCGGCGGGAAAGACCCGTTACACGGCGGCCCGTGGCATCCCCGAGCTGCGCGAAGCCATCGCCGGTTTCTATGGGCAGCGCTACGGTGTGGACATAGACCCACGGCGCATCCTGGTCACGCCGGGCGGATCCGGCGCGTTGCTGCTGACCAGCGCGTTGCTGGTGGACCCTGGCAAGCACTGGCTGTTGGCGGACCCCGGTTACCCCTGCAATCGCCACTTTCTGCGGCTGGTGGAAGGTACGGCTCAATTGGTGCCGGTAGGCCCGGACGTGCGCTACCAGCTGACCCCGGACCTGGTGAACCGCTATTGGGACTCGAACAGCGTGGGTGCGCTGGTCGCGTCGCCGGCCAACCCGACCGGGACGATTCTCAGCCGGGACGAACTGGCCGGCCTGTCCAAGGCAATCAAGGGCCACAACGGTCACTTGGTGGTGGATGAGATCTATCACGGCCTGACTTATGGCACCGATGCCGCGAGCGTGCTGGAAGTCGACGACGAAGCTTTCGTCCTTAATAGCTTTTCCAAGTATTTCGGCATGACCGGCTGGCGGCTGGGCTGGCTGGTGGCCCCTTCGGCGGCTGTTGGTGAGCTGGAGAAGCTGGCGCAGAACCTTTACATCAGTGCGCCGAGCATGGCCCAGTACGCGGCGTTGGCCTGTTTCGAACCGGCGACAATCGAGATATTCGAGCAGCGCCGGGCCGAGTTCGCGCTGCGGCGCGACTTTCTGCTGCCGGCCTTGCGTGATCTGGGGTTCGGCATCGCAGTGGAGCCAGAAGGCGCGTTTTACCTGTATGCCGACATTAGTGCATTCGGCGGCGATGCTTTTGCGTTCTGCCAGCACTTTCTGGAGACCGAGCATGTGGCGTTCACGCCGGGGCTGGATTTCGGTCGCCATCAGGCTGGGCACCATGTGCGTTTCGCCTACACCCAGAGCCTGCCGCGGCTCCAGGAGGCGGTGGAGCGAATCGAGCGCGGACTGCGGAGTTGGCAAGGCTGATGCTTTTTTCACCTGCGCTGGAAGAAGGTCGGCTGATTCGACGTTATAAGCGTTTTCTTGCCGATATCGAGACCGTTCATGGCGAACTGCTGACGATTCATTGCCCCAACACCGGTTCGATGCTCAATTGCATGGCCGAAGGTGCGCGAGTCTGGTTCAGCCGTTCCCGCGATCCCAAGCGCAAATTGCCCGGCACCTGGGAAATAGGCGAGACCCCCCAGGGGCGGTTGGCCTGCATCAACACCGCGCGAGCCAACCCGCTAATCGAAGAGGCCCTGCGTGCCGGGGTCATCAGCGAGCTGAACGGTTTTACCGGGCTCAAGCGTGAAGTGGCTTACGGTCAGGAAAACAGTCGTATCGATTTTCGACTGGACTATGACGAAGGCTCTGCCTGGGTCGAAGTCAAAAGTGTCACGTTGGGTTTTGACGGCACGACCGTGGCGGCGTTTCCCGATGCGGTGACCCAGCGGGGAGCCAGGCATCTGCGCGAACTCGCTCACCTGGCCCGGGACGGCGTGCGGGCGGTGCAGTTGTATTGTGTCAACTTGAGCGGGATCGACGCCGTGCGCCCGGCACAGGAAATCGACCCGCTGTACGCGGCGGCGTTGCGCGACGCTGTGGCCGCGGGCGTGGAAGTGCTGGCTTACGGGGTGACGCTGACGCCCGAGCAAATGTGGGTGGACCGCTCGTTACCGGTGTTGCTCGACCCAGATGCCTTGTTCGTCCTCCCGGCTCTCTAACGCAGCCAGGAACTGCCCGGCGCAGGGGCCGGCGACGCATTCACCGCTTTCGATCAGAAACAGTGCGCCGTGGGTGGCGCACTGGATCAGGCTGGCGCTGGGGTCGAGAAACTCATCGGGCCGCCATTCCAGCGGTACGCCGCGGTGCGGGCAGCGGTTGAGATAGACATACACCTGGCCGGCGCGACGCACCGCCAGCAACTTGCGCCCATCGAGGTCGAAACCGCGACTGCTGTTGTCGGGCAATTCGGCGCCGGTACAAAGAAACTTCATGTGTGTCTCTATTATCAGTGAGCGAGTTTATGTGGGAGCGAGCCTGCTCGCGATAGCGGTCGATCAGCCAGCAGCAATGGGTCGACACACCGCTAATCGCGAGCAGGCTCGCTCCCACAGAGGCAACCCCCCAAAGGTTCATGCTTGACGTCCAAATGAAAACAATTATCAAATGGCGCCTCCTTCGCAGGGGGCTGAGGATACTTTGCCTGAGGGGGTCATGCCCGGCCCTGTGAACATTTCTTCGAGGAATCTGCCCGATGCGCCTGAATATCCGTGTTGTCACGCTCTGTGTCGTCATGTTAGCCAGCCAGGGCTTGGTGGCGGCTGAACTGCCGCAGCGCTGGGTCAGTGCCGGCGGGGCGGTGTCCGAATGGGTCAGCGCGCTGGGCGGTGAGTCGAAACTGGTGGGCGTGGACACCACCAGCCAGCATCCCGAGGCCTTGCGGGATTTACCCAGCATCGGTTATCAGCGACAACTCTCGGCCGAGGGGGTATTGAGCCTGCGTCCGCAAATCCTCGTGGGCACCGAAGAAATGGGGCCGCCACCGGTGCTGTCGCAGATCCGCAGCGCCGGGGTACAGGTTGAACTGTTCTCGGCCACGCCCGACCTGTCGACCCTTCAGGGCAATCTGCGGCACCTGGGTCAACTGCTGGGCGCCGAGGCCAAAGCCGCGCAGTTGTTCGACAGTTATCAACAGCAGCTCAGCCAACAGAAAGCTCGAGTGAGTAAAATCCAGCTTGAGCAACAGGCCCCCGGCGTGTTGCTGTTGGTCGCAAGCTCCGGCGGCAAGCCGATGGTCGCAGGCCTGGGCACCTCCGCCGATTGGCTGGTGCAGCAGGCCGGCGGTCACAACTTGGCGACACACCATGGTTACAAGGCATTTTCGGTGGAGAGCCTGGCCAGCCTGAATCCCGAAGTACTGGTGTTCGCCGATCGCGCGTTGAGTGGCGAAGAAGCGCGTGCGGCGTTGTTCAGGGAAAATCCGATTCTTTCCTCCACCCGTGCCGCCAGGGCCGGGCGCGTTATCGAGCTTGACCCGACACTGTTGGTCGGCGGGCTAGGCCCGCGGTTGCCGCAAAGTCTGGTGAAGCTGACGGCCGGTTTTTACCCGACCGAACCGGCCAAGGCACCATGACCCCTCTGGTCAAACCGCGCACCTTGTTCATTGGCCTGGCCCTGTTGTGTCTGCTGGCGATCTGGCTGTCCCTGGCCCTGGGGCCGGTGAGTTTGCCGCTGTTCGATACCTTGCGCGCGGCGTTGCGCTTGATGGGCTTGCCAGTGGCCGCCGAAGGTCTGGAGCAGGCCGAACTGATCCTCGGCCAGATCCGTCTGCCACGCACCCTGCTGGGGCTGGCGGTGGGCGGGGTATTGGCATTATCCGGGGTGGCGATGCAGGGGCTGTTCCGCAACCCGTTGGCCGACCCGGGGCTGGTCGGGGTGTCCAGCGGTGCGGCACTGGGCGCGGCGTTCGCCATTGTTGGCGGCTCGGCGCTGGGCGGCTTGCCCGAAGCGTTCGGCCCCTATGTGTTGTCGTTGTGTGCGTTCCTCGGCGGGCTTGGGGTTACGGCATTGGTTTATCGCCTCGGCCGGCGCAACGGCCAGACCCATGTCGCGACCATGCTCCTGGCCGGTATCGCCCTGACCGCGCTGTCCGGCTCGGCGGTGGGCTTGTTCACTTACCTGGCGGACGACGCGACCCTGCGCACCTTGACGTTCTGGAACCTGGGGAGCCTGAATGGTGCCAGCTATGCGCGGTTGTGGCCGCTGTTGCTGGTCAGCGTTGGCGTAGCACTCTGGCTGCCACGACGGGCCCGGGCACTCAATGCTCTGTTGCTGGGTGAATCCGAAGCCGCCCATTTGGGCGTTGATGTCGAAGGGCTCAAGCGTGAACTGGTGTTTTGCACGGCCCTGGGGGTTGGCGCGGCAGTGGCGGCGGCGGGCATGATCGGCTTTGTCGGGCTGGTAGTGCCGCATCTGGTACGGTTGATGGCCGGCCCCGATCATCGCGTTCTGTTGCCAGCTTCGGTGCTGGCGGGGGCGAGCCTGCTGCTGTTCGCCGATCTGGTGGCGCGTCTGGCGCTGGCTCCGGCGGAACTGCCGATCGGCATCGTCACGGCATTCATCGGGGCGCCGTTCTTCCTCTATTTATTGCTGCGAGGACGCGCCTGATGTTACGAGCGCAGAACCTGCACATCCAGCGGGGTCGCAAGACCGTGTTGGCTGATGTCAATCTTGATCTGCATCCCGGCCAGGTGCTGGGCGTGCTCGGGCCCAACGGTGCAGGTAAAAGTACTTTGCTGGCGGGGCTGTGCGGTCAATTGCCTCCTGCGCAGGGACAGGTCTGGCTCGATGATCGGCCTTTGTCCCAGTGGGACGGCGCCGAGCGTGCCCGCCGCCTGGCGGTATTGCCGCAGTCATCGACCCTGGATTTTGCCTTCCGCGTCGAGGAAGTAGTCGGCATGGGGCGCCTGCCTCATCAGTGTGGTCGAGTGCGTGACGAGCAAATCGTTGCCTTGGCGTTGCACGCTGCAGACGCGGCGCATCTGCACGGTCGCAGTTACTTGGCGCTGTCGGGCGGCGAGCGTCAGCGGGTGCACCTGGCGCGGGTCTTGGCACAGTTGTGGCCAGGGGAAGCGGGGCAGACCCTGCTGCTCGACGAACCGACCTCGATGCTCGATCCACTGCACCAGCACACCATCCTGCAAGCGGTGCGTGAGTTTGCCGATCGCGGCGCGGCCGTATTGGTGATCCTGCATGACCTGAACCTGGCAGCGCGTTATTGTGATCGCCTGTTGTTGCTCGCGTCCGGCCGGCCGGTGGCCCTGGACACGCCGCAACAAGTGCTGCGCCCGGAACCGCTCGAAGCAGTGTTTGGCCTGGAAGTGCTGGTGCAACCCCATCCGGAGCGCGGACATCCATTGATCATCGCCCGCTGAGGGTTGCCTGAGGATGTAGACGTGCGCCTGATCCTGATTCTGGCATTGAGTGTGCTGACGGCCTGTCAGAGCACTGCGCCGCCCCCGGTCGACGGGCAGATCCTTGATTTGCACAGTGGCCGGGCCATCACGCCTCAAGCGTTGATCGAGCGTCTGGCACGGGCGCCGCGAGTGGTGGTCGGCGAGCAGCACGACAATCCGGATCACCACGCGCTGCAGCTATGGCTGCTTCAGGCCCTGGCCGCGCAACGGGCCCAGGGCAGCCTCCTGCTGGAAATGCTGACACCCCACCAGCAGCCTCGCGTTGACGCGGTCCGCCAGTTACCTGCCTTGCCAACTGATCTTCCCGGTGCCCTGGATTGGTCGCCGGGATGGGACTGGAGCCTGTATGGTCCGGTCGTGGAGTTTGCCCTGACGCAACGCTATCGGTTGTTGGCCGCCAATCTGGACGCCGCCGAGATCCAGCGCGTCTACCGGCAGGCGCCGGACTTGCGAGGCGCCCGTGCGAATGCGGCAAGTGTGAAGGATCAGTTGCTGGAGCAGATTCGCCAATCCCATTGCGGCCTGCTGCCCGAATCTCAGATGCCGGCGATGCTGGCTGTCCAGCAACAACGTGACCGACGCATGGCCGAACGTCTGCTGGCTGCGCCATTGCCTGCGTTGTTGTTCGCCGGTGCCTGGCATGGACGAAAAGACGTCGGGGTGCCGCTGCATGTGCTGGACTTGGGGGCCAGTGAGGCGCCCACCGTCCTGATGCTGGCCGAGGAGGGCAGCGAGATGACATCGGTCATGGCAGATTACGTGTGGTACACCAAGGCCGCTCCCCCTGAGGATTACTGCGCGCAGATGCGTGAACACAGCGCATTTCCTCCAGACAAAAAAAGACCCGACAAAAGTCGGGTCAAATAACCGTGATTAGCCTGATGAGGAGATATCTGAGAGTCCGAACCAAGGGCTATTCAAATATCGACCAGTCTCGCGACCGGATGCGCTAATCATAGCGATTCTCATTACCATGTCAAACGTTGTTTTTTAAATTGGCCCAAATAACTTTCAACCGGAGGTCGTGTGGCGACAAACAAGGAGAATGGTCAGGCTTTGTGACGCGTCGAAACGGCGTCCAATTGTTTGTTCAAGGCTTCCTTGCGTTCGGCGGGGATGTCATTCCAGTGCACATCCATCAATGCGCCCTCAATGGCATAGAGCAACACCTTCGAAGCCCGGAACCCGCGAGTGCGTACTGCGCGATAGGCATCAACCGCTCCGAGGCGACGCAGATCCGAGGCGCTGTGGATGCCCACGGCATGCAGCCACTGGGCTGATGTCTTGCCCAGGTTCTTCAGGTGTTGCAGTTCATCATTCATCGAACCTCCTTGCGACGGCCGACTGGTGCAGTGGGCAAGCTTCTCAGGAGTGTAGCGGTCAGTAGGAAAAACGTGATTCTTTGGTGGGATTTGAAGCAAAAGCTTCTAATGCATTACGCACGATAGGTGGGGGCGCGCGGCAAGATGCAGCGTCCAGCGCAGGCGGGGGCGCTGGAGATCAATTGGGTTGACGGCAGATTCGGCCCGATTCAGCGGGTGCGGTAGCGCAGCCGGGTGCCAAAGTTCATCGACATCAGAATTTCGTCGGCAGACAGTTCTGCCGGGAAATAGGCGCCCGATATTTGCGCATGGGCCAGGCTGGCACCTTCCAGGGACGACTTGCGAAAATCGATGCCGCGCAAATCCGCGGAGCGGAAGTAAGCGTCGGTGAAATCCACGTCGTCGGCATTGAGCTCTCGCAGATCCAGACCACGAAAATCGCCGCCACGCATATCAACCGGGCCTTGTGGCCGTTCGTTGTTGAAACCGGCAATGTCGTCTTCGCGCAGCAAAGCATAAAGCGGGGTACTGAGAAGCTTGGGTAGGCTCATTTCATATCACCTGTTGGTTTTATGACGCCAGTATAGTGCCACTGTTTGACGGCCGTGAAGGGTGGGCAGACTCCACGGCCGAAATAGTTTTTTACAGGCCTGGCAAGCGTTGACGAATCTGCGCGACCACGATGTCGAGCGTGCCGCTTTCATTGGTCTGGACCCGTTTGCTGCACAGGATTTCCGCAGGGGTGAGTGCTTCGCGGCTGGCCTGTTGGGCGGCGATAACGGCCAGATTTGCGTCGGACGGATCTGTCTGATCGGCCTGACGCTGCGCCAGCCTGCTCTCGATAACCGCTTGTGGCGCATTGCAATCGAGGATCAGGAACGGAGCGCCCGTGGCCTCGGCAACTTTCGCCGCAGCATCGCGCTGATCGTGTTTGAGGTACGTGGCGTCGATCACTGCTGGGAAGCCGGCATGCAGGATGACACTGGCGATTTCATGCAAGCGGGCATAAGTGGCGTCGCTGGCGCCGCTGCTATAGATGCCGGCTTGTGGATCATTGGGCACTTGCTGCTCACCAAACAGACGCTTGCGCTCAACGTCCGAGCGCAAGCGAATGGCGCCCAGGGCTTCCACCAGGCGCATCGCGACATGGCTTTTGCCAACGGCCGAAACGCCGTGGGTGATGGCCAGAAAGCGCGAGGGAATGGTGCTGTAGCTTTCGGCCAGGTTCGCGTAGTTGCGGTATTGGCGCAGGGTTGTGGCGCGCTGCACCGGGTCGGCTTCGGCCGGCATGCTGAAGAGCGCGACCTTGGCGCGGACCAGGGCGCGGTAGGCTTTGTAGAAGTTCAGCAGCTCCAGGCCTTGATAGTCGCCGGTCAGCTCCAGGTATTGGCTGACGAAACGTCGCGCCAGCGACTTGAGGCCGCGGTCTTCCAGGTCCATCGCCAGGAATGCAGTGTCGGCATAGACATCGGTGAAGCGGAACGGCTCGTTGAACTCGATGCAGTCGAAAATCACTACCTTGCCATCGATCACCGTGGCGTTGCCCAAGTGGATGTCACCGTGGCATTCGCGGATGAAACCTTCGGCTTTGCGTTGGGTGAACAGCGGTTTGAGGCGTTCGAAGCTGCTTTCGGCCCAGGCTTGCAGGGCTTCGAGCTGCAACAGGTCAGCCTTGTCACTGAGGAACGGACGAATCTGTTCGAAGTTCTGCCGCACCGGTGCCATAACGCTGTCGGGGGTGCCGGCGGCGTTTTCGGCAGGCACGGTGGGCGTAGAGAGATGGAAGCGGGCGATCTGCGCGGCCATTTCGTCAACGTGCGCGGTGGTCAGTTCGCCGTTGGCCTGGAGCGTGCTGAGCAGTTGGCTCTGGGGAAACTGACGCATCTTCAGGGCGTATTCGATGGCCGGACCTTCGCCACCCAGTTGCGGCACTTGCGGGGTGCCGGTAATCGGCATGACTTCCAGGTACAGATCCTGGGTCAGGCGCTGGTTCAAGCGCAGTTCTTCCCCGCAGAAATGCTTGCGTGCCTCGAGGCTGGTGAAATCAAGGAAGCCGAAATTGACCGGTTTTTTGAATTTGTAGGCATACGGCCCGGTGAGCAATACCCAGGAAATGTGGGTCTCGATGACCTGGAACCCTTCGACGGGATGCGGATAGAGGGCCGGGTTTTGCAGGGCAGCGATCAGGGACTGGCTCACGGGCGATCCTTCAGAGACTGGGAAAATTCAAGGCCGTCATTATGGCGGCAAGCCGCGTTAACGCAAACAGGAGGGGGCCGTTGTGTGGTCATGTTGAACCGCGGCAAAGTGCGTATAATCCGCCGCCATGACTCGTACCCGATCCCCCCGTACCCCCAAGAAACCACCCGCCAGTCGCTTGCGGCCCTGGCTGGGCTGGGCCCTTAAACTCAGCCTGGTGGGCCTCGTCGTGCTCGCTGGCTTTGCGGTCTACCTCGATGCCGTGGTCCAGGAGAAGTTCTCCGGCAAGCGCTGGACCATCCCGGCCAAGGTCTACGCCAGGCCCCTGGAGCTGTTCGTCGGACAAAAGCTGAGTCGGGACGATTTCCTGACCGAGCTCGATGCCCTCGGCTATCGCCGTGAAAGCGTTGCCAATGGCCCGGGTGCCGCGTCCGTCAATGGCAATACCGTCGACCTCAATACCCGTGGTTTCCAGTTCTATGAAGGCATGGAGCAGGCGCAGGCGGTGCGAGTGCGCTTCTCCGGCGACTACGTGGCTGCGCTGACCGGTGCCAACAATGCGAAGCTGTCGGTGGTGCGCCTTGAACCGCTGCTGATCGGTGGCCTCTACCCCAAGAACCTTGAAGACCGGATCCTGATCAAGATCGACCAGGTGCCGCCGTTCCTGCTCGATACGCTGATCGCTGTCGAGGACCGCGATTTCTACCATCACTTCGGCGTCTCGCCCAAGTCGATTGCCCGGGCCATCTGGGTCAACACCTCCTCGGGCCGTATGCGCCAGGGCGGCAGTACCTTGACCCAGCAATTGGTCAAGAACTTCTATTTGACCAACGAGCGCAGCCTCAGCCGCAAGCTTACCGAAGCCATGATGGCGCTGTTGCTGGAACTGCACTACGACAAGCGGGAGATTCTCGAGGCGTACCTCAACGAGGTCTTCGTCGGTCAGGACGGCCAGCGGGCGGTTCACGGTTTCGGCCTGGCCAGCCAGTTCTTCTTCAGCCAGCCGCTGTCCGAGCTCAAGCTGCATCAGGTGGCATTGCTGGTGGGGATGGTGAAAGGGCCGTCCTCCTACAACCCGCGGCGTAATCCAGAGCGTGCCCTCGAGCGGCGCAATCTGGTACTCGACTTACTGCAACAGCAAGGCGTGGCAACGGCCGAGCAAGTCGAAGCGGCGAAGAAGATGCCTTTGGGCGTAACCAAGCGCGGCAGTCTGGCCGACAGCTCGTTTCCTGGTTTCATGGACCTGGTCAAGCGTCAACTGCGTGAGGACTACCGCGACGAAGACTTGACCGAAGAAGGCCTGCGGATCTTCACCAGTTTCGACCCGATCCTGCAGATGAAGGCCGAAGCATCGGTCAATGACACCTTCAAGCGACTGGCCGGGCGCAAGGGCTCTGATGAAGTGGAAGCCGCGATGGTGGTGACCAACCCGGAAACCGGCGAAGTCCAGGCCATGATCGGCAGTCGGCAGGCCAGTTTTGCCGGTTTCAACCGGGCGCTCGATGCGGTCCGCCCGATCGGCTCCCTGATCAAGCCGGCGGTCTACCTCACCGCCCTGGAAAAACCGAGCCAGTACACCCTGACCAGTTGGCTGTCCGACGAGGCGTTCTCGGTCAAGGGCGCGGACGGCCAGGTGTGGAAGCCGCAAAATTATGATCGCCGCTCCCACGGTACGGTGTTCCTGTACCAGGGGCTTGCGCATTCCTACAACCTGTCGACGGCTCGCCTCGGGCTTGAAATCGGCGTGCCGAATGTCCTCAAGACCTTGGCCCGCCTGGGTGTCAGTCGCGAATTCCCGGCATTCCCATCGATGCTGCTGGGAGCCGGTGGCCTCACGCCGATTGAAGTGGCAGCCATGTACCAGACACTGGCCAACGGTGGCTTCAACACGCCGATGCGCGGCATTCGCAGCGTGCTTACCGCCGACGGCGAGCCGCTCAAGCGCTATCCGTTCCAGATCCAACAGCGTTTTGATCCCGCGTCCATTTATCTGATCCAGAGCGCCATGCAACGGGTCATGCGTGAAGGCACCGGCAGTTCGGTTTATAACGTACTACCGCGTAACCTGACCCTGGCGGGCAAGACCGGTACCAGCAACGACTCGCGCGACAGCTGGTTTGCCGGTTTCAGCCAGGACCTGCTGGCAGTGGTCTGGCTCGGCCGTGACGACAATGGCAAGACCCCGTTCACTGGCGCCACCGGTGCATTGCAGGTCTGGACCAGTTTCATGCGCAAGGCCGATCCGTTGCCGCTGGACATGCCGCAACCAGACAATATCGTTCAGGCCTGGGTGGATTCGCGCACCGGCCAAGGCTCCGACGCCAGTTGCCCGGGCGCGGTGCAGATGCCGTATATTCGCGGCAGCGAACCACCACCCGGTGCAGCCTGTGGCATTCCAAACCCCGCCGAATCGGTCATGGATTGGGTCAAGGACTGGATGAATTAAGCAAAGAGGGTTTCAAGTGAACAAGTGGTTGATTCCAGCGGTTACGGCCGTGGCATTGCTCAGCGGTTGCTCTACCGTACAACGCGGTTCGATTCCGGTTGTCGATTCCGGCACTGCCGTTTCCAATAGCGAGCGGGTCTCGGCCAATGGCGGTTTCCGTCAAACGACGGTGCAGCGGCCGGTGCAGGGACAGGTCCAGGCGATTCCCCAGGGCGATACCGGTGTCGTCGTGATGGTGCCCGGTGGCGGCGCCACGACGTCGGCACCGATCAGCAGCACACCGATCACGCCAGGGCCGATCACGCCGGGCCCTATCGATACCTCACCGATCGACCAAGGCAGCTTCAACATGCCTTCTGCGCCGAGCAGCATTCCCTCGACCAGCTCGGGAGGCCTGTCCGCTGATGAACAATTGGACGGTCCAGTACTGGCATTGCTCACCACAGCCCAACAGCAACAGGCCGGTGGTGACCTCAATGGTGCGTCCTCCAGCCTTGAGCGAGCCCAGCGTGTTGCGCCGCGTGAACCCCAGGTTCTCTATCGCCTGGCCCAGGTGCGCATGGCCCAGGGCGATGCGCCGCAAGCCGAGCAACTGGCCCGCCGTGGCCTGACATTCGCCAACGGTCGTCCGGCGCTTCAGGCCAGCCTGTGGGAATTGATCGCTCAGGCCCGTGAGAAACAAGGCGACTCCGCCGGCGCGGCATTGGCCCGTCAGAAGGCCAAGGTTTCGCTCTGATGGATACGCGTTTTCCCAAGATCGCCGATCAGTTGCTGCTGATTGAGCGGGAGTTGCGGGTCCAGGGCTGGTGGAGCAGCGTTTCGCCGTCGGCCGAGGCGTTGGCCAGTGTCGAGCCGTTCGCGGTCGACACGCTGGACTTCGAGCAATGGCTGCAATGGATTTTCCTGCCGCGCATGAAAGCCATCCTGGAAAATGACCTGCCGCTGCCCAACGCCTCGGGCATCCTGGAGATGGCTCAAATGGTCTATGCCCAGCGGCCGGGCCAAGGCGTGGAGTTGCAGCGACTGTTGGCGCAGTTCGACCAATTGATCAGCGACGTTAACTGACCGCCATTTATTGGCAGTGCTCCTCGATCTGCTTGCGGGTTTCGTCGATGCGCTGGCGCCGCTCCTCTTCTGTGAGGCGGCGCATTTCCCCTTCCACATCCTCGCGTACCCGCGGGTTGTTCTGCAGTTGCGCCAGATTGGTCCGAGTCTGTTCGCAGAAGGCCTTGAGCTGGGCTTGCTGCTCGGCAATCTGTTGCTTGACCTGTTGGTCAATCGCCTTCTGGTCACCAATGACCCCGGCAGGCGGGGGGGCTGCTGGCTTGGCGGCGGAAGGGGAGGACTTGATCACCGTTGTGGCCTGTCCTCCAGGCGGTGGCTGGGAGCCAAAGTGGGTAACCCCTTGGGCGTCCACCCATTTATAGACCTGACCGGCCATGCACATCGGGCTCAGGCCAACCAGCAGGCTGGCCGTCAAGAAGAACATTCGCATGCTGTTTCCTTGTCATGGGTTGCGCAATTGAAGCTAACACAGTTGCTGTTTAAAGGTTTTTTCTTGCGTTCTCATGCGCTTACTTCGAATAAAGCACATTGACGGCTTGACTTGCAGAGGGCGAAACAGAAGAATCCAAAGTCCGCTGTAGAGGGACTGCCAGAAGCAGGCCCACTCGGCAGATCATGAGGCGCACATCCGCGCCGACCTGTTACACCCGCAACGCGTTACCTCGCGCTGGGTGGGAAAGGCCCGCAACACTTGGGACGATCCCAATACTTGCTCAGTCAGTGCTGACGTAGTCGGCGACCACCGTCGCTCATGCTCTGCCGAGAAGTAAACCTATTAAGACCCGTCCCTTTTTGTGGGCCGGTATTCTGGCGTTTTAGAGGTGAACAACGTGGAGCTTTTATCTGGCGGTGAGATGCTCGTCCGCTTTTTGCGTGACGAAGGCGTCAAATATATCTACGGGTACCCCGGTGGTGCTCTTCTTCATGTCTATGATGCCCTGTTCAAAGAACCGGAAGTGACCCACATCCTGGTTCGTCATGAGCAAGCGGCGACCCACATGGCTGACGGTTATGCCCGTGCCACCGGTAAAGCCGGCGTGGTCCTGGTGACTTCCGGCCCTGGCGCCACGAACGCCATCACCGGTATCGCCACGGCGTACATGGACTCTATCCCGATGGTGATCATCTCCGGTCAGGTGCCCAGCACCATGGTCGGCACCGACGCGTTCCAGGAAACCGACATGATCGGTATTTCCCGGCCGATCGTGAAGCACAGCTTCATGATCAAGCACGCTTCGGAGATCCCGGAGGTCATGAAGAAGGCGTTCTACCTGGCTGAATCCGGTCGTCCGGGCCCGGTTGTGGTCGATGTCCCGAAAGACATGACCAACCCGGCCGAGAAGTTCGAATACATTTTCCCCAAGAAAGCCAAGCTGCGTTCCTACAGCCCGGCTGTGCGCGGTCACTCCGGGCAAATCCGCAAGGCAGCCGAAATGCTGCTGGCGGCCAAGCGTCCGGTGCTGTACTCGGGTGGCGGCGTTATCCTCGGTGGTGGCTCCGCGCCGCTGACCGAATTGGCGAAAATGCTCAACCTGCCGGTCACCAATACGCTGATGGGGTTGGGCGCCTACCCGGGCACTGACCGTCAGTTCATCGGCATGCTCGGCATGCACGGCAGCTATACCGCCAACCTGGCGATGCACCATGCCGATGTGATTCTGGCGGTCGGCGCGCGTTTCGACGACCGTGTCATCAACGGCCCGGCGAAATTCTGCCCGAACGCCAAGATCATCCATATCGACATCGACCCGGCGTCGATCTCCAAGACCATCAAGGCAGACGTGCCGATTGTCGGTCCTGTGGAGAGCGTGCTGAGCGAAATGGTCGCCATCCTCAAGGAAATCGGCGAGGCTCCGAACAAGGAGTCCGTGGCCAGTTGGTGGAAGCAGGTTGATGAGTGGCGCGGTGATCGTGGCCTGTTCCCTTACGACAAGGGCGACGGCAGCGTGATCAAGCCACAGACCGTGATCGAAACCCTGTGCGAAGTGACCAAGGGCGATGCCTTTGTGACCTCCGACGTGGGCCAGCACCAGATGTTCGCCGCGCAGTATTACAAGTTCAACAAGCCCAACCGCTGGATCAACTCCGGTGGTCTGGGCACCATGGGCTTCGGTTTCCCGGCGGCCATGGGCGTCAAGTTGAGCTTTCCGGATAGCGACGTCGCCTGTGTCACGGGCGAGGGCAGTATCCAGATGAACATCCAGGAGCTGTCGACCTGCCTGCAGTACGGTTTGCCGGTGAAAATCGTCAACCTGAACAACGGCGTACTGGGCATGGTTCGCCAGTGGCAGGACATGAGCTACGGCAGCCGTCACTCGCACTCCTACATGGAGTCGTTGCCGGACTTCGTCAAGCTGGTCGAAGCCTATGGTCACGTGGGCATCCGCATCACTGACCTGAAGGACTTGAAGTCCGGGCTCGAAGAAGCTTTCGCCATGAAGGATCGCCTGGTGTTCCTCGATATCAAGGTCGATACCAGCGAGCACGTCTACCCGATGCAGATCAAAGACGGCTCCATGCGCGATATGTGGCTGAGCAAGACGGAGCGTACCTAATCATGCGACATATTATTTCCCTGCTTCTGGAAAACGAACCGGGTGCTCTGTCTCGCGTAGTGGGCCTGTTTTCGCAGCGCAACTACAACATCGAAAGCCTGACCGTGGCGCCAACCGAAGACCCGACCCTGTCGCGTCTGACGCTGACCACTGTGGGGCACGATGAAATCATCGAGCAGATCACCAAGAACCTGAACAAGCTGATCGAGGTGGTCAAGCTGGTGGACCTGTCGGAAAGCGCGCACATCGAGCGCGAGCTGATGCTGGTCAAGGTCAAGGCCACCGGTGCCCAGCGCGCCGAGATCAAACGCACTACCGATATTTATCGTGGGCAGATCGTCGATGTCAGCGCCAGCGTCTATACCGTTCAGTTGACCGGTACCAGCGACAAGCTCGACAGCTTCATTCAATCGATCGGCACTGCCTCGATTCTGGAAACCGTACGCAGTGGCGTCACCGGGATTGCCCGTGGCGACAAAGTACTGAGCATCTAAACCAAATTAGCGAATGGCCTGAATGGCCGGAAATAGGGGTAATTCATGAAAGTTTTCTACGATAAAGACTGCGACCTGTCGATCATCCAGGGCAAGAAAGTCGCCATCATCGGTTACGGTTCCCAAGGCCACGCCCAGGCGTGCAACCTCAAGGACTCCGGTGTTGACGTGACCGTCGGCCTGCGTAAAGGCTCGGCCACCGTTGCCAAGGCCGAGGCCCATGGCCTGAAAGTCACCGACGTGGCTTCTGCCGTTGCCGCCGCCGACCTGGTCATGATCCTGACCCCGGACGAGTTCCAGTCTTCGCTGTACAAGAACGAAATCGAACCGAACATCAAGAAAGGCGCCACCCTGGCCTTCTCCCACGGTTTCGCGATTCACTACAACCAGGTAGTGCCACGCGCCGACCTCGACGTGATCATGATCGCGCCGAAGGCCCCGGGCCACACCGTTCGTTCCGAATTCGTGAAGGGCGGCGGTATCCCTGACCTGATCGCGATCTATCAGGACGCCTCCGGCAACGCCAAGAACGTCGCTCTGTCCTACGCTGCCGGTGTTGGCGGCGGCCGTACCGGCATCATCGAAACCACCTTCAAGGACGAAACCGAAACCGACCTGTTCGGCGAACAAGCCGTTCTGTGCGGCGGTACTGTCGAGCTGGTCAAGGCCGGTTTCGAAACCCTGGTTGAAGCTGGCTACGCGCCGGAAATGGCCTACTTCGAATGCCTGCACGAACTGAAGCTGATCGTTGACCTCATGTACGAAGGCGGTATCGCCAACATGAACTACTCGATCTCCAACAACGCTGAATACGGCGAGTACGTGACGGGTCCGGAAGTGATCAACGCCGAATCCCGCCAGGCCATGCGTAACGCCCTGAAACGTATTCAGGACGGCGAATACGCCAAGATGTTCATCAGCGAAGGCGCTACCGGCTATCCTTCGATGACCGCCAAGCGTCGCAACAACGCCGCTCACGGTATCGAAATCATTGGCGAGCAGCTGCGCTCGATGATGCCGTGGATCGGTGCCAACAAGATCGTCGACAAAGCCAAGAACTAAGTCGCGAGCTTGATCGGAAAACGCGGCCCTGGCCGCGTTTTTTCGTTTGGGCGGTGGCTTCTGGTATAAAGCTGCATCGTTTGCGGCCGAACCCTCGTCCCAGACACCTGTCGAATTTTTCACACCGTTGCAAGGTACTGTCCATGAGCGAACGCCCCGACGAGCCCAACCAGGCTCCTGACGCCGAAAGCCTGCTGCCCATCGATGAGCACGTCGAAGAAGGACATGACGCTGAAGGCCGTAAGGTCCGGCACCGTGGCATCTATCTGCTGCCGAATCTGTTCACCACCGCGAACCTGTTCGCCGGTTTCTATTCCATCATCAGCTCCATGAGCGCCCAAGCGGCCTTGAGCGCCGGCGATAGCGCCGGGGCGAGTCGTTACTTTGCCTTCGCTGCCATCGCGATCTTTGTCGCCATGGTGCTCGATGGCCTGGACGGGCGTGTGGCCCGCATGACCAATACCCAGAGCGCGTTCGGTGCCGAGTACGATTCGCTGTCGGACATGGTCGCTTTCGGCGTGGCCCCGGCCTTGCTGGCGTTCGGTTGGGCGCTGGGGGACATGGGCAAGGTTGGCTGGATGGTCGCTTTCATCTATGTCGCCGGTGCCGCGTTGCGTCTGGCACGTTTCAATACCCAGGTCGGTACGGCCGACAAGCGCTACTTCATCGGCTTGGCGAGTCCTGCCGCGGCGGGTGTCGTAGCCGGTGTTGTCTGGGCTTTCAGCGACTACGGTATCCAGGGATCGAAGATGTCGTTCCTTGTGGCGCTGCTGGTAGCGGCGGCCGGTATGCTGATGGTCAGCAACATCAAGTACAACAGCTTCAAGGAGCTGGATCTCAAAGGGCGGGTGCCGTTCGTTGCGATTCTGGCGGTGGTGCTGGTGTTCGCGGTGGTCTTCAGTGATCCGCCACGTATCTTGTTGCTGGTATTCCTCGCCTATGCCGCTTCCGGCCCGGTTCAATACCTGTTGCGCCTGCGCCGACACAAAAAAGCCGAGTGATGTAATTTCCCTCATACTCCGCAGTCTATTGGTGCATCTGCCCTCCAATGCTGCGGAGTTGTCATGCTGATCAAGATCCCCAAGTCGTCCGACTGCCTTGAGTCGGACGTCACGCCAGAATCCCTCTATCTATCCCGTCGCCAAATGCTTGGGGCCGCCATGGCGGGGCTTGCCGTCAGCGGTCTTCCGCGTTGGGCCAGTGCTGGCGATGTTGCGCGTTATGCGGATGTCGAGCCCGGCAAGGCGCCGTCCTGGTTTGCCGAGAAGCTGCCGTCCACCCAATGGGGCGCGGTTACGGTCAAGGATGAGTCCATCACCCCTTTTAAAGACGCCACCCATTACAACAATTTCTATGAGTTCGGAACCGGCAAAGGTGATCCGGCGGCCAATGCCGGATCCTTGAAAACCGAGCCCTGGAGTGTGGTGGTGGATGGAGAGGTGGGCAGGCCGGGGCGCTATGCCTTGGAAGACTTCATGAAGCCTTACCAGTTGGAGGAGCGAATCTATCGCCTGCGGTGCGTGGAGGCCTGGTCCATGGTTATCCCATGGATTGGCTTTCCCATTTCGGCGTTGCTCAAGCAGGTCGAGCCGACCTCCAAGGCCAAGTACATTCGTTTCGAAACCCTGCAGGATCCCAAGACTATGCCAGGGCAGCGCTCAGGGTTTGCTTTGATCGACTGGCCTTATGTCGAGGGCTTGCGACTGGATGAAGCGATGAATCCGCTGGCAATCATGGCGGTTGGGATGTATGGGCGAGAGTTGCCGAATCAGAACGGTGCACCGTTGCGCTTGGTGGTGCCGTGGAAGTACGGGTTCAAAAGTGTGAAGTCCATTGTGCGCATCAGTCTGGTCAGCGAGCAGCCCAAGACCACCTGGCAGAGCATTGCGTCCGACGAGTACGGCTTTTACGCCAACGTCAATCCGACGGTCGATCACCCGCGTTGGACCCAGGCACGGGAGCGCCGTCTGCCGAGCGGGCTGTTCAGTCCTAACGTGCGCGATACGTTGATGTTCAACGGCTATCAGGATGAAGTCGCTTCTTTATATGCAGGGATGGACTTGAGGAAGGACTACTGATGCGTTTTCCAGTCTGGCGAATCGGCGTCTTTGTCGCGGCGGCGGTTTGGCCGTTGCTCTGGCTCTACGAAGCGTTGATGAATAAGTTGGGGCCTGACCCAGGCAAGGTGCTGGTGGATCGGCTCGGGTTGGGCACGCTTATTTTGTTGTTGATCACCTTGAGCATGACGCCGTTGCAGAAACTCACGGGGTGGGCAGGGTGGATCGCGGTCAGGCGTCAGCTGGGATTGTGGTGCTTTGCTTATGTGGTGCTGCATTTGAGTGGGTATACGGCGTTCATCCTGGGGTTCGATTGGTCGCAACTGGGCGTCGAGCTGAGCAAGCGACCTTATATTATCGTCGGAGCGCTCGGGTTTCTGGGGCTCTTGGCGCTGGCGATTACTTCCAATCGCTACAGTCAGCGGCGACTGGGCGCGCGCTGGAAAAAACTGCATCGCCTGGTTTATCCGATCTTGGGCCTTGGATTGCTGCATATGTTGTGGATTGTGCGGGCGGATCTTAAGGAGTGGTCGATTTACGCCTTTATAGGTGCTGTGCTTTTGATGCTTCGAATTCCTGTGGTTACGCGCCGGATGCCGCGTTTAATTGGACGCAAAGCACCTTCTGCAACAAAAGCGTAATTAACGCTTGACGGCAAATTCTGGACGTCTATAATTCGCCCCACTTCCGGCGCAGTCGAAGCGGAAAACTCCTTGAGTTTCAATGAGTTAAACGATTTTAGGCGGCGCAGGGCTTCAGGTCATCGAAGCTTGGGAAGTAGTTGGTGGGGCGGTTTTCCTGGCTCCGTTAACGGTTCGATCTTCTCGATCGAAAGCGGTCAAAAAGAGGTGTTGACAGCAGCGAGTAACGCTGTAGAATTCGCCTCCCGCTAACGAGAGATCGGAAGCGCAAGT
>NZ_JAXUDQ010000017.1:0-892 GCF_034555295.1 Pseudomonas sp. N-137
AACCTTCAACCTGCCCATGGATAGATCGCCCGGTTTCGGGTCTATTCCCAGCGACTAGACGCCCTATTAAGACTCGCTTTCGCTACGCCTCCCCTATTCGGTTAAGCTCGCCACTGAAAATAAGTCGCTGACCCATTATACAAAAGGTACGCAGTCACCCAACAAAGTGGGCTCCCACTGCTTGTACGCATACGGTTTCAGGATCTATTTCACTCCCCTCTCCGGGGTTCTTTTCGCCTTTCCCTCACGGTACTAGTTCACTATCGGTCAGTCAGTAGTATTTAGCCTTGGAGGATGGTCCCCCCATATTCAGACAAAGTTTCTCGTGCTCCGTCCTACTCGATTTCATGACTAAGAGATTTTCGCGTACAGGGCTATCACCCACTATGGCCGCACTTTCCAGAGCGTTCCGCTAATCTCAAAGCCACTTAAGGGCTAGTCCCCGTTCGCTCGCCACTACTAAGGGAATCTCGGTTGATTTCTTTTCCTCAGGGTACTTAGATGTTTCAGTTCCCCTGGTTCGCCTCTTGCACCTATGTATTCAGTACAAGATAACCATCTTATGATGGCTGGGTTCCCCCATTCAGACATCTCCGGATCAAAGTCTGTTTGCCGACTCCCCGAAGCTTTTCGCAGGCTACCACGTCTTTCATCGCCTCTGACTGCCAAGGCATCCACCGTATGCGCTTCTTCACTTGACCATATAACCCCAAGCAATCTGGTTATACTGTGAAGACGACATTCGCCGAAAATTCGCATGCTCTAAGAGCAACTCACAAATTTTACCTTAGCCTGATCCGTTACCAGTGAAAGTAACGTCCAGTCTATCTTTCTATCACATACCCAAATTTTTAAAGAACGATCTAATCAAAAGACTAGAAATCAACATTCA
>NZ_JAXUDQ010000018.1:0-318011 GCF_034555295.1 Pseudomonas sp. N-137
TACACGGCAACCCTGACCAACCCCGCTGGTACTCCGGTCACCGTGACACTGAGCAACGGCGCGGTAATCAACATCGCCGCTGGCGCCACCACCGGCACGGTCACTGTCGATGCGCCAAAAGACGACGTCTACAAAGACGCCGGCAAGGTCGAAGTCAGCATCGACAACGCCACCGGCGGTAGCTTCGAGAACCTCGTTCCGAGCACGACTCCGGCAGTGACTGATGTCACCGACACCATTGATACTTCGACCGTCAGCCTGACCGCGACTTCCTCCGTAGCTGAAGGCGGCACCGTGGTTTACACCGCTTCGGTCAACGCCCCGGTCACCGGCGCTCCGTTGGTCGTAACGTTGAGCAACGGCCAAAGCATCACCATCCCGGTTGGCTCCAGCAGTGGTTCGGTCAACTTCGTGACCCAGAACGATGCCCTTGCTGGCGGCGACAACCTGAGCGTCAAGATTGATGATGCCCAGGGCGGCAACTACGAAAAACTGGACATCGACGCCACTCCAGCGGACACCACCGTTACCGACGTACAGAACACCACCGGTCTGAGCCTGAGCGCTACCGATTCGGTTGCCGAAGGTGGTCAAATCACCTACACCGCAACCCTGACCAACGCCGCTGGCTCGCCAGTGACCGTGACTCTGAGCAACGGCGCCGTAATCAACATCGCTGCCGGCGCTACCACCGGCACGGTCACTGTCGATGCGCCAAAAGACGACGTCTACAAAGACGCCGGCAAGGTCGAAGTCAGCATCGATAACGCCACGGGTGGCAACTTCGAGAACCTGGTGCCAAGCACCACTCCAGCCGTCACCGATGTCACTGACACCATCGATACGTCGACTGTCAGCCTGACCGCGACTTCCTCCGTGGCTGAAGGCGGCACCGTCGTTTACACCGCTTCGGTTAACGCGCCAGTCACCGGCGCTCCGCTGGTCGTGACGTTGAGCAACGGCCAGAGCATCACCATCCCGGTTGGCTCCAGCAGCGGTTCGGTCAACTTCGTTACCCAGAACGACACCCTCGCTGGCGGCGACAACCTGAGCGTCAAGATCGACGACGCCCAGGGCGGCAACTATGAAAAGCTGGACATCGATGCCACTCCGGCGGACACGAATGTCACTGACGTGCAGGACACCACTGGCCTGACGCTCTCGGCCACTGACACCGTTGCCGAAGGCGGTCAAATCACCTACACCGCGACATTGACCAACGCCGCTGGTTCGCCAGTGACGGTGACCTTGAGCAACGGCGCCGTAATCAACATCGCCGCCGGCGCCACAACTGGCACCATCACCGTCGATGCGCCAAAAGACGACGTCTACAAAGACGCCGGCAAGGTTGAAGTCAGCATCGATAACGCCACTGGCGGTAGCTTCGAGAACCTCGTTCCGAGCACGACTCCGGCAGTGACTGATGTCACCGATACCATCGATACGTCGACTGTCAGCCTGACCGCGACTTCCTCCGTGGCTGAAGGCGGCACCGTGGTTTACACCGCTTCGGTCAACGCCCCAGTCACTGGCGCTCCGCTGGTGATCACCCTGTCGAACGGTCAGAGCATTACCATTCCAGTCGGCTCCAGCTCCGGCTCGGTCAACTTCGTTACCCAGAACGATGCTTTGTCAGGTGGTGATTCGCTGAGCGTCAAGATTGATGATGCTCAGGGCGGCAACTACGAAAAACTGGACATCGATGCCACTCCGGCGGACACGACTGTCACTGACGTACAGGACACCACCGGTCTGAGCCTGAGCGCTACCGATTCGGTTGCCGAAGGTGGTCAAATCACCTACACCGCAACCCTGACCAATGCCGCTGGTTCGCCAGTCACCGTGACCCTGAGCAACGGCGCCGTGATCAACATCGCCGCTGGCGCCACCACCGGCACTGTGACCGTCGATGCGCCAAAAGACGACGTCTACAAAGACGCCGGCAAGGTCGAAGTCAGCATCGACAACGCCACCGGCGGTAACTTCGAAAACCTGGTACCGAGCACCACGCCAGCCGTCACCGACGTGACCGACACCGTCGACAACACCATCGTCAGCATCACCGGCAGCACCTCGGTCACCGAAGGCCAGGCCGCGACGTACACCGTGAGCCTGACGAACCCGGCGCAAACCGAAGTGACGCTCAAGATCGTCTACAGCGGTACCGCCGCCGACGGTACGGACTTCACCGGCGTCTACACCGTGAAGATTCCGGCCAATGCCACCAGCGCCACTTTCAACGTGGCGACGCTGGACGACAAGATCACCGAAGGTACCGAAAACTTCGTGGTCAAGATCGACTCGGCCACCGGCGGCAACTTCGAAAACCTGGCCGTCAGCGGCACCAACGGCAGCGTCAGTACCTCGATCATCGACAACGATGCACCGCCGGTACTGGACCTGGATGCCAACAACTCCAGCGGCAAGACCGGCGCCGATTACCAGGTGACCTTCACCGAAGGCACCACCGGTCCGGGCGTGTCCATCGGCGACACCGACCTGAAAATCACCGACCCGGACAGCACGATGCTGACCGGCGCCACCATCGTGCTGACCAACCGTCAGCCCGGCGATGCGCTGAACCTGGGTAACAGCGTCAACGGCATCAGCATCAACGCCAACAGCACCAACGGCACGGTCACCCTGACCCTGTCGGGCAATGCGACGCTGGCCGACTACATGCAGCAAATCAAGAACATCAGCTTTACCAACAGCAGCGACGACCCGAGCACCGTGCCGCGCATCATCACCGTGACGGTGACCGACGGCACAAACTACTCCAACACGGCCACCACCACCGTGAACGTGGTCGGGGTCAACGATGCGCCGGTCGCAACCGGCGGCGCGGTGACCGGTACCGAAGACACCTCGTTGATTCTTGGCTGGTCGACCTTTGGTGTCAGCGATGTGGACAGTTCGGCATCCAGCCTTGGGGTAAAAATCACCGGACTGCCCGCTGACGGCAAGTTGCAGTACCTGGACGGTGCAACGTGGAAGGACGTGGCCAACAACCAGACCTTCACCAAGGCCGACATCGACGCCGGCAAACTGCGCTTCACACCGGATACCCATGAGTCCGGCGCCAACGGCAACGCGAACGGCGTGGGCGATCAGAAATCCGATTACGCGCAGATCAAGTTCCAGCCAACCGACGGTCAGGCGCTGGGCACTACCGGCACCGTGAAGATCGACATCACGCCGGTCGCTGACGCACCGACCCTCAACGTAGCCGGGAACGCCGTGACCTCCACTGGCCTGGTCAAGGAAGTCTGGACCGGTCTGTCGGGCCTGGGCACCGATGGCAGCGGCGCGCCGTCCGGTACGCTGAAGTCGGTGATCGATGCCGCCGGAACCCCCAACAGCAGCACCACCGTGAACAACGTGCAGTCCGACAGCAACGTGAATCCGGGCACCGCATCGAAAACCTCGGGCCTGATTTTCCTCGAAGCTGGCAAGACCTACACCTTCAGCGGTACCGGCGATGACAGCCTGTTGGTGACCATCGGTGGCAAGGATGTCGCGGGCATCACCTGGGGAGCGGGCGGCAAGCTCAATGGCTCGTTCACCCCGACCACCAGCGGCTACTACACCCTGGACATCTACCACCACAACCAGACCGGCCCGGGCAGCTATGACGTGAACCTGTCGGTCAACGGCAGCACCCCGACCGACCTGAGCAGTGCCGGCGTGCCGCTGTACACCGGCGTGGCTGATCTGGTGAATGCGGGCGTGACTGTTTCGGACCTGCACGGCACCAATGGTGAAGGCTACTACGACGGCTTCAAGCTCAACGAAGGCGCCGAAGGCGGCAGTGTGAACCTGTCGAAGATCACCACGGCGCTGACCGATACCGACGGCTCCGAAAGCCTGAGCGTGAAAATCGGCGGGATCCCGGAAGGCAGCGTGCTGAGCGACGGTGCCGGCCACACGGCGACCGTGGGCAGCAATGGCGAGGCCTCGGTCACCGGCTGGAATCTGGGCAGCCTGACCCTGACGCCACCGACCTACTACAACGGCCAGTTCAACCTGACCGTAACCTCGACTTCCACCGAAGCCCTCGGCGGCTCGGCAACCACCACGGCGCAGATACCGGTCACGGTTCATCCGGCGGTCTACAACTCCGCCACGGCCACCTCTGGCAGTGACAACGTCACCGGCACCGACGGCAACGACATTGTGGTCGCCGACATCGGCGGGCTGACCGTCGTGCCAGGCGTCAACTACAACATCGCCTTCATGGTCGACAGCTCCGGCAGCATGAGCGCAGCGTCCGTCACAGCCGCCAAGGACTCGTTGACGTCGGTGTTCAACACCCTCAAGCAGAGCATGGGCGGCAACTCCGGGACGGTGAACATTTTCCTGGCAGACTTCGACAGCCAGGTGAATAAAACCGTATCGGTCAACCTCAAGGATCCGAACGCACTCGCGCTGCTCAAAAGTGTGCTGGATTCGATGGTGTCCGGCGGCGGTACCAACTACGAGGACGTGTTCAAGACCACGGCCAACTGGTTCAAGAGCAGCGAAGCCCTGAGCAACACCGGCGCGACGAACCTGACGTACTTCATCACCGACGGCCAGCCGACCTACTATCAGTCCGGCGAGCAGACGAACCCGACCTTGTATGGCGACGTGAAGCTCGACAGCCTGATCACCACGACCAACTACAAGCTGGGCCAGACGTTCAGCGCCGAGCTCGACAGCACGCATCGCGTTCAGGTCGACGCATCCGGCAATCTCACCCTGCTCACCTGGAAAAAATCCTGGGGCGGTTACTGGAGCAGTGAGGAATTGGGCACATTGCGCGCCCAAGGCGACGGCACCTATGAGTTGTCGTACCGCGACGGCACCGGCAGCAGCACCGGCTCGACCACCACCAGCAACTCCCTGAGCGCTTTCGCGCTGTTGAGTTCGGTATCTGGCGTGGAAGCCATCGGCCTGAACAAAGGCGTGACGCTGGATGACCTGAAGGACTACGACTCGGACAAGACTCCGCAGACCAACATCGATCCCAAGAACCTGGCCGACTCCATCATCGGACACACCGAAGCGACCCTGCCGGGCGCTGACACAGTCAACGGGGCAGACGGCAACGACATCCTGTTCGGCGACCTGGTGAGTTTCAATGGCATCGCCGGCGAAGGTTATCAGTCCATTCAGGCCTTCGTGGCCCAGCAGAGCGGTGTTGAAGTCAGCAAAGTCACCACCAGCAACGTGCACCAGTACATCACCGAGCACTACAACGCTTTCGATGTGTCCGGTGCCAACGATGGCAATGACACACTGCTGGGCGGTGCCGGTAATGACATCATCTTCGGCCAGGGCGGCAACGACCTGCTCAACGGCGGCAAGGGCAATGACATCCTGCTCGGCGGCAAAGGCAACGACACGCTGATCGGCGGCCAGGGCAATGACACCCTGATCGGTGGTCTGGGTGGCGACACCTTCGTCTGGAAGTCCGGCGACACCGGCACCGACGTGATCAAGGACTTCAAGGCCAGCGAGGGTGACCGGATCGACCTGCGGGATCTGCTGCAGGGCGAAACCGGCAGCACCATCGACAACTTCCTGAAGATCAGCACGGTCGATGGCGTGTCGTCGCTGCAGGTCAGCACCTCCGGCAAGTTCAACGCGGGCGACGCCGCAGCGGCCACCCCTGATGTGACGATCAAGCTGGAAGGTAACAACTGGTCGAACATCAACCTGAACTCGTTGATCGCCGGCAGTGATCCGACCATCAAGGTCGATCACAACAACAGCTGACCGTGGCTTAACGGCCGCCCTTAGGGGCGGTCGTACCGGGCTGCATCCAGGATGACGATTTTGTCGCCACCCTCCATACTCGCGCGCAGTTGGCCTATGCTGCCCAGCATGACGCCGCTTCATACATGAGGGATGCCCGATGTTTTATGTGCAACGCGATGCACAAGGCCTGCTGGTGCGCGTGGAAGCCACCGCTTATGCGGAGGCCACCGAAACCCTGCCGGCCGACAGCCACGAAATCCAGGACTGGTTCGCCAACCAGGCGGTAGAAAACAGCCTCAAGCAGCTCAAGCAGAGCGACTTGGAAATGATCCGGGTCCTCGACGACTTGATCCAGGTGCTGACCAGCAAAGGCGTCATCCGCGTCACCGACCTGCCCCCCGCGGCCCAGGCCAAGCTGATGGACCGCAACCAGGCCCGGGAAGCCTTGGGCGGGTTGAGCCGGTTGATCGATGATGATGAGAAAGGGTTGATCTAAGCCTGGTTCATCGGTGTCGGGGCTGCCCTCATCGCGAGCAGGCTCGCTCCCACAGGGGGATGGGGCAAGTCGCAGATATTGCCGTCACGCAGTTCTTATGTGGGAGCGGGCTTGCTCGCGAAAGCGGTGGGTCAGTTTGCGATGATGTTGGATGTGCCGACGCCTTCGCGAGCAAGCCCGCTCCCACAATTGGATTTGTGTCAGGGCACAGTTTTCCATTCGCCAACAGATCTCTTGTGGGAGCGAGCCTGCTCGCGATGGCAATCGTCAATCCACCACAGGCCTGTCAGTTCGACGCTTGAACCTCAAGCCGATCCATCGCCCGCTCCACCAACAAATGCACCCCGTCGGCCATTCGGCTGATCGCCAGGATCACGCTGCGGCGCGAGCCGTCGACGTCATCAGCCAGGTCGGCGGCGATGGCGCTGATGGACAGCAGGTCTTCGGAGGCATTGGCCAGTAAGGTTTCGGTGTCGATGTTCGGGGATACGATGAAGAGCTGGCCTGCTTGGGCCTCGTCGACGGGTTTGGGTTTGAGATAGTAGTCGAGAGCGCGCTCGGCGGCTTCGTCGAGTTTTTTTGCTTGCAGGGTTTCGACTCGGGATTTGGATGAGGGCTGTGGAGGGTTAGGCGTAGCTTTGAACATGGTTTGGGCTTCCTATTCAATTCAGAGCCGCCCTGGCTCGCTTGCACGCGATGAAGGGTGGCAGCTATGTGCGAGTGTGCAAGACCGAGTAAGACAACGCCCAAAAACCTCGGCAGACCCGAAGGTCTCCCGCACACAGCTGCCATAAAACATGAGCACGAATGCACGATAAGTGGCTGGTGATATTGTTGGGCGTCTTTCTAACCGGCTTGCACGCCGGTGTCACCGTTTTTTCAGTGACAAACCCAGACTAGCCACGGGGCAGACGCCGGACAAGTTCACCAAGTTCGCCACAACTCGAAGGAAATCTCCTAGGACCTGACTTTTAGAGGGGGTGTATATCCGTTTCTGCGGTAACGGCTACTGGCGGTTCCGCTCTTACAGCGGCTCACTTTTGGAAGAGCGCCAAAAGTAAGCAAAAACGCTTTGCCCCACCACTCGGCACCTCGCCTAGGCTCGGTGTGCCCTCACTCCGGCATTGCTCCGTGGGCCGCCGCGAAGGGCCATCCATGGCCCAGCGCGGCTACCTCGGCATCCATGCCGAGGTGCCCACTACGCAATACCTACGTTCGGCCAGCGTGGTTAACGGGGCGTCCCAGATCAAAAGCTTGGCGAGGCGGCCTGACAGCCGACCTGTTTTCTGATGACCGCGTTCATCCTGTGGGAGCAAAGCTTGCTCGCGATGGCGGTGGTTCAGTTGATGAAGATGTTGGATGTTGGATGTGTCGGCCTCATCGCGAACAAGTTTTGCTCCCACAAATCCTGCTTAAACTGGTCTGATGGTGCACAGCCGCAAGAGCAGGTCGGCTATAAGGCCGCCTCGCGAGCAAGCTTTGCTCCCACAAGTGCCTGCTCAAACAGGTCCGATTGATGCACAGCCGCAAGAGACAGGCCGGCTATAAGGCCGCCTCGCGAGCAAGCTTTGCTCCCACAGGTTCTGCTCAAACAAGTCTGATTGGTGTACACCCGCCAAAGCCAGGCCGGCTGTCAGGCCGCCTCGCTTTTGATTTTGATCTGGGGCCCCGTCAACCACGCTGGCCGAACGTAGGTATTGCGTAGTGGGCATCCCGGCATGGATGCCGGGATAGCCGCGCTGGGCCATGGATGGCCCTTCGCGGCGGGCCCACGGAGCAATGCCTGCGTTCGGGCATGCCGAGCCTAGGCGAGGTGCCGAGTGGTGGGGCAAGACCTTTTGGTTACTTTTGGGGCGTTTGCCAAAAGTGACACGCCGTAAGGGCGGAACCATAAGCCGCCGTTACCGCAGCAATGGATATGTACTCAGTCAGAAGAATACAAGGCCGTCTCACCCCCAACGCCGAGGCTCCCCAACCAACTGCCCCTGCACCCCAAACAACCCCATCTCCCGAATCACCGCCAACTCCCCCTCCGTCTCAACCCGCTCGGCAATCAACGGCAAGTCAATACTGTGAGTAGCACGCTGGATCGCTTCAATAAACAGGCGCTTGTCACTCTCCTGATCAATGGCACGGATATAGCTGCCATCGATCTTCAGATAAGCCAACCCCAACCGCGACAAGTTGCCAATCATGCTGAACCGCCCACCAAAACGCTGCAGGCTCAGGGAGAAACCAAGCTCACGCAGGTGCCGAGTCAACTCCTCCAGCACCGCTTGCTCCGGCAGTTGCTCTTCACCAATCTCCAGGGTCAAGCGCGGCCCAAGGTTGGAATGCGCCCGCAGGATCTCAAAGACCTTGTTCAGCGCCTGCGGATCGGCCAACGTCGCCGAAGACAGGTTCAACGCCAGGGACTGGTCATGCCCGGCCATTTGCTTGAGCACCTGTTCGAGCATCAAACGATCCAGACGCGCGGTCCAACCGAAGCGCTCCAGCCATGGCAGAAAACGCCCGGCGGGGATGGTCTGGCCCTGCTCGTCCAGCAGCCGTGACAGCACTTTGTAATGCAGCACCACCTGGGTGTCCTGGGCGGCCACCACCGGCTGGAAGTACAGCTCGAAGCGCTGATTGCTCAAGGCCTGGTCGAGCAGATTGTGCCAGGCATGATGATCGTCACCGACGCTGGCCGAGGCGCTGTGGTCCAGGCAGGCCCAACCCGGTTCGCCCTGGCTTTCGGCCTGGGCAAGGGCCTGGTCGCCGAGCTGGAGCACGGCTTGCGGCGAGTCGCCATGGACGAATGGAGCCAGTCCGATGGAGGCCACCGAAGCCACATCGGTCGCACCGGTGGCATGCAGGCTGGCCAAGGCGCTTTCGAGGTTCTGCGCCAGTTGCAGCGCTTCCTCGCGCACCAGCCCCGGCGCCAGCACGGCGAACTCCCCACCGCGGATGCGCGTCACCATGTTGTGGGTTTCAGGGTAGCGGGCGCATTCACGCTGTAATTGTTCGCCCACGGCCTTGAGCAACTGGTCGGTGCGCTGCCCGCCCAGCCGCTGGTTCAACCCGGCCAGGTCCTTGACCCGCAGCAACAGCAGATAACCGGAACTGGCCTGCTCGGGGTTGCTCACCCGGGCGTGGAGCTGCATTTCGAAATACCGCCGGTTGGCCAGGCCCGTGAGATTGTCCTGATAAGACTCGACCCGCAGTTTTTCGCTACGCTCGGCCTGCTCCTGAAACAGCGCCTTGAGCTTCTCGACCATCTGGTTCATCGCCTGCACCACCCGGCGCAGTTCCGGGGTACGCGGCAACTCCGGCAGGCTCAGGAACTCGCGACGGGCGATGGCATGGGACTGGTGCACCATGTAATCCAGCGGCTTGAGCTGACGACGCAGCAGCAAGGCCCCCAGCACCGCGCTCACCGCGCCGCACAGCAGCAGCCAGCCCAGACTGCCCAATGCGCTCTGCCACAGCTTGGCGAGGGCGAACATCGGGTGGCTGACCACTTCGACCCGCGCCGCCTGTTCCCAGCCACGGCTAACAATCGCATCGCCACCGGCCGGCTCCAGGCCGATGAGCTTGATGAACCATTGCGGCACGTTGCCGGCGTCGGGCGTGCCGGTGCGCTCGACGAGGGTTTGATCGGTGGCGACATCGACCACACGGATGGTTGCGTAATAGCCACTGTCGAAAATCGAGCTGACCATCAGCTCCACCATCGCCGGGTCGTCGATGTTCGGCGTCAGGGACAGCGCCAGCGCCGTGGCCGCGTCCTGGGCGTGGGAGCGCAACTGGTTGACGTACTGGGCCCGCGAGCTTTCCAGACTGACCATGAAGCTGCCGCTGAAGGCAACCACCAGGAACAGACAGATAGCGATCAACAGCTGTTTGAACAAGGACATCTGAGCGCGCGCTCCTAGTTAGTCGTCTCGACCGGAAAACCTTCGGCCTGCATTTTTTTCAACACATCCTGCCACCGGGACAGGCGCTTGGTGTCACCCACTTTCTTGTTGCCCTTGGCGCCTGGCAGCCACAATCCCTCGGCATTGAAAGAGTAGACCGGCAACAGATCGGTCCGCTGGCTGGCCGGCAGGATGCCGTCGATCAGGCTGTCGAGTACCAGCGGCATGGCATCGGGGGTTGCGTAGTAAGTGAGCACCATGTGCGCACGGTTCTGCCGCAACGCCTTGACGTAAGTGATGCGCAGCTTGTCACTGGACACCCCCAGACGACGCAGGCTGAAGTACTTGGCAATGGCGTAGTCCTCGCAATCCCCGGCCCCTTTCCACAAGGCCTGGATCGGGGTCTCCCAGTAATCGACCTGACGCCACAAGTCGATGTCTTCGACGTAGCGCACCCGTTTGTTGAAAAACAGGTTCACCACCTTGAGCTGCTCAAGCTCCGGCGTCTGCTTCTGGGTCGCCAACAATTGCTGCCAGGCATCGATCCGTTGCTGCCCTTCGCCCAACGGCCCATATAACGCTTGCGCCCGCCGGCTGATCTGCGCAAAGTCCCAGTCAGCCTGCAGGCCGCCCAGCATGAGGCCGGCCAGCAACAATGCCGAACACAGCCAGCGCAAGGACCTGGGAACAGGGAAAGGTGCAGCCAAGGGAAATACGTCCAAAAAGGGCCGTGGGAAATGCGTTGGATGGTGAAGCCTGGCCCGGCAAAAGACAATGGCAAGGTGCGATCACCACGAGCAGACTAAACTTTAGTTCAGGAACCGGGGCCGCGAGGTTTTGACGGCTTGGCAATCTGTAACTACTGTTGGCTTGGATCCAATTTTTGTTACTACCAGTCAGGGTGCGTTGTCGTGACACAGAAGCCCAAACCGCTAAGCACTATCCAGGTCAACGGGCCCGTTCCCGCTGCCCAGGCCCGCTCAATCATCGAAGAATCCCTGCGCGAGGCCATACTCGACGGGCGCCTGCCCTGCGGCACCGCCCTGCGCCAGCAGGAACTGGCCGACCTGTTCGGCGTCAGCCGCATGCCGGTACGCGAGGCCTTGCGCCAGCTCGAGGCGCAATCACTGCTCAATGTGGTTCAGCACAAAGGCGCCGTGGTAGCCCCGTTGATCACCAACAATGCGATCGAAACGTACGCCCTGCGTTCGGTCCTTGAATCTTTCGCATTGCGCTTGTCCATTCCCCTCCTCGATGCCGAGGACCTGGCCATGGCCGCCCATTACATCGAGCAACTGGAAGCCCAGACCGACCACGCTGAAATCGGCAGGCTCAACCGGCTGTTTCACATGTCGCTTTATCACAAGGCACCCAACAGCAAACTGCTGGACCTGATCGAGCGCGAGCTCAATGAGGAAGAACGCTTCTTGCGCTTCCATCTGTCGTCCATGGGCTTGGGCAAACTGACCCAGGACGATCATCGCGCGCTGCTGGAGGCCGCTACGGCGCAGGACATCGACAGAGCGGTTGCCCTGCTGGAGCTGCATCTGGAAAAAGCCTGCGTCACCATCCGTCGCTATCTGGAACAACAACCAAGCCGTTGACCTGCCCCCCGCGCCCCGAGGGGCGCATCACTTTCTTACACATCCCTCCTACACGGTTTCTCGCCCGCCCGACGAGGCCGCAGCGTAGCCGCGCCCTGTCGCCCCCATCAGTTCAATGGCACTGCCATCGATTTGGGCCCACTCTTGCGTTTGTCGATTAAAAAACAGACCTGAAGAAGTCAGCGCCTGGCCGCAGCCAGGCGAATCGAAGCCAACACGCAAGGAGCACCGCCCAACCGGCGGGATGATCGGAAGTCCGTCCGATGTCCCCCCCATAAAACAACAACTTCTTATTTCCCTGTCCCCTGAAGTGCTCCGAGTGAGGCATTCACTCAACTTCTTCGATTCTGATACTTCTCTATCGGAAGGAGCGGCTTCGCCTGAATAAAACTTATATTAAAAGTTTTAATACCCCTCTTCGCGCCCAATAAATAACCCCATTTAAATAATTAAAAAAACACTTGCCGCTTACTTGTTCGGTGTATTAGCTTTTTATCCGTCGAGTTGTTATCGACCGCTTACATTTATGGCTTAGGTCCGAAAAACCTTGCCCGCACGCCATGAATGCGTAGTTAAGACGAGCACTTCAATACTTTCGAAACTTATGGACTCCGGTTCAGGCACCCGCTCGCTTTTATTAAAGCCCGGGTGACTTTTCCGAACAAACAACATTGATGAGGACGTTCCGATGCAGCCAACCAAAGAACAACTATCTCTGAAAAAACACGCCCTTGGCCAACACCCGGTTTTTTCTGAAATAACATCAATCGATCTGCTGCGCCGTTTTATGCAAAGCCATGTTTTTGCCGTGTGGGATTTCATGTCACTGACCAAACGGCTGCAACGGGAGCTGACCTGTGTCCACTTGCCCTGGTTACCGCCGGCCGACCCACACGCTGCACGTTTGATCAACGAAATCGTCCTGGGCGAGGAGTCGGATGACCGCCCCGGAGCCGGCTATTGCAGCCATTTCGAACTGTACCTGGACGCCATGCGCGAGGTTGGCGCCGATACTCGCGCCATTGAGCAGTTCATCACCTTGCAACAGGAAGGCGTCAGTCCCGAAACAGCCTTGGAGAGCGTCGAAGTGGAGCCGGCGGCGGCCCGGTTCGTCCGCCAGACACTGCAAACGGCGCTGCACGCACCGGCCCACAGCGTGGCCGCCGCCTTCGTGCATGGTCGCGAGAGCGTCATCCCGCAGATGTTCCAGCGCATGCTGGACGCCTGGGGCATCGGTTTGGATCAGGCGCCGACGTTTCGTTACTACCTGCAGCGGCACATCGAAGTGGATTCCGAGGACCACGGCCCGGCAGCGGAAAAACTCTTGGCCCGGCTGATCGATGGCGACCCGCAGCGCGAAACCGAGGTGCTGGCCGCTGCACTCGCCGCCGTCCAAAGCCGCACCGCGCTGTGGGACGGGTTACGCCAGAGCATGGCCCAACCGCTGGCGCAGGTGGCGCCATGAACGCCGTCGAATACCAATCCTTCGCCGACGCCTGGGAAAGCCGCGCCACGATCCGCACCCGGCCACGGCGCCGGGTCGAAGACGACGACAAGTTGATCTTCCCCATGAGCCGTCAGCCCCTGGTGCACAGCCAGACCTTCCTCAGCCACTGCCCGCAACTGCGCGATTTTGTGCTGGTCCAGAGCCTCTACAAGTTCATCAACGATGTGGTGATCTTCGAGACCGAGCTGGTGGACCACACCGCCCGGCGCATTGCCAAGAACAGCTTCGGCATCGAGTTCCCGTTCGCCTGCCGCTACGACGCAATGACCGTGGTAGTGGACGAGGATTATCACGCACTGGTGGCGATGGACTTCATGCAGCAGACCATCGACATGACCGGCATCGCGCCGATCCCGTTGCCCGATCAGATCGAGCTCAGCCGCGCCATCCCGGCGACGCTGGCCCAGGCACCGGAGCATTTGCTCAGCGCCGTGGAGTTGATCTGCATCGCCATTGCCGAGAACACCGTGACCAACGAGGTGGCGGCATTCGCCCGGGATGATTCGGTCAAGGCGTCGATCAAGGGCCTGATGGCCGACCACTTGCTGGATGAGGGACGGCACTCCGGATTCTGGACGCGCCTGGTGCAAATCTACTGGCGCAGCGCGCCCGAAGCTGACCGCGATGCGATTGCGCGACTGATGCCCGGCTTCATCAGCCAGTACCTGGCGAGCGATCTGCAACAGGCGTTCGATTTTCAGCTGATCGCACACCTGCCCGTCGACGAATCGGTGCGCCAGTCACTGCGCGAAGAGGCCAGTGCGCTGGCGTATCCCATCAATCGTTTTCACCCGTTGGTGGGCAATATCACGCGCTTTTTTCGCAGCAGCTCGATGCTGGCGTCCCCCTGCGTGCGTGACGCCCTGGCCGACTACCTGACCCCATGAGGATCCGCCCATGAGACGCCTCGAAATTGCCGTGTCTGGCACAAGCCAGGCCATGACCGACCTGGCCCAGGAGCTCGAACTGCACGGCCACGGTGTTGTGCATCTTGAATCAGCGAACCACCACACAGCGGTAGACCTGTTGATTGATGACGGGACGCTGCCCTGCACCCTAGACGCCCGCTCAAACCTTCAGGTGCGTGTGGCGCTCCAGGCTTTTCCCGGCCAGGCATTGCCACAGCCGGTGGTGGTTTTCCGCGACAGCGCGCATCGGCCGTTGTCCCAGGAAGTGATCGCCCCGCAAGGCTGCGGCAACGGCCAGTCTTTGCGACTGCGCGCCTTGGCGGCGGTGGTCGAGCACGGTGCGCGACTGGTCAGCCAGCTTTCCCGGGACGAAGCCTGCTTCGATCACTGGCCGACGGTGCAGACCGACGCCTGCGATGAATCGTTGCAGGGACTGGATGTGTTGGAGCCACTGGCCTTCGAACACCACCTCAATCGGCCCGCGGTGCCTTGGCTGCTGGCTGCAGCCGAAGTGCCGGTCATGCATGACATCGAGCAGCGCATGCTCAATGACGGTACGCAAGCGGCCCTGTGGGTGGACGGTCAGCTTGTCGACTACAAGTCCTTGCGCAGTCTGGCGTTGCGCTTGCAGGAGCCGATGCTCAAGCAACTGGCCGGGGCAAAACCTGGAGTGATTGGTGTCTGCCTGCCCAAGTCCGCACAGTTGTACGCAGCTATCCTGGCGGTACTGGGTTGCGGGGCGGTGTACCTGCCGCTGGACCCGCAGCACCCCGCGCAACGACGGCGCTTTATCCTGGAGAACGCCAACGCCGACTTACTGCTGCACGACGGTGACAGCGACCTGGGCGAGCTGTCGCTGCCGACGCTGGATGTACGCAAGCTGCCTTCACCCAAACCCGGCATCCCGGCCTCGCTGATCCGCCGCGTGGTGGACAGCGACGAACCGGCCGTGGCGATCTACACGTCCGGCACCACCGGCCAACCCAAAGGCGTGCTGCTCAGTCATCGCAACCTCAGCCATTTCTGCGCCTGGTATAGCGACTATGTCCGCTTACAGCGTGACAGCCGGGCATTGCAGTTCTCCACCATCAACTTTGACGCATCGCTGCTGGATATCCTGCCGACCTTCATCCAGGGTGCGACGCTGGTGGTGCCCAGCGAAGACCAGCGTCGCGACCCGCAGCAACTGGTGGCGCTGATTCAGCAACAGCGTGTCACTCATGCTTTCCTGCCGCCCGCGCTGCTGAGCGTGATGCCGCTGGATGCACCGTTGGGGCTGGAACACCTGATTACCGGCGGCGATGTCTGTGAGCCGTTCGTGATCGAGCAGCTCGCACCGCAGTGCAGTTTCCACAACATCTACGGCCCCACCGAAACCACGGTGCTGGTCACCACCCGGCAATTCGGTGTCGGTGACAACAACCGCAACCTCGGTGTGCCCATCGCCAATGGCCGGGTGCTGATTCTGGATGAGCAGCTGCAACCGGTGCCCCAAGGCACACCGGGCGAGCTGTACATCGCCGGGCCTGGGGTCGGCCTCGGCTATCTGAACGACCCGACGTTGACCGCGAGCCGCTACCTCAACCTGACGCTGCCCGACGGGCCAACGCTGCGGGTATATCGCACAGGCGATATCGCCCAATGGACCGACCACGGCATCGAACTGTGTGGTCGGCGCGATAACCAGGTGAAGATCCGTGGCTTCCGGGTCGAACCCGAGGAAATCGAGCATTGCCTGCGCGACAGCCAGTTGTTTCGCCAAGTAGCGGTGGGGGTCGATGACCGACGGCGGATCCTGGCGTTTCTGGTTCACCCTCGGGAAGACCGGGCCGGCGCTGCCCTTCAGGCTTTGCGCGAGCATGTACAAAACGCGCTGCCCAGCTACATGCACCCGGCGGCCTACGTGCAATTGCCCAGCCTGCCCTACACCAGTAATGGCAAAGTCGATCGCCGGGCCTTGCTCGCCACGGCGGTGCAAGTGCAGGTCGGCAGCCATCGGCGCCAGCCGCAGAACGTTCTGGAAACGCAGCTGCGGCAACTGTGGGCCGAGTTGCTGGAGCTGCCGGTCGACGACATCGCCACCGATGAAAGCTTCTTCAATCTCGGTGGCCATTCGATCCTGCTGTCACAACTGTTGCTGGGGGTCCGCGAAGCCTTCGGGCGCAGCCTGTCGATCAATCGCTTCATCGAAGCACCTACGCTGATCACGCTGGCGAAGTTACTGGACGATCCTGCGCAAAACAGCACATCGACCCTCAGCCCCCAGGCCTTGATCGATGCGCAAGCGGAACTCAACCTCGATCCCCTGCCTGTCAGCCGGTGTGGTGATGTGCACAAGGTGGTGGTGACCGGCGCCAACAGTTTTCTTGGGGTACACATCGTCGAGGCCTTGCTGGCCTGGGGCGCCACCGAAGTCGCGTGCCTGGTGCGCGAGTCCGGTGGACAAAGCGCGGCCGAACGCTTTGCCCAGGCCCTGCGGGACAATCGGCTGAACCACCTGGACCTGAGCCGCGTCAGTGTCTACGCCGCCGACATCACCCAACCGCAATTGGGTTTGCCAGACGACGTCTATGCCCGCATCGACCGCACCTTCGGCGCGTTGGTGCACAACGCCGCCCACGTCAATCATGTGCTCGACTACGAGTCTTTGGCGCGGGACAACGTGGAGCCGATCTTCGAATGCCTGCGCCTGTGTGAAGGGCGCAGCAAGAAGATCTTCAACTTCGTCTCTACGCTGTCGGCGTCCAGTGCGCTGGATGCCGACGGCCAGGTCCTGGAGCAGCCCGCCGCAGAGACGCCGCCGATCTACATCAAGAACGGCTACAACCTGTCCAAATGGGTCGGCGAACGGATCCTGCAGCGCGCTCGGGATCGCGGGGTGTGGGTCAATCTGTTTCGCCCCGGCAACATCAGTTTCAACAGCCTGACCGGGGTCTGCCAGCCCCACAAGAACCGGTTGATGTTGATGCTCAAGGGCTCGATCCAGCTCGGTCAGGTGCCGGATCTGTCCCTCAACTTCGACCTGATGCCGGTGGACTTCCTGGCGCGCTTCATCGCCTTCCACGCCAGTCGTTATCAGCCGACGCAGGCGGTGTTCAACCTGCACAACCCCGAGCCCTTGAGCTGGGACGCTTATGTGGCGTCGTTTCGTGACAGCGGCCGGGAATTTTCCCTGGTCAGCGTCGCCGACTGGCAACGGCAACTGGGCCGAGTCGATGCTGACAATGCGCTGTTCGGCGTACTGGGTTTCTACCTCAACGGTTTCGAGGAAGACATCGGCGACATCTCGTTGATCAACCACGCCAACGCCCGGGCCGGTGTACGGCAGATGGGTGCCCGCTACCCGGAAAAATCCCCGGCCTTGCTGCGCCGCGGCGCTGATTACCTCAAGGCCATCGATTTCATCTGAAGCACCCCTCAACTGTAAAAAAAGGAGCAAGACCATGAATGCACTTCAACCCGACACCTTGATCAAGAACCCCCACGCCTGCGAGGTCGAAACTTCAGTGGAAGTACCCGCCAACGCGGCGAGCGTCTGGGCAGTGGTGGGCAATTTTGCAAGGTTCGATCGATTCATCCCGGCACTTGAGCACATCGAAATGACCGGCGAGGGCGTGAGGTCCCTGCGCAAGAAGTTTTTCCGCGACGGGCAGAACCTGGTGGTGGAACAGCTCAACAGCCATGATGACCAGGCCATGCACATGACCTGGACGCTGATCTACAACACCCTGGGCATCGATAACCTGTGGGCGGCAATGCGCGTCGAGCCCCTGGCGGAAAACCGCTGCCGCGCCACCTGGACCATCATCGCCGACCACACCGATGCCCATACCCCGTCCGGCTTCCGAGATTTCCTGCAAGGGTTTGCCGATGAGGCGATGGGGAATGTGCAAGTGATGTTCAAGTAAACCTTGTGGGAGCGAGCCTGCTCGCGAAAGCGGTGGGTCAGCTGGCGATGATATTGGCTGTGCTGTCGCCATCGCGAGCAGGCTCGCTCCCACACTGATTTCGATTGGCAGCAAGATCCAGTCCCACCGCCGATTCTCTGTGGGAGCGAGCTTGCTCGCGAAAGCGGCGGGTCAGCTGGCGATGATGTTGGCTGTGCTGTCGCCATCGCGAGCAGGCTCGCTCCCACACTGATTTCGATTGGCCGCAAGATCCAGTCACACCGCCAATCCCCTGTGGGAGCGAGCTTGCTCGCGAAAGCGGCGGGTCAGCTGGCGATGATGTTGGCTGTGCTGTCGCCATCGCGAGCAGGCTCGCTCCCACACTGATTTCGATTGGCAGCAAGATCCAGTCCCACCGCCGATTCCCTGTGGGAGCGGGCTTGCTCGCGAAAGCGGTGGGTCAGCTGGCGATGATGTTGGCTGTGCTGTCGCCATCGCGAGCAAGCTCGCTCCCACAGTTTTGGTTCCGGGGTGGGCGCAAGATCCAGTCACACCGCCAATCCCCTGTGGGAGCGAGCTTGCTCGCGAAAGGGGTGGGTCAGCTGGCTGATGATGTTGGCTGTGCCGCCGTCTTCGCGAGCAGGCTCGCTCCCACACTGATTTCGGTTGGCCGCAAGATCCAGTCACACCGCCAATCCCCTGTGGGAGCGGGCTTGCTCGCGAAAGCGGCGGGTCAGCTGGCGATGATGTTGGCTGTGCTGTCGCCATCGCGAGCAGGCTCGCTCCCACACTGATTTCGGTTGGCCGCAAGATCCAGTCACACCGCCAATCCCCTGTGGGAGCGAGCCTGCTCGCGATGGCGGCGGCACGGTTGGCGGTGAGGTCGGCTGAGATCAGATCTTGAAGCTGTCCACCAACTGCTTCAGCCGATTGGCCTGTTGCGACAGGGCATCGCAATCCTTCAGGGTTTCATTGAGGTTGGCGACGCTTTGCTGGTTCAGCAGGTTGATGTGGCTGACATCCATGTTGAGGGTTTCCACCACGGCGGTCTGTTCTTCGGTGGCCGCGGCCACCGACTGGTTCATGCCGTCGATTTCACCGATGCGCTGCGTCACGCTGACCAGCCGCAGACCCGCCTGGTTGGCCACTTCCACACTTTCTTCGCTGGAAAGCTGGCTGGCGTTCATCGTCGTCACCGCTTCACGGGAACCGACCTGGAGCGAGGTGATCATCTTGTGGATTTCTTCCGCCGACTCCTGGGTGCGGTGCGCCAGGTTGCGCACTTCATCGGCCACCACCGCAAACCCACGCCCGGCTTCACCGGCACGGGCCGCTTCAATGGCAGCGTTCAGCGCCAGCAGGTTGGTTTGCTGAGAGATGCCCTTGATCACGTCCAGGATGTGCCCGATGTTGTCGGTGCTGGCGTTCAGGGTTTCGATCTGGGTGCACGAGAGGCTGATCTTCTGTGACAGCTCGGTCATGGCCTGGATGGTTTTTTCCACCACCTGGCGTCCGTCATCGGCTTGTTCGCTGGCACCGCTGGCCTGTTGCGAGGCGTCGGCGGCATTGCGGGCGATTTCCTGGGTCGCGGCGCCCAACTGATTGATGGCCGCTGCCACGCTGTTGGTGCGGGCGCTCTGTTCGTCGGAGCCAATGAGCGAGGCATTGGACGAAGTCATCACCCGCTGCGACAGGTCATGCACTTGCCGAGTGGCGGAAGACACTTCCGAGATCGACGCGTGAATCCGCTCCACGAATTGGTTGAACGAGCTGCCCAGCTCACCGAACTCATCCTTGCCCTGGACCACCAGACGCCGGGTCAGGTCGCCTTCACCTTGGGCGATGTCCCGCATGGCGCGCCCCATGGTGGTCAATGGACGCATCAACACCTGGATCAACAGGCTCAGCAGCAACGCAATGGCCGCCACCGCCACAAACATCGCAATCAGCGCCGAGGTACGGAAATGGCTCAGCGGTGCGTAGGCCTTGTCTTTGTCGATCGATAGACCGATGTACCACTGGGTATTCGGCAGGCCTGCGACGGGGGTAAACGAAAGAATGCGATCCTGCCCATTGAGCTCAACCTCCTGGATACCTTTCTCGATGCGCACTGGCGTACCGGGGTAGATGTCCTTGAGGTTCTTCATCACCTGGTCCTTGTCCGGGCTGACGATGACCTGACCGTCGCCGCTGACCAGAAACCCATGGCCGATGCCGCCGAAATCCACGGAGTTGATGATTTTCACCAGGGTTTCCAGGCTCAGGTCGCCCCCCACCACACCGAGCAGCTCACCGTTGTGCTTCACCGGCAGGGCGATGGTCACCACCAGGCCGCCGACCGCAGCCAGGTAGGGCGGGGTCAGCATGGTTTGATCGATGGTGACTGCCTGTTTGTACCAGGGGCGCTGGCGCGGGTCGTAGCCGTCGGGCATTTTTGCGTCAGGGCGCTGGGTGAAGACGCCGTTGGCCTGACCCACGTAAGTGAACTGGAAATTCGACGTCAGCGCCGGCTGATCCACCAGCCCCGGCAGATCGGCACCCGCGCCCTGGTGCGCAATATTCTGCGCCAGGTTTTCCAGCACCAGCACCCGGCCGCTCATCCAGTTCTGGACGCTGCTGGCCGTCAGGTCGCCGGACTGCTGGATGGAGGATTCGAGACTGCTGCCAATGGTTTTTCGTTGCAGGTAGTCGTTGTAGAGCGTGAACAGGGCAAAAGCCAGAACGACCACACCAGAGGCGGCCAGAAGGATTTTATGGCTGAACTTCAGATTCATCGACAGGCTTCTTATGCAGGGAGTGGGGGTGCATTCCGGTTGCAGCATTCATGTCACAGCGCGGGCGGACTTGTGATCTGCTCCACTTTGGTGCACGCATATAACGCTGTCGGCAAAAGTTAAAAAAATATGAGCCCTTTAAACAAATGGGCGACGGAAGGACACGGTGCGTCGAACGGTGGTTGCAAATTCACTGACCCCTGATGACAATGCGACCTATTATCATTTGCGACATCCAGGCCTTCGCGTTCATGTCATCTCCCGAGTTTGCAGTACAGACGCTCTACAGCAACCATCACGGCTGGCTTCACACATGGCTGCGCAGCCGCTTGGGCAATGCTGCCGACGCAGCGGACCTGGCCCAGGACACTTTCGTGCGCCTGCTGCAACGCACCGAACGCCTGGAGCTCAAGTCGCCCCGCGCCTTTCTACGCACCATCGCCCAAGGCCTGGTGATCGATCATTGGCGCCGGGAAGAAATCGAACGCGCTTACCTGGAATCCATCGCCCACCTGCCACCCGCCCAAGCCCCCGACACCGAAGCCCAGGCCTTGATCCTGGAGCTGCTGGAAGCCATCGCCAGAATGCTCGAGGGCCTGAAGCCGAAAGTGCGCAGGGCATTTCTGTTGGCCCAGTGCGAAGGCCTGACGTACAAGCAGATTGCCGAGCAGATGGGCATTTCCTTGCGCTCGGTGGAACGATACGTCGCCGATGCGCTGTATCACTGCTATGTGTTGCGCTATGAAAGCTGAGCCTGTGGATAACGTGTTGAATCGACGCAGCGGCCCATCCCAACAGGTAGTCAGGCAAGCGATCAACTGGCTGCTGCGCCTGCGCAACCATGCTGCCAATCCGGCCTTGCGCCAACAATGCGAGGTCTGGCGCGCCGCCCATCACGAACACGAATTGGCCTGGCAGCGGGTGCAAGCGCTGCACAGTGAGTTGACCTCGAACCTGCGGGCGGTCCCCGGCGCCCACGTCGCTCTCGACACCCTGGAAAACAGCGCCCAGCGACTCGGTCGGCGCCAGGCCTTGAAACTGTTGTCGGGGGTGGCGCTGATAGGCTCCGCCGCCTGGCTGGGCAAGGACCTGGGCTGGCAGCCGTGGAGCGCGGATTTCGCCACTGCCACCGGCGAACATCGAGGTTTCCAGTTGCCCGACGGTACGCGGCTTGAACTGAACACTGACAGCGCCGCCGACCTGGACTACACGACCGAGCATCGCCTGATCAGCCTGACGCGAGGTGAAATCATGCTCACCTGCGGTCGCGATCCCGCGCGGCCGCTGCTGGTGCGCAGCCGACATGGCCTGTTCGAAGGGCTGGACGGGCGCTTCGTGGTGCGGCAGGACAATGCCTGCACACGCCTGAGCGTCACCCGTGGCAGGGTCGCGATCCTTTCACACCGTGGCGCCGATGGTGCCCCGCTACAGGTGAGCGCCGGGCAGAGCTATCTGCTCAGCTCATCGACAGCGACCATGGCGCCGCCGCTGGATATGGACATCGGCGCCTGGGCGGAGGGTTTGCTCGTGACGCGCAACATGCGTCTGGAGGACTTCCTCAACGAGGTAGGACGTTACCGCCAGGGCTATCTGAAATGCGCCGCGTCGATTGCGGACCTGCGCTTGTCAGGCGTTTTCCGCCTGGAAGACACCGACAGGTTGCTGGCCGTCCTGCCGCGCACGCTCCCCGTTCAATTACGCTATCGAACCCGTTGGTGGGTCACGGTGCAGGAATCGGTCTGATTTTTTTTGGCGGGTTTTGCGCGCAAGTCCGGCTAGGACAGTAAGCAACGCTTATCTGCCCTTAGCGACTCCAACGGAAACCCACAATGACTGAGTGCGTAAACCTCAACACCCCCTTTGGCTGCTCCTCGCAAACAGGCCTGTTGCGCCATGCCATCCGTGCTGCACTGTTCTGCACGGTGTTGAGTGCGGGCGCCGTGCCAATGTTCGCCGTCGCGGCGCAAGACGGTGTCACCACCGCGCGCCAGAGCTACAACATTGCCGCCGGCCCCCTGAGCGATGTGCTGAACCAGTTCGCTCGTCAGGCCGGCATCACCCTGGCAAGCACTCCGCAGCAGACGAGCGGTATCCAGTCCCCGGGACTGCACGGCGAGTATTCGACGGACCAGGCCCTGAGCCATCTTCTCAGCGCTTCAGGCCTGACCGCCGTCAGCCCGGATGGCAGCAGCTATGTGCTGCAAACCGAGGCCTCGGGCGGCACGTTGGCGCTGCCGACCACCGACATCAAGGGGTTTGCCCTGGGTAACGCGTTGGGCAGCATGGCGGGCTACAACGCCACCCACAGCCAGGTCGCCACCAAGACCAGTACCGCCCTGCGGGAAACCTCGCAAAGCGTCTCCGTGGTCACCCGCGAGCAAATGGACGACCAAGGCGCGCAAACCGTCTCCCAGGCCATGCGCTACACCCCAGGGGTATTGACCAACCCCTACGGCGCGACCCATCGCTACGACTACGTGGCGATGCGCGGCTTCAACGATGGCTCGGTGGACAACATCTACCTCGACGGCCTCAAGTCCATGGGCGACAGCGGCACCTACAGTTCCATGCAAGTCGACCCGTACTTCCTTGAGCGGGTCGACATTCTCAAAGGCCCGTCCTCGGTGCTCTACGGGCGTAGCTCGCCCGGCGGCCTGGTGGCACTCACCAGCAAGAAACCGCTGTACGAGGCCTATCACCAAATCCAGGCCACGGTCGGCACCCAGGGCCAACGCGGCATGGGCTTCGACTTTACCGGGCCGGTGGATGACGACAAACGCATCGCCTATCGCCTGGTGGGCCTGGCGGATACGTCCGACACGCAGTTCGACCACACCAAGGAAAAGCGCTTTGCCCTCGCCCCCACGGTGAGCATCGACTTTACCGAAGACACGTCGCTGACACTTCAGGCCTACCTGCAGCACGACCCCGACGGGGGTTATCACGGCGGCATGCCAGCCGACGGCACCTTGCATCAGCGCAACGGCAAGCGTATCTCGGAAAATTTCTTCGAAGGCGAGCCGGGCGTCGATGGCTATGAACGTGATCAGCAGTCGTTCGGCTACCAGTTCGAACACCGTTTCAACGATGTCTTCACCGCCCGGCAGAACTTCCGTTACCTGGACTCCCAAGTCACCAATGATCAGGTCTACGCCTACGGCTGGACCACGCCGACCAGCAACGAGCTGAACCGCTACTACACCGGTGCCGAAGAAAAACTGCATTCGTTCATCGTCGACAACATGCTGCAGGCTGAATTTTTCAGCGGGGCGACCAAGCACACCGTGCTGATGGGCGCTGACTATCAGCGGCGCAAGACCGTGGTGGATTGGACCAGCGGCAGCCTGGCCCCGATCAACGCCTTCGACCCGGTCTATGGCAACTCGGCTATCACCTACTTCAGCCCCACCAGCTACCTGCGACGCCTGGAACAGACCGGTGTCTACCTGCAAGACCTGATCGAGATGGATAAATGGCGTTTCTCCCTGGGCCTGCGTCAGGACTGGGTGAAAACCTCGGATGAAAACCGCATCGCTGAGTTCGGCCGCCCGGAAGGCACCGAGATCAACGACAAACGCAGCAAGCTCACTGGCCGTGCCGGGGCGCTGTACCTGTTCGACAACGGCCTGGCGCCGTACGTCAGCTACTCCGAGTCGTTCAACCCCAACTCCTACGCCGACAGCGCCGGCAACCCGCTGTCGCCGACCGATGGCAAGCAATGGGAACTGGGCCTGAAGTATCAGCCACCGGGTACGGATGACCTGTACACCGCCTCGCTGTTCCGCATCGACCAGGAGAACCTGGCGACCAAACTGCCCCAGGAAAACTTCTACCGCGCCGTCGGTGCCGTTCGCTCCCAGGGCCTGGAACTGGAAGCGCACCTGCAACTGACCGAGCAGTTCAAAGTGCTGGGCAGCTACACCTTCACCGATATCGAATATTCGAAATCGATGATCAGCACGTTGAGCACCACCACCGACATCATCGAAAACAAAGGCAACTCACCGACCCAGGCCCCACGCCACATGGCTTCGGTGTGGGCGGACTACAAGTTCGACAGCGGCGCGCTCGATGGCCTGCGACTGGGCGGTGGCGTACGTTATGTCGGCTACAGCTGGGCCGATGCGGAAAACACCATGAAGGTGCCGTCCTATACGTTGTTCGATGCGTCGGTGGGGTATGACCTGGGCAAGGTCGGCTTGAAAGGTGTGGACGTGCGCCTGAACGCAAACAACCTGACCAACGAAACCTACGTCGCCTCCTGCGCCAGCCTGAGCTACTGCTACCTGGGCGAAGAACGCAACGTGGCGGCGACGGTGAGTTATCAGTTCTGACCCGTTCTCTTTGGTAACTCATTCTCTGTGGCGAGGGAGCTTGCTCCCGCTGGACGCGAAGCGGCCCTGTTTTTTTGGGGCTGCTGCGCAACCCAGCGGGAGCAAGCTCCCTCGCCACAAGGTTCGGTTTTTACTTCTCGAACCTGTTTGCGTCAAACCCGCACCGCATCCCCTTCCTCCCGCACCACACCCTCTTCCCGCACAAACCGGTTCGCCCGCCCAAACGTGCCGAAATCATTGAACCGCACGCCCATCTCACGCATCACTTTGTGGGCCACCGGCACCGTCATCTGGCGGATGTAGAACGGCTCTTTGACCACGAAATGATGGACCCCGTGGCTACTGCCGAAGTTGAAGCAGAACGCCTGCAATGGCCACAGCCACCAGGGGTTGAGCACCTGGGTTTGCTGGATGACATTGCCCGGCTCGATGTCGCCGTAGTAATGCATGTTCGAGCTGATGAAGTGCAGGCAAAAGGTGCGTAGTACGTTCGGGCCGATGATCACCACCGCTGCGATGTCGATCACGTGCATCACTGCCAGCGTGGTTGCCGACCAATCAATCGACGTGCCAAGCAGATAAGCGACAGCGTTGGCCCCATGGAAACCGAGAAACACGTACCACGCGCCCCAGTGCAACAGCGCCAGCGGGAAATACACCTTCAGCGTGCGCTTGAGGATGCTGCGCTTGTGCGCCCAGGTCTTGGCCCGCAGCAGGCGAATGAAGGCCGACATCACGTTGTCGCCCACCATCAGCAAGCGCGCCAGCCCCCAGGGCTCGCCATTGGTAATGGCCCGCTCTTCCAGGTCGGCCTCGCTGCCGGACACTTTGTGATGATTGAGGTGCAAATGGCGGCGGATCCACGGGTTGATGGTGCTGGGCCGCGCCAGCCAGACCAGGCCCATCATCAGGTTGTGGGGTGCACGTTGCTTGCGAAAATACATGCTGTGAATCAGGTCGTGTTCCAGCTCGTGGGTCAGTGAAGCGAAAAAAGCGTTGAGCAGCAGGCATGCCCAACCGGCCAGGTGACCGTTGATGTAGAGCAGCGCCGAACCGACCATCCCGGCCAGGGCGAACGCCAGGATGCCCGCGCCCAACGCATCCTGATGACGCAGGATCGGGTAGCGCTGGCGCAGTTCTTCGCCTCGGGCCAAGACTACCTGGCGAATATGGGCCGATCGCTGTTGTGCATTCAATCGCTCGGGGCTTGCGCAAGTGCCGTGCATGGCTTACATCCTCTTCTATCGATGTGCTCATCCTGCCGGGCGATGCCCCCTAGGGTGGTAGCCGTAAACGCCAACCTGTTGACCGCAAGCGCCAATCGCCATGACTGAACCCACCTCCCTCGCCAGTTGGACCCGCGCCCTGCGCAAACAGCTTGATGCGTTGGGCCTGGACAGCCATGCCCTGTGCCTGGAGGCCGGGCTCGATCCGCAGTTGATGGACGACCCGAATGCCCGTTATCCGCTCTCGGCCACCACGCGCCTGTGGGAACTGGCCGTGCAGGCCAGCGGTGATCCGGCGATCGGCCTGCGGGTTTCGCGCTTCGTCAGTCCCACCACGTTCCACGCTCTGGGTTATGCCCTGGTGGCCAGCGGCAGTTTGCGAGAAGTGTTTGAGCGAATCATGCGTTATCACCCGGTGGTCAGCGATGCGTTGATGCTGCAACTGAGCCGCTGCGAAGACCGATACCGCTTCACGCTCGACGTGCCCCAAGGCCGGGCGACGCCGGCCTTTGAAGCCATCGATGCGTTCGCCGCGATTTACGTGCGCACGTGTCGCAACCGACTGGGCCGCGATTACGCGCCGCTGGCGGTGTACTTGCGGCGCCCGGAACCGACGGACCCCGGCCCCTGGCATAAAGTGTTCCGTTCACCTGTGTATTTCGGCGCCGAGCAAGATTGCCTGGAATTCAGCCTCGTCGATTTCGACAGCCACCTGGACGACGCCAATCCGGAGCTGGCTGAACACAACGAGACGGTACTCAAGCGCACCCTCGCCCAGCTCCAGCCGCTGACCTGGGAGCGCAAGGTGCGAGCCGCTATCGAGGCCCAACTGCCCGAAGGCGAACCCAGCGCCGAGCGCATCGCCCAGGCCATGCACCTGAGCCTGCGCAGCCTGCAACGGCATTTGGCCGATGAAGGCTGCCGCTTCGACACGCTGCTTAACGAATGTCGGGAAAACCTGGCACTGCTGCACCTGCGCGACCCGCAGTGCTCACTGAGTGAAGTCGGTTATCTTCTGGGCTTTGCCGATGCCAGCAGCTTCAGCCGGGCGTTCAAGCGCTGGACCGGAATGACGCCGGGGCAGTTTCGGGATGGGTTGCGCTAGGGGTTTGCGTTGGCTGGGCCGGCCCTATCGCGAGCAGGCTCGCTCCCACATTGTCTTGAGGTGAACTCAACATTCAGGCCCGCCACCAACGCTGTGGGAGCGAGCCTGCTCGCGATAGCGGTGGATCAGTCGATACAGGCCTTCAGATCGTGGTCAATGCCCGCAACCGCTCGATATCCAGGATTTCAATCTCACCATAAGCCAGCTGCACAATGCCCTGGGCCTGAAGGTCCTTGAGGATCTGGTTGGTGGTCTGGCGCGACAGTGAGAGCATGAGCGCCAGTTGCTCCTGGGGCAGTTGCAAGACCCGTCGCGCCGGTTCGATTTCGCCGTAGCCTTCGGCGATCATCAGCAGGCGATTGGCAACACGTACCGGGGCGGGCATCAGGCTCAGGTGTTCGAGATTGATGAAGGTCAGGCGCAGTTTGTGGCTCATCAGCCGCGCAATATCTCGCCAATAGACCGGATGTTCTTGCAGAAACGCCATCAACGGCGCCTGAGGCAAGTGCAGCAAGGTGCACTGGCCCACGCTCACCGCGTCATGGGTGCGCGGCTGGCCATCGAACAGGCAGATTTCACCAAACCAGTGGGGGGCTTCCACCACACTGAGCAGCGCTTCCTTGCCCTGTTCGTTCACTGCGCCGATCCGTACCGCGCCCTCCAATACGGCGTACATCCCGCAGGGTGGGTCACCGCGCTGAAACAGCCGATGCCCCGGCACCAGGCGGCGCACCCGCGACATGCCCAACAGACTATTCTGTAACTCAGCGGGCAAGTGGCTGTACCAGTGACCGGCCAACAGGTGCGAGTGCCAGGGATGGGTATTCATGGAAACTCCGGGACAAGTGTCGGCTAACTGACAGAACGCCTCGTGGAACCCGGGCATCATGCAGGCATCACCTCAGGAGGAACAACAATGAAAAGCCTCGTTGATCATCTCAGTCAATACGCTGCCTACCACCGCGACCCACGCAACATCGCCACGCACTTCATCGGTATTCCGCTGATTTTCGTCGCCGTCGCCGTACTGCTGTCACGGCCGGGTTGGCCGGTGGGCGCGGTCCTGGTGTCGCCGGCGCTGCTGATAGCGGTAGCCAGTGCCTGGTTCTATCTACGCCTTGAGTTGCGCCTGGGGGTGCTGATGACGGTACTGCTGGCCCTGGCGCTATGGCTGGGCCAGGTGCTCGCCGCGCAAAGCACCTTGGTGTGGCTGGGCAGTGGCCTGGGGATGTTCGTGGTGGGCTGGGTGATCCAGTTCGTCGGTCACTATTACGAAGGCCGTAAACCGGCGTTCGTCGATGACCTCACCGGGTTGATTGTCGGGCCTCTGTTCGTGGTGGTGGAGGCGGGTTTCCTGCTGGGGCTTCGTAGCGAACTGAAGCGGGCCATTGAAGAACGCGCCGGGCCCGTGGCCTTGCGTCACCAACGCTCGGCCGTCTGAATCTGTGGGAGCAAGGCTTGCCCGCGAAGGCATCGCCTCGGTCTATCAAGCTACACCGAGGTGTTTGCATCGCGGGCAAGCCTTACTCCCACAAGCTCGCTCCCACAAGAGTCAGGCCTTACCGCTCAGGTTACAGCGCACCAAACTCGACCCGTATCGTCAGCGCGCCGGTGTTATCTTTCAAGCCAGACCCATGTTGCCCGGTCAGGTCATCGTTGATGCACAGTTGCAGTTCCCCTTGCTGGTCGCTCGGAACCTGCGCCAGATCACCCACCAGGAACGGCGTTCCATCGTTGCCCACACGACCGATCAAGGCGCCTTCGGCGGCACCGGGCAAGGCATAGCTGCTGTAGTCGATGTGCCGCGAACCACCGTTTCCATCGACATTGCCGCCCTGCGGACTCGCGCACCATAACCCCCTGACGTAGCGAACCACGCGCGGTATCAACCCGTTGATCTGCACTCCAGTGCCCTGCCAGGCGATGTTGGATTGGACCTGCATGGTCACCGCCTTCAGGTCGTTGGCCACGGTGTCCCCGGCTTGGAACGACAGCGCCGCAATCGTCAGGCTCGGGTTCGAGGTGCCCGTGCTGGGGAACACGCCATCGCCCACCAGAAACAGGTTCTTGTGGTCCCAACTGCGCTGGTATTTGTCCACCACCGACTTGGCTGGATCATCGCCCATGCGATAGGTCCCCATCAGGTGTCCGGCGCCCTGGAAGCTGTAATCTTCGCCTTTGTAGTTGAAGGTCCCTTTGCCAATGGGTGCTGTCAGTTCCACGGCGCCAAGCAGGTCCTTGATGATGTGGCTCGCCAGTATCTTCGCCTGCCTGAAACCTTCCTTGGTGTAATCGGACAGGTCGTAGTGGATTTCCGGCCGAAGAATGCCGAGCCCGTCCTTGTAGTTATCCGTCGAGGGCACGATGTAGCTATTGGACTGGTCGGGATGGTCTTCCACCTGTTCCACCAGGAAGCCGATCCGAAACTGGCGGATGAACAGTTCGTTGAGTTTTTTGATCAGTGCCGTGCCGTACAGCGCTTCAGTGGGCGGCGGCGGTGTCTCTTTCGCCGGCAATGGATTGGTGCGACTTATGTTCTTCCCGTCGATAAAATCGGCCACGGTGACGTAAGGATCGCCAACCGGCCAGTTCCAGCCTTCATTGCCAATTTCGATGCGCCATGCCGCTCGCTGGCTGCGGAAGGCACCGTCACGCAGGCTCTCGATGCCCGCCGTGGACACCGGGCCACGATATGGGAAAACCGTCTTGCCTTCCGGCATCAGCCCCCACGCCAGGTAAATCGGATGATCGGACAGGCTGCGTCCCACCTGCCCGCTGCTGTTGGCCACACCTTTAGGCCAGTCCGGGTTTTTGGAGTTGAGCAACAATTTAGGGGTTTCGATGGCATGGGCCGCGATCACGTAACGCTGCCCGATGGCCACACCGTTTCCCGTCTTCGGTCCCTCGCCAAGCTGATATTGAATGAATTCGATGCCATTGATGTTCTTGTCCGGGCCCACGGTCACTTTGCTGGCCACGGTCCGGTACATGACCCGGACGTTGCCGGTGGCCCGGGCCTTGTTCATGGTCACCGTGGCGTCGTACTTGGCCTGGATCGGGCAGATCGGCGTGCAGTTGGTATTGCCGGCACACACCCGGCGCCCGGCGTAGGGCTGGGAATTGCGCCCCGCCGGGGTCGGACTGACCACCAGCGGCAAGCCGTCGAACGTCTGCCCGGTCACGGCGCTGACAAAACTGCCGTCAACCAGTGACAGCGGAATGCTGTGCATCGGGAATGAATAGCCCTCGGGAAAGGTCATGCCCAGATAAGCCTGGTCGGCGACATTGGCCGACACACCGATTTCCGCCTCGGCCCGGCAATAGGCACTTTGCAGATCGTCGTAGCCGATCGGCCAGTCCACCCCGACGCCGTATTTGCTCTTCAGGCGAAAATCGTTCGGCACCATGCGCAGGCACGTCCCGACCCAATGCCAGGTCGTCCCGCCGCCCACCCGTTCGTAGGTGCTGTTGAAGGGCAACGGGCCTTTCTGCACCAGGTAACTGATTTCCGGTTTGTCCCAACCCAGGATCAGATCGGCGATGGTTGCCCGCGGGGCATTTTCCTTGGTCGGGTCGCGCGGTGTGTCCAGGGTCGATACCGGAGGATAGGGCGACTCCGGGGTTTTCAGGGTCGCCGTGTAGAAGCGCTCCAGATACTGCGTACGATTGGCCGGGATCTCCGGGCCCGATTCGAGCACCAGCACATCCACGCCAGCCATGCCCAACTGATAAGCGATGATGCTGCCGGCCAGCCCCGCACCAACGATGACCACCTCTGCTTGTTCGGTACTCATGACGAAGCTCCTTGCTGCGCGTTGGCAGCTACTCCGGTGTAATCCTCAAGGCTGGGCGGCGTCGTGTTCCAGTAGCCGAAGAACATCTCGCTGTAGCCCATAGGGTGAGCCTGGGCGGCTTTCCAGGCCCATCCATTGATATAAGCCTGGTCGGACACCACCGTCTGCTCATCCTTTTTGAAACTCGCCGCGTCATAGGGTTGGTACCAGACGCCCAGCAACCACAGCTTCATGATCGAACGCGCGGCTTTGGCGGTCTGCGTGTCGGCCGGTAGCGCTCCGTCCATCAATACCGCTTGGGCGATCTGATCCGGGGATTGATTGTCCCCCGCCAGGTTGGCGTATTGAGTCAGCAATGTACTGAGCACATCAGGCGTGATTCTTGGCGTGATGAATTCAAGAAACAGCGGAGGCAAACCCACCTGGTCGATCGCCGGTGCCAATCGCTCAGTGGAAATGCCAGTCAGGACCGATGAAAGGCCTACGAAATTTTCCAGTTCACTGCTCATGCTTGACTCCTTGTCCAGTCGTGGACTGCGCGCGTTCGAGCAAATAGGTGAAATCCGCGAAGCTGGTGCGCGGCGATTCGGTGACATGGGTAGCCGCATTGCCATGACACGCCATGCAACTGGAAGACGCTTGGGGCACGGTGCCCTGGATGTAGGTTTCCAGCGTGGCGTTGGCCAGGAACAACGGGGCAGGATTGCCCAGCGGGTTGGCGGCTGATATCTGACAGTTGGGCTGTGGTGCCGACGGCCACTGGGTACTGATCAATTGATAGTTCGCCCAGACGCTCTGTGGGTTGACTGTACGCAACAGCGCTTGATAGGTGGCGTTCAGGGTTTTGGTGGCTTCGGTCAGCGGTATCTCACGCACGATCTGCGAGGGTGTTGCCTTGACCGCCGGGTTCCAGGGCCGGGGCGGCGGCTGGTTGATATCGCTTTGGCTGGCAGCGTTGTAGAACAGATAAGGTCCCACCCGTTGGGCCGGGGGCGTGGTCTGTTCGGGTACGTTTTTCACATGTTCAAAGGTCGACCAGACCCACTGCGCGGCGCTGTCGGTCTTGTGAACGATGTGCAGTCCCACCAACCCCACCGGTTCGGACTTGCACGACTCCCCGACAATGGGTCCTTTGCTCGGGTCGCTGTTTCCCGGTGTATAGACCAGCGCATCGACGGTGTGAAAATCCTGCGGACGATCATTGGCGCCCAGCACTTTCCACGATGCTTTCACCATCAGCGCGCCGACGTCCTGTGTCTTGGCCGAGCCGCAACTGAAAGCCACGGCGTTGGTCGGGTTTGCGGCAAAAAACTTCTGCTGGCCTTCGATGCTGTACAGACCATTGTCGACAATGGAATTGAACATCGATCGGTTGACCACGATTTCGTTGCGCGTATAGGTACCGTTCTGATCCACCAGCGGGCCGCTCTCGAAAGGCTGGATAAACTCATCCAGCACATCGGGCACCTTGCCCATCTGCTGCAACAGGCGCCCGGACTTGAGCGACTTGCACGCTTCGGGAAGCGTCGCCGGCGCGTCCCAGGCCAACGGCGCCTGACCCTTGGCCCGGAAGATCTGGTAGCTCTCTTTCCAGCTTTCCCACACCGTTGCCCCATCCTGTTTGCCGATGGAGGTGCCGGTATTGGGATTGCCGTTGTCCAGCGCCGGCCAGTTCAGGGCAATGAAGGTCTGCCATGACAGGTCATCGAAATCGCGCTGAAGGCTGGCCAGCGTGGGATGTTCCTCGGCAACCGTGACATCGAAGGGTATCTGCGGTGACAACGAGGGGGTGGCGCTGACGGATGGGCTCAATAAAACGCTTAGCAAGGCACAGCCAAACGGGCCATGCCGACTGACTTCCATTCTCATGCTTTATCTCCTTGGCATCAGGGCGCCAGGAGATAACACCGGTCCGTCATTGGACTCTTACTGCCTCCTGGCAAGTCAGAGTCTAGGTAGGGTTTGGTTCAAGGCCAGGTGCAGAAGTAGAACCGATCGAAGCAAGGCCAAGCGGGGTTATTCGGATTCGGCTCGGGGTGTCAGTGAGGGCGCCATCGCGAGCAAGCTCGCTCCCACAGTGGATTTTCATAGGTACACAAATATTGTGTTCACTGAAGTTCTACTGTGGGAGCGAGCTTGCTCGCGATGCTTTTGATCCTAGAGGTTAGCGACTTTCTGCCAGACCTTCGGCTTGAAGAACAGCGTCTCGCCCTTCGCCAGGCCCACCAGACTGTCGTGGTCCTTCACCACTTCAGCTTCGATCAGCTCGCTCTGGCCTTCCACCTTCAGGGTCACCCGGGTGGTGGCACCCAGCGGGCGAATGTCGCGCACTTCGGCGGCGTGGTGATCCTCCAGTTCCGAACGCGACAGCGAGACTTCGTGAGGGCGGAACAGCACATGCCGGTCTTCACCCAAGTGCAGGCGGTTCGAGTCGCCGAGGAAGTGGTACACAAAATCACTGGCCGGGTTTTCGTAGACATCGCCCGGCGAGCCGATCTGCTCGATCACGCCCTTGTTCATCACCACGATCCGGTCGGCGACTTCCATGGCTTCTTCCTGGTCGTGGGTCACGAACACCGAGGTCAGGTTGATGTCCTCGTGCAACCGCGCCAGCCAGCGCCGCAGTTCCTTGCGAACCTTGGCGTCGAGGGCGCCGAAGGGTTCATCCAGCAGCAGCACTTTAGGCTCCACCGCCAGGGCACGGGCCAGGGCGATACGCTGGCGCTGGCCGCCGGAAAGCTGTTCGGGGTAACGGTCGGCGAGCCAGTCCAGTTGCACCATGTTCAACAACTCGTGGACCTTGGTCGCGATCTGGCTTTCGTTCGGGCGTTGGTTTTTGGGCTTCATGCGCAAGCCGAAGGCAACGTTGTCGAACACCGTCATGTGGCGGAACAGGGCATAGTGCTGGAATACGAAACCGACGTTGCGATCACGCACGTCGTGGCCGGAAACGTCCTCGCCGTGGAACACGATGTTGCCCTGGTCCGGGGTTTCGAGGCCGGCGATGATCCGCAGCAAAGTGGTCTTGCCGCAACCCGACGGCCCCAGCAGGGCCACCAACTCGCCGCTCTGGATGTCCAGGCTGATATCGTCCAGGGCCTTGAAGGCGTGGAAATTCTTGCTGACGTTACGAACTTCGATCGACATGACTTATTCCTCCGCGGCGCTGGCGCGCAGGCGGTTGATTCGGTTTTCGCTCCACTGCTTGAGCAGCAGGATCAAGAGCGCCAGGATCAGCAACAGGCTCGCCACAGCGAACGCGGCCACGTGGTTGTATTCGTTGTAGAGGATCTCGACGTGCAAAGGCAGGGTGTTGGTGACCCCGCGAATGTGCCCGGACACCACCGATACCGCGCCGAATTCGCCCATGGCCCGGGCGGTACACAGCACCACGCCATAGATCAGCCCCCACTTGATGTTCGGCACGGTGACATGCCAGAACATCTGCCAGCCATTGGCACCCAACAGCCGCGCGGCTTCTTCTTCCTGGGTGCCCTGCTCCTGCATCAGCGGGATCAGCTCACGGGCCACGAACGGCACGGTGACGAAGATCGTCGCCAGCACGATGCCCGGCAGCGCAAACACAATCTGGATGTCGTGATCCGACAGCCACGGCCCGAACAGGCCCTGGGCACCGAACATCAGCACATAGACCAGGCCGGCGATCACCGGCGACACCGAGAACGGCAGGTCGATCAGGGTCACCAGCATGCTCTTGCCACGGAATGAATATTTGCTCACGCACCACGCGGCGCTGACCCCGAACACCAGGTTCAGCGGCACCGAGATCAGCACCGCGATCACCGTGAGCTTGAGCGCCGACAGGGCATCGGGTTCGAAGATTGCGGCAAAGAACGCCCCCAGGCCCAGCTTCAGCCCCTGGGAGACTACGATGAACAGCGGCAGCAGCAGGAACAGCGCAAAGATCAACCAGCCAAGACCGATCAGGACTCGCCGCGATGTTGCACTGCCGCGGCGGGCGGCGTTGGTGGAGGCCGCGTAAATAGACGATTGGGACATGTTCGCGCCTCCTTATGGGGTTTCGATGCGCCGCTGCAGCAGGTTGATCAGCAGCAACAGGACGAAGGAAACCACCAGCATCAGCACGCCGATGGAGGTGGCGCCGGTGTAGTCGTATTGGTCGAGCTTGACCATGATCAGCAGCGGCAGGATCTCGGTTTTCATCGGCATGTTGCCGGCGATGAAAATCACTGACCCGTACTCACCCACGCCACGGGCAAAAGCCAGGGCGAAGCCGGTCAACCAGGCCGGCAACAACGCCGGCACAAGGACGTGGCGGAACACCTGCCACGGCTTGGCACCGAGACAGGCGGCGGCCTCTTCGACTTCACGGGGGATATCGGCCAGCACCGGCTGCACCGTGCGCACCACGAACGGCAGCGTCACGAAGGTCAGCGCCAGGGTGATGCCCAGCGGGGTGTAGGCGATTTTGAAACCCAGGTCGGTGGCGAACTGGCCGACCAGGCCGGTCGGCGCATACAACGCCGTTAGCGCGATACCGGCCACGGCGGTGGGCAGGGCGAACGGCAGATCGATCATTGCATCGATGATCTTGCGACCGGGGAAGGTGTAGCGCACCAGCACCCAGGCCAACAGCGTACCGATCACACCGTTGATGATCGCCGCGCACAGAGCAGTGCCGAAGCTGAGCTTCAAGGCCGCCAGCACCCGTGGCGCGGAGATGATCGCCCAGAACTCTTCCCAGGTAAGTTGGGCGGCATGTACGAACATTGCCGCCAGGGGTATGAGCACAATCAGACTGAGGTACACCAGGGTGTAGCCCAGCGTCAGCCCGAAGCCGGGTATGACGGGGGATATGCGACGCGACATAAAGGTCCTTGGTTGAGAACGCGCAAAAACTGTGGCGAGGGGATTTATCCCCGTTGGGCTGCGAAGCAGCCCCAAAGCAGCCGACTCAATTCACCTGAGCATAAAGACATGCCAGATTCAGGGCCGCTTCGCGCCCCAACGGGGATAAATCCCCTCGCCACAGATTCAGTGTCCGGCCTTAGCTTGTAATCAGCTCATTCAGGCCTGCCCAGCTTACTGCGCCTGATAGATCTGGTCGAAAATGCCGCCATCGTTGAAGAATTTCGGCTGGGCGGTTTTCCAGCCACCGAAGTCCTTGTCGATGGTCACCAGGTCCAATTTCGGGAACTGCCGGGAGTACTTGGCGGCCACGTCCTTGTCACGTGGACGATAGAAGTTTTTCGCGGCGATTTCCTGGCCGGCCGGGCTGTACAGGTGCTTGAGGTAGGCTTCGGCGATCTCCAGGTTGCCTTTTTTCTCGGCATTCTTGTCCACCACCGCCACCGGCGGCTCGGCGAGGATCGACAACGACGGCACGACGATGTCGAACTTGTCCGCGCCGCCGTCTTCTTTCAGCGCCAGGAAAGCTTCGTTTTCCCAGGCCAGCAACACGTCGCCCTGACCGTTGTTGACGAAGGTAATGGTCGAGCCACGGGCGCCGGTATCGAGGATCGGCACATGCTTGAACAGTGCTTGTACGTATTGCTTGGCCTTGGCTTCGTCACCACCGTTGGCCTTGAGGCCATAGGCCCAGGCGGCGAGGAAGTTCCAGCGAGCACCGCCGGAGGTCTTCGGGTTCGGGGTGATGACCGACACGTCATCCTTGATCAGATCGCCCCAGTCCTTGATGCCCTTGGGGTTGCCTTTACGCACCAGGAAAACGATGGTCGAGGTGTACGGTGTGCTGGCTTCCGGCAGGCGTGTTTGCCAATCCGCCGGCAGGGACTTGCCCAGCTTGGCGATTTCGTCGATGTCGCCAGCCAGAGCCAGGGTCACCACGTCAGCCCGCAGGCCATCGATCACCGCCCGACCCTGCTTGCCCGAGCCACCGTGAGATTGCTGGATCTTCACGCTATCGTCCGGGTGCGCTTTCTTCCAGAAACTGGCGAATTCGGCGTTGTAATCCTGGTACAGCTCGCGAGTCGGGTCGTAGGACACGTTAAGCAACTCGTAATCCTTGGCGACGGCGGAACCTGCAAAAACAGCGCTGGCCAAGACGGCCAAGGCATAACGGCGAATTGACGGCATGGTGAAAGCTCCTGGAATTCCGGTTTTTTATGTTTGTGAAGTGTTGGTCTTCAACCCGGTTTGTGGCTCGGCTGCTGCAACCGGAATTTTTCCTTGCGCTCGATCTGGACGACTTGCGCGTTGTGCACGGTGATTTCCACCGCGCCAAAACGAAGGTCCCGCAAGGCATTGAGGATCTCGCGCAACAAAGTTGCTTCGTCCTGACCGTCAACGCTGCGTAGAGATGCGCTCATGCTATTGCTCCTTGAATGCCTGGAAGTGGGCGGCACCGTTTGTGGCGTAGGAGCAATACTAGATAGGCTTAGATATTCTTAAAAAGACTATTTAAGAATTTTTATATAACCAAAAACACAAGCAGCCGATGTGCAAAGGCAATTAATTGATTGCGGGCGCGCGATCCCAATCCAGCTGGTGCGCGGCAACGGGTCGCCCGAACCAGTAGCCCTGCCCCATCCCACAGGCATGTTCCAACAGGAACGCTGCCTGCTCGCGCTGCTCGATGCCTTCGGCTTGCACTTGCATACCCATGCTGCGGGCCAGGGCGATGATTACCCGGACAATCGCTGCGTCGTCCTCATCCCACGGCAACCCGGCCACAAAGCCCTGATCAATCTTGAGCTTCTGGACAGGCAGGCGTTTGAGTCGCAGCAACGACGAATAACCGGTACCAAAATCATCGATAGCCAGTCGCACCCCCAATTCCCGCAGACGGTGCATTTGCTCCAGGGCCACTTCCGGATCGTCCATCACCGCGCTTTCGGTCACTTCCAACTCCAGACAGGCCGGGTCCAGGCCTGAAACGTGCAGCACCCGCGCGACCTGTTCGTACAACTCGCGACGGGCGAACAGCCGACTGGAAACGTTGACCGCGACAAACGATAACGCCACCCCAGCCTCCTGCCATTGACGCATCTGTCGACAGGCCTGCTCCATGACCCAGGCATCGATTTGGGCGATCAGCCCGGTGCGCTCGGCGATGGGAATGAACTCGGCCGGCGAAACCAGCCCGCGCTCGGGATGCTCCCAGCGCACCAAAGCCTCGACACCGATCAGGCGGCTGGTCGCCAGATCGTGTACCGGCTGGTAATGAACCCGCAGCTCCTGCTGCTGGAGCGCGCGTCGCAGTTCGAAGGCGATCTCGACCCGTTGTTGGGCATGAGCGGTGAGTTCTTCGGTATACAGGGCGTAGCCATCGCGCCCGGCACTCTTAGCCTTGAACAACGCGGAGTCGGCATTGCGCAGCAGTTGCCCCGCGCTGAGGGCATCCCCGGGAAACAGGCTGATGCCCACGCTGGCATTGATGAACAAGAGCTGGTTTTCGAGGCGCAACGGTTCTTTCAGGGCATCGATAATGCGCTGGGCCAGCACCGCCGCCTGCGCCGGCTGCGAGCAATTTTCCACCAGCACCGCAAACTCGTCGCCCCCCAGCCGGGCCAGGGTCACGCCGGGCGCAAACAACCCCCGGAATCGCTCCGCCACGCTTTTGAGCAATTGATCGCCAACGTGATGCCCCAGGCTGTCGTTGATGTTCTTGAAATGGTCCAGGTCCACCAGCAACAAGGCGCAGCCGCGTTTGTGCAACTGCGACGACGCCAGCGCCTGCTCGGCGCGATCAGAAAACAGCAGGCGATTGGGCAGACCGGTCAGCGGATCGTGGTGGGCTAGGTACGCCAGTTCGTGCTCCGAATCCTTGATCGCGCTGATGTCCGAAAACACCGCGACGTAATGGCTGACCTGACCGTTATCGTCGCGAACGACGCGGATCGTTTGCCATTGCGGGTAGATCTCACCGCTTTTACGTCGGTTCCAGATCTCGCCGCTCCACTCGCCACGGCTGCCCAGGGACGCAAACATCTCCTGGTAGAAATCCGCCCCATGACGGCCAGACTTGAACAGGTTGGGCCGCCGGCCCAACACCTCATCCCGGGCATACCCTGTAATCGTCATGAAGGCGCGATTGACGTGCACGATCAGGCCGTTCGGGTCCGTCACCAACACCCCTTCGCGCGTGCAATCGAAGACGGCGGCGGCCTGGCGCAAACGTTCGCCGTCGGCACGGTGTTCACCTTTTCCGAAAAGCCGGGATATCCGCACACCCGCCAGGAAAACCAATCCGGCGCTGACCAGGACCCAGGCATATCCGTTGATCAACTGCCAGCGAAGCTGATCGGCAGATTGATCGAAAAAGCTGCTCAATAAATAACCAACCAGCTGCAGCCAGACGACCGACAGCACGAGATAAAGCAGCGCTCCACGCATGGCGCTGCGGTGATAGACGGTCATTCGGCGATCCATGTCCCCACAAAGAGGTGGGAATTATAGAGTAAGAAACATCCTGCCACTGTTATCTGAAAGGCCGACTGGTTTTATCTGTGCGGCAGGTGATAATGCAACGGCTGTTTCTATCTTTATCGAGGGCCCTATAGCCTATGTGGTACGAAGGTTTTCTTGGCTTGTCGCCCTGGTCACTGGTGGCAGTCACCCTGCTGATGACCCATGTCACGATCATTGGCGTCACGGTCTACCTGCACCGTTATTCGGCTCATCGCTCCCTGGAGCTCAACGCCGGCCTCAAACATTTCTTCCGCTTCTGGCTGTGGTTGACCACGGCGCAGAACACCCGCGAGTGGACCGCTATCCACCGCAAGCACCACGCCAAATGCGAAACCGTCGATGATCCCCACAGCCCGGTGATCAAAGGCCTGTCCACCGTGCTGCGCAAAGGCGCCGAACTCTATCGCGCCGAAGCGGAAAACCCCGAAACCCTGCGCATCTACGGCAAGAACTGCCCTGATGACTGGATCGAGCGCAACCTCTACAGCCGCTTCCCACTCATGGGTGTGGCGATCATGGGCGTCATCGACCTGCTGCTGTTCGGCACCATCGGCATCACCATCTGGGCCATCCAGATGATGTGGATTCCGGTCTGGGCTGCCGGCGTGGTCAATGGCCTGGGTCATGCCGTGGGCTACCGCAACTTCGAATGCCGCGACGCGGCGACCAACCTGGTGCCCTGGGGCATCCTGATCGGTGGCGAAGAACTGCACAACAATCACCATACCTACCCCAATTCGGCCAAGCTGTCGGTACGCAAATGGGAGTTCGACCTGGGCTGGGCCTGGATCCAGGTATTCAGTTTCCTGCGCCTGGCCAAGGTCCAGCGCGTCGCGCCGATCGCCCACCGTGTCGAGGGCAAGGGGCATCTGGACATGGACACCGCCATGGCGATCCTCAACAACCGTTTCCAGATCATGGCCCAGTACCGCAGGCTGGTCATTGCGCCACTGGTCAAGCAGGAACTGGAAAAGGTCGATCACTCGGTCCGCCACCAATTCCACCGGGCCAAACGCCTGTTATCGCGGGAAACCAGCCTGCTGGATGAGCGTCACCACGCGCGCATCCAGAGCATGCTGGAACACAGTCAGGCGTTGAAGGTGATCTACGAAAAACGCCTGGCCTTGCAGCAGATCTGGGCCAAGACCAGCAGCAACGGCCACGACATGCTCGCGGCCATCAAGGAATGGATCCACGAAGCCGAGGCCAGCGGCATCCAGTCCCTGCGCGACTTCGCTGACCAGCTCAAGACCTACTCGCTGCGGCCTGCAACGGCCTGATAAGCAACCCCGCCAGCCGGCGGAATGCTGTTCACTTAAAAAGATGGCGCTTCTCCTTGAGTGGGGAAGCGCCTTTTTTTGGGGGCCTTGTGATTGAGCAGACGTCGCACATTGGCATAGCTGCCGGGACAGCCATAAATGAATGATCCGTTCACAGGGTCAGACGCGAGGCACTCGTGGTTCGGGTTAACGACCACGATATTCTTTTAATACGCGAGCATGCCTAGCGGGACGGAATGGCCCGCAGGTCGTCGGCGATAAAGCGGCTCAGTTGGCCGGTGTAGAAGCCTTCGACATCCGAGTTACCTCTGTTGGTCAGAGCGCCCACCATGCTTCTCATGTTCTGAAATTGCCCGATCGCGCAATGCTCGCAACCAGTTCACCACCAGGACGACTCAGCACCCAAGGCGTCACGCAACTGCGCCGCAGTAATGCGGCGCTGTCCCGGATCAAACGTCAGCGCCAAGCGCAACGCCGCCCAGCAACGCCTGGGCAAATTGCGCGGAGCTTTGAGTTCGCCCTCCATGCGGGCGTCTCGAGCTTGGGTTGAAGGTAAACGGCGGAACGGGTGTTTGCCGCTCGCCAGCTCATACAGTAAGCAAGCCACCCCATAGGCATCGGCCCCCGCTGACAACGGTGCGCCGTCAAGCAACTCAGGGGCGGCGTAGCTCGGGGTCCAGGCGTTGAGGCGGTCTCGACTCAGGTTTGGCAGGCTCTTCAAAGGCCCTTCTTGCGCCAGGCCCAAGCCGAAATCGAACAAACGCACCCCCTCCTCGCTGAGCATGACGTTGCTCGGCTTCATGTCCCCGTGCAGCACGCCCCGGCTGTGGGCATACGCCAAGGCGTCGAGCAGCGGCGCGGCGATGGCTTGCAGTTCATGCCAGGGCAAACCCAGCGGCCGCTCGCAAAGCAGTTTGTCCAAGGTCAAGCCGCGCATCAGTTCCATGGTGATAAAAGCCCGTCGATGGTCAGCGTCCACTTCGAAGGTGTATGGACGCAACACGTTCGGGTGATGCAATCGTCTGCTCAGGGCGAACTCACTGTAGAGCAGCGCGCTCGCGTCAGGCGAGCCATCGAATTGCTCACTGAGCATTTTCAACGCAACGTATGGATCGGGATCACCGTATTGTTCGTGTAGCAGGTCCCGTACGCGATACACGACCCCCATGCCTCCTGCTCCGAACAGGCGTTCTAGGCGATAGCAACCTGCGAGTATTTGCGATAGTCGCTGATACGACGCCCGCCCGATGCCATCGAAGCAGACGCATTGGCGAAGGCGGAATTCGTGGCATGGCTACCCGCCCCACCTATTTAGCACCCCTTTTCCATCAAGCTACGCATCCTTGCGCCTTTGCCTACAACTACGCCAGAATCCACCCGCTTGTGCGCCTTGCCCATGGGTTCTATCGTTTCCCTGCCACTGCCCATCAGTGGTCGGGTTTAGTAGCCCTGGTTGGAAATACATAATGGTTGCATGAGTCTCATCAGTCAGGCGTAGCCTGCATTTGATGGTGGCTGTGCGCATGGCGCCTTCGGGCGCGCCGGGCTTTTATGTATTTTCCACCGGTCTACTAACTTGCGCACAGCTGCCACCCCCTTCGTTTAGTAGCGAGATGGTTGCGGCCTACTAGAAGGAAAAATGCATATGTTCAAGATAACTCCGAACCCTCCAGAAACAGACGCAACCTCTACTCATTCCAGTAGCAAAAATAAAAAGCACGACGAAGCCGCCAAACGCGCCTTGGATCACTACCTGCTACCGAAACCGGAAAAGTCCGAAGATGCATCCAAACCGGGCCAGTTGTTCACCGTGGCAAAAAACGCCGACAACGAATGCCTGCTCGCCAACCTCAGCGAAAACCTGGCATCCGCCGACGCGATGATCAGCAATCTGGCTTTCGACCTCGAAGGCCCCCGCCGCCACATCGCCCTCGGCGTCCAGCAACTGATCGAACTGAGTTCATTGCTGGCGAACCGGGTGCTGGATAACGTCGATCCGCGATAACAACCCATCCGACATCAAACCCGACGTCTTGCGTCGGGTTTGACGTATTTGCATCTGACCGCAGCTTTCCTAGCGAGCCTGTTTCATCTCATCACTGGGCTGCGCTTTCGTTTCGCTGCATCACCTACAGAAACATAGCAAAACGGCCCAAGTACTAACGGCTGTCGATCCTCGCCTACTATCGGCCATGCGCTACCATTCGTGACCGGCAGCAATCGGCTAATAGCGGCCATTCACGAAAGGCTGCTCTCGGCCCCAAAACGCTGTTCAATTGGGCGTACAAGTATTGAGGAATCATCTCCCGGCGGTTATCGGCTAATCCACAAGCGAATGCATAGACAGCACATCATTCATCGACCATTTTTTCGAATTTTTTCATATGACGCGCTCCAAAAATCGCACTGAGAATATCAAACTCGTCTTTATGAAGTGACTTAGGCTTAAAGTTTTTCAACGCTGCCTGACTAACAAGCTTATTGCTCGCTTCGGCAATACGACCTTTTGCTGAATTGGTGACGGCAACCGAGAACACGTCCATCAAACGAACTGCCATTTCAGACTTGAGATCTTGAGAGTTAAGTACGCTTATGACAATTGTGAAATCGTCGAATACCGCCTTGATTGTCTGCTCTGCATTAGCGAGCGAACTAATTTTTGGAATCATTGATAGAAAAAATGGCGCACCTAGTTCTTTGAACCTCTCAATTGCATAGGCCCACAACCGCCGCCTGTGAATATCCTCCAGAGCATCTTCTTCCAGCACTTCCGCCATTAGTTTTTGTCCTTTGTCCTCTTGAGACTGGAGCCACATACGGATTGCCAAATCAGGTTGCTCTTCACTTCCTTGAGGCCCTTGCTGTAGAAGCCGTACGAGAACCTCATTCGGAGCAGGGCCATTCTTATTGGCAGCGATGAATTTCCAAGCTTTTTGTAGCGTCTCTAGGTGATCGGAATTTGCCCATTCTATGGGTGATGTTAGATTGGCAGCTTGCTCAGGAGTTAGCTCGCAATACCCCTGCTCGAAAGAGCTCAATGAGACGCTTGGATTAGCTGACCAGGCTGAACAACTGGCAGCAATTAATTTCTTGCGCCCCTCGAGCCCTACCAAGTCCCGCCGGACCATCTCGTGCATAGAAAGTAAAACCCCTTGTCTCGTATGCGCTGGATAAGTCACTGCAAAAGTGCCAGCCTCATCGAAGATAACTTGAGGGTCGTAACCTGGAAGGTTATCTGACTTCACTGGCCAGTATTGAGCTAGGCAGAAATGCATCCATGAAAAGTAGCCTGGATAACTTTTTCCCTGAACAAAGAGCTGCTGAAGGTAAGGACCTAAAATGCTCGGCGATGCGAATTTTAAGAGAGGAACGCTTGGCTGTAGTAGAGATTTAATGACTGCCTCAGTGCTCACTTGGGCCGCGAGATGCTGAATGAGACTATCTACATAGCTATGCAGCGGCCCGGCTTTCCAAGCCGATGGCGGTGTATTAAGAATAAATACTTTGTATCTTTCCAAAGCGGAATCAACTGCAGCGGCGCTTGTGAGAAAGGCAGAGAGAGGGGCGGCGACTGCGGTCTTAGTAGGATCAGTCAATGTGTCGAATTGAGCTGCCACCAGTTTGACGCAATCGATGGGAAGGCTTACGAAAAGCTGCGGTACCCATCCACCAATGATTCGCATGAAGTCCGTTTCGTCATTTTTTCGTAACGCAGACAGTAACGCGCACGCTTGTTCAGTCAGGAAATCGTTTTTAGCCCACATATCAGCTAAGTCGGCAGTGGCTGCTACAGTTTCTGCATCCAGAGCATCTACTCGTTCGTGAACAAACTTTAACAGGCTTGATGCTGCGATCTCATGCTCCATCGTAGACTCTTCATCATCGAAATCCTTCGACAGTCTTGCGACGAAATCACTGACGAACTGACAAATATCGTCATCGTCCGCGTGCTGAATGTTGCTTTGAGCAACCTCCCACGCCATGCGCACAGCCGACGAACCGGAAAGAGATACATAGCGTGCCAAGGGAGCCCAAAGTAGGGGCCTTGACTCGGTGCCCTGATCCATCATTTGATCAAATATTTTGCGTGCTCGAGTAACGCTGGGAAGCATATCGAATTGAGAAGTCTTACTGCTCTCTAGCTCTTCTGCGAGCGCATTTATATAATTAAGGCCTAAGGCTGAAGATAGATTGTCGCCGTAATCCTCTAGCCATTGCTCCAGTTCTTTAAAGGAAAGTTGCGTGTGTTTATTGCCAATTGAGATATTCCGATTGAGCAACCAACTGAGCAGTTGTTCGTCTGCTCTTCGCTCTAAGCTGATGCTCGCACGCACGGTTAGAATCATCGGGACTGCCATGCGAACCATATCGACGGCTTCATCAAGACTAGGCGGTTCCATGGTCTCGCGCAGAAGCTTCACTGCTTCGGAACCGCCCAGTACATCACCAACAAGGCGAGACGCGATAACACGCTGGTCGTCAGTAACGGCAGATCGCAGAATCTTCCCGATTTTCTCTATCCCGAGCTGCGAGCGTAGATCCAGAGAATCCCCAATTTCACGACAGAGCATACTGATTAGCTGGTAAGCCGGTGGTTCGGGCAAACGTTCTACTAAGTCAGCTACAACCCGTGATGCACGCGCTCTAAGCGCAGGTAGCTCCTGCCGAAGGTCTTCAAACATCTGAAAAAGCGCTCGAGCTTCGCTTTCGTGAAGAAGAGCGTTGTCACTATGCCTTGCGAACCCCTCCAAGACACCTTGAGTATTTCCGGAAACAAAATCACCGTAAATTGGCGCTATTTTTGGTCCTAAACGACGAGTAACAGGGTCCTCGGAAAGCAAAAGCAGGCTTTGTAGCGAAGGCGGCCATCTTAAACCGTCCAAGCTTGCAACAAATTGCCGGAGTGGTCGATGTTCAGCCTTGAGAACGAACTCGCCGTCAGTTGTGAGCTTGAAATAGCGTTCCTTTAGACGGTCCTGCGTTTGCAGGGGTTGATCATCTAAGTTCAGCTTACGAATAACGACATCAGTGAAGCGCTGCAAAAATAAGGGATCTTCTTGAAGGTCGCGGTAAAAGTCAGGAAAACTTACCTTCATCGCACATAGTGCTCCAAGTGAAATAGGGTGCGATGTGACAGCTCCTTCGTGCAATCCACCAGGCTTGTTCGTACCGATTCCTTCTGCCTCCCTCTTTTGAGCCACCCACCAGGCTTGAGCAAAAGCATTCACGATTTGAAGCGCGTTTCTCGGATCTTGGACGCTGACATGAATCATTCGATCAATAATCGGAGCCATATGGATACCACGGGCATTAAAATCCGCCGTGACGCTGGTCAGCTTAGCCAAATGAGCACGGGCGAATTCGCGCATGTCATGCCGAGGGGGCGGTGGTATCTCCAAGCGAAACTGGAAGATCCTATCCAGATATCTACGCGCATCGTTGTGGGTAACCACTGAACCAGGAAGCTCGCTATTCCTCCGACCTCGAGCAAGAGCGTCAGCTACCTTTGCCTCGTCACAAGAAATAACAAAAACCAAGCCAATGCCCTTTGGCAGACGACTAGCAGGTATCTCCATGAACGTGCGTACAGCATCCAGGCCAAGTACCATTTCCTCGGATGAAAGACGGTCCAAATCATCAACAAAGACCACCAACCTTTCACACGTTTTCCCAGAGCGACCCTCTAGGGATTGACAGTCACCAGATTTGTAACTCCGAATTTGATCGAGGAGCAGATCCTCGTATTGTTCAGACGTGGTATTTGGAAGCTCTACTCGCGTGACAGGCGTCGACGAAGCAACTGCAGGTGGTTTTATATTTTTTAAAAGATATGTGTATGCCCACGTGACACATAAAACGACGACGCTTTTCAGAAATTCGCTTTGAACATTCAATCCGATCAACGTCAGCCAGCAAATACCAAACAATAGGGCCATAGCAGATATAAGTGCGGGTACTGGCAGTGCCCATGCCCTGAGCGTCTCCAGTGTAATTTCTAACCAACACTTAGGTTTTTGCGTTGTCTCGCTAATCTGTCGAAACAGCTTGTCGTGTAAGTGATCCTCTTTGCCACCGAGCTCTAGGAACACGTGACGCAACAAAGCACGCTTGATGTCTTGATCGTGCCCACCAAATCGCCAGGCGTTGAAAGTGATGCAATGGAATCGATCCTTTCTCAACCTCCCTTCTTGCTTGGTTGCGTCGTTTTTCAAATGGTTTGTGTATAGCTCCTTGATGCTACTTTTGCCGGTCCCCCAACCACCGAGGAGACCTATGCTAAACGGAGGAGATAGTTCCTTTGATTCGATCAGGCTTTGTAGGCCCTCAGCGAAATGCCTGTGGCCAAACGCATCTTGATCGGCACCTGAAATTTCACGATCCAGAATGGCGGGCATGACTTTTTTGTCGGTGGGCATCAATCAATCCTTCGGCCGATGGCATTTAGCTACACATACTGTAGACACTTCGATAAGGCTGCAACAGTAATCCCCGCTCAATAGGGCTCCACAGGCCGCGAACGTAGCCAGCATCCTTGTCTTTTTAAGATTCCAAATGAAAGAAATCGGATTGCCCTCTACGGCCAATTGCGGTCTCTCATGAGCGGAAGCGATCAACCGATTTAGCCGGAAGCAACCAATTGCGAACGACCGCTTCTGGCCGGTAGCTGCCCATCGGAATGAACCGCACAAGCCCGGATTCCCCATAGATCCACGCCGATAACCTCCACGCGGCTTCAAATTTGCCAGTTCCCTCCCGAGCGCCCTGTAATTCAGCAGAAAAATATCAATCTGCCACTATTGTTCCGCCCGATCCTGCCGACACAGACAGCATCGTTTTTAATCATAGGGACTTGATGCATGTCTTTTCACACCTTCCGCACCCTCGCTGCACTGACGTTACTCGCCTGCCTCACGCTCACCGGTTGCGCCCATGTTCAACCGCCAGTACCACTGGATCATCAATTCTGGGACGCCAAGGAGCCTACTATCGGCGTGGCGATTACCGTGGTGCCGGAGCCTGTGCTGGCGCTGACCGGCAACCAGGGTCTTCTGGATTTGGCTATCAACAAGGGCGTTAACAGCACGCTCAGCGACAATGTCGAGAAATGGCAAGTCAAGGACCTCAACACGCTGCCGGACGCCATTGTCGCCAAGTTGCAGGCCAAGGGTTACAAGGCCAAACGAATCGACGAGCCGGTGGATTTGAAGGTCTATAAGGAAGTCAGTTTCCGCGAAGGCTACACGGTCCGCGACCTGACGCCGCTCAAGGCGACTTACGGGGTGGATCGCCTGTTGTTGGTCAACATTCTGGCTACCGGCGCCACTCGCAGCTATTACAGCGTCGTGCCGACCAGCGTGCCGATGGCGCAGGTGGGCGGGCAAGGCATGGTGGTTGATCTGGCCGACAACAAGTTGCTGTGGTTCAAACCTTTTGCTGTCGTGCAGGCCGCTCAGGGTGAGTGGGACGAGCCTAACTACGCCAATCTGACCAACGCCTTCTACCAGGCGATGGATACCAGCCGCCAGCAAATGATCACCCCGTTCGAACAACAATGAAACGGGCGCTGTTAGCGGCCGGCACGCTGGTCCTGCTGGTGCTGGCCGGTTGCGCGCAGAAGCCTGCGCCGCCGGCCGGTTTCAAGTCGCAAGAGGCGGTGACTTACGTCCAGGCCCATGGGGTCAAGGTGGATGTACAACTGCCGCCGGCGTTCGTGGGGGCCAGCACTGTGGTCGACGCCAAGGCCGCGCAGCAGGCCGCGTCGTCGAGCCATAATCTGATCGCCAGTTCCGGCAACACCGCCGGTCTTGCCGGTTTGCTGGTCGCCAGCCTGATCAATACCCAGATGGGCAGCGGCAGCTTGCAGCGGGATGCGGAAAACGCTGCCGCCAAGGAGTCGCGCCCGCTGGCCGATCTGTTGGCGGGCGTGCCGTTGCAGGAACGTCTGCAACAGCGTTTCCAGCAGGCTTCGCTGGCAGCCGGCCTCAAGCAGGGAGCGGGGCCCGTGACTGCGCGCCTGCTGGTGGAACCTAAACTGATGCTCACTCCCGATCGCGGCAGTTTCGTGCTGATCAATCAGGTGCAGGTCCAGGATATTGCCGGTTCGGCGCTGTACCGCATGCGCATCGAAGTCACCAGCCAGCCGATTCGGCGTTGCGGCAGCCGCTGCATTGATGATGGCAGCCTGGATCTGACGCAAGTCACGGCGGTGCTGGACGAGTGCATCGACGAATCGATGCGCGTGCTGACCACTGACCTGATGCTGCCGACCCCACCGCCAGCCGCCCAGGAAACCTTGCGTTATGTGCTCGATGGTCAGCGCGTGGTCGAGCGCGGTTATCAACTGGCTCACAACGGCAGTTACTGGCGTTATCGCAACCTCTACGGCGCGGTGAAATCAGTGCCGGTGCCGTTCGAGGATGCGCTGACAGAGGCGCAATTGCAGAAGGTATACGGGCGTTAATCTGGGTTGCGCCACCGAGCGGGGATAAATCCCCCGCCCAACCAACAGGCGGCCATCGCGAGCAGGCTCGCTCCCACATTGGCGGTTTGGGGCCTTCGACGTTCGGGACAAAGCCATAAAAAAAGGGCATCCGACTCAATCGGCATGCCCTTTTTTTCTACCGGCAGACTCAATCAGGCAATCAGCTAATCCGCGCCTTACGCACCCCATCAGCCAAGGCAGCACATAGGCTCAACACCCCATCGATCGCCTGCTCCGGCGTCTCAGCGCTGGCGATATGGTCGATCAGGGCCGAACCGACCACAACCCCGTCGGCCAACCGTGCGATGGCCGCAGCTTGTTCCGGCGTGCGAATGCCGAAACCAATGCTGATCGGCAGATCGGTGTGACGACGCAGGCGCGTCACGGCTTCTTCCACATGTTCCAGCGTCGCGGCGCCGGCGCCGGTCACGCCGGCCACCGAGACGTAATACACAAAGCCAGAACTGCCGTTGAGCACGGTCGGCAAACGCACGTCATCGGTGGTCGGCGTGGTCAGGCGAATGAAGTCCAGACCGGCGGCCTGGGCCGGCTCGCACAGCTCACTGTTGTGCTCAGGTGGCATGTCCACCACGATCAGCCCGTCCACGCCAGAGTCCAGCGCTTCGCCAATGAAACGCTGCACGCCGTAGCGATGGATCGGATTGAAGTAGCCCATCAGCACCAGCGGCGTATCGCTATTGTCTTCACGGAACTCGCGAACCATCTGCAGGGTTTTCGCCAGATTCTGCTGTGCGCCCAAGGCGCGGATGTTCGCCAACTGGATCGCCGGACCGTCGGCCATCGGGTCGGTGAACGGCATGCCCAGCTCAATCACGTCAGCACCCGCCGCCGGCAGGCCCTTGAGGATCGCCAGCGAGGTGTCGTAGTCCGGGTCGCCAGCGGTCACGAAAGTCACCAGGGCGGCGCGGTTCTGTTCTTTGAGTTCGGCAAAGCGAGTTTGCAGGCGGCTCATCAGTGTTTCTCCTGCTGGGACTGTTCCATGTGGTGCATTACGGTTTGCATGTCTTTGTCGCCACGGCCGGACAGGTTGACCACCATCAGGTGATCCTTGGGCAGGTTCGGGGCACGCTTGAACACTTCAGCCAGGGCGTGGGCGCTTTCCAGGGCAGGAATGATTCCCTCTAGGCGACAGCATTTGTGAAAGGCTTCCAGGGCTTCGGCGTCGGTGACCGAGGTGTACTGGACACGGCCAATGTCGTGCAACCAGGCGTGTTCAGGGCCAATACCCGGGTAATCGAGGCCAGCGGAAATCGAATGGGCATCGATGATCTGGCCGTCGTCGTCCTGCAACAGGAAAGTACGGTTGCCGTGCAATACACCGGGGACACCGCCGTTCAGGCTGGCAGCATGCTTGCCGGTCTCGATACCGTAGCCGGCGGCTTCGACGCCGATGATTTCCACGCTCTTGTCGTCCAGGAACGGATGGAACAGGCCCATGGCGTTGGAACCGCCGCCGATGCACGCCACCAGGCTGTCGGGCAAACGACCTTCCTGGGCTTGCAACTGATCGCGGGTTTCCTTGCCAATCACTGCCTGGAAGTCGCGGACCATGGCCGGGTACGGGTGCGGGCCGGCCACGGTGCCGATCAGGTAGAACGTGCTGTCAACGTTGGTCACCCAGTCGCGCAGCGCCTCGTTCATAGCATCCTTGAGCGTACCGGTGCCGGCGACCACCGGGATGACTTCGGCACCGAGCAGCTTCATGCGGAACACGTTGGCCTGCTGGCGCTCGATGTCGGTGGTCCCCATGTAGATCACGCAATCCAGACCGAAACGTGCGGCCACGGTCGCCGTGGCCACGCCGTGCATGCCGGCGCCGGTCTCGGCAATGATGCGTTTCTTGCCCATGCGCCGCGCCAGCAGGATTTGGCCGATGCAGTTGTTGATCTTGTGCGCGCCAGTGTGGTTCAGCTCTTCGCGCTTGAGGTAGATCTTGGCGCCGCCGCAGTATTCGGTCAGGCGCTCAGCGAAATACAGCGGGCTTGGGCGTCCGACGTAGTCACGCTGGAAGTAGGCCAGTTCTTCAATGAACGCCGGATCTTCCTTCGCCGCTTCGTATTCGCGGGCCAGATCGAGGATCAGCGGCATCAGGGTTTCGGCCACATAACGACCGCCGAATGCACCGAACAGACCGTTGGCGTCCGGGCCACTGCGCAGGTTGAAAGGGGTTATAGGCTGGGTCATCGGGCGCTCCAGGCGAATGCGTAGAAAGACAATGAGGTTCACTCTACCCCTGACATCTCGCGCTGAAAACCGATAAGATCGCTGCAACCTGTCAGGAAAACTCACAGATAAAATGAGCCATGACCTTCCTCCGCTCAACGCCTTGCGCGCCTTCGAAGCCACTGCCCGCCTGAACAGCGTCAGTCAGGCGGCCGAACAGCTGCATGTCACCCATGGTGCGGTTAGCCGACAGTTGAAGGTGCTGGAAGAACACTTGGGCGTCAGCCTGTTCATCAAGGAGGGGCGCGGCCTTAAACTCACAGATGCGGGCATGCGTCTGCGCGACGCCAGCGCCGAGGCGTTCGAGCGATTACGCACCGTCTGTGCGCAGCTGACGCAAAGCACGGCAGATGCACCATTCGTATTGGGCTGTTCCGGTAGTCTGCTGGCGCGCTGGTTCATTCCTCGCCTGGGCCGGCTCAACGCCGACCTGCCGGATCTGCGTTTGCATCTCTCCGCTGGCGAAGGCGACCTGGACCCGAGGCGACCGGGGCTTGACGCGTTGCTGGTATTCGCAGAACCGCCGTGGCCGGCAGACATGCAGGTCTATGAACTGGTCAGCGAGCGGATCGGCCCGGTCATGAGCCCTCATTACGCCGGTTTCGCCCGCCTGCAAAACGCCCCGCCAAGCGCAATCCTGGGCGAGGCGCTGCTGCATACCACCTCTCGTCCCCAGGCGTGGCCCACCTGGGCACGGCAAAACGCCCTTGAACCCAAGGCGCTGAAATTCGGGCAGGGTTTCGAGCATTTGTATTACTTGCTGGAGGCGGCCGTGGCAGGGCTAGGCGTGGCCATCGCACCCGAACCGCTGGTCGCCGAGGATGTGCGCGCCGGGCGCCTGGTCGCGCCGTGGAGCTTTGACGAAACCCCGGCGCGACTGGCGTTGTGGCTACCCAAGCGCGCCGCGGACGGGCGCGCTCGGCAATTGGCGCAATGGCTCAGGCATGAGCTGAACCCAGCGACTCAGTCGCCGCGCTTGCACAGCAAATAAGCCGCCAACAAACCCAGCGCCCCGACCGCGACGCCAGCGGTGGTCCAGGGATGCTCCTGAGCGTAATCACGGGTGGCGATTCCGGTTTCACGGGTTTTCACCTTGACCTCTTCATACGCGTCGCTCAGCAGATGCCGGGAATGTTTCAGCGCGTTTTCGGCGTTTGCCTTCAGCGACTTGAGGGTCTTACGCGACTCGTCCGAAGCGTCGTCCTTCAGGCTTTCCAACGACTTGAGCAGACTCTCGATCTCCGCTTCCATGCTTTGCAACGAGGCTTTACGTAACGAATTGCTGGCCATGGTGGCTCTCTCCTGCAGTGGTTGAGTGGCGTGTGTGAATTGGGACTCCAGCCGTTTCTGAAAGTGCAGTAAATCTGAACTTTCACCCGGTAAAAGGCGACACACGTAAGGCGAAAATTCGCTGCTAGGCTGTTAAAGACAACCAAGGAGAACGTCATGAGTGATCACCACACGTACAAAAAAGTCGAGCTGGTCGGCTCCTCTCCCACCAGCATCGAAGACGCCATCAACAATGCGCTGGCCGAAGCCAGCAAAAGCCTCAAGCACCTGGAGTGGTTCGAAGTCACGGAAACCCGTGGACACATCGAAAATGGCCGGGCCGCGCACTTTCAGGTGACCATTAAAGTCGGCTTCCGCATTGCCAATAGCTGACGGGCTGTGAACTTGCACGCTGGCGGAGTGCCATAGGGAATGGCGATGCGCTATCTGGCAAGCGCGTCATGTCTGTTCGATCCCTGCCCTATTGATCCGACCAAGGAGTGCGAGCGATGAAAAATTTGATGTTGGCCCTGGGTTTGCTGAGCCTTGCGGGTACTGCGTTTGCCGCCGGCAAGCCATGCGAGGAGCTGAAAAGCGAGATCGCAGCGAAAATCGATGCCAAAGGTGCATCGGGTTATACGCTGGAAATTGTCGATAAGGGTACGGCTACTGACGGAGACGTCGTCGGCTCCTGCGAAGGCGGCACGAAGGAAATCGTCTACAAGAAGGGCTGATACTTCAGGAAGGTCAAAGCCGACGCATGCGTCGGCTTTTTTATGCGCGTGATCAGCCTTTCATGACCTGCGCCAGCAACTCATAGGAGTGCAGGCGATCAGCATGCTCATACAGGTCGCTGGTGAAGATCAATTCATCGGCCTGGGTTTGCTCGATCAGCACTTCGAGCTTGGCGCGAATTTTCTGCGGGCCGCCGACCATGGCCAGGCCCAGGAAGTCACCAACCGCCTCTTTCTCATGGGGCAACCAGAGACCGTTCATGGTTTCCACAGGCGGGCGCTGCACCAGGCTCTGGCCACGCATCAGGGCCAGGATCCGCTGATACACCGAGGTCGCCAGGTAATCAGCCTGTTCGTCCGTGTCGGCTGCCACCAAAGGCACGCCGAGCATTACGTAAGGCTTGTCGAGCACCGCCGACGGCTTGAAGTGATTGCGATAAATACGGATCGCCTCATGCATGTAGCGCGGTGCGAAATGGGAAGCGAAGGCGTAGGGCAAGCCGCGCTCGCCGGCCAGTTGCGCACTGAACAGGCTCGAGCCCAGCAGCCAGACCGGCACGTTGGTCCCGGTGCCGGGCATGGCGATGATGCGTTGATCCGGGGTACGTGGGCCGAGGTAGCGCATCAGTTCGGCCACGTCTTCAGGGAAATCGTCCGCGCTACCGGAGCGCTCGCGACGCAACGCCCGGGCAGTCATCTGATCGGACCCGGGGGCGCGCCCCAGGCCAAGATCAATACGGCCTGGATAGAGGCTTTCGAGCGTGCCGAACTGTTCGGCGATGATCAACGGCGCATGGTTGGGCAGCATCACGCCGCCGGAGCCGACCCGAATGGTCGAAGTGCCCCCCGCCAGATAGCCCAGCAGTACCGCCGTCGCGGAGCTGGCGATGCCATCCATGTTGTGGTGCTCGGCGACCCAGAAGCGGGTATAGCCGTATTTTTCCACGTGCTGCGCCAGGTCCAGCGAGTTGCGCAAGGACTGGGCAGCGTTGCCATCAGCGCGCACAGGCACGAGGTCGAGGGTCGAGAACTTCACTTCGGACAGCTGTTTCATGGGCCGGAATCTCCAACGGCATGAGGGGCTTTTCCTACGGGCAAAAGCCTGCCGTTTCTATAGGTGTGTTCCATGCAATGTGGGCATATACCCGAGTTTCAATAGCTACCATGAAATTTCCTACTAAATCGGTCGGCTAATCGACAGGATGAACTTTATCGGGCGGTCTATCCTCACAACCCTGACAACGAAAAACACCCAGGCGCGAACCCTCGCGCCGGATATTGAGGAGGCAGACATGGCTATCATCAAGAAAGCATCGGCTCATTGGGAAGGTGACCTGAAAACCGGCATCGGCTCCATCTCCACGGAAACCGGCGTGCTGCGCGAAGCCCCCTATGGCTTCAAGGCGCGCTTCGAAGGCGGCAAGGGCACCAACCCGGAAGAACTGATCGGCGCGGCCCATGCGGGCTGCTTCTCCATGGCGTTTTCGATGATCCTTGGCGAGGCTGGGCTCACAGCCAGCAGTATCGATACCAACGCCGATGTCACCCTCGATCAGGTCGAGGGCGGCTTTGCGATTACGGCAGTGAAACTGACGCTTAAAGCGAAGATCCCCGGCGCCAGCCAGGAGCAATTCGAAGAGCTGAGCAACAAGGCCAAGGAAGGTTGCCCGGTTTCCAAAGTGCTGAACGCCAAGATTACGCTGGATGCGACGCTGGTGAGCTGATGCGATACCCATCACAGCCTTCAGCTGCGGCTGAAGGCTGTGATCTGTTTACCCTGCAGCAATTGTGGTCGAATGCACACCTGCAGTTTCAGCGCACAGGCAGTGCGCGCTGTCATGAGGAATTCGAGCATGAAACGATTCGCCCTGGCGGTCATCAGTTGCGCATTGGCCACGTCGGCCCTCGCGGCCCCCAAATCCTGTGAAGAACTGAAAGCGGAAATCGAAGCGAAGATCCAGGCGAATAACGTGCCTTCCTACACATTGGAAATCGTGACCAATGATGAGGTGCATGATGAAAATATGGTCGTGGGCAGGTGCGAAAACGGCACCAAAAAGATCATCTACCAGAAGAACGACAGCTAAGCCGTCCTACGGAACGCAATTGACCTGCCGTTCTTCGGCCACGATTTCACGCTTGGCGTTATAGAGTCGGGCGCTGGGGGTAAACGCCAGATTGCGACCCTCCAGGCGATAACGCTGGCCCGCCTCGAAATGGTCGTAACGCACAAGCATGTAGCACAGCCGCTCTTGCGGCTCGGCTTGCATACCCAGCCCACCACCGCCAGGCACCTCGAAGTCGAAACGCACTTTCAGTTCGTGGCTGCCCGGAGAAACCTGGAAGAAACGTCCGTCCTGCAGTCGTTGGCCATCCAGGCTTTCAGCCATCAGCATCTTGCCGCCCGGCATGGGCGTGGCGAAGTCGATCCAGGCCATGTTCGGATCAACCTTGGGCGGCGGGCTGGTTGCACAGCCGCTCATGGAGACAAAGGCCAATAGCAGCAGAGGTAGGCGCATGATGATTTCCTGAAGTCAGACAATGAGAATAGCGCCGATCAGCTTTGCTGACAGCCTGCTGGCGTGCCTTGGCCCACGACTTTTCGCTGTTGATCATAGAGCTTGGCCCATGGACGGAAACCGATGTTGCCAGCCTGCAACTGATAACGCTGGCCTGCGTTGAAGTCCTTGAACTTCACATTCAACCGGCAATCGCGCCACAGTGGCTCGGCATTCGGGCCGATGTTGCCGGGCTCGACGGCAAATTGATAACGCACCGTCAGCTCATGGCTGCCCGGCTGCACTTCAAAATAACGTCGGTCGAGAGACGTCTTGTCATCGACTTCCAGCGCTTGCAGCGCCGTGTCCTGATGGCTTCCCAGGTCGATCCATGCCTGCGACGGATCAGGATCAGGCAAACCGGCGCAACCGGTCAGCAGCAACAAGCCACTCGTCAGCATCAATACGCGCATAGCGAAGCTCCAGGCAGGCGGGATAGTCTTGTGGGCAGACTTTCCCAGGGTGATTCCAATTGATCAGGCCGCATCCAAGCCATCGGTTACTCGACCGTGTTTTCCGGATTTTGTTTCCAGGCCTCCTGCTTTCGTTACTCAACGGTTGTGCAAGCGTGGGTTACTACAGTCAACTCGCCAGTGGACAGCTACGGCTGTTGCAGGCCCGCGAGCCAATCGACCAAGTGATTGCCGACCCCGCCCGTGATCCCACATTGCGGGCTCATCTGGCCGAGGCGCGTGCGGCACGCACATTCGCCAGTGCGCAGTTGCACCTGCCGGACAACAAAAGCTACCGCCTGTATGCGGACATTGGCCGCCCATTCGTGGTCTGGAATGTCTTCGCCACGCCAGAATTTTCCCTGGCCCCGCAAAACCACTGTTTCCCCATCGCCGGTTGCGTGGCCTATCGCGGCTACTACAGCCAGGGCGCCGCCCGTGGCGAGGCAGCCTTGCAACGCTTGCGGGGCATGGATGTGGCGATTGGTGGCGTAGAGGCCTACTCGACGCTGGGCTGGTTCAACGACCCGATCCTGAGCTCGATGATGCACTGGGGCGACGAACGCCTGGCGACGCTGATCTTTCATGAACTGGCGCACCAGCGCTTCTACGTAAAGGACGACACCGAATTCAATGAATCCTTTGCCACCTTCGTCGAACAGCAAGGCACCCGGCAATGGCGCGCCAGTCGCGGGCTGGCGCCGGACAATGGCAAACGGATGCGCCAGCGCGAGCAATTCATCCAACTGGTCCTGGACACGCGTCAGCGGCTGGAACAGCTCTATACCCAACCCCTGCCAGCCGAACAGATGCGCCAGCGCAAGGGCGAAGAGTTCCAGCGCCTGCGCAGCAACTATGAACAACTGCGCGATACCCAGTGGGCGGGCGACAAATACTTCGACGCCTGGGTCTATGCGCCGCTGAACAATGCACGGCTATTGCCGTTCGGGTTGTATAGCCAGTGGGTGCCAGCGTTTGCGGCGCTGTTTCAACAGGAAGGCGGAGACTGGGTTGCGTTTTATGCCGCAGTGGAAAAGCTTGGCAGTTTGCCGATTGATGAGCGCAAAGCGGCACTGAAGGCGCTGGCAGGATCGAAAAGTTCTGGTGATTGATCCGGCCTCATCGCGAGAAGGCTCGCTCCCACAATAGATCTCAGTGAACGCGGCTTGCATGTACAACACCGCCCCCTGTGGGAGCAAGGCTTGCCCGCGATCGCAATATGACTACCCCTGCAAAAACGCCCGATGCAACTCATCCAGCGTCTGAAAGTGATACGCCGGGCCCTCGGCATTCAGCTCCTCATAACTGCCAAACCCATAGCCCACCGCCGCCGCATCCAGCCCATTGCTACGAGCCCCAATCAAATCGTGTTTGCGGTCGCCAATCATCAAGGTATTCGCCGGGTCGAGCCCTTCTTCAGCCATCAGGTGAGCAATCAACTCAACTTTGTCGGTCCGCGTACCGTCCAGCTCACTGCCATAGATCACTTTGAAGTGCCGGGCGAAGTCGAAGTGGCGGGCGATTTCGCGGGCGAAGACCCAGGGTTTGGAGGTGGCGATGTACAACTGCCGGCCCTGCTCGCCCAGGGTTTCCAGCAGGGGCATCACACCGTCGAAGACGCGGTTTTCGTACAACCCGGTGACCTTGAAGCGTTCGCGATAGAAATTCACCGCCTCCCAGGCTTTCGCCTCATCGAAGTCATAAAACTGCATGAAGGCCTGCAACAGTGGCGGGCCGATAAAGTGTTCGAGACGGGTCAGGTCGGGTTCGTCGATGCCCAGTTGGCTCAGGGCGAACTGGATCGAACGGGTAATGCCCTCGCGGGGGTCGGTGAGGGTGCCGTCGAGGTCGAAGAGTACGGTCTGGTAATGCATGCAAATTCCTGGGTAAGGGCGGGACGATTCAGAGCCGGTCGTAGCCTTCGGCCAGATGCAGGTCCTTGAGCTTCACGTAGTTCGCCGCGCTGTAGGTGAAAAAGGCGCGTTCCTTGTCGGTCAGCGGTCGGGCCTGTTTTACCGGGCTGCCTACATACAGGAAGCCGCTCTCCAGGCGTTTGCCCGGCGGTACAAGGCTGCCGGCGCCGATGATCACGTCATCTTCAACCACCGCGCCGTCCATGACGATGCTGCCCATGCCGATCAAGACCCGGCTGCCCACCGAGCAGCCATGGAGCATGACCTTGTGGGCAATGGTCACGTCATCGCCGATCAGCAGCGGGAAGCCATCGGGATTGAAGGGGCCGGCGTGGGTGATGTGCAGCACGCAGCCATCCTGGACGCTGGTACGGGCACCAATGCGGATGCGGTGCATGTCGCCGCGAATGACCGTCAGCGGCCAGACGGAGCCGTCTTCGCCGATTTCAACGTCGCCGATCACCACCGCAGTGCTGTCGACAAAAGCGCCGCGGGCAAGCCGTGGGCTGTGATTCTGGTACGTGCGAAGGGTCACGATAGGCTCTCTCTTATCCGGTGATAGGCGCTGCTAGCTGCGGTGAACGTCGATTGTAATTAAGATGGGTCCATGTTTCTTCCAGCCAAGGTGTCAACCGTGAGCGTGAACAACCCTCTTTTGCAACCCTACGACCTGCCGCCGTTCTCGACGATCCGTGCCGAGCACGTGCAACCGGCCATCGAGCAGATCCTGGCTGACAACCGTGCCGCCATTGCCGAGATCCTCAAGACCCAGGGCACTCAGCCTACCTGGGCCGGCCTGGTGCTGGCGATGGACGAGCTCAATGATCGCCTGGGCGCGGCCTGGAGCCCGGTGAGCCATTTGAACGCCGTGCGTAACAGCCCCGAACTGCGCGAAGCCTACGAGGCCTGCCTGCCGGCGCTGAGTGCTTACTCCACGGAGCTGGGCCAGAACCGCGAGCTGTTCCAGGCCTTCGAAGCCTTGGCGAGCAGCCCCGAAGCCGCCGGTTTCGACGTGGCGCAGAAAACCATCCTGGAACATTCCCTGCGGGACTTCCGTCTGTCGGGTATCGATCTGCCGCCCGAGCAGCAGCAACGCTATGCCGAAGTGCAAAGCAAACTGTCGGAACTGGGCAGCCGCTTCTCCAACCAATTGCTGGACGCGACCCAGGCCTGGACCAAACACATCACCTCTGAGGCCGCCCTCGCCGGCCTGACCGACTCGGCCAAGGCGCAAATGGCCGCGGCCGCCCAGGCCAAAGAGCTGGACGGTTGGCTGATCAACCTGGAATTCCCCAGCTATTACGCGGTGATGACCTACGCCGAAGACCGCGCCCTGCGTGAAGAAGTCTATGCCGCGTACTGCACACGCGCGTCAGACCAAGGCCCCAACGCCGGTCAGAACGATAACACTCCGGTGATGGAAGAAATCCTCGACCTGCGCCAGGAATTGGCCCAACTGCTGGGCTTCGCCAACTTCGCCGAGTTGAGCCTGGCGACCAAAATGGCCGAATCCAGCGATCAGGTGCTCAGTTTCCTGCGCGACCTGGCCAAGCGCAGCAAACCATTCGCCGCCCTGGATCTGGAACAGCTGAAGGCGTTCGCCGCCGAACAGGGCTGCCCCGACCTGCAAAGCTGGGACAGCGGCTTCTACGGTGAAAAGCTGCGCCAGCAGCGTTACAGCGTGGCCCAGGAAGCCCTGCGCGCCTACTTCCCGATCGACAAGGTACTGAGCGGCCTGTTCGCCATCGTGCAGCGCCTCTACGGCATCGAGATCGCCGAGCTGAAAGGCTTCGACAGCTGGCATCCGGACGTGCGCCTGTTCGAAATCAAGGAGAACGGTCAGCACGTTGGCCGCTTCTTCTTCGATCTCTACGCCCGCGCCAACAAGCGCGGCGGCGCCTGGATGGACGGCGCCCGCGACCGTCGGCGCACCTTCGATGGCGTGCTGCAAAGCCCGGTCGCCAACCTGGTGTGCAACTTCACCCCGGCCGACAGCGGCAAACCCGCGCTGCTGACCCACGACGAAGTCACCACCCTGTTCCACGAGTTCGGCCATGGCCTGCACCACCTGCTGACCCGCGTCGAACATGCCGGCGTGTCCGGCATCAACGGCGTGGCCTGGGATGCCGTGGAGCTGCCGAGCCAGTTCATGGAAAACTGGTGCTGGGAGCCCGAAGGCCTGGCGCTGATTTCCGGCCACTATGAAACCGGTGAACCGCTGCCCCAGGACCTGCTGGAAAAAATGCTCGCGGCGAAAAACTTCCAGTCCGGCCTGATGATGGTCCGCCAACTGGAGTTCTCGCTGTTCGACTTCGAGCTGCACGCCACCCATGGCGATGGTCGCAGCGTGCTGCAAGTGCTCGAAGGCGTGCGCGACGAAGTCTCGGTGATGCGTCCACCGGCCTACAACCGCTTCCCCAACAGCTTTGCCCACATCTTCGCCGGCGGTTATGCGGCGGGCTACTACAGCTATAAGTGGGCGGAAGTGTTGTCGGCCGATGCGTTCTCCAAGTTCGAAGAGGACGGCGTGCTCAACGCCGACACCGGTCGCGCTTTCCGTGAAGCGATCCTGGCCCGTGGCGGCTCCCAGGAGCCGATGGTGCTGTTCGTCGACTTCCGTGGCCGTGAGCCATCGATTGACGCACTCTTGCGCCACAGCGGCCTGACCGAGGACGCAGCAGCATGAGCGAGGGGCCTGTGATTACCAAAAGGCGCTTTATCGCCGGGGCAGTCTGCCCGGCGTGCAGCGAGCCGGACAAGTTGATGATGTGGAACGAAGACGGCGTGCCGCACCGTGAGTGTGTGGCCTGCGGATACTCCGACACGCTCAACGAACAAGGCCTGTCGGTGCCCAAGGAATTGGGCACCCGGGTCAACACATCGGCGCTCAAAGTCCCGGACGCCAAGGTCCAGGCGGTACAGTTTTTCCCCAATCCCAAGCTGAAGAAAAAAACCGACTGAAATCTTCGGCATCACCTTCCGGGCCGCCCGGCCCGGAAGCGATACATATATACCGCAACGCGTCACGCCTTCCTCTCCAGACTGTTCCCCAGTCCAGACAGACAGGAAGGCTGCCATGCCCGACAATGACAATCCGCTGTTGCAGGCCTATGACCTGCCCCCCTTTGCGCAGATCCAAGCCAAACATTTTTCACCGGCCCTCGACCGGATTCTTGCCGAGAGCCGCGATCAAGTGGCCAACATCATCAAGACTCAGACTCCTTTCCCCACCTGGGACGACCTGGTGTTGGCCATGGACGAGATTCACGCCCGCTTGAAGGGTTTCGACGACCTGCTGGATCTGCTGGCGTCCACCCGGCCAGGAGACGACTGGGCCCAGGCTTCGCTCGACTGCAGCGAACGGGTGCACGATTTCCAGAGCGCGCTGAGACACAATCGCCAATTGTTCCAACTCTATCAGCGCTTGGCCAACAGCGAGATTGCCAGGCACTTCGAACCGCCTCGTAAAAGAGTTCTGGAGAAGGCCCTGCGCCAGTTTCGCCAGCATGGGTTGGCCCATACCGCAGCGTCAGATTTGAAAGCCCTGCAGCAACGCATTCAACAGGGCCGCGAATTGTTCCTCGATCAGTTGCACAAGGCCAACAAGGCCTGGAGCAAAGCGTTCGACGATGAGGCTCAGTTGAGCGGCCTGGCGCCGCAATTCAAACAACAGCTGGCCAAACAGGCCCGCGAGGCCGGGCGCACGGGATGGCTGCTGACCCTCAGTGATGCATCGTTTGGCATCGTCACCAGCTACGCGGACAATCGTCTTTTGCGCAAAGAGGTTTACCTGGCCTACAGCACACGCGCCTCGGACCAGGGCCCCGACGCTGGCCGGTTTGATAACAGCGAGGTGCTTAGACGCTTGCTGGAAGATCGTCGTCGGTATGCGACGTTACTGGGTTATTCGAATTTCGCTCAAATGGTCATCGAGCCTGAGCAAGCCGAGTCTCCCGAACAGGTGATGGGGTTCTTGCGCGATCAGCTTGAACAGCAACAAGGCCTCTTTGCCCGTGACGCTGAACAGCTCAGGGCATTTGCCCGGAAGCAAGGTTTCACCGAGCTTCAACCTTGGGATTACCCGTATCTGGTAGAAAAACTTCGTCAGCATACGGCCGGCATCTCGAAGCTGGCCCTCAGCGCCTGGTTCGAGCTGGAGTCCACCTTTTCACAGCTATTGCTGATCGCCAAGGATCTGTTTGGGGTGGACATTCTCGAACGCGCTGACGCGGCCACCTGGCATCCGGACGTGCGTCTTTTCGAAGTCCGCGAGTGGGACCAGACCATCGGCTACATCTATTTCGATCCGTTCGAGGATGCGAACAGAGACGGTTACCCGAACACCACCACCCTGCGAAACCGCCGCATCACGGCCGAGGGCCGGCCCCGACATCCCATCGCCGTGTTGCACGGCTGGCTGGCGCGCAGCTCAGATACATCGCCGGTCTTGCTCGACCATCTGCAACTACGAATTCTCTTTCATGAGTTCGGCCATTGCTTGCACCATGTGTTGACCCGCGCCGAGTATCGCGACGTATCGGGCATCACCGAGCTCTCCCGGGACACCTCGGAATTTGCCGGGGTGCTACTGGAACAATGGTGCTTTACCCGGCAATGCCTGGTCCGTCTGTCAAAGCATTACCGGACCGGCGCGGCCATGCCCGATGCCATCGCCGATCAGTTGCTGACCTTCGCCAACACTCAAGCCAGCTGGGAAACCGCCTCGCTGCTGCGCAACGCGCTGTTTGACATGGAACTGCACCTGACCCACGGCGATGGGCGCACGGCTCAGCAGGTATTCGATCAAGTCAGCGCCCAAGTCGGACATCTGCCCGTATGGGGGAGCGAACGCTGGCCCAATGGCCTGGATTACATGGTGACCGGTTATGCGGCCCGGATTTACGCCTATGCCTGGTCAAAAGCGTTGGCAATCACCGCGTTCCAAAGGTTTGAGCAGGAGGGGTTGTTCAACGGGACAACAGGCCGGGCGTTGCGTGAAACAATATTCGGCCCTGGCGATTCAAGGCCTCTGGCCGAGTCCGTGGCAGCCTTTGCAGGGATGCCAGCTGTCAGGGTGAAGGGCGAATAACCTGTGGGTCGGGCTGACGAGTCGTGATGACGGAACCGACCCAGCTTTGCAGCGAGCAAAGAGCAAAAACGCTGGTACTGCAGTCGCCGTTGGCCAGCGCAACGCGGAGCTTCTCAACATCGGCCCGCATCATGTAACGAACCCCGTCCTTGAAGTGCGGGTTGTTGCCGAAGCCGCCTTCAGTCATTTCGTTCAAGGCCTCCTCTTTGCTCCAGCCCTGTACGACCACCCTGTACATGGCCGCCACCAACCCGGTGCGGTCCGAACCATGCTTGCAGTGCATCAATACCGGGCCATCGGTTTCGGCAGCCTGAATGGCGCGCAAGGCAGCGAGGATGTCGCTGTCGTCCACATGATTGGTGCGATAAGGCAACTGCACTTGCTTGACGCCGGGTGTGGATAACCAACTGGCGTCCGAATCCGGCAGAAATGTGATGACTGTGCCGATGTTGAGCCTCGTCAGCAGAGGCAAGGCATCCGCGTCCGGCAAGGCGCTGCGGTAAAGCGCCGGCGACATCTGATAAAGGTTGTAGCGCTTTTCCACCGGCTGGGCCCATTCGGAAGACCTTGCCTCGCCCAGATCGGCCGCCAGGGCTTGGGACTCGGCAAAGACCAGGAACAAGGACAGGAGGAGCAGGGAGCGGGAATAGAGTTTGAACATGCGTGGACGACCGAAACGAAGAAGAACGAGACGGTCAGTTTCGGCACGAGCCGGTTAAAGGCCTGTGAGCAAGACGTCAACACGACGTGAACACGATCCATAGCGGTGGGCTGCTGAACGGCGCTGGCCTAATTGAATCCCAGCGAATACTGTATGCACATACAGCAACGGAGCCTTCCAATGTCCATCTCTCTTCCGCCCCGTGGCCGTGGCACCGCCACCAACCCGCACAACCGCTTCGCCCCGAGTCGCTCGGTGGTCGAAGATGATGGCTGGTATCAGGAAGTACCGCCGACCCAAGGCACCGAAGTGCGGATCGAAACGGCCAAGACCATCATCACCCGCAACACCTCGCCGGATCTGCCTTTCGACCGCTCCATCAATCCATACCGGGGCTGCGAACATGGCTGTATCTACTGCTATGCGCGGCCCAGCCACGCTTACTGGGACATGTCGCCCGGGCTGGATTTCGAAACCAGACTGATCGCCAAGACCAATGCCGCCGACGTACTGGAGGAACAGCTGTCCAGGCGTGGCTATCAATGCGCCCCAATCAACCTGGGCTCCAATACCGACCCTTACCAGCCGATCGAACGCGAACATCGCATTACGCGCCGGATTCTCGAAGTGCTGCTGCGCTACCGTCATCCGGTGACCATCGTCACCAAAGGCTCGCTGATTCTGCGCGACTTGGACCTGCTGACCGAGCTGGCGCAACAGCGCCTGGTAAAGGTCATGATCAGCCTCACCACCCTGGACGATGAACTCAAGCGCATCCTCGAACCGCGCGCGGCGGCGCCCAAGGCCCGATTACGGGCGATCAAGGTCATGCGCGAGGCGGGCATTCCCGTGGGAGTGCTGTGTTCGCCGATGATCCCGATGATCAACGACAGCGAGATCGAAAATCTGCTGGCCGAGGCCCACGCCGCCGGTGCGCAGAGTGCTTCCTACATCATGTTGCGCCTGCCATTGGAGGTCGCGCCGCTGTTTGAAGAATGGCTGCAGGCGCACTACCCGCAACGCGCCGCTCATGTGCTGAGCCTGGTTCGCCAGAGCCGTGGCGGCGAACTGTATGACAGCCGCTTCGGTTCTCGGATGCGTGGCGAAGGCCCGTTCGCCGACCTGCTGGCGCAGCGTTTCGCCAAGGCGCTCAAGCGTCTGGGGCTTGAGCGCCGGGACGGTTACAATCTCGATTGCGACGCCTTTTGTCCGCCGGGCCGACAGATGTCTTTGATTTGATTAAAGTTGAACGTGGGGCATGGGCAGGCATGAGCGGCGCTTGCTTCCCGGTCACACCTGTAATCGTTGTTCTAGAGCCTTTGATTCAGTTTGAGTTAAGTTTCGGTCGCTACCTTGTTCATCGAGTGACTGACAAGTCGAACATTTCGACCTGGATGTTTTTTAACCAGCCACTGGCGCTATACCGTCAAAGAGGATGAATCATGAGTGACAAGGATAAACAGCCGTTGGCTGCGTCGGCTTCAGCCCAACCCGAGGCGGAAACCGCCGATGCAGCGCTGCAGCATATTGTTGACGGCTTTTTGCATTTCCATCACGAAATCTTTCCCCAGCAGGAAGAGCTCTTCAAGAAACTCGCCACGGCGCAAGCGCCTAGGGCGATGTTCATCACCTGCGCCGATTCGCGCATCGTGCCCGAGCTGATTACCCATAGCTCCCCAGGCGACCTGTTCGTGACCCGCAACGTCGGCAACGTCGTTCCGCCGTACGGGCAGATGAACGGCGGCGTCTCCACCGCCATCGAATACGCCGTGCTGGCCCTCGGTGTGCAGCACATCATCGTCTGCGGTCACTCCGACTGCGGCGCCATGCGTGCGGTGTTGAATCCCGACACTCTGGAAAAAATGCCCACGGTCAAAGCCTGGTTGCGCCACGCCGAAGTGGCCAAGACCATGGTTCATGACAACTGCCCGTGCGGCGACGAAAAACAGATCATGCCCATCCTCACCGAAGAGAACGTGATCGCGCAGCTGCAGCATTTGCGAACGCATCCCTCGGTCGCCTCTCGCATGGCCAACGGCCAATTGTTCATCCATGGTTGGGTGTACAACATCGAGACCAGCGAGATCAAAGCCTACGACGCGGACCAGGGCTGTTTCCTGCCGCTCGATGGCAGCCATCCGATACCGGTGGCGACGCCTAAAGCGCGCTTCTAACCACTCCTAAACATCCTTGCGTGGTACAAGCCCAGCCTGCCATTTGAGCGGTCGGGCCTTGCCATGCCTGAAGAAAACTTCGGGAGAGTCGCCATGCGTGCTGCTCAATTAAAAGCTGTTCTGCCACGGGAGCTGTTGGCTTCCGTGGTGGTGTTTCTGGTGGCGCTGCCCTTGTGCATGGGCATTGCCATCGCGTCCGGCCTGCCACCGGCCAAAGGTCTGATCACCGGCATCATCGGTGGTCTGGTGGTGGGTTTTCTGGCCGGCTCCAAGTTGCAAGTCAGCGGCCCGGCCGCCGGGTTGGCGGTACTGGTCTTCGAACTGGTGCGCCAGCACGGCGTCGCGATGCTCGGGCCGATTCTGCTGTTGGCCGGTCTTCTACAGTTACTGGCCGGGCGCTTTCGCCTGGGCTGCTGGTTCCGGGTAACCGCGCCCGCGGTGGTCTACGGCATGCTGGCGGGTATCGGTGTGCTGATCGTGTTGTCCCAGGTCCATGTGATGCTCGACGCGGTGCCTAAGCCGTCGGGGCTGGATAATCTGGCGGCGTTCCCTGCGGCAGTGGCCCAGGCGTTGCCGTCGTTCGGCTGGCAGGCGGGTCTGCTCGGTTTGTCGACGATTGCGGTGATGTGGCTGTGGGAAAAGTTTCGCCCTCACAGCTTGCGCTTTGTTCCCGGTGCCTTGCTCGGCGTGGGCCTGGCGACCATTGCCAGCCTGCTGCTGGCCTTGCAGGTCAAGCGCGTGGAAGTCCCGGAGAACCTTGCCGAAGCCATTGATTGGCTGCGCCCGGCGGACCTGCTGAACCTGGCCGACCCCACGTTGCTGATCGCCGCCTTCGCTGTCGCTTTCATCGCCAGTGCCGAAACGCTGCTCTCGGCCGCTGCCGTGGACCGCATGCACAGCGGCGAACGCGCAGACTTCGACCGGGAACTGTCCGCCCAGGGCATCGGTAACATGCTCTGCGGTCTGCTCGGCGCCCTGCCGATGACCGGCGTGATCGTGCGCAGTTCGGCCAACGTCCAGGCCGGGGCCACCACGCGGATGTCGACGATTTTCCATGGCCTGTGGCTGTTGCTCTTCGTGCTTCTGCTGTCCAGCGTGCTACAGAGCATTCCGGTGGCGAGCCTGGCGGGTGTGTTGGTGTACACCGGTTTCAAACTGGTGGATCTCAAGGCGTTTCGCGGGCTGGGACGGTATGGCCGGATGCCGATGTTCACCTATGCCGCGACGGCGCTGGCGATCATCTTCACCGACCTGCTGACCGGCGTATTGATCGGTTTCGGCCTGACCCTGGCAAAACTGGCCTGGAAAGCTTCCCGACTGAAAATCAGCCTGATCGATCTGCCCCAGGAGGGTGAGATGGAATTGCGACTGGTGGGGGCGGCAACCTTCCTGAAGGTTCCGGCGCTGACCCAGGTGCTGGGCACCATTCCGACAGGCGCGACGGTGCATGTGCCGCTCAATAACCTGAGCTACATCGACCATTCGTGCCTGGAGCTTTTGGAAGAATGGGGCCGGGCGAATGCCAGCAAGGGTTCGAAGTTGTTGATCGAATCCCGTGGGCTCAAGCGCAGGCTGGAAGGGCGCTTGCGCACCACGGTGGGAGTGGGCGCAGCAGCTACCTGACACCTTGAGCAAAATGTGGGAGCGAGCCTGCTCGCGATAGCGGTGAATCAGTCGACATTAATGTTGCAGGTTCAACCGCTATCGCGAGCAGGCTCGCTCCCACAGGGATCTGTGGTGGGCACAATTTCTGTGAACACCCACAAGGGATGAGTGTTTCAGCCAGATCAAGCCGCCGGCTGATCCAGCTCCAGCCCTACTCCCAACTGCCGCGACAGGCACGGCCAGCGTTTCCAGGCAGCGCCCGTGTCCGGGTTACTGAGTTTTTCCCGGTAAGACTCCACCGACTCCAGCGCAAAGCTGTCTTCGTCGAGCATTTCATCGACCGCGTGATGCACCGCTTCATCCAGTTGATTGGCAAAGGGTTCGCCGATCAAATGGTGAGCGATCAGGTTGGCCACCGTCATATCCAACGGAATCAGCGGCTGGCCGAAGTGCTTGATGTACAGGTCGTTGACCTCTTCCACCAGCCGATGGGCCAGGTAGGCTTCGTCCAGCAGGCTGTCCAGGCCAACGTGACCCTCCATGACCTTGGGTGGCTGGAGGAAAAACTGCTCGGCGATTTTCAGCACCGGTTTGATCTGCGATTCGATGCCGGCTTCGCGGGCCACCTCGTTGGCTGCGTCCAGCAGGTCGGGCACTTGCTCGATATACGCGGTGACAAAGCGGGTCATCACGCCCTTGGCGTCGATGTCCGGCAGTTGGATCGCGGCGTGCAGGTTCGGCAGCTGGGCTTCCAGCTGACGCGTCAGTTGGCCGGTCTCGGCCTCATGTTGTTGGGCTTTTTGGATCTGCTCGCGCAATGCGGCGGTGTTCATGACAACTCCAGGGAACAAGGCAATGAAATAAGGAAGACATAACTTAGCTGGCGCAAAAACACTCCTAAGACCTATTTTTCATAAACCTACTCATCCTTGATACGTCGCAGTTATATCGGTTTGCCATCACTCAGGTTCGCATCCTTCTCCATTCGTGGGCTCTAGCGCAAGCCCTGCCTGTTTCAAACGATTTACGCCATCGCGTTGCGAGGTTCCAGTCGCTGTCTATACTCGGTTTGGAATGGAGTTAGCTGATGACACCCGATTGCATGTGCAGCAAGGCGCGGCGAGTCAAGTTGGTAGTCTGAAGTAGCCGATCCCTTGCCGCTGGCGTTACGCCGACGGGATAACAAGAACGATAAGGGGAACCCGCAATGACGCGACATCCACACGTATGGATGGGCCTCCTGTTGTGGTCGATTTTCAGCCAGGCGCAAGCGGCCTGGACTGTGAATATGGCGCCTGGAGCGACACAGATCAGCAATGCAGTGTTCGACCTGCACATGACCATCTTCTGGATCTGTGTAGTGATCGGCATCATCGTCTTCGGCGCCATGTTCTGGTCGATGATGATGCACCGCCGCTCAACCGGCCAGAACGCGGCCAATTTCCACGAAAACACCCGCGTCGAAATCCTCTGGACCATCGTGCCTTTCCTGATCCTGGTTGCCATGGCGGTTCCCGCCACCGCGACCCTGATCAAGATGTACGACTCCAGCGAGTCGGACATCGATATCCAGGTCACCGGCTATCAGTGGAAGTGGCACTACAAGTACCTGGGGCAAGACGTCGAGTTCTTCAGCAACCTGGCCACCCCCGCCGAACAAATCAATAACCAGAGCGCCAAGGGCGAACATTACCTGCTGGAAGTCGACAAGCCGCTGGTGCTGCCGGTCGATGCCAAGGTGCGCTTTCTGGTCACCTCCGCCGACGTGATCCACTCCTGGTGGGTGCCAGCGTTCGCGGTCAAACGCGATGCGATTCCCGGCTTCGTCAACGAAGCCTGGACCCGCGTCGACAAACCCGGCCTGTATCGCGGCCAATGCGCCGAACTGTGCGGCAAGGACCACGGGTTCATGCCCATCGTTGTCGAGGTCAAGAGCAAGCCCGACTACGAAGCATGGCTGGCCGAGCGCAAGGCCGAAGCGGCGCAACTCAAAGAGCTGACCAGCAAGGAATGGACCCTGCAAGAGCTCATCGAACGTGGCGACAAGGTCTATCACACCACCTGCGTGGCCTGTCACCAGGCCGAAGGCCAGGGCCTGCCGCCGATGTTCCCGGCGCTCAAGGGCTCGAAAATCGCCACTGGCCCTGTGGCTGATCACCTGAACATTGTCTTTCACGGCAAACCGGGCACCTCCATGGCGGCGTTCGGCAAACAGTTGTCGGAAGTCGATATCGCGGCGGTCGTGACCTATGAACGTAACGCCTGGGGCAACAACAAGGGCGACATGGTTACGCCTAAACAAGTGCTGGAACTCAAACAGGCAGAAAGCCAATGAGCCGGCCTGACGTTTGTTCCCGCAACCGGTCGCAGCTCATCGCCGCGCGCCGCCCAGCCCACTCGTTCGAAGGAGACAGGACATGAGTGCTGTGATCGATGACCACGGTCATGCCGACCACGCCCACGGCCCCGCCAAAGGGCTGATGCGCTGGGTACTGACCACCAACCACAAGGATATCGGCACGCTGTACCTGTGGTTCGCCTTCTCCATGTTCCTGCTGGGCGGCTCGTTCGCCATGGTGATCCGCGCCGAGCTGTTCCAGCCCGGCCTGCAGATCGTGCAGCCGGAGTTCTTCAACCAGATGACCACCATGCATGGCTTGGTGATGGTCTTCGGCGCGGTGATGCCGGCCTTCGTCGGCCTGGCCAACTGGATGATCCCACTGATGATCGGGGCGCCGGACATGGCCCTGCCACGGATGAACAACTTCAGTTTCTGGTTGTTGCCGGCGGCGTTCCTGATGCTGGTGTCGACGCTGTTCACCCCTGGCGGCGGGCCGAACTTCGGCTGGACCTTCTACGCGCCGCTGTCCACCACCTATGCGCCGGAAAGCGTGACGTTCTTTATCTTTGCCATCCACCTGATGGGCATCAGCTCGATCATGGGCGCGATCAACGTGGTCGCCACCATCCTCAACCTGCGTGCCCCCGGCATGACCCTGATGAAAATGCCGCTGTTCGTCTGGACCTGGCTGATCACCGCGTTCCTGCTGATCGCAGTGATGCCGGTGCTGGCCGGCTGCGTGACGATGATGCTGATGGACATCCACTTCGGCACCAGCTTCTTCAGTGCTGCCGGCGGCGGTGACCCGGTGCTGTTCCAGCACGTGTTCTGGTTCTTCGGCCATCCCGAGGTGTACATCATGATCCTGCCGGCCTTCGGTGCCGTCAGCTCGATCATCCCGGCCTTCTCCCGCAAACCGTTGTTTGGCTACACCTCCATGGTCTACGCCACGGCCGCCATTGCGTTCCTGTCGTTTATCGTCTGGGCGCACCACATGTTCGTGGTGGGCATTCCGCTGGTGGGCGAGCTGTTCTTCATGTACGCCACCCTGCTGATCGCCGTGCCCACCGGGGTAAAGGTGTTCAACTGGGCCAGCACTATGTGGCAAGGCTCGCTGACCTTCGAGACGCCGATGCTGTTTGCCGTGGCGTTCGTGATCCTGTTTTCCATCGGCGGCTTCTCCGGACTGATGCTGGCCATCGCTCCGGCGGACTTCCAGTATCAGGACACCTACTTCGTGGTCGCGCACTTCCACTATGTGCTGGTGCCCGGCGCGATCTTCGGGATCTTCGCCTCGGCCTACTACTGGCTGCCGAAATGGACCGGCCACATGTACGACGAAACCCTTGGCAAGCTGCACTTCTGGCTGTCGTTCGTCGGCATGAACCTGGCGTTCTTCCCGATGCACTTCGTAGGCTTGGCGGGCATGCCCCGGCGGATCCCGGACTACAACCTGCAGTTCGCCGACTTCAACATGGTCTCGTCCATCGGCGCGTTCATGTTCGGCACTACGCAACTGTTCTTCCTGTTCATCGTGATCAAGACCATCCGCGGCGGCGAGCCGGCTCCGGCCAAGCCGTGGGATGGGGCCGAAGGGTTGGAGTGGAGCGTGCCTTCACCGGCGCCGTATCACACCTTCACTACGCCGCCGGAAGTGAAATAGATGACACCGGGGCCTTATGTGGGAGCGAGCTTGCTCGCGATAGCGGTGTATCTGACACACCGAGTCGCCGCCATCGCGAGCAAGCTCGCTCCCACAGGGTTCTCGGTAGGGACTGGAAATCATGGCTGATTCGATTTCGCTGAAGAAACTGGTCACGCGCCTGCTAGTGGTAGTGGTGGCCATGTTTGCCTTCGGGTTTGCCCTGGTGCCGATCTACGACGTGATGTGCCGGGTATTCGGCATCAACGGCAAAACCGCAGGGCAGTACGAAGGTGAACAAATCGTCGATCAATCGCGCCAGGTTCGCGTGCAGTTCCTGTCGACCAACTCCGTGGACATGGTCTGGGATTTCTATCCTAAAGCCGACCAATTGGTGGTTCAGCCCGGGGCCGTGAACGAGATGGTGTTCATTGCCCACAACCCCACCGATCGGCCGATGAGCGCCCAGGCAGTCCCCAGCATCGCGCCGAGCAACGCGGCGGCCTATTTCCACAAGACCGAATGCTTTTGTTTTACCCAGCAAGTGCTGCAACCCGGCGAACGTATCGAAATGCCCATGCGCTTCATCGTTGACCGGGACATGCCCAAGGAAGTGAAGCACCTGACGCTGTCCTACACGCTGTTCGATATCACCGCTCGTCATCCACCGGTGGCTGTAAACACTGACCGATAGCGTGCCCGATAAGGAGAACAATAAATGGCAACTCACGAACACTATTACGTTCCGGCCCAGAGTAAATGGCCGATCATCGCCACCGTCGGGATGTTCGTCACGGTGTACGGCCTGGCGACCTGGTTCAACGACCTGAAGGCTGACCGGCCCGACTCCAACGGCCCGCTGATCTTTTTTGTCGGCGGCCTGTTGCTGGCCTACATGCTGTTCGGCTGGTTCGGCGCGGTCATCAAGGAAAGTCGCGCCGGGCTCTACAGTGCGCAGCTCGACCGCTCGTTTCGCTGGGGCATGAGCTGGTTCATCTTCTCTGAAGTGATGTTCTTCATCGCCTTCTTCGGCGCGCTGTTCTATGTGCGCATGATCTCGGCGCCTGGCCTGGCCGGTGAAGGCAGCAAGGGCCTGTCGGAGATGCTTTGGCCGAACTTCGAATACGTCTGGCCGTTGCTGAACAACCCCGACCCTAAGCTTTTCCCTCCGCCCAAGGATGTGATCAGCCCTTGGGGCTTGCCGCTGCTCAACACCATCCTGCTGGTCAGTTCCAGCGTCACCGTGACCATCGCCCACCATGCCCTGAAAAAAGGCCATCGCGGTGCGCTGAAAATCTGGCTGGCGATCACCGTGCTGCTGGGTTGCGCCTTCCTGGGCTTCCAGGCCGAGGAATACATCCACGCCTATAAAGAGCTGGGCCTGACGCTGGGCTCGGGAATCTATGGCGCAACGTTCTTCATGCTCACCGGTTTCCACGGCGCTCACGTCACCATCGGCACGATCATTTTGTTCGTGATGCTGATGCGCATCATGCGCGGGCATTTCGACAACGAGCATCAGTTCGGCTTCGAGGCCGCGAGCTGGTACTGGCACTTCGTCGATGTGGTGTGGATCGGCTTGTTCTTCTTCGTCTACATCCTCTGAGGCAGCCGTTACCAAGGCGGCTCTTTACCAAGGAGCATGCGACACCAACTGGCCGCTGAAAAAACCCCAGGCAATCAAGCCGACGGTGGCGGCGGCCAGACTGACCCGAATCGCCAGGGCGATGACCAGGCGATTGGAACTGCTGTCGTCCTTGACCAGAAAAAACAGGCCGCTGAACAGGCTCGCAATCGTGGCAATCAGCATCAGGACGATGGCTGCTTTTAGCATTAGGGACACTCCGGGGGGACGCGATGCACGTGAGTATAGCTATCTCGTTCGACAGCTTTGGAACGGCGCCATGAAAGGCTTCCGGCCAGGCATCGTGCCGTCACTGGTGGTAGCCGTGCTGTTGCCGGTGATGGTGTGCCTGGGGTTCTGGCAATTGAGCCGGGGCGAACAAAAGCGCGTGCTCATGGACAGTTACGCCGAACGCCGCGTGGCGCAGCCGATGGCAAGCGTGGAGTTGCAACACACGGCGGACCCGGCCTTTCGACCGGTCAGCCTGCGGGGCCAGTTCGACGCCGAACACAGCATCCTGCTGGATAACCGCCAGCACGACGGCAAGGTCGGCGTGGAGTTGCTCCAACCCTTTCTCGACCAGGCGACCGGGCTCTGGCTGCTGGTCAATCGTGGCTGGTTGCCCTGGCCTGACCGGCGCACTCCGCCGGCCTTCAGCACCCCCGAACAAGCGGTGAACCTTCAAGCCTGGGTCTACGTTGCTCCGGGCACCACGTTCCAGCTCCACGCCGACCCAGCCGACGCGCCGTGGCCGCGACTGGTGACCGCGGTCGAGCCGGACAAGCTCTGGGCCGAACTGGGCCGCAACGGTTTCGCCTACCAATTACGCCAGCAAAGTGGCCCCGGCGCCTATCGGACCGATTGGCCGGTAGTGGCCATGGGGCCGGAAAAACACCTCGGCTATGCCGTGCAGTGGTTCGCCATGGCGGCGGCGCTGTTCGGCCTCTTTCTTTATCTCGGATGGCATAACGCAGGGAGACAGCATGGGAACCACCATGAATCCAACCAACACGTCTGAGGCACCTACGGCGCGCAACCGTCGCAAGGGGCGCCTACAACTGCTGCTGATCGTGCTCGGGGTGATCGGCCCGATGATCCTGGCCACCGGCATGTACAAATTCCAGTTCTGGGTCCCGGAAAGCCGCAGCTACCACGGCGAACTGATCGGCAACGGCCAGACCCGCGCCGAGATCGGCGTACAAGCCGATGAGCAGCGCTGGCAGATCCTGGTCACGGCGCCGCAGGAATGTTCGGCTGATTGCCGGCAACTGGTCTACCTGGCCCGTCAGGTGCAGATCGGCCTGGGTCGCGACGCCTCCCGCGCCAGCCATGCCCTGGCCATCGCCCAGCCGCTGGACGCGCAATACGACGCCCAACTGCAACGCGAATACCCCCAACTGCAACGCTACCCGCTGGACCTGCCGGCCTATCAGAAAGGCGCCCAAGGCAGCGGCGAAGCGCAGCTGTGGATCATCGATCCCCATAGCAACCTGGTGCTGCGCTATGACGCCCGGGTCAAGGGCAAGGCACTGCTCAACGACCTGCGACATCTGTTGAAACTGTCGAACATCGGATGAGGGCAACGACATGGCCAAACCTGGATTTCGCCTCGCGCTGTTTGCCACGTTGCTGGCACTGATCGTCGTACTGCTGGGCGCCTACACCCGGCTCACCCACGCCGGCCTCGGCTGCCCGGACTGGCCCGGTTGCTACGGCTTCATCAGCGTACCCAAGAGCGAAGCCCAGCTGGCACATGCCGAACTGCACTTTCCCGACGCCCCGGTGGAAGCCCACAAGGGCTGGAACGAGATGGTCCATCGCTACTTCGCCGGCCTGCTGGGGCTGATGATTACCGTGCTGGCTGCCCGGGCCTGGATGAACCGGCGTCACCCAGGCCTGCCCTTGAAGCTGCCGCTGTTTCTGCTGGCGGTGGTCTTTGCCCAGGCGGCATTCGGCATGTGGACCGTGACCCTCAAACTGTGGCCGCAAGTGGTGACCGGGCATTTGCTGGGCGGGTTCGCGACCCTCAGCCTGCTGTTTCTGCTCACGTTGAGATTGTCTGGTGTGTTGCCGGCGCTGACCGTGCCCAAGCGTCTGCAACATTGGGCCACCGCCGGGTTACTGCTGGTGATCGGCCAGATCGCCCTCGGCGGCTGGGTCAGTTCCAATTACGCCGCCGTAGCCTGCGTTGATTTCCCGACCTGCCACGGGCAATGGCTGCCACCGGCGGATTTTGCCAACGGCTTTCATCTGACCCAGCACATCGGCCCCAACTACCTGGGTGGCCAGCTCGACAGCGATGCGCGCACCGCCATTCACTTGACCCACCGTATCGGCGCGTTGCTGGTGACGGTGGTGCTGTTGGGGCTGGCTTGGCAGTTGAAGACCGTCGGCATGACACGCCTGGCCGGGCTGGTGTTGATAGCCCTGGCGGCCCAGATCACCCTGGGCATCAGCAACGTGCTGTTCCACCTGCCGCTGCCGGTCGCCGTGGCCCACAACGCCGGAGGCGCCGCGCTGTTGTTGAGCCTGGTGCTGGTCAATTATCACGCCCGTACCAGTCTGGTCCGGGTCAAGCATCAAGTCCCGCTGCGCTGGCGCTTCAACCCGCATAAACACGGCCCCAGCCCCATAACAATAAAAGGAGAGATGCCATGGCAACCTTGACCGGTGAACGCCACAGCCAAGCGATCTGGCGCGATTATCTGGAGCTGACCAAGCCCAAGGTGGTGGTGCTGATGCTGATCACCTCGCTGGTGGGCATGTTCCTCGCCACCCGCGCCGGGGTGCCGTGGACGGTGCTGGTGTTCGGCAACCTGGGCATCGCCCTGTGTGCCGGCGGCGCGGCGGCGGTCAACCATGTGGTGGACCGGCGCATCGATGCGGTGATGGCCCGTACCCATAAACGCCCGCTGGCCGAAGGCCGAGTCTCACCGGCCGCCGCACTGACCTTCGCCCTGGCACTGGCTGTGGCCGGCCAAGCGCTGTTGCTGGCGTTCACCAACCCGCTGACCGCCTGGCTGACCCTGGCCTCCTTACTCGGTTATGCGGTGATCTACACCGGTTTCCTCAAACGGGCGACGCCGCAGAACATCGTCATCGGCGGCCTGGCCGGCGCGGCGCCACCGTTGCTGGGCTGGGTGGCCGCCACCGGTCATGTCAGCGCCGAACCGCTGCTGCTGGTGCTGATCATCTTCGCCTGGACCCCGCCGCATTTCTGGGCCCTGGCGATTCATCGCAAGGAGGAATACGCCAAGGCCGATATCCCGATGCTGCCGGTGACCCACGGCGAGCACTACACCAAGGTGCATATCCTGCTGTACACCCTGGCGCTGCTGGCAGTAAGCCTGATGCCCTTTGTGATCCAGATGGGCGGCTTGCTGTACCTGGTTTGCGCCCTCGTGCTGGGCGCCCGGTTTCTGCAATGGGCCGTGGTGTTGTACCGTGGCAGTCGGCCGCACGCGGCGATCAACACGTTCAAGTACTCTATCTGGTACTTGTTCCTGCTGTTCATCGCCCTGCTTGTAGATCACTACTTACTGTTGAGCCTATGACTCGAACCCAGAAAACCGTCTTTATTCTCGTGGCCGTGATCGCGCTGATCCTCGGCCTTACCATCAATAAAGTGCTGACCGGCAAAGGCGAAGGCGACCCCACGGCGCTGATCGACGCCGGCATCATCCTGCTGCCTCAAAGCCGCAACCTGCCGGACGTGAAAATGACCGACCAGGACGGTCAGCCAGTGACGATGGACGGATTGAAAGACAAATGGAGCCTGCTGTTCTTCGGCTACACCTTCTGCCCGGACATCTGCCCGACCACCCTCGCCCAACTGCGCCAGATCAAAAGCGAACTGCCGCCCGAGGCTGTGGATAAATTGCAGATCGTACTGGTGAGCGTCGACCCGAACCGCGACACGCCCAAGCAACTCAAGCAGTACCTGGGCTACTTCGACCCGCAGTTCATCGGCCTGACCCCGTCATCGATCGAAGACCTGCAGAAACTCGCCAACGCGGTGAGCATTCCGTTCATCCCGGCGGACACCAGCAAACCCAACTACACCGTCGATCACAGCGGCAACCTCGCGGTCATTGGCCCGGACGGTACTCAACGCGGGTTTATTCGTGCGCCGTTGAACAACCAGAAACTGGTGGCGCAGTTGCCGGAGATGCTCAAGCGTAAATAAGGCCAAGGCGAGGCCCCCGCGGGAATACAGTATCTGCAACACTCCGATCCCCTGTGGGAGCGAGCTTGCTCGCGATGACGCCTGCCCAGACACCCCCATGGCGAGGGCGCTTGCTCCCGCTCGGCTGCGCAGCAGTCGCAAAACCGCACAATACGGTTGACCTGAAGAAATGCAGGGGCCCGCTGCGCAGGCCAGCGGGAGCAAGCTCCCTCGCCACAGGTGGTTTGTGTCGAACCGAATATCCAGCCCAACGCAGCCCCCTGTGGGAGCGAGCCTGCTCGCGATGAAATCGACGCGGTTCCAGACCAAAACAAGTCACCCGCATCGCCGGCAAACCCCGCTCCTACAGAACCTGCCTACACACCTTCACCAAGCCACGCATCCTTGCGCCTTTGCCTACAACTACGCCAGAATCCGCCCGCTTGTGCGCCTTGTCCCGGGGTTCTATTGTCTTCCTGCCACTGCCCATCAGTGGTCGGGTTTAGTAGCCCGGGTCCCACTTCGGTTGTACAAGTCTCATCAGTCAGGCATTTGCCTGTTCTCGATGGTGGCTGTGCGCATGGCGCCCTCGGGCGCGCCGGGTTTGGTGTGGGTTACCGGTCTACTAACTTGCGCACAGCCGCCACCCTTTCGTTTAGTAGCGAGATGGTGCGGCCTAATATGAGGCCCACACCTATGTTCAAAATAACCCCGAATCCGCCAGAGGCAGATTCCACTTCTACATCCGCAAAATCGAAAGCCAAGCAGCAAGACGAAACCACCAAACGCGTGCTTGATCACTACTTGTTACCGAAACCGGATAAATCCCAAGACGACCCAAAACCGGGGCAGCTATACACCGTCGTGAAAGGCCTCGATAACGAATGCTTGCTCGCCAACCTCAGCGAAACCCTGGCTTCGGCTGATGCCATGGTGAGTGATCTGGCGTTTGATCTGGATGGATCGAGGCGCCATGTGGCGCAGGGGATTCAGCAGTTAATTGAGCTGAGTTCGTTGTTGGCGAATCGGGTGTTGGATAACGTCGACCCACGTTAACCGCAACACCATCAAGCTGTGTGGCGAGGAGATATTCCCCTCGCCACACATTGCAGGCCCTCATTCCTGGCGACGCATGAATTCTGCGAAAAGAGGAACTGTAAAATTCAGATATCCGTGATCTGTGCTGTAGATCATTCCCTTGGAGATGATGTTAGCCCGAGTCGGACCAAGCGATGATTGAGGACGCCCCATCACCTTCGCAACATCAGCGATGGCATAGGGGCCATCGCCAAGGGTGGACATGGCTTTTACAAACTGAACCTCCGAAGGTGTAAGCCGATCGATACGGACCCTGAAGAAGCCCGCATCGAGAGAGGCCAATGTCTCCGAATAAGAATGCTCGACATCGTCAGCGGTAATTTCAGGTCCCTCGGCGTTGTTCCATGCCGTGGATGCCCACTCTTGAAGAAAGAAAGGATAGCCCTGCGTCCGATCAACAATGCTGTCCAGAGCTGCAGTGTCGATAGAGGCTTGCTCCTCTAGGATCGGCTTTTGAACGGCTTGAGCCGCAGACGGTTGATCAAGCGCCCCCACCTCCGGGTAAAGGAAAAGCCGCTCGGCATATGACTTCGCCTCACCCGCCAACCGAGCAACTTGCGGAAGACCTGCACCGACCAGCAGCACCGGAAGCCCTTCTTGCGACATGCGATGGATAGAGACAATCAGTGCCGATAGATCTGCTTCGGTGAGGTATTGGACTTCATCAATGAGAAGAATCCAGCCTTTACCGGCGGCCTGTGCGGCTTCACCTATTACAGTAAAAAGATCTGGAAGGTCGTATTGAAGATTTCCGCTATCCGCGAGTCCAGGCTCAGGCTCAACACCAATCTCAATACCGCCAATATCAATCTTGAAGATTGATGCAAAGCTGCGAAGTCCTTTTAGCCCACGATTAGCAATTTGCTTGGCGACCTCAACGCTGGAAAGCGCGCGCATGACCTTTCGCATTTCAGGATAAAGAAGACGTGCAAGGCTTTCACGTTCTGGCGCCTCCACTTTGGAGACGAAAAGACCTTCCTCCTTTGCAATTTTTCCTATCTCATTCAACAGGACCGTCTTACCCGTGCCTCTTAAGCCAAGGAGCATGATGGAACGAGCACTTCGCCCATTGACGGCTCGCCCACAGGCAATTCTTGCCGCCTCAAGAATCAGGTCGCGCCCCGCCAGTTCAGGGGGCCTGCTGCCCGCCCCGGGCGCAAACGGATTACGGTAGGGATCCATGTCGACCTCACGAAATAGCAAAATCTATAGAAAGATAGCTAAAGCTAGCTGAAATACCTAGTTTTTGCTATGCATTGCTATCATTCAATAGAAGCGGATTTATTTCTGATGTTTTCTATGAGTGCTGCGCACTCAAGCGGGGGCAAGCGCCCTCGTCACGGTAGATCGAGTCGCCGGGGGGTATCAGGGGTGACGGTCCAGTTTCTTGAGAAACTCGGTCATTTCCTTTTCCGCCTGCGGAAACGGGACATGGGCAAACGCGCGGAAACGGGGAAGGAAACGGGACAGACCACGATTATGAGACGGTCCGATTACAGGTGAGCGCAAAATCGTGATCTGTCCCCAGTTCCCGCAACAACTCAGATTTTCAGCTCGATCACACGCCCCAAAAAATCGCCATGATCAATGAAATTATTGGTATTACGGACGGTGCCGCGTTGTTGAGCAGATTTGAAAACGAGGCCAAAGCCATTCTTCAGTATCCGTCCGAAAAGATTCAACCGACGCGCAACGGATGCCGTGCAGTGCCTTTATTTAACGAACCTCAGGCATGCGAACCCAGTCTTGATTTGCAGCTGTTGAATGGGTTCGACGCTCTCCTGATCGCCGACTTTCTTGATCACGCCTACCCCGCAGAAGTATTCGTCGCGGTTGAAGATTGGGAGAATGCCCACCTTGGGCTTGCTCCAGGAGCCTTGGATCAAGGTGTAGGTGGCGCCGTTCTGTGGCGTGAAGGAGAACGGTATTTGACACACGCTGCTTCCTGCGACCTGCCCATAGGTCAGGATCAGCTCCTTGTTCACGGCAACCCGGGATTCGATGTAGTCGCCGTTAGAGGGCAGGATTGTGTAACCCGCATAGCATCCATTATCGCTGAAGGTCATGGCATCCAGTCTCGCACCATTTCCAGCCTTGAGGCGAACCGTTGCGGAGGGTTCATTGGGGCCGGGAACGACATACTGCTTGCCCTGCAAAAAAGAAGTGCAACCGCTAATTACCAGCGCACCGGCCAACAAGATACAGCGGCCGGACTTTTGATTGAGGTACATCCATCTCTCCCTGATTTCCATTGGGTGCCCTGACCTTTCCGGGGCTTGGGGCTACCGAATCGCGGGCTGATGATAATGGATTCCGTGGTGTATCAACCAGATTCGGGACAACAGCTCCCTAGCCACTCACTGAAACGGCGACAGCCCACGATGATGAGACGGTCCGGTTACAGGTGAACGCAAAATCATGGTCTCTTTCCGAAGTAGCGCCAAGGACGTAAACCCACCTTGCAGTTGACGGAGACGCGCATCGACGTAAAATCGCGCCCCCAAAATCAGCATGCATAGCGAAAAGGAGCTTCGATGCAACGGGTGATGATTGTTGGTCAGCCTGGGTCTGGAAAGAGCACCTTGGCACGTAAGCTTGGCGAGCATACGGGCTTGCCTGTCGTTCATATCGACACTATTCACTGGCTGCTGACGAAAAAACGCGCCTCTGTCGCGAGGTCGAGGCCCGTGATCGCTGGATATTCGAAGGAGGCCATTCAGCCACTTGGGACAACCGATTGAGCCGCGCAGATCTTTTGATATGGATTGATCGATCGGCGACGCTTAGATTCTGGCGCGTACTGCTCAGAACGCTGCTTAAGCACGGTCGATCTCGGCCTGACTTGCCGGAGAACTGCCCCGAACGACTGGCTAATCTGCCGGAGTTTTTCAGGTTCATGTGGCGAACGAAAAAATCAGCACGAGCGAAGATGGAACAACTTGTGGCGACTGCGCCATCGGCATGCAGCGTAGTCTGTCTGCGGTCTAATCGGGACACCAGGATTTTTCTCGCGAACATTGGAAGTGTCGACTGACTAGGCCACATCACGATTCTCCTTGGACAAAGGGATTCATTTTCAGAAAATCTCTCTTTCCCCTTGTCAGTCTCCCTTTTTCAGTCGTCCCCTTTTCAGTCAACGCAGGATGCACCGACCGCTGTCGCCCGGCGTAACTGCGACATAACGCTCCCCGCCGTAATCACTGCAGTAGGCGACATTTGGCAGTTGCTCGCGGCCAGCGCCTCTGCGACCCAGGTATTGCAGGTATAAAACAGCGAATAGCGACCCTCGGCCTGGTAGAACCGGCTCTCTCCATACAGACCAGGCCCGAGCACCACCAAGGTGCCCGTCGCTGAGTGGGTGAAGGTCCTGGCCACGAACGCGAGCAATCGTTGGTAGCTGTCCTCCGTCACCCGCACCTCGATGACCTCGCTCGCGGCGAAGCGCCGCCTGGGGTCCCCGTCAATCTTGACCGCATGCAGCACGGCTGCCGTCGACCCGAACAAGGCGCGCAGGGCGAGGCTCAAGGTGGCCTGTGGGGCTCGGTAAAAATCCTCGTCACCCCAACCGAACTCAACGAAGTCGCCGTCGCTGAACGCTTCGGCCAGTGCGGGAAGCACCTGAAGTAGATCGGGGCGCGCAATTACCAACCCGGTATGCAGGCCATGATTCACTACATAGAAGGACCGCCAATCGCCACCCGCACTCCTCGGCGGGTCCGACGCGGTAGCGCAGCCGAACAGCGTGAGGACCAGGGCCAGCACTACAACGCTGCTGTTCGAATGCAGGTCTATGCCACAGAATTTCATCACAGCCTCCTCAGCAGAAGTCTAAGTTCGCACCTTGAATTTTGCGCCACCTCTGTGAGGGGGAAGGCCGGCCAGATGATTCTCAGATTTATTTTGTCTAGTCCTGAATAAGGTTTACACCTGTTTCAGGACTAGACACTGCCGTGTCGAGAGTTGGATTCATCTACTGCCGTCTAAGGTTTGACGCGAAGGGAATGCACAAACGCGGCTGCGGGGGACGTTGTTTAGGTGCCTGATCAATCTTGAGACCGTTTTATTGCGTAGGCGAGCTGCTCGGCGTTGTTGCGCAATTCAATGAATTTTTCGTTTAGCTCGACATGACCTGGATTCCAGGAAAGGACGCCACCGACATAGCTTTGACCAAGAATGAGATCATTTAATGAGCCCATTCCGCCATAGGCTGACAGTAGATACTCAATCCCAGAGTAATCAGAATCCAGCAATAGTGCCCTTGCCTTACGCATCCAGAAACTCCAGTGGGTGTCTCCGCCGCTTTCAAGCACTATTGCAAGCTGATCAAGAATGCAGATCAGCTCTTCAGTTTTCGGTCCCATTTCTCGACATAGTCCAAGTGAAGTGCGGCATGAGGAGGATGATTCGCTATTGAGTATTTCTCGCCTACTAGCTAAAAAAGCTACTGTTTCGCCATCAGGATGTCCAGGGGCCGCTCTCTGCCGGTGACGACAGTCGAGAATCGGCCACAGCGGGCGCCTAGACATCAATCTCACATATTGCTTCCTCCGCCTGTATCCGTAACGTCAGCCCTGACGCAAAGCACACAACTAAGTGCTGGTCTGCCGGAATGTTATCCGCCAGGTAAAAATTTTTCGTCTCAGCACCAGACTCCACAGTTCCAATCGCATGAAGTACACAATCATCCTCGGCCAAATCCGGATCGCGCCCCTCGGCACGAAAGTAGCTCACCTCACGGAATTTCACGGTGATCTGTCTCGCTTCCTCTGGTGGCACCCAGTCTTCGGTGCGCCGAGTAAACCTGAGAATGAGTGTGCGCTCTAGCGCTGCATAGTGAATGGCGCTGGCCGCATAGAAGTTATGTAGGTCGTGGGCTCGTCCTTCGGCCTCGACCTCAATGTGGCCAAACGTAAAACCTCGAAATTGCATCAACGGCTCCTCATCGCGACGGGTGCATAAAAAGAGCGAAAGGCGAAGAATACATTTTCAGAAGAACTCTCCCCTTTACCATTCAGCCAACCTCCTCAAACCGCCGCCGCTTCATGAACAACCCCATCCCTATCGCCACGGCAAAAACCGACAGCAACCCCAGATCAAACCCCAACAAGCGGGTCTGACCGGCCAAAACGCAGCCAACCACACCCGCCGCCACCAACACCACGCCTAGCCACTTGCGTAGCAGATAGGGTTTGAGGAATCGATCGAGCAGAAAGGACACCACCAAGGCAATGACCAGTTGAGTAATTACGGACATGTACGTCTCCGGTCAGGCCTTGATGATCAATGTCGAGAGAGTGCGTTGCGGACCGATGCCGCCGTTGACCTACGCTTCTATGCTGACCAGTACGTCGCCCGCATGGTAGGTGGGCAGGATTTCATTGGCATACGTGCGCACACCGGCCCCTACAGATGCCGCCACGTAAGAGGGGGCCACAGCCTTGGCGGCGGCAGTGAAGGCCGTAGCTGCAAGGTTGGCGATCGTGGTGCGCTGGGTATTGAGGGCATCGCCCTGTTGCCGGGTCAGCGGCTTGGAGATACCGATCATCATCACGCACGGCAGGTTTTTGGCCAGCATCTTGTCGTACACCTCGACGACCTTGCTGTTGACCTCATAGTGGGCGCTTTTCGCTTCGCCAAAATGCAGCTCGCGCAAGCGCCCACGTTCGCTGTCGGTGAGGGTGATCCGCGAGACGTTGAAGACGATCCCGTGATTGCCCATGTATTGGAAAGTCCCTTCGAACTTCATCGCCCGCATCCTTTTGGGGTAAAGGTGGCGATTCTCTACAAGGAGCGGATTGGATTCAAATCATTTCGCCTTGCCGGCAGGGTGTGTTGGTCATGCGCAGGAGTCGCAGTGTGTCAGACTGATTCCGTTGGCTTTTTTGGGTCTGCTTCGCAGCCCAGCGGGGATAAATCCCCTCGCCACAGGGTTTTGTGTGTTGGCTGTTTGGCGGGCTGTTATTGAAGACGTGGTCGGCTTTTTTATGAGTGCTTCGCACTCAAGCGGGAGCAAGCTCCCTCGCCATAGAACGCTGTTTTGCGTGGTTTCACGCCGCCGAGGTCCAGGTAGCCCTTATCCAGGCCGAAGCACAGCAGGGAGTGCGTTTTAAACCCAGAAGTCGTTAGCCACTCCAATCAATTGAATAGCCTCCTCTTCCAAGGGCTCGGCGAAGATGATGTTCAAGTCGCGGTAACCGGAATGGTCCCCCACCAAGCTCAACTCAAATCGAGCCCCAACTGCATCGGCTTCGTAGCTCTTCAAGTAAGTCAGGTTCTTGGCTTCATTGAAAATCACGTCCAACGTGCCGTCGTAACCATTCCCCAGTCGGGTAAAGCCCAAGGCGGACAAGTCGATCGTGTCTTCACCCGCGGTATAGTCCATCAGGCGATCAGTATGGTTTTCGGTGGCGGTACGGTAGCTGTCGCTCAATCCGTCGAAGCGGAACACATCGTTGTTACCGCCACCCACCAATAGGTCTCGACCCTCTCCGCCAACCAACACATCATTCCCTAACGCGCCATAAAGGCGATCATCGCCCGCTAAGCCTTCGATGATTTCGCTTCGAGCGTTACCTTGTAAACGATCATCCCCTTCGGTGCCCATCAACCTGGCTTGCTGAAACAGGAGGTTGGTTTCATTCAGCGTTTGGCCCAAGTTACCGTCGAAGACCACTTCGAAGCGTTCCCCATCGGCGTTGGCCTCGAAACTCTTGAGGTAGGTCCGCGTCCCGCTTTCATTGACGCGTATCGCCAGCGTTCCGTCATGGCCATTACCCAGCCCGAGGAAGCCCAGGGAGGAGAGGTCGAGGGTATCGCTGCCGGGGTTGAAGTCGGTGATTCGGTCGCTATGGGCCGCGGTTGCGGTTCGGTAGCTGTCGGTGACTGACTGGTAACGGAAGGTGTCGGCCCCGGCACCGCCCGTCAGCAGGTCGCGACCTTGCTGGCCATCGAGCAGATCGTTACCGGCCCCGCCAAGGATCGCATCGTCGAACGAGGCGGTCCCGAGCAAGAAGTCATCGTTGTGGCCACCGTCAAGGTGGTAATAGCCGTCGTCTGGATTGCCAAAGCTGTGGTCCAGGCGACCGTCGGGGTTCAACTGGACCAAGGCGGCCAGATAGCCGTCCGAGCTCGTACCTTGGCTTCCACCAATCAATAGCCTGCCGTCGGCCAGCACGATCATGTCGGCGACTGCGAACGGAGCGCTTTCCGAGCCCCAACTTACCCGACCTTGTTCACCGAAATCGCTGTCGAGTGAGCCGTCGGCATTGAGTCGGATGACGGTCGCCACGCCGCCCGAGGCGCCCGCCAGCAGGATTTTGCCGTCATCCTGGATGACCAGGGCGTCTGCGTGAACATCCAGGGCCAGGCTGCCGCCGTTCGCAAAGCTGCTATCCAGCGTACCGTCCGGGTTGAGACGGGTCAGGGTGTCTTGCCCCGTGACCAATACCTTCCCGTCTCCCTGCAGCGAAACGTCGAGCGTGCCGCTGGGGTGAATGCCGATGGACGCGGGTAGGTGCAGGACCCCGGCCTCTCCAAAAGACGAAATCAAGGCCCCCGTCGCGTCGAAGCGGGCGATATAGATCTCCCCAGAGGGATATCCAGCGCTGGCGAAAAAGCTGCCGTCGCGTTGCACGGAGAACGACGCTTGCTGGCCTAGATCTTCATTCCAATAGAAAGGCACTGTCACGGTGCCGCCGTTCCCGAAACTCGTATCGAGGCTGCCGTCCGCCAAGTTACGAGTGATGCCCGACACCCAGGCGTCGCCTACTTTCACGTAGCGCGCCACCAGGTAGCCCCCGCCCGGCTGCACGGCGGCATTGCCGCCGTCCTCGATGTCGAGCGACACCGGGAGAAGAGATTTACCGTCGCTGCTGAAGTCGCGGTCCAGGCTGCCGTTGGCATTGAACCGGACCAGGCTGCCGGTGAAGCCTGAATCCTCTTCGCCTCCTAGCCCCAGGCGACTATAAGCGCCAAGCCAGATCGCACCGTCCGGATCGACCGTGATACCTGCGATTTTGTCCGAGCCCCATAAGGTCGTGGCGACCATGCCTGTTTTTTGCACAGTTGAAGCGGCGGGCGAAATGCTCTGGCTCATGTCCATGCCTCCGGTAGCTGTCTGGCGCCAAAGACTATAGGCATGGGTCGGTCGGGTTGCCACTTTACGAGACGAAGGGAGGTTCTTGGGCGACCTTCTGCTATCGATGCAACCAGCCTCCGGCAACTGCGCAAGATAACGCTAGGCTGGCTGAAGTTGCGTGTTGGCTGTTTGGCGGACTGGTATTGAGAACGCGATGGGCTTTTCTGTGAGTGCTTTGCACTCAAGCGGGAGCAAGCTCCCTCGCCACCGGGGGCGAGCCTTCAAGACTTGAGAGCGGTGTCAGGGGTGAAGAAACGTGAAGAAACGGGACAGATTTATTTTCATAAATGCCCCTGCTTCCTTTTCCCCTGACCCAGTAGCAACAAGTCCCCCGCTCACCCGCAGGCCAGATGTCTCTCGATCAACTTTGCCACCTCATCTGCATGCGTACAGCCCAGACTGTGATCGGCGCCAGGGAAAACGTGTAGCTGCGCACGGGGTAACAGTTCAGCAAGGCACTGGCCGACGCGAACGGGGCTGATCGGGTCAGCATCTCCCCAGAGGAGCAGGACCGGCATACGCAACTCGGCCAACCGGAGCGTGAGGTCGGTGCGATCGTCGAGAAACCACCTCGGCAGTGTCGGGTTGGCGGCAGCAAAATCCGGGCGCCAGTCCTGCGCATCCAGATCAGACATATTCATCCCGCCAGAGGTGACGGTCAGCGTCAGGTGCGTGATCAACTCAGGGCGTTCAAGCGCTGCAAGCACAGCAACGATACCGCCCATGGACTGCGCCACCAGCGCTGTCGGCCGGTCGATCTCGGCCAGCACGCACGTCGCCAGATCTTCCATGCCGGTTATGCCAGGCATGGGCGGCGTGTCTCCAAAGCCAGGCCAGCCGATATGGACCTGCTGCGCCGGGTAGGCCAGGCGCTCGGCAACCGGGTGCCAGAACTGGGTGTTACCAGAGGCACCGGGTAGGAAGAGCAGTTTGGTGGGGGATGCAATCACGGGTTCGGTCCTTGAAGGTGGGATTGAAAGAGTCAGCAGGAGGACAAATGGATGCCGCAAGCTTCGGCAACCACTTCGCAACGAGAGCCGCCGGTAGCGAAGGGTCGGTCTTGGCCAATGACGATCAGTTAAGCCGCAAACCTGTGGGAGCAAAGCTTGCTCGCGATTGGGGCAGGTCAGTCGACATCTGGTTTGGCTGGTCTATCGCTATCGCGAGCAAGCTTTGCTCCCACAGATTTTGCGCCGGCTGAGCTTTTAGCGGATCGGCAGTGGATTGGGAGGGCTTTTTTGTGAGTGCTTCGCACTCAAGCGGGAGCAAGCTCCCTCGCCACAAAAGCAGTTTTGTGTGAAGTCAGGGGTGGCGGTCCAGTTTTTTCAGGAACACGGTCATTTCTTTTTCGGCTTGTTTGTCGCCGTGGGCTCGGGCGGCTTCGAGGCCTTGTTCCCAGGCTTGGCGGGCTGCCGGTAGGTCGCCTTGGCCTTGGTGGGCCTTGCCCAGCAGTTTCCAGGCGGCTGAGTATTTTGGGTCGAGTTCGACGCAGCGTTGGAAGTGTTCGGCGGCCCGGGCGAATTCGCCGAGGTCCAGGTAGCCCTTGCCCAGGCCGAATCGCAGCAATGAGTTATCCACACCTTTGGCGAGCATTTTTTCCAGGGAGTCGAGCATGGCGGCGTCCTTATCTGGTGTGTCAGGGGTTGATTAGTTGGCTGCTAGATAGCTATCGCGAGCAAGCTCGCTCCCACAGGGGTTGGGGTTGCCCACGATATTTGTGAGCAATGGAGATCCTCTGTGGGAGCGAGCCTGCTCGCGATGAGGCCCGGTCCATCACCGCAAAATTCTGGATCAGAAGAAACTCAACCCCACATGGAACAGCTTCTCCACATCACGAATATGCTTTTTATCCACCAGGAACAGGATCACATGGTCGCTGGTCTGGATCATGGTGTCGTCGTGGGCGATGAGCACTTGTTCGTCGCGGATGATGGCGCCGATGGTGGTGCCTGGCGGCAGGCCGAGGTCGCGGATGGCCTTGCCGATGACTTTGCTGGACTTGGCATCGCCATGGGCAATCGCCTCGATGGCTTCGGCCGCGCCACGGCGCAGGGAGTGCACGCTGACGATGTCGCCGCGCCGCACGTGGGCCAGCAAGGTGCCGATGGTTGCCAGTTGCGGGCTGATGGCGATGTCGATCTCGCCACCCTGGATCAGGTCGACGTAGGCCGGGTTGTTGATGATGGTCATCACCTTCTTCGCCCCTAGGCGCTTGGCCAGCAGCGAGGACATGATGTTGGCTTCGTCGTCGTTGGTCAGGGCCAGGAAGATGTCGGCGTCGGCGATGTTTTCTTCCAGCAGCAAGTCACGGTCCGAGGCGCTGCCCTGCAACACCACGGTGCTGTCGAGGTTATCCGAGAGGTAACGGCAGCGCGCCGGGTTCATCTCGATGATCTTGACCTGATAGCGGCTTTCGATGGCTTCGGCCAGACGCTCGCCGATCTGCCCGCCGCCGGCAATCACGATGCGCTTGTTGTTTTCGTCGAGACGGCGCATTTCGCTCATCACCGCGCGAATATTGGCCTTGGCGGCGATGAAAAAAACCTCGTCGTCCGCTTCGATCACGGTATCGCCCTGGGGCAGGATCGGCCGGTCACGTCGGAAAATCGCCGCGACCCGCGTCTCCACATTCGGCATGTGCTCGCGCAGCTGGCGCAGTTGCTGGCCCACCAGCGGTCCGCCGTAGTAGGCCTTGACCGCGACCAATTGCGCCTTGCCTTCGGCAAAGTCGATCACCTGCAAAGCGCCCGGGTGTTCGATCAGGCGCTTGATGTAGTTGGTCACCACTTGCTCGGGGCTGATCAGTACATCCACCGGGATCGCTTCGTTGTCGAACAGGTCGGCGCGGGTCAGGTAGGCCGCCTCGCGCACCCGGGCGATCTTGGTCGGGGTGTGGAACAGCGTGTGAGCGACCTGGCAGGCCACCATGTTGGTTTCATCGCTGTTGGTGACAGCCACCAGCATGTCGGCATCGTCGGCACCGGCCTGACGCAACACCGTAGGCAATGAGCCACGGCCCTGTACGGTACGGATGTCGAGGCGGTCACCGAGATCGCGCAGGCGGTCACCGTCGGTGTCGACCACGGTGATGTCGTTGGCTTCACTGGCCAGATGTTCAGCCAGCGAACCGCCGACCTGCCCTGCGCCGAGGATGATGATTTTCATCCGGTCACTCCTATCGAATCGGTTTTAACCGCGTGCGGCGGCGATCTTGATCAGTTTGGCGTAGTAGAACCCGTCGTGGCCGCCCTCTTGGGCCAGCAACTGCCGACCATGGGGCTGCTTCACCCCGGCCTGGCTGGCAATGTCCAGCTCCCGGGCACCGGGGGTACGGGCGAGGAATGCTTCGATCACTTCGGTGTTCTCGGTCGGCAACGTTGAACACGTGGCATACAGCAGCATGCCGCCGACTTCCAGGGTTATCCACAACGCATCGAGCAATTGCCCCTGCAACACCGCCAATGCGGCGATATCGTCCGGCTGGCGGGTGAGCTTGATGTCGGGATGACGGCGGATCACGCCGGTGGCCGAACACGGTGCGTCCAGCAGGATGCGTTGAAATGGCTTGCCATCCCACCAGCTGGCGGTGTCGCGGCCATCGGCGGCGATCAGTTCGGCGTCCAGGCCAAGGCGTTCGAGGTTTTCCTTCACGCGCACCAGGCGCTTGGCTTCCAGGTCCACCGCCACCACGCCGGCCAGCTTCGGCTCGGCCTCGAGAATGTGGCAGGTCTTGCCACCCGGTGCGCAGCAGGCATCCAGCACGCGTTGGCCGGGCGCCAGCTCCAGCAGGTCGGCAGCCAGTTGCGCGGCTTCGTCCTGGACGCTGATCCAACCGTCGGCAAAGCCCGGCAGCGCGCGTACATCGCCGGGGGTTTCCAGCACGATGCCGTCGCGGCTGTACTGGCACGGGATGGCCGGGATGCCAGCCTCGCCCAGTAACGCCAGGTAGGCATCGCGCGTATGGTGGCGACGGTTGACCCGCAGGATCATCGGCGGATGGGCATTGTTGGCCGCGCAGATAGCCTCCCACTGCTCGGGCCAGAAGGCTTTCAGGGATTTTTGCAACCAGCGCGGGTGGGCAGTGCGCACCACCGGGTCGTGTTCCAGCTCGGCCAACAGGGCTTCGCTTTCCCGTTGGGCGCGGCGCAGCACGGCATTGAGCAGGGCCTTGGCCCACGGCTTTTTCAGTTTGTCGGCGCAGCCCACGGTTTCACCGATGGCGGCGTGGGCAGGCACGCGGGTGTAGAGCAATTGATAGAGCCCCACCAGCAGCAGTGCCTCGACGTCGGCATCGGCGGCCTTGAACGGTTTCTGCAGCAGCTTGGCCGCCAGGGCCGACAAGCGCGGCTGCCAACGGGCGGTGCCGAACGCCAGGTCTTGGGTGAAACCGCGATCACGGTCTTCAACCTTGTCCAGTTGGGTCGGCAGGGAACTGTTGAGTGAGGCTTTTCCGCTCAGGACCGCAGCAAGCGCCTTGGCGGCGGCCAGACGCGGGTTCATGAAGCGTCCGCCGCTTGGCCCAGCACCGTGCCGACGGCAAATTTCTCACGACGGCTGTTGTACAAATCGCTGAAGTTCAGCGCCTTGCCACCGGGTAATTGCAGACGTGTCAGACACAGCGCCTGCTCGCCACAGGCGACAACGAGGCCGTCCTTGCTGGCACCAAGGATTTCACCCGGCGCGCCCTGCCCCTCGACATGGCTTGCCGCCAGCACTTTCAGAGCCTCGCCGTTCAAGGTGCTGTGGCAGATCGGCCACGGGTTGAAGGCACGCACCAGACGCTCCAGCTCGATGGCCGGGCGGCTCCAGTCGATGCGTGCTTCGTCCTTGTTCAGTTTGTGGGCGTAGGTGGCGAGGCTGTCATCCTGCACTTCGCCTTCCAGCGTGCCGGCGGCGAGGCCGGCGATGGCCTGGACCACGGCGGGCGGGCCGATCAGTGCGAGGCGGTCATGCAGGCTGCCGCCGGTGTCTTCGGCGCTGATGGGCGTGCTGACCTTGAGCAGCATCGGCCCGGTGTCCAGGCCGGCTTCCATGCGCATCACGGTGACGCCGCTCTCGGCATCGCCGGCTTGCACGGCGCGCTGGATCGGCGCCGCACCGCGCCAGCGTGGCAGCAGCGAGGCGTGGCTGTTGATACAACCCAGGCGCGGAATGTCCAGCACCACTTGGGGCAGGATCAGGCCGTAGGCGACCACCACCATCAAGTCGGGTTTGAGCGCGGCCAATTCGGCCTGGGCCTGAGCGTCGCGCAGGGTCGGCGGCTGCAAGACCTGCAAACCGTTCTCCAAGGCCAGTTGCTTGACTGGGCTGGGCATCAGTTTTTGCCCGCGACCGGCCGGCCGATCCGGCTGGGTGTAGACCGCGATGATTTCATGGGGGCTGGCCAGCAGGGCCTTGAGGTGTTCGGCGGCGAACTCGGGAGTGCCGGCAAAGACGATGCGCAGTGGCTCAGTCATGGGAAGCTCTCATTTACAAAGCAGTCGCAAAAGAAAAAGGCTTGCCGCGGCAAGCCTTTGAAGGGGGCGTCAAGCATTCTGGCGATGAAGTTTTTCCAGTTTTTTCTTGATCCGGTCACGCTTGAGGGTAGACAGGTAGTCCACGAACAGCTTGCCGTTGAGGTGGTCGCACTCATGCTGGATGCACACCGCCAGCAACCCTTCGGCGATCAGCTCGTAAGGCTGGCCGTCACGGTCCAGGGCTTTGATCTTGACCTTCTGCGGGCGGTCGACGTTTTCGTAGAAGCCGGGCACCGAGAGGCAGCCTTCCTGGTATTGGTCCATCTCGTCGGTCAGGGTTTCGAACTCGGGATTGATGAACACCCGGGGCTCGCTGCGGTCTTCGGAAAGGTCCATCACGACGATACGTTTGTGCACGTTGACCTGGGTCGCGGCGAGGCCGATGCCTGGCGCCTCATACATTGTTTCAAACATGTCATCGACCAACTGACGCACTTCGTCGTCCACTACGGCCACCGGTTTGGCGATAGTGCGCAGGCGCGGGTCCGGAAATTCGAGAATGTTCAAAATGGCCATAAGCTTGATAAATGCACGTGTGAAGTAAAGTCGGGTGGCTGGCCTGGCGTGTCTTGGGATGCAGGCTACCGTTGTAAAACGTTGCTCCTCAATCACGGAGCGAGCCACGGGGGCTCTGGCGTTTTACGCGAACGCACATAATAAAGGGATTCACCGCATGAGGAAATCACTACTCGCCCTGCTGCTTCTGGCCTCGGCCGGTATCGCGCACGGGCAAGTGCAACTTCGGGAAGGTTTTCCCCAGCAATACACAGTGGTGACGGGGGACACGCTGTGGGACATCTCCGGCAAATACTTGCGTGAACCGTGGAAATGGCCCGAACTCTGGCAAGCCAACCCACAGATCGAGAACCCCAACCTGATTTATCCCGGCGACACCCTGTCGCTGGTCTACGTCAACGGTCAACCGCGCCTGACCCTCAATCGCGGCGCTTCGCGGGGCACCATCAAGCTGTCACCGCGCATTCGCAGCTCGCCGGTGGCCGACGCGATTCCGAGCATCCCGCTGCAGGCCATCAACAGCTTTTTGCTGAGCAACCGCATCGTCGACACGGCCGAGGATTTCGACAAGGCGCCCTACATCGTTGCCGGCGATGCCGAACGGGTCCTCAGCGGCACGGGAGACCGGATCTTTGCCCGCGGCCCCTTCGACGCAAACCAGTCGGCGTATGGCATCTTCCGGCAGGGCAAGGTCTACACCGATCCCGAAACCAAGGAGTTCCTGGGCATCAACGCCGATGACATCGGCAGCGGTGAAGTCGTGGCGAGCGAAGGCGACATCACAACCCTGGCCCTGCAACGCACGACCCAGGAGGTGCGTCTGGGCGATCGCCTGTTCAGTGGCGAAGAACGCTCGATCAACTCGACGTTCATGCCCAGCGCACCGAAATCGGAGATCAACGGGCTGATCCTCGATGTACCCCGCGGCGTCACCCAGATCGGCGCCCTGGATGTAGTCACCCTGAACAAGGGCCGTCGCGACGGGCTGGCCGAAGGCAATGTGCTGGCGGTGATGAAGACCGGCGAGACCGTGCGCGACCGCATCACCGGCGAGCAGGTGAAAATTCCCGATGAACGTGCTGGCCTGCTGATGGTTTTTCGCACCTACGACAAGCTCAGCTATGGCTTGGTGCTATACGCCTCGCGCTCGCTGGCGGTACTCGACAAAGTGCGCAATCCATAACGGGTCTCACAAGTTACCAACAGAGTTATCCACAGCTTGTTCCCGTTTCGACGGGGCTTATAACGATCAAGGATGATCCATGTCATTGCCTGAATCTGCTTCGGTTTCCCCTGCGGAACTGGAGGCCCGTCTGCGCCTGCACCGCTTGCCGGAACTGGGCCCCAAACGTTTCATGACCCTGATGGAGGCCTTTGGCTCGGCCTCCAAAGCCATCAGCGCACCGGCCAGCGCCTGGCGAGCGCTGAGGTTGCCCGCGGCGTGTGCCGAGGCTCGGCGCAACCCGGATGTGCGTGACGGCGCCGCCCATGCATTGGCCTGGCTGGAGGGTTCGGCCCAGCGTTTACTGATGTGGGACCAGCCTGACTACCCCGCGCTGCTGGCGCAGATCAGCGATGCGCCACCGCTGTTGTTCGTCGCCGGCGACGCGACCATTCTGGAAAAACCACAGCTGGCGATGGTCGGTAGCCGCCGGGCATCGCGACCGGGCATGGACACCGCCGCGGCGTTTTCCCGAAGCCTGGCCGGTGCCGGTTTTGTCATCACCAGCGGCCTGGCCCTGGGCATCGACGCGGCGGCCCATCAAGCAGCGCTGGATGTGGGCGGGCAAACAATTGGCGTGTTGGGCACCGGGCTGGAAAATTTTTATCCACAGCGCAATCGTCGGCTGGCGGACGCGATGATCGCCCAAGGCAGCGCGGTGCTGTCGGAGTTCCCGCTGGACGCGCCGCCCCACGCCAGCAACTTTCCTCGTCGCAACCGGATCATCAGCGGTCTGTCCCTCGGCGTGCTGGTGGTGGAGGCCAGTGTCGCCAGCGGTTCGCTGATCACCGCACGCTTGGCGGCCGAACAAGGCCGCGAGGTGTACGCCATTCCGGGGTCGATCCATCACCCCGGCGCGAAGGGCTGCCATCAGTTGATCCGCGACGGCGCGGCGCTGGTGGAAACCGTCGAGCACATCCTTGAAGCATTGCGGGGCTGGCAGCAGTTGCCGCTGTCCATGGAACCGACGCCCGTCACCCATCCGCTGTTGCGCTTGCTCCATGCCGCGCCGCTTGGCAGCGAAGCGCTGGCCGCCGCCAGCGGCTGGAGCTTGCCCAAAGTCCTGGCGGCGCTGACTGAGCTGGAAATGGAGGGACGGGCGGTCTGTGACAACGGGCGCTGGTTTGCGCGCTAGGTTTTATGGGGAAGATCGGTAAACTGCGCACAGCCTTATTTGCGTTGTGGAGAGTCTTTCATGGTCAACAGTTGGCGTGTGCAACAAGCCGCGCGAGAAATTCGCGCCGGGGCGGTGATTGCCTATCCAACCGAAGCGGTCTGGGGCCTGGGCTGCGACCCGTGGAACGAAGACGCGGTGGAGCGCCTGCTGGCGATCAAGTCGCGACTGCCCGATAAGGGTTTGATCCTGGTGGCTGACAACATCCACCAGTTCGACTTTCTGTTCGAAGATTTCCCTGAAACCTGGATGGATCGAATGGCCAGCACCTGGCCTGGGCCTAATACCTGGCTGGTGCCGCACCAGAATCTGCTGCCGCAATGGATTACCGGTGTGCACGACACGGTTGCGCTGCGGGTCAGCGATCACCCCACCGTGCGCGACTTGTGCTCACTGGTGGGGCCGCTGGTGTCCACCTCGGCCAACCCTCAGGGCCGCCCGGCGGCGCGCACGCGAATTCGCGTCGAGCAATATTTCCGTGGGCAGATCGACCTGGTGCTGGGCGGTAACCTGGGTGGGCGCAAGAACCCCAGCGTGATTCGCGACCTGGCGACCGGCAACGTGGTGCGGCCGGACTGAGCCCGAACACACCTTCCGGATCTTGCATCAAACCCTGTGGGAGCGAGCCTGCTCGCGATAGCGTCGGATCAGTTGGCATAGATGTTGGCTGATACTCCGCTATCGCGAGCAAGCTCGCTCCCACAGGTTCTTTAGCAACCTTTAAATCAGGGCAGGAGAATCGTCGAGCCAGTTGTGCGCCGCGCCGACAACTCGGCCTGGGCCTTGGCCGCTTCGGCCAGTGGATAACGCTGGTTGATATCCACTTTGATCTTGCCACTGCTGATCATGCCGAACAGCTCATCGGCCATGCGCTGCAGGTTCTCGGCGTTATTGGCGTAAGTGGCCAGGGTCGGACGGGTGACGTACAGCGAGCCTTTGGCCGCGAGTATCCCCAGGTTCACGCCGTCCACCGCACCGGAAGCATTGCCGAAACTCACCAACAGGCCACGGGGCGCTACGCAGTCCAGGGAGGTCAGCCAAGTGTCCTTGCCGACACCGTCATAGACCACCGGGACTTTCTTGCCGTCGGTCAGCTCCAGCACCCGCTGTACGACGTTTTCCTTGCTGTAGTCGATGGTTTCCCAAGCGCCGTGGGATTTGGCGATTGCGGCTTTTTCCGCTGAGCTGACGGTGCCGATCAATCGCACGCCCAGGGCCTTGGCCCACTGGCAGGCCAAAGAGCCCACGCCACCAGCAGCGGCATGGAACAGGATGGTTTCCCCCCCTTTGAGCTCGTAGGTCTGACGCAGCAGGTATTGCACGGTCAGGCCCTTGAGCATCACGCCGGCCGCCTGTTCGAAACTGATGGACTCGGGCAAATGCACCAGATTGGCCTCGGGCAACACATGCACGTCGCTGTAGGCCCCCAGCGGACCGCTGCCATAAGCTACCCGGTCACCGACCTTGAACCGCGTGACGTCTGAACCGACGGCCTCGACCACACCCGCCCCCTCGGCCCCCAAGCCCGACGGCAAGGCCGGTGGCGGGTAAAGACCGCTGCGATAATAGGTATCGATGAAGTTCAGGCCGATCGCCTTGTTGCTGACCCGCACCTGCTGCGGGCCCGGCTCGGCAGGCTGGTAGCCCACGTACTCGAGCACTTCGGGGCCGCCGTGGGAACTGAACTGAATACGTTTGGCCATCTTCACTTTCTCCTTGTCGTGGACTTTTTACCAAGCCTGCTATCGGACTCCTAAGCTTGACCTTCGTCAACTGTGGCGTAGGCAAGTGCGGTGGTATCCTGTGCGCCCATTTGCCACCGGCCCGCTGCAAGCCGCGTAGCGTAGCCCTGATCAAGGTGATGTCATGACCACTCGCACCGAGGCCGTGAAAGCCTACCTGCTCGACCTGCAAGACCGCATCTGTGCGGCCCTGGAAACCGAAGACGGCGGCACTCGTTTCGTCGAAGATGCCTGGACCCGCCCCGCCGGTGGTGGCGGTCGCACGCGAGTGATTGAAAACGGTACGGTGATCGAAAAGGGCGGCGTCAACTTTTCCCACGTCTTCGGCAGCGGTCTCCCCCCCTCGGCCAGCGCCCATCGGCCGGAACTGGCCGGGCGCGGCTTCGAAGCGCTGGGCGTGTCATTGGTCATCCATCCCCACAACCCTCATGTGCCTACGTCCCACGCCAATGTGCGTTTTTTCATCGCTGAAAAGGAAGGCGAAGAGCCGGTCTGGTGGTTCGGCGGCGGCTTCGACCTGACACCGTACTACGGCGTGGCAGAAGACTGCGTGCATTGGCACCGCGTTGCCCAACAGGCCTGTGCCCCGTTCGGCCCCGACGTGTATTCGCGCTACAAAGCCTGGTGCGACAGCTATTTCCATATCAAGCATCGCAACGAGCCCCGTGGCATTGGCGGCCTGTTTTTCGACGACCTGAACGAGTGGGATTTCGACACTAGCTTCGCCTTCATGCGCGCCATCGGCGATGCCTACATCGAGGCTTACCTGCCTATCGTGCGCCGCCGCAAGCAGGACCCGTTCACCGCCAAACAAAGGGAATTCCAGGAGTTTCGCCGCGGACGCTACGTGGAGTTCAACCTGGTCTACGACCGCGGCACCCTGTTCGGGCTGCAATCGGGCGGGCGTACCGAGTCGATCCTGATGTCCCTACCGCCGCAAGTGCGCTGGGGCTATGACTGGAAAGCCGAACCGGGCAGCGAAGAGGCGCGGCTGACCGAGTATTTCCTGCAGGATCGCGATTGGCTGGCGACGGCCTGAACGAGGATTATCCATGGACCGCTACGTTGTAATGGGTAACCCGATCGGCCACAGCAAATCGCCGCTGATCCACCGTCTCTTCGCCGAGCAGACCGGGCAAACACTGGACTACAGCACGCTGCTCGCGCCTTTGGACGATTTCGCCGGCTGCGCGCGGGAATTCTTCCGCGAGGGGCGTGGGGCGAATGTCACCGTGCCGTTCAAGGAAGACGCCTTCCGCCTGGCCGACAGCCTGACCGAGCGGGCCCAGCGGGCCGGGGCGGTGAACACTTTGAGCAAGCTGGCCGATGGCCGTCTGTTGGGTGACAACACCGATGGCGCCGGACTGGTACGGGACCTGACCGTCAACGCAGGTTTAAACCTCAAGGGCAAACGCATCCTGTTGCTGGGCGCCGGCGGTGCTGTGCGCGGTGCCTTGGAACCGCTGCTGGCCGAAGCGCCGGCCTCGGTGATCATCGCCAACCGCACGGTGGAAAAAGCCGAGTTGCTGGCCGAGTTGTTCGCGGACCTGGGCCCCGTCTCGGCCAGCGGTTTCGACTGGCTGCAAGAGCCGGTAGACCTGATTATCAACGCCACATCGGCGAGCCTGTCCGGTGATGTACCGCCGATTGCCGCAAGTTTGATCGAACCCGGCATGACGTTCTGCTACGACATGATGTATGGCAAGGAGCCCACTTCGTTCTGTCGCTGGGCCAACGAACACGGTGCGGCGGTGGCGATGGATGGCTTGGGCATGCTCGCCGAGCAGGCGGGCGAAGCGTTCTACCTGTGGCGCGGGGTACGCCCGGACACCGCGCCAGTGCTGGCCGAATTGCGGCGCCAGCTCGCACTGTAGGAGGCTACAGACTGTTGTGGCGAGGGGATTTATCCCCGTTGGACTGCGAAGCCGTCCCAAAAAACCAGGGCCGCTGCGCGCCCCAGCGGGGATAAATCCCCTCGCCACAGGGTGCGTCTACCTTAAGCCCTAGTCTTCGAAATGGATCGGACAGTGCTCCGGCCCTTCCAGCTTCTTCAACTCTTCCACCACATGGGGCCTGGCCCTGCGCAACGTCAGGCTGCGCCCTTGGGTGCGCAAGCGCCGGGCTTCCTGGTGCAGCATTTCCACACCGGAGTAGTCGATGAAGTTGATCTGCTGGGCATCGATCACCACCCGTTGTGCCTGCAACCGTTGCAGACGCACTTGCAGGTAATGGCTGGCACCAAAAAAGATCGAACCGCCTACACGCAGGATGTCAGCTTCACCCTCACGGGCGTGTTGCACCCGCGGTTGCGAGGTGCGCTTGAGGTAGAAGAACAGCGACGCCAGCACGCCGGCATAGATAGCGGTTTGCAGCTCCAGCAGCAGCGTGGCCAGGCAAGTGAGGCTCATCACCACGAATTCGGCGCGGCTCACGCGAAACAACGCCCGGACGCCGCGATAATCCACCAGGCCCCAGGCGATCAGCAGGATGCTGCCGGCCATGGCCGGTATCGGAATGTGCGAAATCAGCTTTGCACCGGTTACCGCAAACAAGGCCACCCACAGTGCTGAGAAAACCCCGGCCAGGGGCGAGCAGGCGCCGGCTTCATAACTGAGGCCGGAACGGGTAAAGGAACCCGCTGACAAGGATCCGGAAAAGAACCCTCCCACAATATTGGAAAGCCCCTGCGCCCTGACCTCCTGGTTCGCGTCGAGTAACTGCCCGGAGCGTACTGACAACGAGCGAGCAATGGACAGGCTGGTCACCAACCCGAGCATGCCCACCGCAACCGCGCCGGGCAGCAGGCGCAGGATCAGATCCAGGTCCAGCGGCAGCGCAGAGAACGGCGGCAAGCGCCCGGCAAAGGCGCTGACCAGCGCGACATGCCCGAACATCCCTGGCCACAGCCAGACCACCAGGCTGCTGATGACCAAAGTTATCAACAGGCTCGGCCAGCGCGGCAGCAGCCGTTTGAGCACCACGCCCAGCACCAGCGTGCCCAAACCGAGAAACAGAGAAGGCTTATCCACAGCCTCGATATGACTGACCAACATCAGCAGCCCTTTCAACGCCGTGGCTTCGTTGGGCAGATCGAGACCCAGCAGGTTGGGCAACTGCCCCAGGGCGATCACCACCGCCGCGCCCAGGGTGAAACCCAGCACCACCGAGTGTGAGACGAAGTTCACCAGCGCGCCGAAACGCAACAACCCCAGCAGCCACTGGAAAACCCCCGCCAGCACCGTCAGCAACAGGATCAAGGTGACGTAGTCCTGGGTGGCCGGCATGGCCAGGGGACTGACGCTGGCATACAGGACAATGGAAATCGCCGCCGTAGGACCGCAGATCAGGTGCCACGACGAACCCCACAAGCAGGCGATCAGCACCGGCACAATCGCCGCATACAAGCCGTATTCCGGCGGCAGTCCGGCAATCAGGGCGTAGGCAATCGACTGCGGCAAAGCGAGAATCGCACCGCTCAGGCCGACGATCAGGTCACGGCCGACACTGGCGCGGGTCTGCCGCGGCAGCCAGCTCAGGAACGGAAAGAGTGAATGGCGGGTGGGCAATGCCATGGGGCCTCAAGGATCGGGTTTGGCGCAAGAGTATCAGGACAAAGCGCCGTTCTCCCTGTGGCAAGGAGATTAATGTGGGAGCAAAGCTTGCTCGCGAAACAGGCAGCTCGGTCTGAAAGACCGAGTCGTCTTCATCGCGGGCAAGCCTTGCTCCCACATAGATTTGCCTCGCCACATGATTGTCAGAGCTTGGCCTTCACCGCCGCCAACGCATCCTTGCCATCCAGCGTCTTCACACCATCCAGCCATTTATCCAGCACCGCCGGATTCGCCTTGATCCAGGCCTTGGCCGCATCGGCATTGCTGACGTTCTTGTTCACCACCTCGGCCATGATGCTGTTTTCCATTTCCTGGGTGAAACTCAGGTTGGTCAACAGCTTGCCTACGTTCGGGCAGGCCTGTGCATAACCTTTGCGAGTCAATGTATAGACACTGCCCGTGTCGCCAAAATACTTCTCGCCGCCCTTGAGGTAGTGCATTTTCAGTTGCACGTTCATAGGGTGTGGCGTCCAGCCAAGGAAGGTCACGAACTTCTGTTTCCTCACCGCCCGGGAGACTTCCGCGAGCATGGCCTGCTCGCTCGATTCCACCAGTTTCCACTCGCCCATGCCGAAATCGTTGGTCTTGATGATTTCCTTCAGGGAGAGGTTGGCCGGGGCGCCGGAGCCGATCCCATATATCTTCTTGTCGAACTTATCGGCGAACTTGTTCAGGTCAGCGAAGTTATGCACACCGGCATCCCACACGTAATCCGGGACCGCCAGGGTGAATTCGGTGCCGTCCAGGTTCTTGGCCAACTGCGTGACATCGCCAGTGGCCACGAACTTGTCGTAGAACCCTTGCTGCGCCGGCATCCAGTTACCCAGAAATACATCAACCTGGCCGTCCTTGAGGCCGCCGAAGGTGATCGGCACCGCGAGGGTGTCGACCTTGGCCTTGTAGCCCATGCCATCGAGCAGAAAACCCGTAATCGCGTTGGTCGCAGCGATGTCACTCCAACCGGGGTCGGCCATCTTTACCGTCTCGCAGCTTTGCTCGGCCCACGCCGAACTGCTAAGCGCCAACAGCCCAGCGGTCAGTACTGTGGATAACTTTTGCATGTGCTTCCCCTTACGTTATTGGTTTTGGCAGGGTTGTGGATAACGGGCCTTGCGTTCCAGATCGTCGAGGTCAATGTGGTTACGCATGTACTGCTGGCTGGCGTCCACCAGCGGCTGGTGATCCCAGCTCTTGAGTTTGCCCAGGGTCAACGCGTGGGCGACGAAACGTCGACGTCGCTGACTGGCGAGCACCTGCTGGTGAATGGTTGGGATATCCCATTTAGCTCGCGCCTCGGCGAGAAAATCCGTGCACAGGGACTGATGCTCAGCCGATTGGCTAAGGTCCTCCAGTTCTTTGGGGTCATTGCGCAGATCGAACAGCAGGCACGGATCATCTTCGCTGTAGATGAATTTCCAGGGTCCACGACGGATCATCATCAACGGGCTGATGGTGCCTTCGGCCATGTATTCACCAAAGACCTCGTCATGACCGCCCTGCCCCTGCAGATGGGGCACCAGCGACCGGCCATCCAGCGGCAGTCCGGGCTCAAGCCGGCCACCGGCCAACTCCACCAGGGTCGGCAGCAAGTCGGCAGTGGACACCGCCGCCCCGACCCGCCCGCTGGCGAACTGGCCCGGTGCGCTGATCAGCAAGGGAACGCGAGCCGCCATCTCGAACCAGTGCATTTTGTACCAGAGGCCTTTTTCACCGAGCATGTCTCCATGATCGCCGGAGAACACGATGATCGTGTCGTCCATCAAGCCGGTGTCTTCCAGGGTTTGCAGTAACTTGCCGACGTTGCTGTCAATGTAGCTGCACGCACCGAAGTACGCGCGGCGCGCATCGCGGATCTTATCCACAGGCAGTGGCTTGTCCCACAGGTCATAGACTTTCAACAGGCGCTGGGAATGCGGGTCCAGCTCTGTTTGCCCCGGGGTTTGCGGCAGCGGGATGTCCTTGTCGTCATACATATCCCAAAAGGTCTTGGGAATGGTGTACGGGTCGTGTGGGTGGGTCATGGACACCGTCAGGCAGAACGGCTGGTCGCCATCCTCGCGGATGTGGTCGAACAGATACTGCTGGGCCTTGAACACCACTTCTTCGTCAAAATCCAACTGGTTGGTGCGCACGCACGGACCAGCCTGCAACACCGAAGACATGTTGTGATACCAGCTTGGCCGCACGTCGGGCTCGTCCCAGTTCACGGCCCAGCCGTAATCGGCCGGGTAAATGTCACTGGTCAGGCGTTCTTCGTAGCCATGCAACTGGTCCGGCCCGCAAAAATGCATCTTGCCGGACAGCGCCGTGCGATAACCCAGACGCCGCAGGTAGTGGGCGTACGTCGGGACGTCCGCAGGAAAATCCGCCGCGTTATCGTAGGCGCCAATCTTGCTGGGCAACTGACCGCTCACCAGGGTAAAGCGCGACGGTGCGCAGAGTGGGCTGTTGCAATACGCGGCGTCGAACACCACGCCCTGCTCGGCCAGGCGCGACAGGTTCGGCAGCTTGATCGGCGAAGGACCGTAGATCGGCAACATTGGCGCGGCCATTTGATCGGCCATGATGAAAAGAATGTTCTTGCGCTTCATGTATTCGCGGCATTCCATAGTAAACAGTTATGCGAAATTGCTGCGATTGAGCATGTAGCCCCCGCCTTTATGGGTAAAGCCCACGCAAGGCAATGACTAGGATAAGCACAGCTTATGTATGAAGCCCTGGGTGACCTGTCCCTTGACCTGTTCCGCGCCTTTGAAGCCGCGGCCCGCCACCGCAGCTTTACGGCAGCGGCGATCGAACTGGGCACCACGCAACCGGCCATCAGCCAGCAGATCAAGCGCCTGGAAGAACAACTGGGTACACGGTTGTTCGATCGCATCTATCGCGGCATCGAGCTGACCGAGGCCGGAACAATCCTGTTCGAGCAGGTGCAGGCCGGTTTGCAGAATATCGACGCAGGATTGAGCGCGATCACCGCCCATGACCAGCATGAGGTGCTGCAAGTGGCCACCGATTTTGCGTTTGCCGCCTATTGGCTGATGCCCCGCTTGCATCGGTTTCACGCCGCCAACCCACAGGTGGACGTCAGCCTGGTGACCAGCGAACGCAACCACAACATGCTGCGCACGGATATCGACGTTGCGGTGCTGTTTGGAGACGGTCGCTTCAAACAAGGCGAAAGTCGCTGGCTTTTCAGCGAAGAAGTCTTTCCGGTGTGCAGCCCGTTGTTGCTCAAGGAACGCTCCCTGCCCTTGTCGGCTCAAGCCTTGTCGGAGTTCCCGCTCCTGCATTTGCGCGGGGAAAACAGTAGCCACTGGTTTGACTGGAGTGGCGTTTTCCGTGAGCTGGGCATTACCTCGCCCCCGGCGCCCGGGCAGTTGCGGTTCGACAACTACACCTTGCTCATCCAGGCGGCGATTGGCGGTCAGGGCGTTGCCATCGGTTGGCGATACCTTGTGGATAACTTATTGGCCCAAGGGCTGCTGTGCCGTCCGGTCGCTGAAACAGTGTTGTCGCGGTCAGGGTATTACGTGGTCTTGCCCCAGCGTAAACGGCGCGGGGTATTGATCAGGCAGTTTGTGGACTGGTTGATGGAGGAGCAGGCCAACAGCGCCGAATCGCTCACGGGGTTGGCCTTGCCTTCCATTGCGGTGTAACCAGCCCTCCCCTGCGCCAACTCGGGAGACGGCGACCGCACAGGCTAATCGGCGGCGACAAAACTGACATGCTGGCCCACATGCAGGTTCAGGCGCAGCTCATCGGCAATGCCGACGGCCACACGGCCAAGCCGCTCCAGTGATTCGGCCATGCCGGCCTCCAGGCTGGTGCTGACCTGGCTGAAGTGCTCGATGCTCAAACCGGGCGTTGCGTAGGGTGAGTCAATCAGGGTCCATTGCAACGTGCTGTTGTTCAGGGCGTCGAGGACTTCTTCGGCGGCATGGCGCTGCAATACATCGTCTGCCGGCTCCTCGTCGAGCACGGCGAAATCGCCCACCAGAAACAGCCGGGAAATACTCGCCGCCTCCATCCCGGCGATCAGCGCATCCACCGCCAACACCTGCTCCACGGGACCGGGAATGAGCGTGCGCTCCACGTGCTCGCTGTTCATCGGCAACCCTGGAGCGTTCAACAGACACACCACGGCATTGGCGCCGGCCACGCTTTGCTTGACCCGCTGGGGATCGTAGAGGTCGCCGGTCTTGGCCCGCAGGCCGGGGCGCGGCGCCAGGGCCGTAAGGTCGTCGAGAACAGCGATGACTTCGTGCTGGCGCCGCAGCATTTCAGCCATCAACGCACTGCCGAGGCTACTCATGGCACCATAGAGCACCACTTTGGTGACCGGGGTTTCGGCATTTTTCATGGCTGTTTTTCCTTTTTTGTCCCGCATGTAAAGGCTCTGACCCGCGGGAGACAACCTCGGTTCGGCCAGTTTTCGAGGAGAAGCACATGCAGCGGATCAAGGGCTACCACGCCCATGTCTATTTCGACGCCAACACCATCGACCAGGCGCGGGCACTGTGCGAGGAAGCAACGCGACTGTTTGGGCTGAAAATGGGCCGTATCCACCAACGCCCAGTCGGGCCGCACCCGGACTGGAGCTGCCAATTGGCGTTCGATCCACAGCACATCGGCGTGGTCTTGCCGTGGCTGGCGCTCAATCGCAAAGGCCTGGTGATATTTCTTCACCCGGACACCGGCGACGACCTGACGGACCACACCGAGCATGCGATTTGGATGGGCGCGGTGCGGCCGTTGGATCTTTCGGTGTTTTGATTTATCGGTGGAGCGCAGATTGTCTGTGGGAATAAAGCTTGCTCCTACAGGTAAGCCTTGCCCTACAGAAAAACTCCATTACAGCGGCGAAAGGTGGCTGAAAGCTTGCGCGATTAGGATCGCCCCCACTACCGGCAACAGACCGGTGGCCAGAAGCGAGCGGCTAAGGCTCGTTAGGCCCTTTTAACAACAACAATGGTGATTCTGATGTCCGCTGCTACCCGCCCCGCTGAACCCACTCCCTCCGTCCGTCCCGTGCTTTGCATTCTGCGCTGACCTGTTCGGTCTGCCTTTGCCCGTCGCGCCACGCCTGGAGTATTTCCTATGCTGACTTTCCTTGGCTTTGCCATGGTCATCACGTTCATGTTCCTGATCATGACCAAGCGCCTGTCCGCGCTGATTGCCCTGATCATCATCCCGATCCTGTTCGCTCTGTTCGGTGGTTTTGCACCGAAGATCGGTCCGATGATGCTCGAAGGCATCACCAAGCTTGCCCCGACCGGGGTGATGCTGATGTTCGCGATTCTTTATTTTGCCCTGATGATCGACTCCGGCCTGTTCGACCCGGCCGTGCGCAAGATCCTCAAGCTGGTCAAGGGCGACCCGTTGAAAGTTTCGGTCGGCACCGCCGTTCTGGCGCTCGTCGTTTCCCTCGATGGTGACGGCGCGACCACTTATATGATCTGCGTGGCCGCCATGCTGCCGCTCTACAGCCGCATCGGCATGAGCCCACGGATCATGGCCGGCCTGATCATTCTCGCCGGTGGCGTGATGAACATGACCCCCTGGGGCGGCCCGACGGCCCGTGCAGCCAGCGCGCTGCATGTCGATCCGTCCGACATCTTCGTTCCGATGATTCCTGCGATGCTCGCGGGTGTAGCGGCGATCCTGGCGATTTCCTACATGTACGGTAAACGCGAGCGCGCCCGTCTGGGTGAATTGCACCTCGCCGGTGATGACATCGACCACAGCGAAATCAGCGTTTCCCAGTTCCCGGACGCCCGTCGTCCGAAGCTGATCTGGTTCAACGGTGCGTTGACCCTGGGCCTGATGTGCACGCTGATCGCCGGCCTGTTACCGCTGCCGGTGCTGTTCATGGTGGCGTTCAGTATCGCGATGATCGTCAACTACCCTTGCCTGCAACAGCAGAAAGACCGCGTTGCGGCCCATGCCGGCAGCGTATTGGCGGTGGTCGGTTTGATTTTCGCGGCGGGTATCTTCACCGGCATCCTGTCCGGGACCGGCATGGTCGACGCCATGTCCAAGAGCCTGCTGGCGGTGATCCCGGATTTCCTGGGCCCATACCTGGCAGTGATTACCGCGCTGGCGAGTATGCCGTTCACCTTCTTCATGTCGAACGATGCATTTTATTACGGGGTGTTACCGGTCATGGCCGAAGCGGCCAGCCATTACGGCATCACTGCCGTTGAAATGGCCCGCGCCTCGATTGTTGGCCAGCCCGTCCACCTGCTGAGCCCACTGGTTCCATCGACTTACCTGCTGGTGGCCCTGGCGGGGATCGAGTTTGGCGATCACCAACGCTTCACCTTGAAGTGGGCAGTATTGGTTTGCCTGTGCATAATGTTTGCCGCCTTGCTGATGGGGATTTTTCCGCTGTTCAGCACTCTATAAAAGCAATGCCCGCTGCGTCGCTCCTTTGGATAATCGAAGGCGCGGCGCGGCCCAACACTCGCTAAAGGAACTCACATGGAATGGCTGACCAACCCGGAAATCTGGGTTGCCTTCTTCACCCTGACCGCCCTGGAAATTGTCCTGGGCATCGATAACATCATCATGATCTCGATCCTGGTCAGCCGCATGCCCAAGCACATGCAGGCACGCACCCGGATCTTCGGTCTGGCCCTGGCCATGATCACGCGGATCCTGTTGCTGCTGTCCATCACCTGGGTCATGCGCCTGACCGCCGACCTGTTCGAAGTGTTCGGCCAGGGCATTTCCGGTCGTGACCTGATCCTGTTCTTCGGTGGCCTGTTCCTGCTGTGGAAAAGCTCCCAGGAGATGTACCACGCGCTGGAAGGCGAAGACGAAACCGGCGAGACGCCTGCGGGCACGGGCGGCAGCTTCATCTACACCATCGTCCAGATCGCGATCATCGACATCGTGTTCTCCCTGGATTCGGTGATCACCGCCGTGGGCATGGTCTCCCATGTACCGGTGATGGTCGCGGCAATCGTCGTGGCGGTGCTGGTGATGATGCTGGCGGCGGGCACCATCAGCGCGTTCATCGACAAGCACCCGTCGCTGAAGATGCTGGCGCTGTCGTTCCTGCTGGTGGTCGGTACCGTGCTGATCGCTGAGTCCCTGGACGTGCACGTGCCAAAAGGCTACGTCTACTTCGCCATGGCCTTCTCTCTGGCGGTCGAAGCGTTCAACATCAAGATGCGCACTGCCATGGCGCGCAAGCGCAAGCAGCAGGATCCGGTAAAACTGCGTAAGGATATGCCAGGCCAGTAAGCGGCACAGGGCAATGAACGAAGGGGCTCATCGAGCCCCTTTTTCATGCCTGCCGGAAAGTAAACGGATGCAAAACCGGTGGGAGCGAGCCTGCTCGCGATGAGGCCGCAACATTCAACATCTTCATTGGCTAACAGACCGCTATCGCGAGCAGGCTCGCTCCCACTGGGTTTCGTGGGGTCTTTGGTCAATGGCTTTTTATGACAGTTTTGTTTCAAACCCGTCTTTAGCTGTGCAATGCTGGCGCTTGAACCGTTGGCCAACTACAGCTTAAGTACAACGAAGAAAAATGTGGCACCGTCAATTGGTCCCTTTGGGACGCTAACAGGGGGCTTCTCATGCTGACCCTGCTGAACTTGCTCTCCGCCGTGGCCCTGCTGATCTGGGGCACGCACATCGTCCGTACCGGCATTCTGCGGGTCTATGGCACGAACCTGCGCCATGTCATTGGCCAAAACATGTCCAAGCGCTGGCTGGCGTTCGTCGCAGGCATCATGGTCACTGCCATGGTCCAGAGCAGCAACGCCACGGCCATGCTCGTCACCTCATTCGTCGGCCAGGGCCTGATGGCGCTGACCCCTGCCCTGGCGACCATGCTCGGCGCCGATGTCGGCACGGCGCTGATGGCGCGGGTACTGACCCTGGATCTGTCCTGGTTATCGCCGCTGCTGATTTTCCTCGGGGTGATTTTTTTCCTGTCGCGCAAACAGACCCGCCTGGGGCAAATGGGCCGGGTCGGCATCGGCTTGGGCTTGATCATCCTGGCGCTGCAATTGATTGTCGAAGCCGCCGCGCCCATCACCCAGGCCCAGGGCGTGAAAGTTATCTTTGCCTCGCTGACCGGCGACATCCTGCTCGATGCGCTGGTGGGTGCGCTGTTCGCGATGATCTCCTATTCCAGCCTCGCCGCCGTGCTGTTGACCGCGACACTGGCCGGCGCAGCGGTGATCAGTCTGCCGGTGGCCATCGGCCTGGTGATCGGCGCCAACATCGGCAGCGGCGTGCTGGCCTTTCTCAGCACCAGCATGCAGAACGCCGCCGGCCGCCAGGTGGCGCTGGGCAGCCTGCTGTACAAGTTGATCGGCCTGTTGTTGATCATTCCAGTGCTCGATCCGCTGGTGGGCTGGTTGGACGGCCTGGATTTCAGCCACCAGGAAACGGTGATCGGTTTTCACCTGCTCTACAACACCGTGCGCTGCCTCGTGCTGCTGCCCAGCGTCGGGCCGATGGCCAGGCTGTGTGCCTGGCTGCTGCCGGAGCGTCCTGACACCAACGGCACGGCCAAGCCCCGCCACCTGGACCTCACCGCCCTCGCCACGCCGAGCCTGGCCCTGGCGAATGCTGCCCGGGAAACCCTGCGCATCGGTGATCTGATCGAAACCATGCTCGAAGCCATGCTCGACGTACTGCGCGGCGGGCAGACCGCAGTCACCCAACAAGTACGGAGCATGGGCGATGACGTCGAGGCGCTGTGCAGCGCCATCAAGCTGTATATGGCCCAAATGCCCCGTGAGGACCTCAGTGAACAGGACAGCCGCCGCTGGGCGGAAATCATTGAGCTGGCGATCAACCTGAAGTTGGCCAGCGACCTCATCGAACGCATGTTGCGCAAGGTCCAGCAACAGAAAACCGCGCAGCGTCGATCCTTTTCCGAGGTTGGCCTGGAAGAGTTGGCGACGCTGCACAGCCAGTTGATCGCCAATCTGCGGCTGGGATTGTCGGTGTTCCTCAGTGCCGATCCGGAGAGCGCCCGTCAGCTGTTGCGTGAGAAACGTCGCTTTCGAGCGCAGGAAAGACGACTGGCCCACGCACACGTCAGCCGTCTACAGCGAAAAATCGTACAAAGCATCGAGACCAGTTCCCTGCACCTAGAACTGATCGCCGACATGAAACGCCTCAATTCGCTGTTCTGCGGCAGCGCCTACGTGGTGCTGGGGACTTCCGAGACAGGTGCGCTCGCGGTTGATGAAATTTCCGACGTCACCCATTCGCCTTGAACGACTGGCGCATTGCTCAGTCAGTAAGATTGGCCTGGGCTTAAACCATTCGCACGCAAGCCGGCCCCACGTCGCCATGGAAATCCATTGGGTTCGAGGTGGGGCGCGAAGTTGCCTGCGATGACGGCCTGCCCGGCACATGGACCTCCAATCAGCCGCCAGGAAGCTCGCTATGCGTTGTCTGTTGCTCGCCGTTCTGTTGCTCGGTTCACTGCCGTCGGTCGCGCTGGATCGATTCCAGGTCGAGGGGTATGTGCTGCCCAACGGTATGCAACTGCTGCTCAAGCCGGGCAGCGAGCGCGGGCATGTGGCGATCCGGCTGGTGGTGGGCGTGGGACTGGACGACTTCAACTGCGCCGACAAGGAACTGCCCCACCTGCTTGAGCATTTGCTGTTCAGCGGTGTCGATGACGGCGGCGAAGGCGGGCTGGAAGAGCGTATGCAGGCGCTGGGCGGCGAGTGGAATGCCTTCACGAGCAACGCCGACACCACGTTCGTCATCGAGGCACCGGCGCGCAATCAACGCAAGGTCCTGGACCTGTTGATCGCCCTGCTGACTCGTACCCGCATCGACGAAAACGCCCTGCAGGCGGCCAAACGTGTAGTGGAGCGCGAGGATGGCGGCCACTACACCCATCTGCAACGCTGGCTCGATCATCAGGACCTGGGCCACAAGGCGGGCAATCAACTGGCAGTGGAATTGGGTCTGCGCTGTGCCGAACGCGCCGAAGTCGGGCACCTCACCCTTGCCAGGATTGAGCAGGCACGCAAGGCCTGGTATGCACCGAACAACATGACGCTGATCGTGGTCGGCGACCTGGACCGGTTGCTACCGGCCTATCTGGAGCGGACCTTCGGCGAACTGGAGCCGGTCGAGCCCAGCGCTCACGCAGCGTTACCGCAGATCCGCTACAGCGCGGTCACCAAGCGCAACCTGATGCGCGGCCTGGTGGGCAATAGCGCCAAGCTTCATTGGCTGTTTCCGGAGCCGGTGCTGGAACAGCAACACGACGAAACCTTCGACCTGCTCAAGGACTATCTGGACTGGGCGCTCTATCGCCAGTTGCGCCTGGCCCGCAGCCTGTCCTACGGGCCTTGGGTGGAGCGAGAGGTGTTTGGCGGCGTTGGCTTCTTCAGCCTGAACGCGGACCTGGCCCGCGATGACCTGCCCCAGGCCGAGCAGGCGCTGGAGCAAATGCGCACCACGTTGCTCAAGGATGGCCTCGACCCGGAGAGTTTCGTGCGCATCAAACGCGCCGCCATCGCCCATCAGTCGTGGGCGGTTCAAGGCAACAGCGCACTGGCCGATTACTATTGGGGTGCCCTTGGCGATTACGACGACGGCCGCTTCACCAATCCGGCCGTGCGCCTTCAGGCGGTGAGCCTGGAACAGGCCAACCAGGCCCTGCGTGAACTGCTCAAGGACCCGGGCTACCTGCGCATCGAGAAACCCATGCTCGGCGACGATGAGCTGGTTTGGGGCGTGGCCGGTCTGCTGGGGTTGCTGTTGGTCCTGGTCGGGTGGAGATTGCGTCGCAGGGCTTAGAGCGCTCGTCACATCGATGTCCTGGCGATACTCTGTCAGGGATATTTCCTACGACTCACTGTGAACTGCCGAATGCCGAACCTGACTCACTACATCCAGCGCCTTCTCGAATTGATGAAGCGCTATCCAGGGGTCATCGCACTCGGTGGCTTCATCTCTGGAGTCGGCAGTTTCATGCTGGTGGACCGCCAGCAGGGTCTTGCGACCTGGATCACCATCATCATGCTGGTGAGCTGGCTCTGGCTGATGCTGGAGAACAGCCTGACCCGGCTTTTTACCCGCATATTCAAACGGGAAATCCCCCAGCCGCTGCTGCGTTACGCCACGCAGATGATTCACCAGGAAAGCCTGTTTTTCGTCTTGCCGTTCTTTTTCATCACCACCACCTGGAACAGCAGCCAAGTGATTTTCACCGGCCTGCTGGCGGCCTCGGCACTGGTCTCGATCATTGATCCGCTGTACTACAAATGGCTGGCGCCCCGGCGCTGGGCGTTCCTGGCGCTGCACACCCTGACGCTGTTTGCCGCCCTGCTCACCGCACTGCCGATCATCCTGCACCTGACCACCGACCAGAGCTTCAAGCTGGCGCTGGGCACTGCCATGCTGTTGTCGTTCCCCAGCCTGGCTTCGATCTTTCCGATCCGCACCGTGCGCAACGCCCTGGCGATTCTGTGCATCACGGTGGGGATCGGCGCGGCCGGGTGGGTGCTGCGCTCCTGGGTGCCGCCGGCAACCTTGTGGATGACCGAGGTGGCGATCAGCACCCAGCTGGAGGACCGCACGCCGGGCGCCAGCCTGAAGGAAGTCACCGCTGACCAGATACGCGGCAACGGTCTGTATGCCTACACCGCTATCAATGCGCCGCGAGGGCTCGATGAGCGGATTTATCACGTCTGGCAATTCAACGGCAAAGAAGTGGACCGTATCGCCCTGGACATTCATGGCGGGCGCAAGGAAGGCTATCGCGCCTGGACCCACAAGCAGAACTTCCCGGAAGACCCCACCGGTAAATGGCAGGTGCGGGTGCTGACGGAAAATGGCCAGGTGATTGGTGTATTGCGCTTCAAGGTCAGCGCTGCGCTCGAGCCTGGGACAAAATAATGCCGGGCGTGCTATTAGGTAACACTTTTCGAGCCGAACGAGCATGGCGCTTATGACCCCTGGCACTCTGGCTGGCAGTGCCCGACTGGATCGCTCTCACTCCCCGGCGCAGCTATGGATCAGCGGGGACTGGACACTGGCTCACTACACGCAGCTCAAGCGTTTGAGCGACTCGCTGCGCGGCCAGTACGACGACAACACCCTGATCGACCTCAATGGCTTGGGTGCCCTCGACACCGCCGGCGCCTCGTTGCTGGTGGAACTGCTGGGTGCCGAGCGGCTGGGCAAGACCGCGGAGCACCGCGACTGCACGTTGTCGTCCGCCGATCGGGCACTGTTGCAGACGGTCTATTGCTCGCTGACCGACTTCTGCGTGCCGGTCAAAGAGCCGACGGTGAGTGTCGTGACCCAGTTGTTGACACGCATCGGTCGAGCCGTGGACAAGGTCTGGCAAGATACCCTGCAATTGCTGGGCTTTGTCGGCTTGATCCTAGAAACGCTGGCCCGGGGCCTGTTTCGCCCGAAACGCTGGCGCATTACCCCGATGGTTGTTCACATCGAACAGACGGGGCTGGACGCGGCCCCTATCGTCGCCCTGCTGACTTTTCTGGTGGGCGCGGTGGTGGCGTTTCTCGGGGCGACGGTGCTGGCCGATTTCGGCGCCAGTATTTTCACCGTGGACCTGGTGGCGTTCTCGTTTCTGCGCGAATTCGGCGTGTTGCTGACTGCGATTCTTATGGCAGGTCGCACCGCCAGTGCCTTCACCGCCCAGATCGGCTCGATGAAGGCCAACGAAGAAATCGACGCGATTCGTACCCTGGGCCTCGATCCCATCGAGTTGCTGGTGGTGCCGCGAGTGCTGGCCCTGTTGGTGGCGTTGCCGATGCTGACCTTTGTGGCCATGCTCTCGGGCATTGTCGGCGGCGGTGTGGTGTGTGCCCTGTCGCTGGATATTTCTCCGGCGATGTTCCTGACGCTGTTGCAGTCGGACATCGGCGTCCAGCATTTCGTGGTGGGAATGGTCAAGGCGCCGATCTTTGCCTTCCTGATTGCTGCGGTGGGATGCCTGGAAGGCTTCAAAGTCAGCGGCAGCGCCGAGTCTGTCGGGGCTCACACCACCTCGAGCGTGGTGCAGTCGATTTTTGTGGTGATCGTGCTCGATGCGGTAGCCGCGCTGTTTTTCATGGAGATGCAATGGTGAGTCGACCTTCCAGGCCGCCCACCGAGGCGGTGATACAGGTACGTGGCTTGTGCAATCGCTTTGGCCTGCAGAGCGTGCACGAAAACCTCGACCTGGACGTATACAAGGGCGAGATCCTCGCGGTGGTCGGCGGCTCCGGCAGTGGCAAATCGGTGCTGTTGCGCAGCATTGTCGGCTTGAACCGGCCCAGTGAAGGGGCCGTGCGAGTATTCGGCCAGGATCTGCCGAGCCTGCCCCAGCAACAGCGTTCGCAAGTGGAACGACGCTTTGGGGTGCTGTTTCAGAAAGGCGCGCTGTTTTCTTCGCTGACTGTGACAGAGAATGTCGCCCTGCCCCTGATCGAACACGCCGGGCTCAGCCGGGCCGATGCCGAACATCTGGCGGCGGTGAAACTGGCGTTGGCCGGGCTGCCGCTATCGGCGGCGGACAAATACCCCGCCTCGCTGTCCGGCGGCATGATCAAGCGTGCAGCCTTGGCCCGGGCGCTAGCCCTGGACCCGGACATTCTGTTTCTCGACGAACCCACCGCCGGCCTCGACCCCATCGGCGCGGCAGCGTTCGACCAATTGATCCTGACGCTTCGCGACGCCTTGGGCTTGAGCGTATTTCTGGTCACCCATGACCTGGACACCCTCTACACCATCACCGACCGGGTGGCGGTGCTGGCCCAGAAAAAAGTGCTGGTGGCCGATGTCATCGACAAAGTGTCGGAAACCGACGATGCCTGGATCCATGAATACTTCCACGGCCCTCGCGGCCGCGCGGCCTTGACGGCCGCTACACAATTGAACGAGGTCTGACATGGAAACCCGAGCCCATCATGTATTGATCGGCCTGTTCACCGTGATCGTGGTGGTCGGCGCCCTGCTGTTTGGGTTGTGGCTGGCCAAGTCCAGCGTGGACAGCGAATTCAAGGATTACGAAGTGGTGTTCAACGAAGCGGTCAGCGGCTTGTCCAGAGGCAGCTCGGTGGAGTACAGCGGCATCAAGGTCGGAGACGTGGTCAATCTGCGCCTGGACCCGAATGACCCGCGCCGGGTACTGGCGCGGGTACGCTTGAGTGCTGAAACACCGGTCAAGCAGGACACCCAGGCCAAACTGGCACTGACCGGCATCACCGGCACCTCGATTATCCAACTCAGTGGCGGCACCCCCAATAGCCCGCCACTGACCGGGCACGATGGCGAGCCGCCAGTGATCATCGCAGCGCCCTCGCCCATCGCCCGCCTGCTGAACAACAGCGATGACCTGATGACCAGCATCAACCTGCTGCTGCATAACGCCAACGCGGTGTTTTCCTCGGACAATGTCCAGCGGTTGGGCAAGACCCTTGAACACTTGGAGCAAACCACCGGGGTCATCGCCGATCAACGCGGCGATATTCGCCAGGCCATGCAGCAACTGGCTTCTGTCGGCAAACAGGCCAGCGCCACCCTGGAGCAGACTACGGCATTGATGCGCAGCGCCAACGGTCTGCTCAACGATCAGGGCAAAGAGGTCATGAGCAGCGCAGACCAGGCCATGCAATCGCTGGCCCGCAGCACCGCAACCCTCGACAAACTGCTCAACGACAATCGCGACGCGCTGAACAATGGCATGCAGGGGCTCAATGCCCTGTCGCCGGCGGTGCGGGAGCTGCGCGACACCCTGAGCGCGCTGCGGGGTATTTCCCGGCGCCTGGATGCCAACCCCAGCGGCTATCTGCTGGGCAATGACAAGAACAAGGAATTCACGCCATGAAGCCGTTTGCTCGGTTCGTCCGCCCTATCCTCTTGCTGGCAGGATGTGTCCTGGTTGGCGGTTGCTCGATTCTGCCCCAGGCCGAGCCCGCGGACGTCTATCGCTTACCCGCGACTCAGGCGCCCGCAGCCCCAGGCACGCCCGTGAAGTGGTCGTTGCGCCTGGCCAGCCCGCAGGCCAGCGAAGTGCTCAACAGCCCTAAAATCGCGGTCATTCCCCACGGCAATCTGTTGAGCAGCTACGCAGCCTCACGCTGGAGCGACCCGGCACCGGTGTTGCTGCGCAATCGCTTGCTCGATGGGTTCGCACAGGATGGACGTGTCGGGCTATTGAGTGTCGCCGACAGCAACTTGCAAACGGATTTGGAGTTGGGTGGCCAATTGCAGGCCTTCCAAACCGAATATCAAGGCGCGGGGGCCAGCGTGGTGATTCGCCTGGACGCATTGCTGGTGCGAGGATTTGACCAACGCATCCTTGCCAGTCATCGTTTTGAAGTCCGCCAGCCCTTGAGCGACGTGCAAGTGCCGGCAGTGGTGCAAGGTTTCGGCCAGGCCAGCGATCGACTGACCGCCGAGGTTGTGAACTGGACGGTAGAACAAGGCCAGCGCTTGGCGATACCCGCACGCCCCTAAAGGCCCGTGACTGCAATCCGGGCCTGTGGCAAGGGGATATGGTTCAGCCAAAGAACCAGTAGCAAACCCCGATCGCCGCCACGACGCCGCTGAACTCGGCCAGCAGCGCGCAGCCCACCGCATGCCGCGCCCGCTGGATACCGACGGCGCCGAAGTACACCGCCAGCACATAGAAGGTGGTTTCGGTGCTGCCCTGAATGGTCGCGGCCACCAGCGCGGGGAAGCTGTCCACGCCGGAAGTCTTCATGGTTTCGATCAGCATCGCCCGGGCGGCGCTGCCGGAGAATGGCTTGACCATGGCAGTCGGCAAGGCGTCGACGAAACGGGTGTCCCAGCCGGCCCACTGCACCAGGTGCCGGATGCCGTCCAGGCCGAAGTCCAGCGCACCCGAGGCCCGCAGCACGCCGACGGCGCATAACATGGCCACCAGGTATGGCAGCAACGTCTTGGCGACGTCAAAGCCCTCTTTGGCACCTTCAATGAAGGCTTCATAAACCTTGACCTTGCGCAGCGCGCCCACCACCAGAAACATCATGATCAAGCCGAACAGCGTCAGGTTGCCGAGAATCGAAGACAGCCCGGCCAGCGCCGTGGCTGAGAGCGTCGCCAGCAGCGCCATGAAACCGCCCAGTACCAACGCACCCGGAATCAGATAAGCCAGCACTACCGGGTCCCACAGGCGCAGGCGCTGCATGAACGCCACTGACAGCAGCCCCGCCAGGGTTGAGGCGCTGGTGGCGAGCAGGATCGGCAGGAATACCAGGGTCGGGTCCGGCGCCCCTTGCTGGGCGCGATACATGAAAATGGTCACCGGCAACAGCGTCAGCGATGAGGCGTTGAGCACCAGGAACAGGATTTGTGCATTGCTGGCGATGGTCGGGCTGGGGTTCAAGTCCTGCAGGGCTCGCATGGCCTTCAGGCCGATCGGGGTCGCCGCGTTATCCAGCCCCAGGCCGTTTGCCGCAAAGTTGAGGGTAATCAGGCCAATCGCCGGATGGCCCGCCGGCACCTCCGGCATCAGCCGCAAAAACAATGGCCCGAGCGCCTTGGCCAGCCAGTCGACAATACCGGCCTTTTCGGCGATCCGCAGAAACCCCAGCCACAGGGTCAAGGTGCCGAACAGCAGGACCATCACCTCCACCGACAGCTTGGCCATGGCGAAAATGCTTTCCACCATGGCGGCGAAGATCCCGGCGTTACCGCCGATCAGCCACTGCGCCAGCGCCGATACGGCTGCCACGATAAAGAAGCCAAGCCACAGGCCATTGAGCATCGGTTAAGTCCCCCGGAAGATGCCGCGAATGATAGCGGGGCTGGCAGAAACGACAAACCCCGGATTTCTCCGGGGTTTGTTTGGCGTTGCGCAGGGGCTACAAAAATCCTATGGCAGATCCTGTGGGAGCCGAGCTTGCTCGCGATGGGGCCGGATCAGTCAGCATTGATGTTGGCTGACACACCGCAATCGCGAGCAAGCTCGGCTCCCACAGGGATCATGCGCCTCAACGGCTGGCAGTTTCTCCCGCCGGCATCGGCTCTTTGCTGCGCCAGTGGGGCAGGGAATTCCAGTAGCGCTGGCCCTTGGCATCGTCGTACATGCCTTCCCAGCGGGAAATGACCAGCACGGCCAGGGCATTGCCGATCACGTTCAGCGCGGTGCGGGCCATGTCCATGATGCGGTCGACACCGGCAATGAACGCCAGACCTTCCAGCGGAATACCGACACTGCCGAGGGTCGCCAACAGCACCACGAAAGAGACACCCGGTACGCCGGCGATGCCTTTGGAGGTCACCATCAAGGTCAGCACCAACAGCAATTGCTGGCTGATGGACAGATCGATGCCGTACAACTGAGCGATGAAAATCGCCGCGATGCTCTGGTAAAGGGTCGAACCGTCGAGGTTGAACGAATAACCGGTCGGCACCACGAAGCTGCAAATCGCCTTGGGTGCACCGTAGGCTTCCATCTTCTCGATCACGCGTGGCAACACGGTTTCGGAGCTGGCGGTGGAGTAGGCCAGCACCAGCTCATCCTTGAAGATGCGCATCAGTTTGACCACGGAGAAGCCGAACAGACGTGCAATCAACCCCAGCACCACGAAGGCGAAGAACGCGATGGCGACGTAAACCAGGATCACCAGCTTCGCCAATGGCAACAGCGAAGCGAAGCCGAAGTTGGCAACCGTCACCGCGATCAGGGCGAACACGCCGATCGGGGCGTATTGCATGATCATGTGGGTGACCTTGAACATGCTTTCCGAGACGCCCTGGAACATTTTCACCAGGGGGTCGCGCAGGTCCGATTGCAGGCTGGACAGACCCAGGCCAAACAATACGGAGAAGAAAATGATCGGCAGCATCTCGCCACGCGCCACCGCCGCGAAGATGTTCGACGGGATCAGATTGAGAATGGTCTGGATGAACGCATGTTCATGCTGAACCTCGGCGGCCGTGGCCTGGTACTTGGAAATATCCACCGTACCCAAGGTGCTCATGTCGATGCCGCTGCCCGGCTGGAAGAAATTGGCCAACAGCAAACCGACGACGATGGCGACAGTGGTGACGATTTCGAAGTAGAGGATGGTCTTGAGGCCGATACGCCCGAGTTTCTTGGCGTCACCGACCCCGGCAATACCGACGATCAGCGAAGAAATCACGATCGGGATCACGATCATCTTGATCAGACGGATAAAGATATCGCCTGCCGGTTGCAGCACGTTGCTGATCCACCAGGCCTTCTCGGTACTGAAATGGTTGAGCAGCGCGCCAATTGCAATCCCGAGCACCAGACCGATGAGGATCTGCCAGGCGAGGCTTAGTCTTGCCTTCTTCATATCTTTACCCTTACTTCAGTTGGACTCGGGCAACTGCCACAAACCGAACCACCCGATGGCGATACGAATGCGTGCCGCTGCCCCCATATAAGGTCACCCCGAGTACGCGCCAAAGGCGCACTGGCAGGCGAAAAAAGGCGCAACTATTGCGATGCAAAGGAGGGGCGTCTAATGCCGTAAACGCCTACCCTATGCCGAATCGGCATGATGTCTTTGAAATAAAACGTGCGTACCCATCGGTTCGAATACGCCATTTCGGCAGGCAAAAATGCCGTGAACCGGCCATTTTCCGCGCAACGGGGTTTTTGTCCGGCCTCGTAAAAAGCGCTCAAAGGACGGAAGAATGAAGCACACTTGAAAGAGCGGACCGGGCGGATAAATCTCCGATATACGGTCGGATGCGGGGGAGTGGAGCAGCGTGGAAAAACGATGGTGGTACGCAGGGGTGGCGCAGACGCCAGGATAGCCAACCGCTCTGGCATGAACTTTACAACGCACGAAGCTCCACGCAAGTTCGCCAGTCGTCATGACTGTGCGAACCTGCGTGGAAGCTTTTTCCTGACCCGGCCCTTTCGCAGGCACCCCTTGTGCCCGTAGGTCACTGCGCCCTTAGACGGGCAGAGCGTCCCGGCCCCCTGGTCATGCATCGGCCCTCTTCGGACTGTGCAGAGGAGAAAAACAACGTGCTTTTCTCGCTTTCAGAATCAGTACCAGTTCGGATCTTTCTTGAGTTGCTCCATTAACAGTTCTTGCATACCTTCATCAGGATTGCCGAGGAACCGGTAATCAGCATGACGTGTCGGCGACTTGTCGGCCGGAAGTCCGGCAGGGACTTCAACCAGCAATGCATAAGCCTCGTCCCTGTCGAAACTGAAAGCGACGAACAAGCGCTTGCTGCGGCATGTCGCCTGGGTTTCGCACAACGGACCGACCAAGTATTTGTCGCCATCTTCCTCGACAGCATTCATCTGCTGCGAATCGCCTGACAGGTTCATCACCCATTCCGGCAGGCGTTCTTCCTTTTTAACCACTTGCTGCCAAGTCTCGACATATTGCGGGTCGGCCTTGAGCAACTGATTGACCCGCATCTGTCCGTCGTTGGCAGCCATGGCCATGGTGCCGCCGCCCAGCAGCAGGGCAGCGACCAATCCTTTGAGTGCGACGCTCATGGTCAGCCTCGGCCACGGCGGCCAAAGAAGAAGGAAGCGATGAACATCACCAGGAACACGACAAAGAGAATCTTGGCGATGCCCGTGGCGGTGCCTGCGATACCACCGAAGCCCAGTACTGCGGCGATGATGGCAATGATCAGGAAAGTAATTGCCCAGCTCAACATGGTGATTCTCCTTACGCTTTTCTATTTAGTTAGGGTCTTGCAGTGATGGTTCCGGCGCAGTGGACGACCGGTTCATCGAGTTAAAACACCCAGCGCTCCTGGTGGGGCATGCCGTTCACAGACTGATCGACTTCCATCATTCGCATCGAGGCGGAAATATCCGAGAGGCTGCTGACAGCGCTGAAATGAGTTTGCGGGGCGCGCTGAATTGACAACAGAGGCGCTTCAGGCTGTTGGCTCTGATGCCAAAGCATCAACTGCTGGCCAGCCACAAGCGTGATCAGCAGGGCCACTGCTGCCCACAAACCCTGCTGAACATGCAGGGCAGAGATTCGAAACTGAGCGGCACGTTGACGATTCATCCTGAAATTCCTCCCCACCCCGAGTGGTGACCTGGTTGAGGCGCCTTGACGCCACGTTGAGCTAACCATTGCACTCGGCATGCCAGAATTTTTGGCGATATAAATATCTTTAAAATCAATTAGTTATGGATGACTTGCGAGCCAGCCGGAGCGCATCCTGCACGATGGCCACGACAAAGGTCGTGCGTAATGCACGAACGGCGGAGATAGACGCGATAGAATCTTTTTGAATTGCCCGTCGGAAATAGATGTCGGAATGGGCAAGCCATACCGTACGAGGCGGCCGCGGGCGCAAAAAAGGGACCTAAATCAACCTTTTAGGAGTCAGACACTCGCAAGTACGCTGTCGGTGGGTAATATCCCCTCAGAAACGACCATGCAACTTGCCCGATTTTTCTGACACTAACCAACATCATTCATTAAAGGAGCGTAGGAAAAATGGAATCCGCCACTGAGCATCAAGGCCGCATTCTGCTGGTAGACGACGAGTCCGCCATCCTGCGTACATTCCGTTATTGCCTGGAAGACGAAGGCTACAGCGTCGCCACCGCCAACAGCGCCGCCCAGGCGGACACCCTGCTGCAGCGGCAGGTGTTTGACCTGTGCTTTCTGGACTTGCGCCTGGGAGAAGACAACGGCCTTGATGTCCTGGCGCAAATGCGCATCCAGGCACCCTGGATGCGGGTGGTGATTGTCACCGCCCACTCGGCGGTCGACACCGCCGTTGATGCGATCCAGGCGGGCGCCGCCGATTATCTGGTCAAGCCTTGCAGCCCCGATCAACTGCGCCTGGCGACCGCCAAACAGTTAGAGGTGCGCCAGTTATCGGCGCGACTGGAAGCCCTGGAAGGGGAAGTGCGCAAACCCAATGACGGCCTCGACTCCCACAGCCCGGCGATGAAAGTCGTGCTCGAAACCGCTCGCCAGGTCGCCAGCACTGACGCCAACATTCTGATCCTCGGCGAGTCCGGCACCGGTAAGGGCGAACTGGCCCGAGCCATCCATGGCTGGAGCAAACGCGCGAAGAAGTCCTGCGTCACGATCAACTGCCCGTCGTTGACCGCTGAGTTGATGGAAAGCGAACTGTTCGGCCACAGCCGCGGTGCATTTACCGGCGCCAGTGAAAGCACGCTGGGACGGGTCAACCAGGCCGACGGCGGTACGCTTTTTCTCGACGAAATCGGCGATTTTCCCCTGACATTGCAGCCCAAGTTGCTGCGTTTCATTCAGGACAAGGAATACGAACGGGTCGGCGATCCGGTGACCCGTCGTGCCGATGTGCGGATCCTCGCGGCGACTAACCTCAACCTTGAAGACATGGTGCGCGACGGGCGCTTTCGCGAAGACCTGCTGTACCGCCTGAATGTGATTACCCTGCATCTGCCACCACTGCGCGAGCGGGCCGAAGACATTCTGACGTTGGCCGACCGCTTCCTGGCGCGCTTCGTCAAGGAATACGCCCGCCCGGCGCGCGGCTTCAGCGACGAGGCTCGTGAAGCGCTGCTAGGCTATCGCTGGCCTGGCAACATCCGGGAGCTGCGCAACGTGGTCGAGCGCGCCAGCATCATCTGCGCGCAGGAAAAAGTCGAAATCAGCCACTTGGGCATGGCCGAGCAACCCGTCAACAATGCACCGCGAATCGGGGCTGCGCTAAGCCTCGACGAACTGGAAAAGGCGCATATTGGCGCAGTGCTGGCCACGGCCGACACGCTAGATCAGGCCGCCAAGACCCTGGGAATCGATGCCTCCACGCTGTATCGCAAACGCAAGCAGTACAACCTGTGAGCGTCATCTTATGAAACTGGCGATGAAGCTGCGCACACGGCTGTTTCTGAGTATCTCGGCGCTGATTACCGTGGCATTGCTGGGGCTGTTGCTTGGCCTGGTCAGCGTGGTGCAGATGGCCAATACCCAAGAACAATCGGTGCGCGACAACTTCATCCTGCTCGACCTGGGCCTCAAGCTGCGTCAGACCCTGGGCGACCAGTTGATGATCATGCTCGATGAGAAGCCCGACCTGGTGGCACTGGAAGCATCCAAACGGCAATACTTCGAGTTGCTCGACGAGGGCATCGCCCACGAACAGGTGCTGGACGTTTCAGCCGACAGCTTCAGCAAGGCCAAAGCCGATTACATCAGTTTTCTGGAGGCTTTTTCAGCCTCTCGCCAGCTACCGGCCCAACTGTCCGGAATCCAGAACCTCACCGAAAAATTCAACGTGCTGCGCACGGGCTTGATCGACGCGTATCGGCAGGCGCTGAACAACATCAGCGACACCCAGAACAAAGCTCGCGAGCGCGCGTTGCTGATTTCCGGATTACTGGGGCTGGTAGGGTTGGCAGTGCTGATCATCGGCTTCATCACAGCCCACGGTATCGCCCGACGTTTCGGGGCGCCGATCGAGGCGCTGGCGGCGGCGGCGGACAATATCGGCCAGGGCAACTTCGAGGTGACGCTGCCGATCTCCTCGGCCTCGGAACTGAACTTGCTGACCCGTCGTTTCGGCATCATGGCCCAGGCTCTGCGCGAGCATCAGGCCACCAACGTCGATGAGCTGCTCGCCGGCCAGCAACGCTTGCAAGCGGTACTCGACAGCATCGACGACGGCTTGCTGATGATCGATCGCCAGGGTCGCCTGGAGCACCTCAACCCGGTGGCCCAGCGTCAATTGGGCTGGGACGAGGAGCGCCTGGGCCAGGGATTGGGCGAGGCGCTGGAACGCAAGGATTTGGATGAGGAACTGCAACTGGTGCTGCGCGGGGGAACGCTGGAGCGGGCGCCGGACGACTTGAGCATCGAAGTGGATGGCGAGTCGCGGTTGCTGACGTATAGCCTCACCCCCGTAAGCCATACCCAGGGGCACATCCTCGGGGCGGTGATGGTGTTGCACGATGTCACCGAACAACGCGCTTTCGAACGGGTGCGCAGTGAGTTCGTGTTGCGCGCGTCCCATGAGCTGCGTACCCCAGTGACCGGCATGCATATGGCGTTCGGCCTGTTGCAAGAGCGCGTGCATTTTCCTGAAGAATCGCGCGAAGCCGATCTGCTCAACACCGTCAACGAAGAAATGCAGCGCCTGATGCAGCTCATCAATGACCTGCTGAACTTCTCCCGCTACCAGAACGGCCTGCAAAAGCTGACGCTGGCACCTTGTTCCATCGAAGAACTGCTGGAGTCGGCCCGGCTGCGGTTTGCCGCACAGGCCCAGGCCAAGGGCATCCAATTGCTCGTGGCGATCCAGGGACCCTTACCACGCCTGCATGCCGACGCTGCGCAACTGGACCGGGTGCTGGATAACCTGATCGACAATGCCATGCGTCACACGGGCGACCACGGTCAGATCCGCCTGCAGGCCCGTCGCCACGGCGAACGGGTGATCATCAGCGTCGAGGACAATGGTGAGGGCATTCCCTACGGCCAGCAGGGACGGATCTTCGAACCTTTCGTCCAGGTCGGTCGCAAGAAGGGCGGCGCAGGGCTGGGGCTGGCGCTGTGCAAGGAAATCGTCCAGCTCCACGGTGGGCGCATGGGCGTTTATTCACGGCCGGGGCAGGGCACCCAGTTCTATATGGCGCTGGCGGTCTGAGTCGGTTCAGGCCTCATCGTCCAGGCGTCGCCCCAACAGGCGCCGGCCGCGGGTAATCAGCTCGATCAACTGCACGGCACTGAGCGCATGGGCAAACAGCCAACCCTGCCCGAAAGTCACGCCTTCGCTGCTCAGGTAAGACGCCTGGGCTTCATGCTCGATGCCCTCGGCAATCACCTTGAGCTCTAACGCGTGGGCCATGCGGATAATATGCGGGGCCACACCGCTGCTGGCGGCATCGTGCCCCAAGGCGTCAATGAAGGCTTTGTCGATTTTCAAGCAGTCCACCGGCAAGGTTTGCAGATAGGCGAGGCTGCAATAGCCCGTGCCGAAATCATCGATCAACACCTGATGCCCGACATCGCGCAGCGATTGCAGATTATCCCGGGCGACCAGGACATCGACCAATCCGCGTTCGGTCACTTCAAAGGCTATCTGGTGCGCCGACACCCGATGCAACGCCAGCAGGCGGGCGATCACTTCGCCGATACGTGGCACCATGACGTCGCACGCTGCCAGGTTCACCGAGATGTACAGCTGCGGATTGGCCCGCAGCAGCTGACCCAACTGGTCGAACAGGCGTTGCAGCACGAAGTCTGTGATCTGACGGATCTGCCCGGTGTTCTCTGCCATCGGAATGAACAGATCCGGGCTGGTGAGGGTGCCGTCCGGGCGCCGCCAGCGCAACAGGGCTTCAGCACCGACGCAATTGCGACTGCGCAGGTCGAAGATCGGCTGGTACAGCACCTGCAATTCCCCGCGCCGGATGGCCCCGTGCAGTTCGGCGTCCATCGATTGGCGCTGACGCGCCAGCAGGAATACCTGGAAACCAATCCCCAGGCCCAGCATCAGGCTGATGGGCAGCAACCACCAGGCGTTGGAGGGAATATTGAAACCATTGCGTTGAGCAATCAGCACCAGTTGATATTCCGGGCTGTCGGTCTGCATCCGATAGATCAGGCGGTTCTGCGTCACTTGCAATGCATTGCGGCTTTTCGAGGGCCAAGGCTCCGTGGGCGGCCAGTACTGATCGGTGCCCAGCACCGGTATCGCCCGCTCGCCATGATCGAGCACCACAAGCAGGCTACTGCCGGGGGGCAGGTCGACCACGTCGGTCAGATGCCCGCGGGAAGTCGCAACACGAAAATTGCCACGCCCCAGCATCAATGCAGCACGGTTTTCATCTGGCTCGGTGGTGGTATTGAGCCAGTAGCTGTAGGTCGGCCCCCGGATGTCAGGCGGTCGGATCACCGATAACCCGCTGCGGCGTGGACGATTGGAACAAACCCCGCTGCTATCGATATACGCCGCTTCGTAGACGAAACGATAATTGAAGCTGACCTGCTGCAACGTCGCGATCATGTCGTCGTCGCATCTGCGCAACGGCTGGTTTTGCAGATCGTCGAGGCTTTCGCGCAACTGTCCGAAAAGCTGCTCAAGTCGCTGCAGAAAGCGCTCGCCCTGAGCATTCATCTGGTCGCTTTCGCGCTGCTGGATTTGCTGCATCACCACGAACAGACTGGCGCCCAGCAATAGCACGGTACTCAGGACAGCCGCCATCATCGCCAAGAGAAACGGGCGATGGAGCCAGCTTTGCAGGGTTTCGCGGGCAGGCGTCATCATTGGTAATCCGAAAGTTACCAATGAGTTATAGCTTCTGATTTGGATTTAGCCCTGACCGTCGGACGGGCGTCATTATTTTGTCTGGTTGAGCACCTGCAGGATAGCCGCACTTTGCGCATCCGGCATGCCGTCGAACCGGGTCGGCCGGAAGCGCATCTGGAAGGCAGCGAGCACATGATGAGTGGCCACATCCCATTCGCCGGTGCGGGGCGTCGGGTAACCGAAACGGGCCAACTCGGCCTGGAACCAACTGGCGTTCGGTACCTGCGCCGCGAAAACCGCCTGCTGGCGGATTACGGCCTGCTCGTCTGGCCAAATCCCCACCCCAGCTTGCGCCAGGCGCTTCCAGGGAAACAGCGGCCCAGGGTCAAGCTTGCGCATCGGGGCAATATCGCTATGCCCAATGATGTTGCGCGGGTTGATCCCATTACGCTGGGAGATGTCCTTGAGCAAGGCGATCAAGGCCTGGACCTGAGCTTCGCTGTAGGGATACCAGAGGCGCCCGGTGGGCGTATCGACGAAACCGGGATTGACGATCTCAATGCCGATGGAGCTGGAATTGAGCCAGGTCCGGCCATCCCATTCACTGTCTCCGGCGTGCCAGGCGCGCCGGCCTTCATCTACCAGCTTGTAGACGGTCGCGCTTTTATCATCGCCGATCAGGTAATGCGCACTGACTTCGCCGTGGGTGAGCAGAGCCAGGGACCGCTCCAGGGAAGCGGAAGTGTAATGCAGCACCACGAACTGGATACGGTTGTCATGATTGACTGAAGGGTGGCTGGTATCGAGCCTGGGGCCGCTGGCGCAACCGGCCAGAACCAGTAAGAAGGCAATGAGCGAAAAAAATTTCATGGCAGGTGCATTACGCGCTGAGGTAATGCAACAGTGTAACGTATCGCGTTGCGATGATCTGGCTCGTATAGCGGGATTCACAAAATGGAACAATTGCCTTCAGCCCCATTCCACTCGGTTGCGCCCGGCATTTTTGGCTCTATATAGCGCCTGATCGGCTCTTTTAAGCACCGAATCGCTGTGCTCCCCGCTTTTGAACGCGGTCATGCCCACGGACACCGTGATCGTGACCGGCTCACCCTTGAAGTGAAACGGGCAGGCCTCGATGGCTGCGCGCAGGGACTCGGCCAGTCTTGCCCCGGCCGCCAGCGGTGTGTCGGGCACCAGCAGGACAAATTCCTCACCACCAAAGCGGGCGATGAAATCGCTGCCACGCAGACGTCTGCGCAGCACCGAAGCGATGATCTTCAGCACCCGATCACCTGCCAGGTGGCCGTAGTTATCGTTGATGCGCTTGAAGTGATCCAGATCGAGCATGGCCAGCAGCAGACTGTTGCCGTGCCGCTGCCATTGGGCAACTTCCTGTTCGAGACGCTCAGACCAGGCGGCGCGGTTAGGCAGCCCAGTGAGCGGATCAATAAGCGCTTTTTGCCGCTGCTCTTCAAGATTATCCCGGACAACCTGGGCATCCTGCTCCATCAGCGCGACGCGCTCGGCCAGGCTTTTGAGGCGAGCCGACACTTCCTGCTCGCGCTGATCGCGCTGCTTCTGGTGCTGGTCCATCGTGCCAAGCAGGCCTTCGAGGTGGTTCTCCAGCACTTGCTTGAGACCTTCCAGGTCATCAGCTTCCTGCACGCTGCTTTGCAAGCCATCCACCTGCTCGCGAATCTGCGTGTCCATTTCCCGGGAGGCCGACTGGTTATCGGCATGGTCTTCACTGGCTGCCCGTAAACTGCTCTGGAAGGACTCAAGCCGATCATTGAGGCGCTGCAGGTACGCTTCGAATTCATGTTGGCCGGTGTCGGTAATTGCCAGCATAAGCACGGCAAGATCGTCGAGAATTGGCAGTAATTCATACCAGTTCAAGCCATTTTGCAGCCGTTCGCGCATGGCCTCGGCCTGGGGACGATGACGCTCGGGCAGGGTTAGATCGCCCAGCAGGCCCAACAGGGTGTCTTCTATATGCCTGGCCACCGAACTGTAGGACGGCTCCGGTGAGTCGGGCAGTTCATAATGGTCGTCCTCCGGCTCAGACGCTGCCGGCTCGACCGCGGCCGAGGGTTCGACGGGCTCTTCCGGGAGGGGCAGCGACTCGTCCAGCGCTTGCGGCGGCTCCTCGGGCATCAGCTCATCAGGGTTCCCAAGGGCGGCTACCGGCACCGCCTGTTCCGTGGGAATCGGCGCCGGCTCGGTTGCCTCCTCCTGCTCGGTAGCTTCATCTCGTTCCAGAGTCGGCTCGGCAGCTTCGGATACCGGCGACGGAGAGCGTTCTGGATCGGGATCGACCATTGGCGGAATGAACGCGACCGGTTCAGGCGCTTCATCGACCGTTGCCGCGGGTCCGGCTAACACTGCCGGGGCTGGAACTGGAGTTATGACAGGCGCAGCGTCAGTCGCTAACTGTGCCGGTGCCGGCGGTGTCGTTTCCAAAACCGGTACCGCGCTGCGCTGGGCAGGTTCGTGCGGCGGAGGCGCCGCTTCTTCCTGGCCGTGGCCACCAAACAACCGTTGCAGCAGGCCGGGACGATTCGGTTCAGTGGGCGCTTCCAGCACACTCAGCGCCTGGCCCTGCAAGCTGCTCAGTTCACTGAGCAGCAAAGGAATCTCCCGAGCCTGGTCCACCCGGTCTTCCAACTGCTTGGAAAACTTTTTCAAGGGCCGGCTGACTTCCTTTGGCAGCGGCAAGGTTTGCAACTGAGCGACCAGGGAAGTCAATGCGGCGCTCACCTGTTCGACCCGAGTCTCGCGACGCTGCTCGGAATCAAGCACAGCTTTTTCCAGGCGGGGCAAAAGAGCGGCGAGGGCGGCATCCATGTCATCGCTGCGCACCACTTCGCGCATTTCTTTCATGCACTGATCGACCGCCCGGTCAGTGCCTTCGGCGGCCAGCGTACTGCGCACCAGGCCGCGACGCAGCAAGTCGAGCCGAGCCGCCCAGCGGCGCTCGAGCTTTTCTTGCTGTTCGATGCTCTTGAAGTACTTCTCTCTCCAGCGTTCGGCTTCGTCGCTCATTCATGGGATCCGCGAGGGGCAGGACTCAGTGCGGGGAATGCATCCGCCGTGAGCGAACCCGGCAGACGAATTTCGACCGCGACAGGCAGGTGGTCGGAAATGGGGTGAGCCAGCACCTCGAACCGTTCGAGGGTCAAGGTGGGGCTCAGCAGAATATGGTCCAGACAGCGCTGGGGGCGCCAGCTGGGGAATGTGGCTTCGAGTTGTGGGGCGAGCAGCCCAAGATCACGTAACGGCGAATTTTGCAGCAAGTCGTTGGCATGGGTATTCATGTCGCCCATCAATACCTGGTGCTTGTAGTCACCAATCAGCTCGCGGATGTAGGCCAGTTGCATCGTTCGGGTACGAGCCCCGAGGGCCAGGTGCATCATGACCACGATCAACGCCTCCGGACCTTCGCCAAAGCGCGCCAGGATCGCTCCGCGTCCCTTGGGACCGGGTAACGGGTGGTCTTCTATCGCCCACGGCCGCAGGCGGCTCAACACACCATTGCTGTGCTGGCCCAGGCGTCCGAGGTTGCGATTGAGTTGTTGGTACCAGTAGGGGAAAGCACCCAGTTGAGCCAGATGCTCCACCTGATTGACGTAGCCCGATCTCAGGCTCCCACCGTCGGCCTCTTGCAAGGCCACCAGGTCGAAATCTTTCAGTAGGTCGCCGATCTTCTGCAGGTTGACGGCGCGTCCGGTGTGCGGCAGCAGATGTTGCCAGCCACGGGTCAGGTAATGCCGGTAACGCTCTGTGCTGATGCCCACCTGAATATTGAAACTGAGCAGCCGCAGGCAGTTGTCGGCAGGCAGGCCCGTGGAGGCGATATGATGCTCATTGACCCGCGGTTCATGCAGGCCAACGACGCGTTCGGTGCTCCAGCGGGCCATGGTCAGCGCCGCGCTTAGTTGGCGGCGGCCTTGGTTGCCGCTCGCTCTTTGGCAATCAGCTGGTCGGCCAGCTCCAACGCCTGGTTAGCACCACCGGCCGAACCGATATCAAAGCGGTATTTGCCGTTGACGACCATGGTGGGTACGCCAGTGATCTCGTATTTCTTGGCAAGTTCTTTGGCTTTGTTGATCTGGCCCTTGATGGCGAAGGAATCGAAGGTGGCGAGGAACTTGTCCTTGTCGACGCCTTGAGTCGCAAGGAAGTCAGCCATGTCTTCTTTCTTGACCAGTTTTTTGCCTTCCTTCTGGATCGCGTTGAAAACCGCCGCGTGAACCTTTTGCTCGACGCCCATGGCTTCGAGGGTCAGGAACATCTGGCCGTGGGCGTCCCATGGGCCGCCGAACATGGCCGGAATGCGTACGAAGTTAACGTCCGAAGGCAGTTTCTCGACCCATGGGTTGATGACCGGCTCGAACGCGTAGCAATGCGGGCAGCCGTACCAGAACAGTTCCACCACTTCGATCTTGCCAGGCACGGCCACCGGAACGGGATTGCTCAATTCGACGTAAGGGGCTTTCGATTCCTCGGCGTTGGCTTGGGCGGCCATGCCGAACAGGCTGACAGCGGCGAGCGCGGCGCTGATGATCAGATTACGCATGCTTTACTCCTGGACAATGAGGTGACCTCGCGAGGCGTGTTTTTCAGACAGGCCGTGACGGGTTCAAGTTCGCTAGTGTAACGGTAGCGGCCACAAAAAAGGGCGGCCAAAGCCACCCTTTTGATGTTCGCATCGACAGATTAATCGAGCGTTAACGTTGCAAGAGATGTAAACCCTCACAACGCCCGGCCAACGGTCTTAGTGCAGGCCCTGAATGTAACTGGCCACCGCCGCGATCTCTTCGTCGCTCAGCTTGCGGGCAATGGTGCGCATCATCGCCTCGCCATCATTGTTACGACCGTCTGCTTCCTTGCGGAAGTCAGTCAACTGCTTGGCAACGTACTGAGCGTGCTGGCCCCCAAGGTGCGGGAAGCCGGCCGCTGCGTTACCTTTGCCGTCAGGCGAGTGGCAACCGGTGCAAGCTGGAAGCCCCTTTTCCAGGTTGCCTCCGCGAAACAGCGCTTCACCACGTGCGACCAGTTTTGGATCGGCGGCGCCAACGCTGCCCTTCTGGCTGGCGAAATAAGCCGCCATGTCCGCCAGGTCCTGATCGTTCAGGTTGGTCAGCAGGCCGGTCATTTCCAGCACGACACGCTTGCCGTCCTTGATGTCCTTCAACTGCTTGGTCAGGTAACGCTCGCCCTGGCCCGCCAGTTTCGGAAAGTTTGGTGCCATGCTGTTGCCATCCGGACCATGGCAGGCCCCACATACGGCGGCTTTCGCCTGGCCGGCGGCGGCATCGCCAGCGGCATGGGCTACGCCGGATATCCCCAATGTCAACAGCAGACTCACGATCAGTTTGTTCATCAGCTAATCCAACTACGGCTAAGGGTTAAAGAGTTATGGACCGGGTTTACTCGCTCATCCACTGGATGATGGCTCGGTAATCCTCGGCACTGCAGTCCATGCACAAACCACGCGGCGGCATCGCCTTGAAACCCTGGGTCACGTGTTGCACCAGCGTCTCCATACCTTTCGCCAACCTCGGCGTCCAAGCTTCCTGATCACCCTTGCGGGGTGCCATGGGGAGTTGGCCGGAATGACAGGCACCACAAACACGGTTGTACACAGCTTCCGGATCCTGTGTAGCCTGAGCGCTGTAAAGCGGCATCAAGACACCGGCAGCTAGCAGCCATTTCGTCATAAAACGACCTTTTCAGGGTTGAGAGCGAGCTGCGTTCTAGTGCGCAATTTCAGTCGGTCGCTCCCGTGAGCTTCATCCTACGCTGGGACAAAGCGCACACAAAATCTGCGGCATTATATACTGGCGTCACTGAAACGGAAACGACACAGCTTGCCGCGTCCATTCCCGACGCCGCCCACATCGGAAATCCCATGCAACTGAAGAACCCCATCCTTGGCCTGTGCCAACAGTCCACCTTCATGCTCAGCGCCGCCAAAGTCGATCAATGCCCCGACGACGAAGGCTTTGAAGTGGCTTTCGCCGGGCGTTCCAATGCCGGTAAATCCAGCGCGCTGAACACCCTGACCCATGCAAGCCTGGCACGCACCTCGAAAACTCCGGGCCGCACGCAGCTCTTGAACTTCTTCAAGCTAGACGATGAACGCCGTTTGGTCGACCTGCCCGGCTACGGCTACGCGAAAGTACCGATTCCGCTCAAGCAGCATTGGCAGCGCCATTTGGAAGCCTATCTGGGCAGCCGCGAGAGCCTCAAGGGGCTGATTTTGATGATGGACATCCGTCATCCAATGACCGACTTCGATCTGCTGATGCTCGACTGGGCTGTCGCCAGCGGCATGCCGATGCACATCCTGCTGACCAAGGCAGACAAGCTCACCTACGGCGCAGCCAAGAACACCCTGCTCAAAGTGCAGTCGGAAATCCGCAAGGGGTGGGGCGAGACGATCACCATCCAGTTGTTCTCGGCGCCCAAGCGCATGGGCCTGGAAGAGGCCTACACTGTATTGGCCGACTGGATGGAATTGGCAGACAAGGGCAGCGAAGAGGCGGAATAAGCCAAATCGCGGGCAAAAAAAACCCCGGACTTCGTATGGGGAGGGGGAAGTTCGGGGTCCAAGTTCCGGACCGCTAGGGCGGGGTCCAGATATCTGCCAACACTTAACACAACATAGGAGCATTGAAGGGCTTCACCAGCCTTTCAGAAACTCTGAGTAGCAATTCACGGTTTTAGTTCAGATTATTTTTGGAAATAACCTTAGGAATTTTCCGAACTAATGAGGCCAGGATTCGATTTGGCGAGGGGATTTCCCTCGCCACAGGGCCTACCATATCCCCCCGACCCACACAGGTCCCCGCAATTTCAGCAGTTGAGACTCAGTGAGCCTCATCCCAGTTATTGCCCACGCCCACTTCCACCAGAAGCGGCACATCCAGCGTGGCGGCGGCGCTCATGTGCTGGCGTATTTCCTCGCGCACCTGGTCGACCAGATCCTCGCGCACCTCCAGCACCAATTCGTCGTGGACCTGCAGGATGACCTTGGCATCCAGCCCCGACGCAGTCAGCCAGCGATCCACCGCCACCATGGCTTTCTTGATGATATCTGCCGCTGTGCCCTGCATCGGAGCGTTGATGGCCGTGCGTTCTGCGCCTTTGCGCAAAGCCGGATTTTTCGCGTTGATATCCGGCAGGTACAACCGACGACCGAAAATGGTCTCGACGTAACCTTGCTCGGCTGCCTGGGCACGGGTGCGCTCCATGTAGGCCAGTACGCCTGGGTAGCGGGCAAAGTAGCGGTCGATGTAAGCCTGGGACTGCTTGCGATCCACACCGATCTGCTTGGCCAGACCGAAAGCACTCATGCCGTAGATCAGGCCGAAGTTGATCGCCTTGGCGCTGCGGCGCTGGTCATGAGTGACGGCGTCCAGCTCTACGCCGAAAACCTCGGCGGCGGTGGCCCGGTGCACATCCAGATTATTGCGGAAGGCGTGGAGCAGGCCTTCATCCTTGGCCAGGTGCGCCATGATCCGCAGTTCGATCTGCGAGTAGTCCGCCGCCAGCAGCTTGTAGCCTTTCGGCGCAACGAATGCCTGACGAATCCTGCGGCCTTCGGCGGTGCGAATCGGAATGTTCTGCAGGTTGGGGTCGATCGAGGACAGTCGCCCGGTAGCGGCGACCGCTTGCTGATAATTGGTATGGACGCGGCCCGTGCGGCTGTTGATCTGCTCTGGCAGGCGGTCGGTGTAGGTGCTCTTGAGCTTGCTCAGCGAGCGGTACTGCATCAATACCTTGGGCAGCGGATAATCCTGCTCGGCCAGCTCGGCCAACACCGCTTCGGCGGTAGACGCCTGGCCCTTGGCGGTTTTGCTGAGCACCGGTAAGCCAAGTTTTTCGTAGAGGATCACCCCCAGTTGCTTGGGTGAACCCAGGTTGAATTCCTCCCCGGCGATGGCAAATGCCTCGCGCTCCAGGGCCACGAGCTTCTCGCCCAACTCAACGCTCTGCACCCCCAGCAGGTTGGCATCGACCAGCGCACCCTGGCGCTCAATGCGTGCCAGGACCGGCATCAACGGCATTTCGATTTCGTTGAGCACCTTGCCCAGACTTGGCGTGGCAGCCAGTTTTTCCTGCAAGGCCTGGTGCAGGCGGAAAGTCACGTCCGCGTCTTCGGCGGCGTAAGGGCCGGCCAGTTCCAGGGCAATCTGGTCAAAGGTCAGCTGTTTGACGCCTTTGCCGGCGATGTCCTGGATATCGGTCTTGCTTTGTCCCAGGTACTTGAGCGCCAGGCTGTCCATGTCGTGACGGGTTGCTGTGGAGTCCAGTACGTAGGACTCAAGCATGGTGTCGAAGGCAATGCCTTGCACAAGAATGCCGTTGTTTTGATCACCACCGATGGCGCAGTTGGCCAGGATGTTGGTTTCGAATTTGGCATGCTGGCCGACCTTGAGCTTGTTCGGGTTCTCCAGCAATGGCTTGAGCGCCTTGAGCACCGTGTCGCGATCCAGTTGCTCCGGCACGCCCATGTAGGAATGGGTCAAGGGAACGTAGGCCGCCTCAAAGGACGCGACGGCAAACGACAACCCTACGAGTTGCGCATGCTGGGCGTCGTTACCATTGGTTTCGGTGACGAAAGCAAACAGCGGCGCCTGTTCAAGCTTGGCGAGCCAGGCGTCGAAACGTGCCTGGTCGAGAATGATCTCGTACTTGGCCTCAGCGGCGCCGGGTTGTTCGTCGGCAGCTTCGACGATCTCCTGACCGGCACGCTTGGCATCGCGCTGGTTTTCTTCGAACCAGCTCTTGAACTCCAGCAGGGTATACAGCTCGGCGAGTTTCTCGTGATCCGGCTGGCCCATTTGCAGGTCGTCGAGACCGACATCCAACGGCACGTCGGTCTTGATGGTCGCCAGCTCGTAGGAGAGGAGGGCCATTTCCTTGTGTTCTTCGAGTTTGGCGGCCAGGGTCTTGGCGCCACGAATCGGCAAGGTGGCGACGATCTCCAGTTGCGCATACAGCTCGGTCAGGCCGCCATTGACGCCCACCAGCAGGCCCGAGGCGGTCTTCGGACCGATGCCCGGAACACCGGGAATGTTGTCGGAAGAATCGCCCATCAATGCCAGATAATCGATGATCTGCTCCGGAGCGACGCCAAACTTCTCCTTCACGCCAGCCACGTCCAGGGCGCTACCGGTCATGGTGTTGACCAAGGTAATGTGCCCGTCAACCAGTTGCGCCATGTCTTTGTCGCCGGTGGAGATCACCACCGGACGGTCGGCTGCGGCGCTGCTGCGGGCCAGGGTGCCGATCACGTCATCGGCTTCGACGTTGTCCACGCACAGCAGCGGGAAGCCCAGGGCCTTGACGCTGGCATGCAGCGGCTCAATCTGCACGCGCATGTCGTCGGGCATGCTGGGGCGGTTGGCCTTGTATTCGGCGTACAGCTCATCGCGAAAGGTCCCACCCTTAGCATCGAACACCACGGCGAACGGGCTGTCCGGATACTGTTTGCGCAGGCTCTTGAGCATGTTCAGCACGCCCTTGACCGCGCCTGTCGGCAGGCCTTTGGAGGTGGTCAGCGGTGGTAGCGCGTGAAAGGCGCGATAAAGATAAGAAGAACCGTCCACCAGGACGAGGGGGGCTTGGCTCATGAGCAGGATCAACCTTTTCGGCGGGTCCGGGGCTAGAATAGCGGGACCGTTGACGACAAAGGGACAAGGTTATCATGCGTACACTAAATCGCCTGTTACTGGCTGGCTTGTTTGCAATCACCCCGCTGGCCGTCATGGCGGCGGACGACGCCCCCTCGGCGGACCCGGATGTCACCATCCGCACCGAAGGCGATAGGACCATTCAGGAGTACCGGCAAAACGGCTTTCTGTACGCGATCAAGGTCACGCCCAAGAACGGCAAGCCTTATTTCCTGGTCCGTGCCGATGGCAGCGACGGGAATTTCATCCGCTCGGATCAGCCGGATATGCTGATTCCATCGTGGAAAATCTTTGAGTGGTAATACCGCTCTCGACTTCAACCGGCGCTCGCTGATGGGCGCCCGTACTGGCAGTTTTTAACCATGTCTGTGTTCACTCCCCTGGCTCGGCCCGAGCTGGAAACCTTTCTCGCCCCTTATGGGCTCGGCCGCCTGCTTGATTTCCAGGGGATCGCCGCCGGCAGCGAAAACACCAATTTTTTTATCAGCCTGGAGCAGGGTGAATTTGTCCTGACCCTGGTGGAACGCGGCCCGGTGCAGGAAATGCCGTTCTTCATCGAGCTGTTGGATGTGCTGCATGACGCCGACCTGCCGGTGCCTTACGCCTTGCGTACCACCGACGGCATTGCGCTGCGAGAACTGGCTGGCAAGCCGGCGCTGCTGCAACCGCGCCTGGCCGGCAAGCACATCAAGCAGGCCAACGCACAGCATTGCGCCCAGGTGGGGGAGTTGCTGGCCCATCTGCACCTGGCGACCAAGGAAAACATGATCAAGCGCAAGACCGATCGCGGCCTGGACTGGATGCAGGAGGAGGGCGCGAAGCTGTTGTCGCACCTGGATACCGAACCCCGCCGGTTGCTGGAGGCTGCGCTGGATGAAATCGCCCAACAGAAGGTAAAAATTCTGGCGCTGCCCCGGGCCAACATCCACGCGGACCTGTTCCGCGACAATGCGATGTTCGAGGGCACACACCTGACCGGGCTGATCGACTTCTATAACGCCTGCTCCGGGCCCATGCTGTATGACGTTGCCATCGCCCTGAACGACTGGTGTTCGGATGACAACGGTGTGCTCGATGGCCCACGGACGCGGGCCTTGTTGGGGGCTTATGCGGCGCTGCGCCCATTCACCGCTGCCGAGGCCGAGTCATGGCCGACGATGCTGCGCGTGGCATGCGTGCGCTTCTGGCTGTCGCGGTTGATCGCCGCCGAGTCTTTTGCCGGGCAGGATGTACTGATCCACGATCCGATGGAGTTTCAGCAACGCCTGGCGCAGCGGCAGACGGTCAGTGCGATGTTGCCGTTCGCCCTCTGACGCAACTGAATGCCTCTGTGGCGAGGGAGCTTGCTCCCGCTGGGGTGCGCTGCAGCCCTAAGATTTTGCGGTCGCTGCGCAACCGAGCGGGAGCAAGCTCCCTCGCCACAGGGTTTGCGCTCGGCAGTTATAGCGACTCCAGACACCCCGCCAGATCATTCCCCAACTTCTCCAGCAACTGCTCATACCCTTGCGCCGTCGCAGGGGTATAGCCGCCCAGCGCATCCAGCTCCGCCAATTTCACCGGTAACCCGGCCACCAGGGTTTCGGCCAGGCGCGGGCGCAGGGGCGGTTCGCTGAAGACGCACGTCTTGCCCACGGCCTGCAAGCGATTGCGCATCGCCGCCACGTGTTGGGCGCCGGGCTGGACTTCGGTGGCCACGGCAAAAACTCCGGCGTGCTTGAGGCCGTAGTGGTCTTCGAAATAGTCGAACGCTTCGTGGAACACGAAATACGGCTTGCCCGCGACGCCGGCCAGACGGGTCTTCAAACGCGCATCCAGCGCATCGAGACGCTGGTTGAAACCCTTGAGGTTGCTTTGATAGCGGCTGGCATTGGCCGGATCGGCCGCGCTCAGGTCGGCAGCCATCTTGGCGGCAATCACCCGGGCATTGGTTGGCGAGAGCCACAGATGGGCATCGATGGTACCGGGGCGATGGTCGTGATCATGCTCATCGGCGTCATGCTCATCTTCGGCGTGGGAATGACTGTCCTGGGCGAAGTGACGCAACTTGAGCCCCGGCACATCCTGCACCGCGACGGACGGCAACGTACGACCGTTCAGCACGCGCGGCAGGAAACTTTCCATGTCGGGGCCAATCCAGTAGAGCAAATCCACCGACTGCACCTTCCGTACGTCGGAAGGCCGCAGGGCGTAATGGTGAGGTGAAGCGCCGGGCGGCAGCAGGACCTCAGGAACCGCCACGCCGTCCTGCACCGCGGCGGCAATCAGTTGCAATGGCTTGATGCTGGTAAGCACTTTGACTTCGGCCTGGGCCGGGCCGATCAGCAGAAAACTGGCGACAAAAGCGACAAAGATCGAAAAATTTCGGGACACGATGACCACTCGAAGAGGCGAGAACGGGTAACATAATAACGTCTCTCACTAAAATCGTCGCTGCCCATGCCTATTACGCCCCTTGCCAGTCGTCCCCATGACCATTCTCACTGCGTGCACACCGCGCTGTCCGAGGCCGACGCCATCTGCGCGCGCCAAGGGTTGCGCCTGACCGCTTTGCGTCGACGCGTGCTGGAGCTGGTCTGGCAAAGCCACAAGCCGCTGGGCGCCTACGACATACTCGCGGTGCTCAGTGAGCAGGACGGCCGCCGCGCCGCGCCGCCCACGGTTTATCGGGCGCTGGATTTCCTGCTGGAAAACGGCCTGGTGCATCGCATCTCGTCGTTGAATGCCTTCGTTGGCTGCAATCATCCGGAACACGCGCACCAGGGCCAGTTCCTGATCTGTCGCGAATGCCACGCAGCCATCGAGCTGGAGCAGAAGTCCATCAGCGATGCCATCGTTGCCAGCGCCAAAGAAGTGGGTTTCGTGGTTGATACCCAGACCGTCGAAGTGGTCGGGCTCTGCTCCGGTTGCCAGGGGGCCTGATGAGCAATGCGTTGATCCGTCTCGAGCACGTAGGCGTGACGTTCGCCGGCCAGAGCGTGCTGGATAACATCCACCTGAGCGTCGAGCCGGGGCAGATCGTCACCCTGATCGGCCCCAACGGCGCCGGCAAGACGACCCTGGTGCGTGCCGTGCTGGGGTTGCTCAAACCCGACAGCGGCAGCGTCTGGCGCAAGCCGAAGCTGCGGGTCGGTTACATGCCGCAAAAGCTTCATGTCGACCCGACGCTGCCCCTGTCGGTACTGCGCTTCTTGCGCCTGGTGCCTGGCGTGGATCGCGCACGGGCCCTGGCGGCGCTCAACGAAGTCGGTGCCGAACAGGTGATCGACAGTCCGGTACAAAGTGTTTCCGGCGGCGAAATGCAGCGCGTGTTGCTGGCTCGCGCGCTGCTGCGCGAACCCGAGCTGCTGGTGCTCGACGAGCCCGTACAAGGGGTCGACGTCGCCGGTCAGGCCGAGCTGTACAGCCTGATCACCCGCCTGCGCGACCGTCACCGCTGCGGCGTGCTGATGGTTTCCCATGACCTTCACCTGGTCATGAGCACCACTGACCAGGTGGTCTGCCTCAATCGCCACGTCTGCTGTTCCGGGCATCCCGAGCAGGTCAGCGGCGATCCGGCATTCGTCGAACTGTTCGGAAAGAACGCACAAAGCCTGGCGATTTATCACCACCATCACGATCACGCCCATGACCTGCATGGTTCGGTGGTCAGCGACTCGTCTGTTACTACCCATGTTCATGGAGATGGCTGCAAGCATGGCTGATTTTCTGTTGTACGCCCTGCTCGCAGGCCTGGCCCTCGCGATGGTGGCCGGCCCCCTGGGCTCGTTCGTGGTCTGGCGGCGCATGGCCTATTTCGGCGATACCTTGTCCCACGCGGCCTTGCTGGGCGTGGCCCTGGGCTTTTTGCTGGACGTCAGCCCCGCAGTGGCGGTGACCGTCGGCTGCCTGTTGCTGGCGGTGCTGCTGGTGACGCTGCAACAGCGTCAACCGCTGGCGTCCGACACGCTGCTGGGCATTCTGGCGCCCAGCACCCTGTCTCTCGGGCTAGTGGTACTAAGCTTCATGCATGACGTGCGGATTGATCTGATGGCCTACCTGTTTGGTGATCTGCTTGCCATCAGCCCCATGGATCTTTCGTGGATCCTGGGTGGCAGCGCGGCCGTCCTGCTGCTGCTGGTAGCGCTCTGGCGCCCGTTGCTGGCGGTTACGGTGCATGAGGAACTGGCGCGGGTCGAAGGCTTGCCCGTGGTGGGTTTGCGGCTGGCGTTGATGCTGTTGATTGCGGTGGTCATTGCCGTGGCGATGAAAATCGTCGGTGTATTGCTGATTACTTCTTTGCTGATTATCCCGGCGGCCGCAGCACAGCGGCACGCCCGCTCCCCGGAGCAGATGGCCCTGGGCGCCAGCCTGCTGGGCATGCTCGCAGTGTGCGGTGGGCTGGCGCTATCGTGGTTCAAGGACACCCCGGCCGGGCCGTCGATTGTGGTCAGCGCCGCCGCGCTATTTCTGCTGAGTTTTGTCCTGCCCCGCCGAGGGGTGTAGACTTGCTCGCTTTTTGCGCAAATAGAGAGTCGCAGGAATGAAGCCGTTCGCCTCCCGTTATCTGCTCCTTGTCGCATTTTCCCTGCTGCTGGGCGCCTGCCAGAGTTCGCCGCCGGTCGCCGAAGCCCCCGACACCCGGGGCCCGGCCCTCGCGCAGTTTGAACAAAGTCTGGCCGGCAATGAGCTGGCCACTGCTGAAGACCAGCTGGCCGCCTTGCAGGCCCAGTCGCCGGAAGACCCGGCGCTGGAACCCTACCAACGGCAACTGGCCGAGGCGTATCTGCGCCGCAGCCAAATTGACCTGCAAAAAGGCGATGTAAACGCCGCCGCCACCGCCCTGAGCCGAGCCCGAGCCTTGATGCCCAAGGCGCCGGCGCTCTCCGGTGAGGTCAACAGCGCCATTGCCGAGGCCCGCAAGGTCGAGCTGGAAAAAGCCGAAGCCGCCCTCAAGGCCGCCGAAGCCAAACCGGTCGCCAAAGTGATCGACCCGAGTGCTGAAAGCACGACAGTTGCGCTGAATATCGGCGATATCCAGAAAATGCGTCGACAACTGGATGCCATTGCCGCCGACGTGGTGAATTTTCAATGTGACGTCAGCATCCAGGCGCCGCGCACCGACGATTATCCGTGGTTGGCGACTTTGCTGACCAAGCGGGTTAAGAAACTGGACCCGGGGTTTGATTTGAAACTGCAGAAGCAGATTCTGCGCAACGTGCCGGCGCAAATGGTGCTGACACCGCGCAATCCCTAAAAAGCATCGCGAGCAGGCTCGCTCCCACATGAGGCTTTGTGATCGACACAAAACCACTGTGGGAGCGAGCCTGCTCGCGATAGCGTCCTACCAACAAAAGCTCTGTCAGCCGCCCATCAAACCGGAATCGCCTTGGCCTTAGGCTCCCGCGCCCACACCCGATGTTGGGCAATAGCGTCGAAAAATGCCGGGAACTGGCTGGCATCCGCGTCAGGAATCAGCCCCGCATCCGCCTCCAGCTTCAACAGCACCAGCAATTGCCGGGCCTCGCCGTTGAGCGCGATGGCTTTCAGGTGCTTGTAGGCTTCCAGTACGTAATGCAACGCCACGCCGTCCGCACTCAAGGCTTTGATCGATTCCGCGCCACCTGGGACGAACACCGCATCAAAGGCAATGGACGGCATACCTTCCATGGACGCATCCACCGGCAGCTTTTGCCCAGCGGCTGTGGTGACCGGTGCGGAGGTTGGCCCCAGCACTTTGGCGTGAGCCCCCTTGGCTTCCAGGGCTTGCTTGAGCGCATCGATAATCGCTCCATCGACACCGTTGGCCACCAGCACAGCCACCTTACGGGTCTTGATGTCCCCGGACAGCAGGTTCGCCTGACTCAAGGCGGGGGATTGTTCCAACGAAGGTTTCGGTACGTCCACGGTGCAGGCGGTCGGTGCTGGCAGCCCGAGGTTTATTGCCACCCGCTCGGCCAACTTCAGATCAATGTTGGCGAGGATTTCATTGACCTGTCGTGCCCGAATGAACTCCCGCTCCACCTTGCCCAGTTCGAAACTGTAGGCGGCGATGATGTGTTCCTGCTCGTGGGGGCTCATGCTGTTGTAGAACAGCCGCGCTTGGGAAAAGTGATCGCCAAACGACTCGCTGCGTTGACGAATCTTGTGGGCATCAATGCGCTCTGGATAACTTTCGAAGCCGCCGTCCTGCGGGCCGGGCGGGGTTTCCTTCGGCCAGCCGCCATCGATGGAGTTCGGCTCGTAGGAAGCGCGGCCCTTGTCGATGGTGGTGCGGTGCATGGCGTCACGCTGACCGTTATGCACCGGAGTAATCGCCCGGTTGATCGGCAGCTCATGAAAATTCGGCCCACCGAGTCGGCTGATTTGCGTATCGGTGTAGGAAAACAGCCGGCCTTGCAGCAGCGGATCATTGGTGAAATCGATGCCCGGCACGATATGCCCAGGGCAGAACGCGACTTGCTCGACCTCGGCAAAGAAGTTATCCGGGTTGCGGTTCAATACCATCTTGCCCAGGGGCGTGATAGGAACGAGCTCTTCGGGAATGAGCTTGGTGGGGTCGAGGAGGTCGAAGTCGAACTTATGCTCGTCTTCCTCGGGGACAATTTGTACGCCAAATTCCCATTCCGGGTAGTCCCCCATCTCGATCGACTCCCAAAGATCGCGACGGTGGTAGTCGGTATCTTTACCGGCGAGCTTCTGCGCTTCGTCCCACACCAGCGAACAGGTGCCGACTGTGGGGCGCCAGTGGAATTTGACGAAGCTGCTCCGGCCCTCGGCGTTGATCATGCGGAAGGTGTGTACGCCGAAACCCTGCATGGACCGCAGGCTTTTGGGAATGGCCCTGTCAGACATGGCCCAAATCACCATATGGGCCGACTCCGGCACCAGCGAGACAAAATCCCAGAAGGTGTCGTGGGCCGAACCGCCCGTAGGAATTTCATTGTGGGGTTCGGGTTTCACCGCATGGACGAAGTCTGGAAACTTCACCGCATCCTGGATGAAAAACACCGGCATGTTGTTGCCCACCAGGTCGAAGTTGCCTTCGTCGGTAAAGAACTTCACCGCAAAGCCCCGCACATCTCGCACGGTGTCGCCGGATCCTCGTGGACCTTGCACCGTGGAAAAACGCACAAATACCGGCGTTTTTTTGCTCGGATCCTGTAGGAAACCAGCCTTGGTCAGCGCCGAATGCGCTTCATAACTCTGAAAGTATCCATGGGCGCCGGTGCCGCGGGCGTGGACAATACGCTCCGGGATGCGCTCATGGTCAAAGTGCGTGATCTTCTCACGCATGATGAAGTCTTCCAGCAACGAAGGCCCGCGCGCCCCGACCCGGAGGGTGTTCTGGTTGTCGGCAATCTTCACGCCCTGATTGGTGCGTAGCGCCTGCTCGGTGGCGTCGGAGCGAAACTGTTCCAGGCTTTCAAGCTTGGCATTGGTGTTGCCGCGATCCAGCGTGTCGGTCCCGGCCAGTTGGCTTTCGGTGCCGGTGGGCTTGTTGGTACTCATCAGACATAACTCCTCGTTGCGATCCCCGCCGTGGCCAGGACTCTTGAGTTCGATGCCGCAGGCACGGTACCCGGGCATTTTCGAGTTGCTTAGTGAGTGACCGATACCGGTTCGCCGCGTTCCTTTTTTATGTCCTTTGATCGCCTTATTGCCAAATGGCTGGTTCAATCGCAAATAAATGCTAAGAACCTCTATACGGACAGGCTAAAATGCGCGCCCGGCTAACCGCTGATCCTTTTCCAACGCGCCCCACAAGGTTCGCTACGTGATCGAGTTTCAAAACGTCCATAAAACCTACCGGGTCGCCGGTAGGGATATCCCCGCCCTGCACCCGACCAGTCTGACGATTGAGAACGGTCAGGTCTTCGGCCTGATTGGCCATTCCGGTGCGGGAAAAAGTACCCTGTTGCGCCTGATCAATCGCCTGGAAGACTCCAGCGGCGGCAAGATCATCGTCGACGGCGAGGAAGTCACTGCCCTGGACGCCAGCGGCTTGCGGCGTTTCCGTCAGCAGGTCGGGATGATTTTCCAGCACTTCAATTTGCTGGCGTCCAAGACCGTGGCCGACAACGTGGCGCTGCCACTGACGCTGGCGGGTGAATTGTCCCGCAGCGAAATCGACCAGCGCGTCGCCGAATTGCTGGCGCGGGTGGGCTTGTCCGACCACGCCAAAAAATACCCGGCGCAGTTGTCCGGTGGCCAGAAGCAGCGCGTCGGCATCGCCCGCGCCCTGGCGACCAAGCCCAAGATCCTGCTGTGCGATGAAGCCACCAGCGCACTGGACCCACAAACCACCGCATCGGTGTTGCAACTGCTGGCGGAAATCAACCGCGAGCTGAAGCTGACCATCGTGCTGATCACCCATGAAATGGACGTGATCCGCCGCGTCTGCGATGAAGTGGCGGTGATGGACGCCGGCGTGATCGTCGAGCAAGGACCCGTGGCCGAGGTCTTCTTGCATCCCAAGCACCCGACCACCAAGCGTTTCGTCCAGGAAGACGAGCAGATCGACGAAAGCGAACAGCGCGACGACTTTGCCCACGTACCAGGGCGCATCGTGCGTCTGACGTTCCAAGGCGAAGCGACCTACGCGCCATTGCTCGGCACCGTCGCCCGGGAAACCGGCGTGGACTACAGCATTCTGGCCGGTCGTATCGACCGCATCAAAGACACCCCCTACGGGCAACTGACCCTCGCCGTCACTGGCGGTGACATGGAGGCGGCATTCGCCCGTTTCACCGCGGCTGACGTCCACATGGAGGTGCTGCGCTGATGGAACTGTTGAATTCATTCTTCGCCAACATCGATTGGCTGGAAATCTGGCTGGCGACCGGCGACACCCTGCTGATGCTCTTTGGCTCGCTGCTGTTCACCGTGCTACTCGGCCTACCGCTGGGCGTGCTGCTGTTCCTCTGCAGCCCGCGCCAGTTGCTCGAAGCCCGCGGCGTTTATGCGCTGCTGTCGCTGATCGTCAACATCTTGCGCTCGCTGCCGTTCATCATCCTGTTGATCGTGATGATTCCGTTCACGGTATTGATCACCGGCACATCCCTGGGCGTGGCCGGCGCAATCCCGCCACTGGTGGTCGGCGCAACACCCTTCTTCGCCCGCTTGGTGGAAACCGCCTTGCGTGAAGTCGATCGCGGCATCATTGAAGCGACCCAGGCCATGGGCGCGACCACGCGCCAGATCATCGTCAACGCCTTGCTGCCGGAAGCCCGTCCAGGCATTTTTGCCGCGATTACGGTGACAGCGATTACGCTGGTGTCCTACACGGCCATGGCCGGTGTGGTCGGTGCCGGTGGTTTGGGTGACCTGGCGATCCGTTTCGGTTACCAGCGCTTCCAGACCGATGTGATGGTGGTCACGGTGGTGTTGCTGCTGGTGCTGGTCCAAGTCCTGCAAACCGTGGGCGACAAACTGGTTGTGCATTTCTCTAGAAAGTAAGGCCTCGCGGCCAATAAACCATGAGCCGGCCATTCGCTGGCAGGCGCCGAGAGCGGGCGCCCCACAAGGAGTTAGCTGAATGAAAAAACTACTGGTTGCCTTCGCTGCCGCCGCAGCATTTTCCGTCCACGCCGCCGAGACCCTGACCGTCGCGGCGACGCCGGTGCCGCACGCGGAAATCCTCGAATTCGTCAAACCGGCCCTGGCCAAAGAAGGCGTGGACCTCAAGGTCAAAGTCTTCACCGACTACATCCAGCCGAACGTACAGGTCGCGGAAAAGCGCCTGGACGCCAACTTCTTCCAGCACCAGCCGTACCTGGATGAGTTCAACAAAGCCAAGGGCACCCACCTGGTGAGCGTGACCGGCGTGCACCTGGAACCTTTGGGCGCGTACTCCAGCAAGTTCAAGACACTGGCAGAAGTGCCAGGCGGTGCCAACGTGGTCATCCCTAACGATGCCACCAACGGCGGCCGTGCGCTGTTGCTGCTGGCGAAGCACGGGGTGATCAAGCTGAAGGATTCCAACAACATCCTGTCGACGACCAAGGACATTGTTGAGAACCCGAAGGATTTGAAGTTCCGTGAGCTGGAAGCCGCGACCATTCCGCGGGTGCTGACTCAGGTGGATCTGGCGTTGATCAATACCAACTATGCGTTGGAGGCCAAGCTTGATCCGTCCAAGGATGCGTTGGTGATTGAAGGGAACGACTCGCCGTATGTGAATATTCTGGTTGCCCGTGAGGACGACAAGAACAGTGAGGCGATGAAGAAGCTGGCGGCGGCGCTGCATACGCCGGAAGTGAAGGCTTTTATTCTTGAGAAGTACAAAGGGGCGGTTTTGCCGGCGTTTTGATCTGATCGGGTGGTAAAAAAAACGGGGCTGCGTGGGAATGCAGGCCCGTTTTTTTGCTCGGAAATACGGCGTTACGGAAAGGCCCTCAAGATCATGGGCATTCATCAAACTTGATTGACATAGTGTTTGTTCCGCAATAATAATTGTCCCCAACGCATGAGGGTTTAACTCTCGTGCCTACCTTCCGAGGCCCGCTTGAGAGAAATCTCTGCGGGCTTTCGTGTTTCTATGACAAGGAGTCCGGTCACTATGACGCATTACGTCGCGTACCTGGATGAGTTCGGGCACGTCGGCCAGTACGTCTCACGCCACCATCCAAGGTACAAAACGCATCCCGCTTTCGGGTTTGCTGGTCTGATCCTTCCAGCTACCGAAATCCGCGAGTTCGCAATCTATTTCTACAAGCTAAAATGCCACCTCCTTGCGTTCGACCTTGCCAACGATAACCCCAAGAATCTGCCCGCCTATCAGTGGGAAAAGAAGGGCTCTCAGCTATACGCCCTCCGCAACGTCACCAAATATGAGCAACTCCGGCGCTCCACGTTCCGTCTCCTGAGCCACATTGAGAAAATCGGCGGTCACGTGTTCTACACAGGAGAGCACAAGACCACTGATCCTGGTGCCCATGACTCCACCGAGACGTTCAAACGGCAGCTTCTGCAGGCCGTGCGCAAAATAGACCGATTCTGCGTACAGAGCGGCTCAACCTTCATGTTGATGCTCGATGAACAACGCTGCGGTAACGAATGGCGGGAAACCAACGTGGAGGTCTGCACGCTGGCCATGTTCGAGGATGCCTCGCAAAAATGCAGGGCACTCATTGAGCCGCCAATTCAGGCCGAAAGCCATCTGTTCCAAACCATCCAGTGCGCCGACTGGATCTGCGGCCTTATCGGGCGCCTGACGGCCTTGTTGGTTGCCCCTGATGAATATCCGGAGCTGGAACCATTCGACAAATATTTTTCTGATCGTATCGCCAAAGTCACAATGCCAAGCAGCGGCCTGGAACATCAGAAGACCGCTGAGGTACCCGCCGAGCAGGCCGGAGAGACTATGCCCGATGCAACTGGTGCCCTCGCAGGCGACTAATGTCCCTCATGTAAGGCCCATAGAGCGTTAGTAAAGCAAACCCGACACAAGATGTCGGGTTTGCTTTTCGGGAGGATATTTACCTGCTATCGCGGATCGACGTTATCCAACACCCGATTCGTCAGCAATGAACTCAATTCGATCAATTGCTGGATGCCGAGAAGGATATGACGGCGCGGTCCTTCCAGGTCAAAGGCCAGGTTGCTGACCGTCGCGTCGGCTGCCGCCAGGGTTTCGCTGAGGTTGGCGAGGAGGGATTCGTTGTCGGCGCTTTTTGCGACGGTGAAGAGTTGGCCCGGTTGGGACGCATCTTCGGACTTTTCCGGTTTGGGTAGCAGGTAGTAATCCAAGGTGCGTTTGGCGGCTTCGTCGTGTTTTTTGCCCTTGGATTTGCTGCGCGAGGCGGTATGGTCTGTTTCAGGCGGATTCGGTGTAGGTTTGAACATGCACTAAGTCCTGTAAGTGAAGCCGTAACCCTCTAGCTACTAAACAAGGGGTGGCAGCTGTACGCAGGTTAGCGAGAGCTACGCAGCCTTTTTCAGCAATCACTTGCTCCCGACCCCCTAGCAGCATTTGCCCGTTGTTCAGGCCGAATAAGCCCTAGGATCTGCTTCATTGTTCTACAACCCTCATGATAAATTCCCCGCCGCGACCTCTAATGAATAGAGGGCATTCAGGGAGTGAAGTGAGTGATCAAGTCTTTGTTGGTTGGGACATTGCTGGCAATGGCATCAGCATCGGCATCTGCGATGAGTTGCGATAACCCTAGAAACGCCTATGACAGGACCTATTGCGCGTCGCTGAAAATGGTTCAGTCGGATCAGGAAATCAACGAGCAATACAAGAAGACGATGAGTGCTCTGAACCCGGAGCAAAAGAAAAAAGTGAAAGCCGCTCAAATCCAGTGGATCAAAATCCGTGACAACGCCTGTTCCAACGATGGCCTGCTCTACCTGGACTGTGCCAATGAGAAGACCGAGGCGCGTATCGTCATACTCAAGGCTGTCGAGCGCGAGTGCCGTGCTGCCGGTTGCGACGACGCTAAGCTGTCGCAAGTCGAGTAACCCGTAAACAATGAGCGCGTCGGGCTTGCTCGCGTTCATTCGACATTGCGCTCCATCCCTTCTGCACCCGTGACTCACGCGCGGGTCGGAATAAGCTGCGTTTGAGCCGCTCCACGAAAAACCCGACGTAAAGCGTCGGGTTTTTCTTTGGCGGGTTTACCCGCTATCGCGGCTCAACGCCACGCTCGACCATGGCACGCCATGTCTGCACGCTAAAGCGTTCCTGCATCCTGGCATGCCATGTGCGACACATTCTTCAGGAACGCACCCGCGAGGATGATGCGATTTGTCTGTAGGAATGGTTGGCGCTGCTTCGCAGCCCAGCGGGAGCAAGCTCTCTCGCCACGGGGCTCGGTTTAATCGGGATATCGGGGCGGTGGGTGTAATTCAGTTGTTCGCCTTACTGGCAGGGTGCCACAATCGCTCTCTTTCAGTTGCGTCACGATCAGGTGGATCACATGGATTGCCCAGGATCTCGGAATGACCAGGCTTTCTTCATAGCCGAGCAGGTGCGAACTGACCGGCTGCAGCAACTGTTTCGCCAATCGGTTTCTGCGGTGTTCGGTAGCTACCTCGCGGCCATCATGCTGTGTTGGCTGTGCTGGAATCGGTTTGAGCACAGCGTCATCTTTTGGTGGTTGGCCATCTTGACTGGCTCGACGCTGTTGCGCATTTCGTTGTTCGTTGCCTATGTTCGCAGCGACGAAAGCGAGCGCACCCCCCAACGCTGGGAGCGCAAATACTGGATCACACTGGTATTGTCCGCCAGCATCTGGGGAGGAGGCGCATTAGCGGTCATGCCGGCGGACGATCTGTTGTCCCAGGCATTGGTCATGCTTTTTACTGTCGGCATGTCCGTCAGCGCGGTGTCCTGCTACTCCGCCTACCGTGATATGACTCTCGTCTCCATTGGCCTGGTGCTGTTGCCGTGCACCGCCTGGCTGCTGTTTCAACCGTCGCCGATTCAAGTGGGCATCGCACTCTCGATTTTGGTGTTCGCAGCATTTGCCGCCCGTGCTACACACAAAATGTCCCAGGCACTGGAAACCGCTTTTCGACTCACCCGCGAAATGGAACAGGCCAACAGCATTTCAACTCGCGCAGCCCAAACCGATGAACTGACCGGCCTGAAGAGCCGTCGGGCTTTTTTCGAGCATGCCCAACAGCTCTACGACGAATGCAAGGCCAAGCGGGTAGGGTTGTGCGCCGTCATGCTGGACATGGATCACTTCAAGCACATCAACGACACCTACGGCCATCAGGTGGGGGATCAGGTTCTGCGCCAGATGGGGGCGGTCATCAGTTCGTCGTTTCGGGGAACGGATATTCATGGCCGGCTAGGCGGGGAAGAGTTCGCCATCCTGCTTCCGGACACTTCCATCGAAGTCGCTACCCAAATTGCAGAACAGCTCATCGATACGATTGCGGGTTTGATGATCGAGCCTGTTCACTGCATATCAGCCAGCCTCGGCGTCGCGTCGACGGAGGCTTGTAATAAGGACCTTCACAGCCTGATGAACGATGCGGACAAAGCTCTGTATCGAGCAAAGGCCTTGGGGCGTAATCGAGTGGCTGTTGCTTAGTCGGATTGGCTTACATCATCAGTTGGAATTTGATCGTGTCCACGCTCTGCATCACCTTCCAAAAGCGGAACGCGGAGCGTCCCTGGCGGCATTCCCACGCAGGAGCGTGGGAATGATCGAGAAGCCCATCATTCTACTTTGAACGCCCTTTCTCCGAAGCTCTGCAATTACGCTGGCCCTGCTGATACCCCTAGCACCTCCTTCCCCTTGAATCACTTCGCGGCCCACACGCTCTGTCGACACGGCGGCGCTTAAAAATAAATTTCCTTTTGGATCAACTGGTTAATTCAAATTCGGCAAATTTTCAAAAATTTATCTTGCGCGCAAACTATTTGCCCTTTAACTTTATCTCAACTGGTTAGCGCACAAACATTTAGCGCAAACCAAATCGGTCAAACCAATCAGCAAGCGAGGAAACACCATGAACGTTCTCTATACCGCAGTCGCAACCTCCACCGGTGGCCGTGATGGCCGTGCTGTTTCCAGCGACAAGATTCTCGACGTGAAACTGGCCACACCAAAAGCCCTGGGCGGCGCCGGTGGTGAAGCCACCAACCCTGAGCAGTTGTTCGCCGCCGGTTACTCGGCCTGCTTCATCGGCGCATTGAAGTTTGTCGCCAGCCAAAGCAAACGCAGCATCCCTGCTGACGCCTCGATCACGGCACACGTCGGCATCGGCCAGATCCCTGGCGGTTTCGGTCTGGACATTGACCTGCACATCAATCTGCCGGGTCTGGATCAAGCCGATGCTCAAGCGCTGGTCGACGCGGCTCACCAGGTCTGCCCGTACTCCAACGCGACACGCGGCAACGTCGACGTCCGTTTGCACGTCACCGTCTAACTCACTTCATCTACGAATAAAAAGGATCAGGACATGAACACTTTCAACAAAACGCTTGTTGGCTCGCTTCTCGCACTGGCGCTCGGCAATGCATTCGCAACTTCTTTTGTTCAACCTACGGTCGCTGAGGGCGGCTCGGACCGGCTGATCGAAAAACGTGTCGCTGAAGGTGGTTCGGATCGGCTGATCGATAAACGTGTCGCCGAAGGCGGCTCGGATCGGCTGATCGATAAACGTGTCGCTGAAGGTGGTTCGGATCGGCTGATCGATAAACGTGTCGCTGAAGGTGGTTCAGATCGACTGATCGAAAAACGTGTCGCCGAAGGCGGTTCGGATCGGCTGATCGATAAACGTGTCGCTGAAGGTGGTTCAGATCGGCTGATCGAAAAACGTGTCGCCGAAGGCGGTTCGGATCGGCTGATCGATAAACGTTTAGCCGAAGGCGGCTCGGATCGCTTGATCGAAAACCGGGTAGGCTGAACAAACCCTTCAACGCTCCGAAAACGGGTCAAATCAACCCATGTTGCTTCCAAAAGAAAAAACGCCGCTTATCTCTCATGAGGAAGCGGCGTTTTTTTGCAACGTGTCATTGAGCCCTAAACGATGCTATCCACCACACCACCATCCACACGCAACGCCGCACCGGTGGTGGCCGAGGCCTGTTCCGAGCTGGCATAGATGATCATGTTGGCGACTTCCTCGACGCGCGCCGCACGCTGGATGATCGAGGTGCTGCGGTGCTGGTTGACGAAATCCGCCGCGACTTTTTCCAGGCTTTCCCCGCTGCGCTCGACGTCTGCCTGGAGCATCTGGGCAACTCCTTCGGAAAGCGTCGGCCCAGGCAGTACCGAATTCACCGTAACGCCGGTGCCGGCGAGGCGCTTGGCCAGGCCGCGAGCAATGGACAGTTGGGCGGTTTTGGTAAAGCCGTAGTGGATCATGTCGGCGGGGATGTTCAGACCCGATTCCGACGAGACAAACACAATCCGCCCCCAACCGCGCTCGACCATGCCAGGCGCGTAGGCCCTGGAAACCCGCACGCCCGACATCACGTTGGTTTCGAAAAAGCGCTGCCATTCGCTGTCCGGCGTTTCGAAAAAGTCTTCCTGTTTGAAAATGCCCAGGTTGTTGATGACGATATCGAAGCTTGGGTGCTTGGCGATCAGTGCCTGGCAGCCAGCCTCATGACTAAGGTCACCCACAAAGCCAGCGGCATTTGAAGCAAGGTCGCCCAACCGCTGCAACGCGTCCTCCACGCTGCTCTCGCTGCGACCATTGATGACCACGTGGGCGCCGGACTCGAGGAAGCCTTTGGCTGTGGCGAAACCAATGCCGCTGGAGGAGCCGGTGACTAAGACGTGGCGTCCGGTGAAGTCGATTTTCATGAGGGGACTCCTTGATTAATGAACCAGAGGAAGTGCGATATTTCTGAACGGACGGTAATCCGACGGATTTAGAGATGGCTTTGCCATTCCAACGTCACCGATATCGCAGGTCCTTAATCATGGACACGATTGAGGCTTTGCGCCTCCTCGTGATCAATCAGCCATCAGGAAGCCGACCACACCGCCAGCTCATAGCCATCCGGATCGATAAAGTGAAAACGTCGGCCACCGGGGAAATCGAACACTTCACGGCTGATGATCGCCCCAGCGGCCTTGAGTCTGAGTTGGGTGCCTTCAAGGTCATCCGCGTACAGGATGATTAACGGGCCGCCTGGGCGCACAGGTTCACCGGTCGTGAAGCCACCGGTCAGACGACCGTCGCTGAATTCGGTGTAGGTCGGGCCGTAGTCGACGAAACTCCAGCCGAATGCGCTCGCATAGAAGGCTTTGCTTCGGGCGATGTCGCTGACATTGAGCTCGATGTTGTCGATCTGGCGGTCATTACCTCGAATGCCCATTGACGCGTCCTTGGCTGATTGGGGCTAGGCGAGATTAGGACATTCAGCCCGCACTGTGCTTGGAAAAATAGACCTCTGTGCCTGAAAGAATGTGTCAGCTTGGTTGGGGCTGCTGCGCAGCCCAGCGGGAGCTAGCTCCCTCGCCACAGGGTGAGCCGTTCGGTTGGATATGTGTTGTCTGTCAGGCTCGCTCCCACAGTTTTTCCGGGTTGTTCACAGATATCGCATCCATCACAAATCCCCGTGGGAGCTGAGCTTGCTCGCCATAGCGGTGGTTCAGCTTGCACTGATGTTGAATGGGCCGCCGTCATCGCGAGCAAGCTCGGCTCCCACATGGGTTCTTGGGTGTTCGCATATCCTGCATTCACCACAAATCCCTGTGTCACTCATATGCAGCAACAGGCCTTCAGTACCACCGCGCCTCGCCTGGCGGGCGTTTTTTGAAGCGTTTCATGCTCCACATGTACTGGCTCGGGTAGGCGCGTACATAACGCTCCACAACCTGGCTCATGGCGGCGCAGGCGGTTTCGGTGTCGGTGCTGTACATGGCGTCTGGGGCGGCTTCGAGGATGACTTTGTAGCCGGAGCCGTCCGGCAGGCGCAGGGCGTGGAGGAATACGCCGACGGCCTTGCCACCGGCGAGCATGTTCGGTACGAACTTGCTGGTCAGGGCCTGGGTGGCGAAGAAGGGGACGAAGATGCCGGCAGACTCGGCCGGTTCCGGGTCGGCGGGAATGCCCACTTGACCGCCCTTTCGGACCTCTTTGATGACGCTGAGGATACCTTCCTTAGTCGACGCCGCGACTTTGTTGCCCAGTTGCACGCGCTGTTTGCGCAGCAATTCATCCACCGCTTTAAGCTTGGGCGGACGGTAGAAAATGATCGGTTTGCACTGGCTGCAATAGAAGTGGTTGAGCACTTCCCAGTTGCCCAGGTGGCTGGTGATGCCCACCACGCCTTTGCCGGAAGCGAGCGCTTCTTTTAATACGTCCAGGCCTTCGACTTCCCGCACCAGGTCGATGGAACGCTGGGCCGGCCAGATCCAGGCGCAGGCGCTTTCAGTCAGGGATTTGCCGATGTCCTTGAGGCTTTGGCCCACCAGGCGTTCGCGCTCGGCCGGGTCCATCTCGGGGAAACACTTGGCGAGGTTGATCCGCACCACGTCGCGGGAACGATTGGGCAGCTTCCACATGAGCCAGCCGATGGCCGAACCCGACGCCTGCACCGCGCGCCAAGGCAGCATCGCAAACAACCGCAGAGCGCCGACCAGCAAGGCGCCTTTCAACTTATCCACAGGTCACTCCTGAATTCATGGGCGTGTTGCGAGCCGGCTATTCTAACCGCCGTTTGCCAGCTCCGCGTAGCGGTCGCAGTCCTGGGTGTGGTCCATGACCATTCCCGAGGCCTGCATCAAGGCGTAACAAATGGTCGGCCCGACAAAAGTGAAGCCGGCTTTTTCCAGGCCCTTGCTCATCTGCACGGCCTGGGGCGTGATGGCCGGCACTTCGGAGCGATCCTTGAAGTGGTTGATGACCGGCTTGCCGTCCACGAACGACCAGAGGAACGCCACCGGATCCTCCAGGGCCAGCCAGGCTTGGGCATTGCGCCGGGCCGCATTGAGCTTGAGGCGGTTGCGGATGATGCCGGGGTCGAGCATCAGCTCATCGATTTCTGCATCGCTCATCTGCGCCACGCGCTGGACGTCAAAGCCGAACAGCACTTGCCGGTAGCGCTCGCGTTTGCGCAAAACGGTGATCCAGGACAGCCCGGCCTGGAACCCTTCGAGCAAAAGCAACTCGAACAAACCCTGCGCATCGCGCAGCGGCGTGCCCCACTCCTGATCGTGATAAGCCATGTACAAAGGATCGTCAGAACACCAAAAGCAGCGTGGCATAAGGCTCCAGGGGGCGTGCGCACGAACGAATCGGGTATACTCCCGCTCTTTAAATCGCAGCCCAAGAAACAGGTGAATTTCGTGAGCCAGCCTACGCCAGCCGTGCGTACCTTCCAAGACTTGATCCTCGCCCTCCAGCAATACTGGGCCGAGCAAGGTTGCGTGGTACTTCAGCCCTACGATATGGAAGTAGGCGCCGGCACTTTCCACACTGCCACGTTTCTGCGTGCCATCGGCCCGGAAACCTGGAACGCCGCTTATGTGCAGCCCAGCCGCCGCCCGACTGACGGCCGCTACGGCGAAAACCCGAACCGTCTGCAGCACTACTACCAGTTCCAGGTGGTCCTGAAACCGAACCCGGAAAATTTCCAGGAGCTGTACTTGGGCTCGCTCAAGCACGTCGGCCTCGACCCGCTAGTGCACGACATTCGTTTCGTTGAAGACAACTGGGAATCGCCAACCCTGGGCGCCTGGGGCCTGGGCTGGGAAGTCTGGCTCAACGGCATGGAAGTGACCCAGTTCACTTACTTCCAGCAAGCGGGTGGCATCGAGTGCTACCCGGTGACCGGCGAAATCACCTATGGCCTGGAACGCCTGGCCATGTACCTGCAAGGCGTGGACTCGGTCTACGACCTGGTATGGGCCGACGGCCCGTTCGGCAAAGTGACCTACGGCGACGTGTTCCACCAGAACGAAGTGGAGCAATCGACCTACAACTTCGAACACGCCAACGTCGACAAGCTGTTCGAGTTGTTCGATTTCTATGAAAGCGAAGCCAAGCGCCTGATCGAACTGGACCAGCCGCTGCCGTTGCCGAGCTATGAAATGGTGTTGAAGGCGTCCCATACCTTCAACCTGCTGGACGCACGCCGGGCGATTTCCGTGACTGCGCGCCAGCAATACATCCTGCGTGTACGCACCCTGGCGCGTTCCGTTGCGCAAGCCTACCTGCTGGCCCGTGCCAAGCTGGGCTTCCCGATGGCGACCCCGGATTTGCGTGATGAAGTGTTGGCTAAGCTGGAGGCTGCACAATGAGTGCTCAAGATTTTCTGGTTGAACTGGGCACCGAAGAACTGCCACCCAAAGCCCTGAACACCTTGGCCGATGCGTTCCTGGCCGGTATCGAGAAGGGCCTGCAAGCCGCTGGCCTGAACTTCGAAGCCAAGCATGTCTACGCCGCACCGCGTCGTTTGGCCGTGCTGATCACCGCCCTGGCGACCCAGCAGCCGGACCGCAGCATCAACCTCGACGGCCCGCCACGCCAGGCCGCGTTCGATGCCGACGGCAACCCAACCCAGGCCGCCCTCGGTTTCGCCAAGAAATGTGGCGTGGACCTGAGCGAAATCGACCAGAGCGGGCCGAAGCTGCGCTACAGCCAGAGCATCAAGGGCAAGCCGACCGCCAGCCTGTTGCCGACCATCGTCGAAGATTCCCTGAACGACCTGCCGATTCCCAAGCGCATGCGCTGGGCCGCGCGCAAGGAAGAGTTCGTGCGTCCGACCCAATGGCTGGTGATGCTGCTCGGTGACCAAGTCATCGACTGCACGATCCTGGCCCAGAAGGCCGGTCGCGATTCCCGCGGTCACCGCTTCCATCATCCGCAGAGCGTGCGCGTCACCTCGCCGGCCAATTACCTGGCCGACCTGCGTTCCGCCTACGTATTGGCTGACGCCAACGAGCGTCGCGAACTGATCAGCAAGCGCACCGAAGAGTTGGCCACCCAGCAGGAAGGCACCGCCATCGTGCCGCCAAGTCTGCTGGACGAAGTGACCGCGCTGGTGGAATGGCCAGTGCCGCTGGTGTGCTCGTTCGAGGAACGTTTCCTTGAAGTGCCGCAGGAAGCGCTTATCACCACCATGCAGGACAACCAGAAGTATTTCTGCCTGCTGGACGCTGAAGGCAAGTTGCTGCCGCGCTTCATCACCGTCGCCAACATCGAAAGCAAGGACCCGCAGCAGATCATCGCCGGTAACGAGAAAGTCGTTCGCCCGCGCCTGACGGACGCCGAGTTCTTCTTCAAGCAGGACAAGAAGCAACCGCTGGAAAGCTTCAACGAACGCCTGCAGAACGTGGTGTTCCAGGAAAAACTCGGCAGCGTCTACGACAAGGCCGAGCGCGTTTCGAAACTGGCTGCTTTCATCGCTCCACGCATTGGCGGCGACGCCCAGCGCGCCGCCCGTGCCGGCATCCTGTCCAAGTGCGACCTGTCCACAGAAATGGTCGGTGAGTTCCCGGAGATGCAAGGCGTTGCCGGTTACTACTACGCCCTCAACGACGGCGAGCCGCAAGACGTGGCCCTGGCGCTGAACGAGCAGTACATGCCCCGCGGTGCCGGCGCTGAACTGCCGACCACCCTGACCGGTGCGGCCGTGGCCATCGCCGACAAGCTCGACACCCTGGTGGGTATCTTCGGCATCGGCATGTTGCCTACCGGCAGCAAAGACCCGTACGCCCTGCGTCGCGCGGCGTTGGGTGTGCTGCGGATCCTGATCGACAATCAACTGGACCTGGACCTGAACGACGCTGTGGCGTTCGCCGTCAATGCGTTCGGCAGCAAGGTCAAGTCTGCCGGTCTGGCCGACGCGGTGCTGGAATTCATCTTCGACCGCCTGCGTGCGCGTTATGAAGACGAAGGCGTCGATGTCGCCACCTATCTGTCGGTGCGTGCCCTCAAGCCCGGTTCGGCCCTGGACTTCGACCAGCGCGTCCAAGCGGTGCAGGCTTTCCGCCAACTGCCGGAAGCAGCAGCGCTGGCGGCGGTGAACAAGCGGGTGTCGAATCTGCTGAGCAAGGCCGAGCCTACAATTTTCGCCGTACCTGAGGCGCGGTACTTTGATAACGCCGTGGAGTTCTCACTCAACTCGGCTATCCAGCAGGCGTCTACGTCCGTGCAACCGCTGATGGAAAAGCGCGAGTATGCCGAAGCGCTGGCACGCCTGGCAGCACTGCGCGATCCTGTCGATGCGTTCTTTGAAGCCGTGATGGTGAATGCGGACAACGAAGATGTTCGCAAGAATCGCTATGCACTGCTGGCGCGCCTGCGGGGCCTGTTCCTCAATATTGCCGACATTTCCATGCTGGGTTGAGGGGCTGCTTTTGAAACTGCTGATTCTCGATCGGGACGGAGTGATCAACCACGACTCCGACGCTTATATCAAATCGGTGGAGGAGTGGTTGCCGCTCCCCGGTTCGATCGAAGCCATCGCGCAGTTGAGCAAGGCCGGCTGGACGGTGGCGGTTGCCACCAACCAGTCGGGCATTGCCCGCGGTTACTACGACCTCGCGGTCCTTGAGGCCATGCATGAGCGCTTGCGCGCATTGGTGGCCGAGCAGGGCGGTGAAGTCGGGCTGATCGTCTACTGCCCGCACGGGCCGGACGAAGGTTGTGATTGCCGCAAGCCCAAGCCGGGCATGTTGAAAACCATTGCCGCTCACTACGATGTAACGCTGGCGGGAGTGTGGTTCGTCGGCGACAGCCTGGGTGACCTGGAGGCGGCCAAAGCCGTCGATTGTCAGCCCGTTTTGGTAAAGACCGGCAAAGGCGAGAAGACTCTGGGCAAGACCCTGCCGGTGGGCACCCTGATTTTTGAAGACTTGGCGGCGATTGCCGCTGAACTTATCCACAATTAGAGCTCCCAAGACATCCTGATCAAGGACTGTTCGGGAAGCGCTTAAACAGTCGGGCACTGCCCGCAACGGTAAATGCCGCTATGTCGATATTGCAGGCCATCAGAACCTTTCTCTTTTACCTGCTGCTGGGCACCAGTTCGTTGTTGTGGTGCACGTTGAGTTTTTTTGTAGCGCCTTTCATGTCGTTCAGGACGCGCTACCGTTTTATCAATGTGTACTGGTGCCGTTGCGCGCTGTGGCTGAGCAAGGTTTTTCTGGGGATACGGTATGAAGTAAAAGGCGCCGAAAACGTGCCTGAGCGGCCGTGCGTGATCCAGTCCAACCACCAGAGCACCTGGGAGACTTTCTTCCTTTCGGCTTACTTCGAGCCCCTGAGCCAAGTGCTCAAACGTGAGCTGCTGTTCGTACCTTTCTTCGGCTGGGCCATGGCAATGCTGCGCCCCATCGCCATTGACCGGGACAACCCCAAGGTTGCTCTCAAGCAAGTGGCGAAAAAAGGTGATGAGCTGCTCAAGGACAAGGTTTGGGTTTTGATCTTTCCAGAGGGTACCCGTGTTCCCTACGGGACGATCGGCAAATTCTCCCGCAGTGGCAGCGCATTGGCGGTAAACGCTGACCTGCCGGTGCTGCCGATTGCACACAATGCCGGCAAGTTCTGGCCCAAGGGTGGCTGGCTCCGGACACCGGGCGTCATCACCGTGGTGATCGGCAAGCCCATGTATGCCGAAGGTAGCGGGCCCCGTGCTATTGCCGAGCTCAATGAACGCGTACAAACCTGGAACGAACAGACCCAACGGGAGATGGGTTCGCTTCCACCCGGTCCTGTCGCGGAAGTGCCCACGGAACAAGCCGCTGTTTGATATCTGTGGATAACCTGTGCACCGTTTTTTCGAAATCCGTTACTTTTCTGTTTTATGTCTTTGTTTTTAATACATATTTCATAAACACATAAAAGCCACGTACAGGTGCATAAGTTTTTTATAGCACCAAAAGATCGTCCGAAGGCTCGGGCCGCGTTCGGGCGATCTTTACTCCGCCAACAACGGGAATCGCAGGCTGAACGTCGTGCCTTTGCCTACCACGCTATGGCATTCGATTTTCCCCTCGTGATGGTCCACCACGGCCTTGACCATCGACAGTCCCAAGCCAATGCCATCCACACCGTGAGCCGAGGAAAACCGTCGATACTGGCTGAACAGGTTCGGTAGTTCTTCGGCGCTGATGCCCTTGCCCTGGTCGGCGACGTTGCAGGTCAACCAACCCGACGTGCAATGAACCTGCAGGGAAATGCAGGCGTCGGGCGGGCTGTACTTGATGGCATTTTCCAGCAGATTGAACAGGGCACGGGTCAGCAATGATTGATCCGCGCTCACCATCGCCTCTTCATCCTCTATTTCATGAATCAACTGGATGCGTTTTGCCTGGGCGATGGGCAGCGCCTGGTCAAGTACATCCAGGACCAACATGGCGAACAGCGTCGGTTGGAATTGATACGCCTCAGACTCGGCCTTGGCCAGTTGCACAAAGCCGTCGGTCAATTCCAAGGCGCGACGCACCTGCCGCTCGATCTGATCGAAGAGCGGATTATTCGCCCCGGCCTGATGCCGCTGCACATCCAGCAGGGCCAGGATCGCCGAGTGGGGCGCGCGCAAATCATGGGACAAAAAACGCAGCATGACGCTGCGCTGCTCTTCGGCTTCGCGCTCCGCGCTCAGGTCGATGAGGCTCAGTAACCAGCCTATCGGCGCCTCTCCATCAACCGGCAATAGCGGGGCTCGTTCCAGACGCAGGCTGCGCTCCCGGCTGTCGCGAAACTCCACCAGGGGCAATGTGGATAACCGGTGAGGCACCCCGCGTTCCAGTCCTGGGTAACCCAACTGCGCGAGATGCTCCAATACATCGCCCCCCGCCAAGCCACGGCCGAAGAGATCACGCGCTTTGCGGTTACCCAGCAATATCTTGCCCTGAGGATCGCTGATCATTGTTGCCACCGGCAGGTATTCGAGGCCATCGGCAATAAAGCGACGGGTGTCCCGGGTTCTCCCCATGGCTTGCTCCAGGGCCATGATCTGGCCCTGCAAGCGGTCGCTGCCCGTGTAGGGCGCACGACGCCGTTCGGGGAACACCTTGGGCTCCGCATCCAGGCGCGCCAGTTCCCAGCCAAAGTAGGCCAGCACCACGCTCAGCCGCCGCCAATTCCAGATCAGATAACCAAACACGATGCCCAGCACGCTCGCCATGGGCGACCACCACCAACCTTCAGCCGCGAGTACGACACTGATCAGCAGGGCCATGCTCATGCCACCCACTGTCGTCCACAGCGCCAGGCGAGGGCGCAGCAATAGCAACCCCAGCACAACAGCGACCACAAACACCGACAACAACGCCGCTTCTGGCCCGTGGCGTGTTGGCTGGGTACTGAACGACAACAACGCGGTGAGCGGTAATAGAAGAAGACTTATCCACAACCATTCCCGTACCAATTGGCGAAACATGCGTTGGACTTGGGTCGGTTCACGGCTTTCACGACGACGCTGGTTGCTCATAAGCACCCTGACAGAACATAGGAACGGGGGATTTTTTTCATGGGGGGTCGCGTGTCGCACCAGCAGGCTGAAGACCAAAGACTATAGCGGACTCGATAGGTGGCGCGCTGCTACCTTTCCCTGCGCGTCATGAGCCGGTATTGTCACTGCCAGCGACAGGGGACCTGCAACCCGACAACTTATCGGCCCGCCGAGGTTACATCGGGCAAGTGGAATATTTGTTCAGATTGCAGGCCACCCTGATGATGTCCGTTACTCTCGAGATCAAGGAATCGCATCCCATGCGTGTCGCCATACTGGATGACGAACCGGCCGAGCTGCGCCGGGTGGAACAGACACTGCAACAAATCCCCGGCAGGGGAGAGCAAGCCTGGACCTTGCACAGTTTTGAGCGCGGCGAAGACCTGTTGCGGCAGCTGCGCCGGGAAACCTTCGACCTGTTGATCCTCGACTGGCAATTGCCCGACATCAGCGGGTTGTCGCTGCTGCGCTGGACGCGGGAGCACATGGACTCGCCCCCGGCCGCCATCATGCTCACCAGCCGCGACGGCGAGCACGATGTGGTCCAGGCCCTCAACGCCGGGGCCGACGACTACGTGAGCAAACCCTTCAGGCCTAACGAACTCAAGGCCCGGGTCACAGCCGTGTTGCGACGCCATAACCTGCAACGTGCTCCAGCCAGCGACGTGCTGGTATTCAACGACCTGGAATTCGACGACGCCGAACTGACCGTCACCCGCGCCGGTATCCCCATCAGCCTGACCGAACGGGAATACCGCCTGGCCCGCTGCCTGTTCGCCAACCTGGGCCGTCCACTGTCCCGGGAGTATTTCTACGAGCGCTTCTGGACCCACGAGGAAATGACCTCGTCGCGCCCGCTCGACACCCACATCTACCGTCTGCGCAACAAACTCGGGCTAACGGCGGATCGGGGTTGGCAGTTGCTGACGATTTATGGGTATGGGTATCGGTTGGAGAGTGTGGCGGCGGGGAGTGAAGCTTCGGTGGCGAGTTAGGGTTAGGGCCAACGGGCGAAAAAAAAGGCCAACGCATATGCGTTGGCCTTTTTCGTTGGGGCAGGGTGGCTGTGGATCAGAAATCCAGGTTAGACACCGCCAAAGCATTGCTCTCGATGAAGTCACGACGAGGCTCGACCGCATCACCCATCAGGGTGTTGAAGATCTGGTCCGCGCCAATGGCGTCTTCGATGGTGACTTTCAGCATCCGGCGCGAGCCTGGGTCCATGGTGGTTTCCCACAGCTGGTCCGGGTTCATTTCACCCAGACCTTTATAGCGCTGGATAGTGTGGCGCTTGGTGCTTTCGGCCATCAGCCACTCAAGGGCTTCCTTGAACTCGGTAACGGCTTTCTTGCGCTCACCACGCTGGATGTACGCGCCTTCGTCCAGCAGGGTGCTCAGTTGCGCGCCCAGGGAGACGACAGTCTTGTAGTCGTTGCTGCCGAAGAAGTCGCGGTTGAAGGTGACGTAGTTCGACAGGCCGTGGGAGATCAGTTCGACCTCTGGCAGCCAGACGTTACGTTCACGGTCTTCACGCAGGCTGGCTTTGTACACCAGGCCAGACTTCTCTACGGTGCGCAGACGAACTTCGTACTGGGCCAGCCAATCCTGCATTGCAGCGTGATCTGAGAGCTGTTCCATGCTGACAGCCGGCAGGTAGATGAAGTGCTCGGTCAGCTCCTGTGGGTACAGGCGCGACAGGCGCTTGAGAGTCTTCATCACCAGGCGGAAGTCGTTGACCAGGCGCTCAAGGGCTTCGCCGGAAATGCCTGGGGCCTCTTCGTTCAGGTGCAGGCTCGCATCTTCCAGGGCCGACTGCGTCATGTACTCTTCCATGGCGTCGTCGTCTTTGATGTATTGCTCTTGCTTGCCTTTCTTGACCTTGTACAGCGGAGGCTGGGCGATATAGATGTAGCCGCGCTCGATCAGCTCCGGCAACTGACGGAAGAAGAACGTCAGCAACAGGGTGCGGATGTGCGAACCGTCGACGTCGGCGTCGGTCATGATGATGATGTTGTGATAACGCAGCTTGTCGATGTTGTACTCATCGCGGCCGATGCCACAGCCCAGCGCAGTGATGAGCGTGCCGACTTCCTGGGAGGAGATCATCTTGTCGAAGCGCGCCTTCTCGACGTTCAGGATCTTGCCCTTGAGCGGCAGGATGGCCTGGGTACGGCGGTTGCGGCCCTGCTTGGCGGAACCGCCAGCAGAGTCACCTTCCACGAGGTACAGTTCGGACAAGGCAGGGTCTTTTTCCTGGCAGTCGGCCAGCTTGCCCGGCAAGCCTGCGATGTCCAGCGCGCCTTTGCGGCGGGTCATCTCACGAGCCTTGCGCGCTGCTTCACGAGCACGGGCGGCGTCGATCATCTTGCCGACCACCAGCTTGGCTTCGTTGGGGTTTTCCAGCAGGAAGTCGGAGAAGTATTTGCCCATTTCCTGTTCGACCGCGGTCTTCACTTCGGAAGAAACCAGCTTGTCCTTGGTCTGGGAACTGAACTTCGGATCCGGCACTTTCACCGAAATGATCGCCGTCAGGCCTTCACGGGCATCGTCACCGGTGGTGGCGACTTTATGCTTCTTCGCCAGACCTTCCTGTTCGATGTAGTTGTTCAGGTTACGGGTCAGCGCCGAACGGAAACCCACCAGGTGAGTACCGCCATCGCGCTGTGGAATGTTGTTGGTGAAGCACAACAGGTTCTCGTTGAAGCTGTCGTTCCACTGCAGGGCGATTTCCACGCCGATGCCATCTTCGCGCTGGACGTTGAAGTGGAACACCTGGTTGACCGCAGTCTTGTTGGTGTTCAGGTATTCAACGAATGCACGCAGGCCCCCTTCGTACTTGAACAGCTCTTCCTTGCCGCTGCGCTCGTCCTTGAGGACGATGCCGACACCGGAGTTGAGGAAGGACAGTTCACGAATCCGCTTGGCCAGGATGTCCCAGCTGAAGTGGATGTTCTTGAAGGTTTCGCTGGAAGCCTTGAAGTGAATCTGGGTGCCGGTGGTTTCGCTGTCGCCTACGATCGCCATCGGCGCCTGAGGCACACCGTGGACGTAGGTTTGTTCCCAGATCTTGCCACTGCGGCGAACGGTAAGAACAAGCTCTTCGGACAGTGCGTTCACGACCGATACACCTACGCCGTGCAGACCGCCGGAAACCTTGTAGGAGTTGTCATCGAACTTACCGCCGGCGTGCAGCACCGTCATGATGACCTCGGCTGCGGAAACGCCTTCTTCCTTGTGTACGTCTACCGGGATGCCACGACCGTTGTCACGAACAGTGATGGACTCATCCGGGTGGATGATGATGCTGATGTCATCGCAATGACCGGCGAGGGCTTCGTCGATGGAGTTGTCGACCACCTCGAACACCATGTGGTGCAGACCGCTGCCATCGTCGGTGTCACCAATGTACATACCGGGACGTTTGCGTACGGCATCCAGGCCTTTCAGCACTTTAATGCTCGTTGAGTCGTACGTATTTTCTTCGCTCAATGCCTTCACTCCCGATGGTCGTGGGTCTGGGTGATACGGCCCTGTTCCACGTGGAACAGAGCGACTGGCGTTTCCGTCTGCCAGCCTTCCCTCAATAATTCGTGATCTACACAGGTGATAAAAACCTGGCAGCGTAAGTCTTCCAGCAAGCGGCAGAGTGCGCGGCGGTGGGCTTCGTCCAATTCGGACGGCAAGTCATCCACCAGATAAATACACTGACCGCGTCGAGCCTGGCTGACCAAATGGCCCTGGGCAATACGCAATGCACACACCACCAACTTCTGCTGCCCCCGGGACAAGATGTCCGCGGCATTATGTGCGCCCAATCTAAGGCGCAAGTCAGCGCGTTGCGGTCCAGCCTGGGTATGGCCCATCTGCTGGTCCCGCTGCAGCGAGCCAGCCAGTACGGTGCTCAGTTCCCGGTCCTTGTCCCAGCCTCGGTAATAGCTGAGCGTCAGGCCCTCAAGCTCAACCAGTTCGCTCAAGGTCTGCTCGAAGACCGGTTTCAAGGCTTTGATGTAAGCGCGGCGGTATTCATCTATTTCAGCGCTGGCCTGGCACAGTTCCCTGTCCCAAACCGCTTGCGAAACGGCGTCAAGTGTACCATGCCGCAGCCAGGAATTTCGCTGGCGCAGCGCCTTCTGCAAGCGCTGCCAAGTGGCCATGAACCGCGGTTCCACGTGGAACACGCCCCAGTCGAGAAACTGTCGACGAATCTTCGGCGCGCCTTCCAGCAAACGGAAACTGTCCGGGTTGATCAACTGCAACGGCAGGATCTCCGCCAGTTGCGCGGCGCTGCGGGCATTCTGCCCATCGATGCGGATCTGGAATTCGCCTTGCCGGTCCCGTGATATCCCCAAGGCACTGTGACCGCCTTGCGCCAACTCCACCTGTCCGAACACGGTGCAGGCCAACTGATCGTATTGGATGACCGGTAACAGACGGGTGCTACGAAACGAACGAGCAAGCCCCAGCAGGTGAACAGCTTCCAGAACGCTGGTTTTGCCGCTGCCGTTAGCGCCGTAAAGGATATTGATGCGGGGGGAAGGGGAGAAGGTCACCGGGTGCAGATTGCGCACCGCGGTGACCGAGACGCGACTTAAGGACATCTAGCTGATTACAGACGCATCGGCATGACAACGTAGGCCGAGTCGTCGTTATCGGATTCCTGCACCAGCGCACTGCTGTTGGAGTCCGACAGGATCAGACGCACTTGCTCAGTGGTCATCACGCCCAGTACGTCGAGCAGGTAGCTGACGTTGAAGCCGATTTCCAGAGAGCCGCCGTTGTATTCAACGCCCACTTCTTCTTCCGCCTCTTCCTGCTCCGGGTTGTTCGCCTGGATTTTCAGCTGACCGTTGGCCAATTGCAGACGAATGCCGCGGTACTTCTCGTTGGACAGGATCGCGGTACGGCTGAACGCCTCGCGCAGCGCCTGGCGGTCACCCAAGACCAGTTTGTCGCCGCCTTTGGGCAGCACGCGCTCGTAGTCAGGGAACTTGCCATCGACCAGCTTCGAGGTGAAGGTGAACTCACCCGTGGTGGCGCGGATATGGTGCTGGCCCAACACGATACTGACATTGCCGTCCGGCTCGGTCAGCAGGCGCGCGAGCTCCAGGATACCTTTGCGCGGAACGATGACTTGGTGGCGGTCTGGCTGACCGATATCGGCCTGCATCGAGCACATGGCCAGACGGTGACCGTCGGTGGCGACGGCGCGGATGATACCGGCGGACACTTCCAGGAGCATGCCGTTGAGGTAGTAACGCACGTCCTGCTGCGCCATGGCGAAGCTGGTGCGTTCGATCAAACGGCGCAATTTGCTTTGCTCGAGGCTGCAGGTCAGCGAGCCTGGGCCTTCTTCCACCGTCGGGAAGTCGTTGGCCGGCAGCGTCGACAAGGTGAAACGGCTGCGACCGGCCTTGACCACGAGCTTCTGCTCATCGACCTTGATGTCGATCAGCGCATCGTTGGGCAGGCTTTTGCAGATGTCCATCAGCTTGCGCGCCGGCACGGTGATGGAACCTGGATCGGCCGGTTCCTCAAGCTGTACACGACCGACCAGCTCGACTTCCAGGTCGGTACCGGTCAGCGACAATTGCTGGCCTTCGACAACCAGCAGCACGTTGGAAAGTACCGGCAAGGTCTGGCGGCGTTCGACGACGCCTGCGACCAGTTGCAGGGGTTTCAACAGGGCTTCGCGTTGAATGGTGAAATGCATGGTCTAGTCCCTTGCCTTAATAAGCTGCGCTGGTGGTCATCAAGTGGTCAGTGTTCGCAGCAGGTTCTTGTAGTCCTCGCGGATGTCCGCGTCGGATTCCTTAAGTTCGTTGATCTTACGACAGGCGTGCAACACCGTGGTGTGGTCGCGTCCGCCAAACACATCGCCAATTTCCGGCAGACTGTGGTTGGTCAGCTCCTTGGACAAGGCCATCGCCACCTGACGCGGGCGAGCCACCGAACGCGATCGGCGTTTGGACAGCAGGTCGGATATCTTGATTTTGTAGTATTCAGCGACAGTGCGCTGAATGTTATCCACAGAAACCAGCTTGTCCTGGAGCGCTAACAAATCCTTCAAGGACTCGCGAATCAACTCGATGGTGATGTCGCGGCCCATGAAGTGGGAATGAGCGATGACCCGCTTAAGGGCGCCTTCGAGCTCACGGACGTTCGAGCGGATACGCTGGGCAATGAAGAATGCGGCATCGTGAGGCAGTTCGACCTTGGCCTGATCAGCCTTCTTCATCAGGATCGCCACCCGGGTTTCCAGCTCCGGCGGCTCGACGGCAACCGTCAGGCCCCAGCCAAAACGCGACTTGAGACGTTCTTCCAGACCTTCGATTTCTTTCGGGTAGCGGTCACTGGTAAGAATGACCTGCTGCCCGCCTTCAAGCAATGCGTTGAAGGTGTGGAAAAACTCTTCCTGGGAACGCTCCTTGCGGGCGAAGAACTGAATATCGTCGATCAGCAAGGCGTCCACCGAACGGTAGAAGCGCTTGAACTCATTGATCGCGTTCAGCTGCAGCGCCTTGACCATGTCGGCCACGAAACGCTCGGAATGCAGGTACACGACCTTGGCATTCGGGTTCTTCTTTAATAGGTGGTTACCCACCGCGTGCATCAAGTGGGTTTTACCCAAGCCTACGCCACCATAAAGGAAGAGCGGGTTGTAGCCATGCTTGGGGTTGTCCGCGACCTGCCAGGCTGCCGCTCGCGCCAGTTGGTTGGACTTGCCCTCAACGAAGTTCTCGAAGGTAAAGGTGCGGTTCAGGTAACTGGTGTGCTTGAGCGCGCCTTCGACCTGGACGGTGCGCTGTTCGGCGCGTACCGGAGCTTGTTGGGAGCTGGCGCCGGCCATTGGGTCGAAGCTGTCCCGCGAGGGCTCTTCGCTGACCTCGGCCACTTTTTGTGCATTACGCTTGCTCGGTGCCGGCGTGGGGGCCGGTGCGGCATGGTTAACCGGCGCCGCGACAGCCTGGGCCTGGGAGGCCGCAGCGGCCAACGGGGCGTTGGGGGCGGCGCGCGGCGCAGAGCTGCGTTTGCTGCCTATTAATAAGGACAGCGCAGGCGCCATGCCATTGCCATGCTCATCGAGCAGTTCCATGACCCGTCCCAGGTACTTTTCGTTGACCCAGTCAAGAACGAAACGGTTCGGTGCATAGACGCGCAACTCGTCGCCTTCGGCTTCGACCTGTAGCGGACGGATCCAAGTGTTGAATTGTTGGGCAGGCAGCTCATCGCGCAAAAGCTCCACGCACTGCTGCCAAAGTTCCACTGACACGGATATCCCCTAAGTTGAAAGCCGGTGAGGCAAAAACAAGCGGCCATTGTAGCGAGCGGACGCCCACTTATCCACATGCAGGTTGCTCATCCACCATGATTTATCAATGCCTTAACAACGAGCAAGACGACAGGCGGTCGGTGGATAAGCTCTGTGGATAACCGCCCGTGAGGTCGTTGCACAAGTGGGGGTTGAAGTCGGTGGATAACCTCCCTGTGGATAAGTAGCCATTCCACACACAGCTTATCCGACAGCGCAGCACAGGCTGAACACCGCTTTCCCCTGTAGTTGTCATTCTCTGTACATGGCGGACTACAAGGCCTAGGGATGGTTATCCACAGATAGGTGCCAGCCTTGCTTTTATAAGCTTTACAGAAAAGCTTTAAATAATTCCCTTCTTTTTATTTCTATATCTGGAGTCCTGCGATGAAGCCGCTATCCAGGCGCGATATCTATTTGAAGTAAACGCTGGTTGGAAATTGACCTAGAGGCTTGCTTTCTCTAGAATCCCCGGTCTCTTAAAACGGGGGCCATTCCGGCCCGTTGTGGACGAACCCAGGTAACACGACATGAAACGTACTTTCCAACCAAGCACTATCAAACGCGCTCGTACCCACGGTTTCCGTGCTCGCATGGCTACCAAGAACGGTCGTGCCGTCCTGTCGCGTCGTCGCGCCAAAGGTCGTGCGCGTCTGGCAGTTTGATAATCCGGCACTGGAGGTGAGTCAGGACTTCAGTCGGGAAAAGCGTCTGCTTACACCCCGGCATTTCAAGGCAGTCTTTGACTCCCCTACCGGCAAGGTTCCGGGGAAAAATCTCCTGCTCCTTGCGCGCAGCAACGATCTTGATCACCCCCGACTAGGGCTGGTTATCGGGAAAAAGAGCGTCAAGCTCTCCGTTCAGCGCAATCGCCTCAAACGTCTGATGCGCGAATCGTTTCGCCTGAACCAGGATTCTCTGGTCGGTTGGGACATTGTTATCGTCGCGCGCAAAGGTTTGGGTGACGTAGAAAACCCCGAATTGATTCAGCATTTCGGCAAACTCTGGAAGCGCTTGGCTCGTAACAAGCCAGCACCGCCAGCAGTCAACACCGAAACTGTAGGGGTAGACAGTCCCGATGCGTAAACTGGCACTCGTTCCGATCCAGTTTTATCGCTACGCCATTAGTCCCCTGATGGCCAGTCACTGTCGTTTCTACCCCAGTTGTTCTTGCTACGCGTATGAAGCCATAGAAAATCATGGCCTTCTGCGCGGTGGCTGGCTGACCTTTCGTCGTTTAGGTCGCTGTCATCCGTGGAATCCCGGCGGTTATGACCCGGTTCCGCCTATCCCTACCTCCCGTTCTTCTTCGATGGCCGAGTAATCATGGATATCAAACGCACGATCCTGATCGTCGCCCTGGCAATCGTGTCCTACGTAATGGTTCTTAAATGGAACCAGGACTATGGCCAGGCTGCCCTGCCGACTCAGAATGTTGCAGCCAGCAATACCGCACCGAGCTTGCCGGACACCACGACTGGCAATAGCACCGCCAGCAATGACGACATCCCCCGCGCGGCAAACGATACCACTGCTCCTGCCGAAGCCCCTGTGGCTGCAAGCAAGGATCTGATCCAGATCAAGACTGACGTGCTTGAGCTGGCAATCGATCCACAAGGTGGTGACGTCGCTCAGTTGAAGCTGCCGTTGTATCCGCGCCGCCAGGACCATCCGGAAATTCCATTCCAGTTGTTCGATAACGGCAATGAGCGGACCTATCTGGCCCAAAGTGGTCTGATCGGCACCAACGGCCCGGATGCAAACCCGGCCGGCCGGCCGGTTTACTCCTCCGAGAAGAAGACTTATCAACTGGCTGACGGTCAGGACCAGTTGGTCGTGGACCTGAAGTTCAGCAAGGACGGCGTCAATTACATCAAGCGTTTCACTTTGAAACGTGGCCTGTATGACGTGACTGTTTCCTATCTGATCGACAACCAGAGCGCACAGCCCTGGTCTGGTGCGATGTTCGCGCAGCTCAAGCGTGACGCCAGCGATGATCCTTCCTCCAGCACCGCCACCGGTACCGCGACTTACCTGGGCGCTGCCCTGTGGACAAGTTCGGAGCCGTACAAGAAAGTGTCCATGAAAGACATGGACAAGGCGCAGCTCAAGGAAACCGTACAAGGTGGCTGGGTTGCCTGGTTGCAGCACTATTTTGTAACCGCCTGGATCCCGCAGAAAGGCGAGAACAACGTCGTCCAGACGCGTAAAGACAGCAAAGGCAACTACATCGTCGGTTATACCGGCCCGGCATTGACCGCTGCACCAGGTGCAAAAGTCGAGACCAGCGCGATTCTGTATGCCGGTCCAAAAAGCCAAGCGGTGTTGAAAGAGTTGTCCCCAGGTCTGGAACTGACCGTGGACTACGGGTTCCTGTGGTTCATTGCCCAGCCAATCTTCTGGCTGCTGCAACATATCCACAGCATCGTCGGTAACTGGGGCTGGTCGATCATCTTCCTGACCATGCTGATCAAGGGGATCTTCTTCCCATTGTCGGCAGCCAGCTACAAATCCATGGCTCGCATGCGCGCAGTGGCACCGAAACTGGCCGCCCTGAAAGAACAACATGGCGATGACCGGCAGAAAATGTCCCAGGCCATGATGGAGCTGTACAAGAAAGAGAAGATCAACCCGTTGGGTGGTTGCTTGCCGATTCTTGTCCAAATGCCTGTGTTCCTGGCGCTGTACTGGGTGCTGCTGGAAAGCGTCGAGATGCGCCAGGCACCGTTCATGCTGTGGATTACCGACCTGTCGATCAAGGATCCGTTCTTCATCCTGCCGATCATCATGGGCGCGACCATGTTCATTCAGCAGCAGCTGAACCCAACGCCTCCGGACCCTATGCAGGCGAAGGTCATGAAGATGATGCCGATCATCTTCACCTTCTTCTTCCTGTGGTTCCCTGCGGGCCTGGTGCTGTACTGGGTTGTGAACAACGTGTTGTCGATTACCCAGCAGTGGTACATCACGCGTAAGATCGAAGCGGCTACGAAAAAAGCCGAGGCGTAACTTGCTCTGTGGATAACCACACAAAACGCCCCCTAGTGGGGCGTTTTGCTATCTGCCACTTTTGTCTGGATACCGGTTTATGAGCGCACCTCGTGAAACCATCGCCGCCGTTGCTACTGCCCAAGGTCGCGGCGGAGTCGGCATCGTCCGTATTTCGGGACCGTTGGCCAGCGTCGCGGCAAAGGCCATCAGCGGTCGAGAACTCAAACCTCGGTTTGCTCACTACGGCCCTTTTTTCAGTGATGACCAGCAGGTGCTCGATGAAGGCCTGGCTTTGTATTTTCCTGGTCCCAACTCGTTCACCGGCGAAGATGTGCTGGAACTGCAAGGCCATGGTGGTCCGATCGTCCTGGACATGTTGCTCAAGCGTTGCCTCGAACTGGGGTGTCGTCTTGCGCGACCAGGCGAGTTCAGCGAACGTGCATTCCTCAATGACAAGCTCGACCTGGCCCAGGCCGAAGCCATTGCTGATCTGATCGAAGCCAGTTCCGCACAGGCCGCGCGCAATGCCTTGCGATCCCTGCAGGGCGCTTTTTCCCAGCGTGTGCATAACCTCACCGAGCAACTGATCGGCCTGCGGATCTACGTCGAGGCCGCGATCGACTTTCCCGAGGAAGAGATCGACTTTCTCGCCGATGGTCACGTGCTCAGCATGCTCGACAAGGTCCGCGATGAGTTATCCACAGTACTGCGCGAAGCCGGGCAGGGTGCTTTGTTGCGCGATGGGATGACGGTGGTGATCGCCGGAAGGCCAAATGCCGGCAAATCCAGCCTCCTCAACGCCTTGGCAGGCCGTGAGGCCGCGATTGTCACCGAGATCGCCGGCACCACCCGGGATATTCTGCGCGAACATATCCACATCGATGGCATGCCCCTGCATGTGGTCGACACGGCCGGCCTGCGGGATACCGACGACCATGTGGAAAAAATCGGCGTGGAGCGTGCGCTCAAAGCCATCGGCGAGGCTGACCGCGTGTTGTTGGTGGTCGATGCCACGGCCCCGGAAGCGGATGATCCTTTCGCTTTGTGGCCAGAGTTTCTGGAAACCCGGCCTGACCCTTCGAAAGTCACGCTGATTCGAAACAAGGCCGACCTGACCGGGGAACCCGTGACCCTGGAGGTCAGCGCTGATGGCCATGTCACCATTAGCCTCAGTGCGAAATCCGCGGATATGGGACTGGAGTTGCTGCGCGAACATTTAAAGGCCTGCATGGGTTACGAGCAGACTTCGGAAAGCAGCTTCAGCGCCCGTCGTCGGCACCTTGAGGCGCTGCGCCATGCCAGCGCGGCGCTTGAGCACGGTCGCGCGCAACTGACCCTTGCCGGAGCCGGTGAGCTACTGGCCGAAGATTTACGTCAGGCCCAGCAAGCTCTCGGGGAAATTACCGGGGCCTTCAGCTCTGATGACCTGCTTGGTCGAATCTTCTCCAGCTTCTGCATCGGTAAATAACCCATTCCTTAAGAACCCGGCCGCTATCGACCCTACAACGAGTCCATGCAGCCGGTTTTTTCCCTTTTCTGGAACGATTGCCCTGCATGGCGGCTTGCCTGTGGGCGGTGTCTGGATCAAAAGCCAGTTTTCCTGTGGATTAAGCCCTGTGAATAACTGGCCCTGAGCTCGGTTGATAAACCCCCTTCAAAACTGAAGATAACCACCTCTGTGGATAACCACCCCATTCATCCACAGGCTTACACCGGTTATCCAAGCCCCTCAGCCGCACCTGACCACAGGGTTTTGAATCTCTGTACATATTGAATATAAAGGCCTTCAGATCTTTATCCACAGAAGTGAGGCTCAGTAAGAATAAACATAAAAACAAAGGTTTTATAAATTTCTTTCTTTTTAATTTCTTTAACCTCGACTTCTCCACAGCTGGTTAAATTTTGTGCAAAGGGTTCTTTAGGAAAGGGGAAGTCCCTATACTTGCCGACCTGGCTCGAAAAACGCCCAAAGCCAGGCTCAAACCTATTTTCCGAATTACCTGAATTAAGCAGGCACGAGGTGCGTGGTGGATTTCCCTTCCCGTTTTGAAGTGATCGTCATCGGCGGCGGTCATGCCGGTACCGAGGCAGCACTTGCATCAGCACGCATGGGGGCTAAAACCCTGTTGCTGACGCATAACGTGGAAACCCTCGGCGCCATGAGCTGCAACCCCGCCATTGGTGGGATTGGCAAAAGCCATCTGGTCAAGGAAATCGATGCCCTCGGTGGCGCGATGGCCATGGCCACGGATAAAGGTGGCATTCAGTTTCGTGTATTGAACAGCCGTAAAGGCCCGGCCGTGCGGGCTACTCGTGCCCAGGCCGACCGTGTCCTGTACAAGGCCGCTGTCCGCGAAATCCTGGAAAACCAGCCGAACCTGTGGATATTTCAACAGGCAGCCGATGACCTGATCGTCGAGCAGGACCAGGTGCGTGGTGTTGTGACCCAGATGGGCCTTCGCTTCTTCGCTGATTCCGTGGTGCTGACCACCGGGACCTTCCTCGGTGGACTTATCCACATCGGCATGCAGAACTATTCCGGCGGTCGCGCAGGTGATCCACCCTCAATCGCACTGGCTCAGCGCCTGCGTGAGTTGCCGTTGCGTGTCGGTCGCTTGAAAACCGGTACGCCACCGCGCATCGATGGCCGCTCTGTGGATTTCTCGGTGATGACCGAGCAGCCGGGCGATACGCCGATTCCGGTCATGTCGTTCATGGGCTCTAAAGCGCAGCACCCGAAACAGGTGAGCTGCTGGATCACCCATACCAATGCCCGCACTCACGAAATCATTGCCGCCAACCTGGATCGCTCGCCCATGTATTCCGGCGTGATCGAAGGTATCGGCCCGCGTTATTGCCCATCGATCGAAGACAAGATCCATCGGTTTGCCGACAAGGAAAGCCATCAGGTCTTCATCGAACCCGAAGGCCTGACGACGCACGAGCTGTACCCGAACGGGATTTCCACTTCCCTGCCGTTCGACGTGCAACTGCAGATTGTCCAATCGATTCGCGGCATGGAAAACGCCCACATCGTTCGTCCGGGCTATGCCATCGAATACGATTACTTCGACCCGCGGGACCTGAAGTACAGCCTGGAAACCAAAGTCATCGGCGGCCTGTTCTTTGCCGGACAAATCAACGGCACCACCGGTTACGAAGAGGCCGGTGCCCAAGGCCTGCTGGCTGGCGCCAACGCAGCGCTGCGCGCCCAGGGCAAAGACAGCTGGTGCCCGCGCCGCGATGAGGCGTATATCGGTGTGCTTGTGGATGATTTGATTACCCTGGGTACCCAGGAACCGTATCGGATGTTCACCTCCCGTGCCGAATATCGTCTGATCCTGCGTGAAGACAACGCTGACCTGCGCCTGACCGAGAAAGGTCGTGAGCTGGGGCTGGTCGATGACGTTCGCTGGGCTGCGTTCTGCAAGAAACGCGAGAGTATCGAGCTGGAAGAACAGCGCCTGAAAAGCACTTGGGTTCGTCCCGGTACCGAGCAGGGCGATGCCATCGCAACCAAATTCGGCACACCGCTGACCCACGAATACAACTTGCTCAACTTGTTGAGCCGCCCGGAAATCGATTATGCCGGGCTGGTGGAAGTGACCGGTCAGGGCGCGGAGGATCCGCAGGTGGCCGAGCAGGTAGAGATCAAGACCAAATACGCCGGTTACATCGACCGTCAGCAAGACGAAATCGCCCGTCTGCGCGCCAGTGAAGACACCAAACTGCCTGTGGATATCGATTACACCGGCATTTCCGGGTTGTCGAAGGAAATCCAGAGCAAGCTCGGTGCAACTCGTCCCGAGACCCTGGGCCAGGCTTCGCGCATTCCCGGTGTGACCCCGGCGGCCATTTCCCTGTTGATGATTCATTTGAAAAAACGCGGCGCGGGCCGTCAGTTGGAGCAAAGCGCTTGAGTTCGATGGTCACCTCGCAACACGCCGAAGAGTTATCCACAGGTGCCCGTCAGCTCGGCGTCAGCCTGACCGAAGCCCAGCACGCGCAGTTGCTGGGCTATCTGGCCCTGTTGATCAAATGGAACAAGGCCTACAACCTGACCGCGGTGCGCGATCCGGATGAAATGGTCTCGCGGCATCTGCTCGACAGCCTCAGCGTCATGTCCTTCATCGAAGACGGCCGCTGGCTCGATGTCGGCAGTGGCGGTGGCATGCCGGGTATCCCGCTGGCGATCCTGTTTCCTGGCTCGCAAGTGACCTGCCTGGACAGCAACGGCAAGAAAACCCGCTTCCTGACGCAGGTCAAACTCGAACTCAAACTGGATAACCTGCAAGTTATCCACAGCCGCGTCGAAGCGTTCCAGCCTGCCCAGCCTTTCAACGGGATCATCTCCCGGGCGTTCAGCAGCATGGAAAACTTCAGCAACTGGACTCGCCACCTGGGCGATGCCGATACGCGCTGGCTGGCAATGAAGGGCGTTCATCCGGCCGATGAGCTGGTAGCATTGCCGGCAGACTTCCACCTCGATAGCGAACACGCCCTGGCCGTACCCGGTTGCCAAGGCCAACGCCATCTGCTGATACTGCGCCGCACGGCATGATTGGGAATACAAGCAACAATGGCTAAGGTATTCGCGATAGCGAACCAGAAGGGTGGTGTGGGTAAAACCACCACCTGCATCAACCTCGCAGCATCCCTGGTCGCGACCAAGCGCCGGGTGTTGCTGATCGATCTCGATCCACAGGGCAACGCCACCATGGGTAGCGGTGTGGATAAACATGGCCTGGAAAACTCCATTTACGATGTTCTGATCGGCGAATGCGATCTGGGCCAGGCCATGCATTTCTCCGAACACGGCGGTTATCAACTGCTGCCGGCCAACCGTGACCTGACGGCGGCCGAAGTGGTTCTGCTGGAAATGCAGATGAAGGAAAGCCGCCTGCGCAGCGCCTTGGCGCCGATTCGGGAAAATTACGATTACATCCTGATCGACTGCCCACCGTCGCTTTCGATGCTGACTCTCAACGCCCTGGTGGCCGCTGATGGGGTGATTATTCCCATGCAGTGCGAGTACTTTGCCCTCGAAGGGTTGAGCGACCTTGTGGATAACATCAAGCGCATTGCCGAACTGCTGAACCCGGAGCTGAAAGTCGAGGGCCTGCTGCGGACCATGTATGACCCGCGCCTGAGCCTGATGAACGACGTATCCGCCCAGCTCAAGGAACACTTCGGCGAGCAGCTCTACGATACGGTCATTCCCCGTAACATCCGTTTGGCCGAAGCGCCGAGCTACGGCATGCCGGCCCTGGCCTACGACAAACAATCCCGAGGCGCGCTGGCCTACCTGGCCCTGGCGGGCGAGATGGTTCGCCGCCAGCGCCGAAACCCACGCACCGCTGCTGCCCAGCCAACTTAAGGAAACCCCATGGCCGTCAAGAAACGAGGTCTCGGACGTGGACTGGATGCACTGCTCAGTGGCCCCACTGTCAGTTCGCTGGAAGAGCAGGCCGTACAAGTCGATCAGCGCGAGCTGCAACACTTGCCCCTGGACCTGATCCAGCGCGGCAAGTATCAGCCGCGTCGGGACATGGATCCGCAGGCACTGGAAGAGCTGGCCCAGTCGATCAAGAGCCAGGGCGTGATGCAGCCGATCGTGGTTCGGCCGATCGCCAACGGGCGCTTCGAGATCATCGCCGGCGAACGCCGCTGGCGTGCCAGCCAGCAGGCGGGTCAGGAAACCATTCCGGCGATGGTCCGCGATGTACCGGATGAAACCGCCATCGCCATGGCGCTGATCGAGAATATCCAGCGCGAAGACCTCAACCCGATCGAAGAGGCTGTGGCCCTGCAGCGTTTGCAGCAGGAGTTCCAGTTGACTCAACAGCAGGTCGCCGAAGCGGTGGGCAAGTCCCGCGTGACCGTGGCCAACCTGTTGCGCCTGATTGCGTTGCCGGAAGTCATCAAGACCATGCTGTCCCATGGTGATCTGGAAATGGGGCATGCCCGGGCGTTGCTCGGTTTGCCGGAAAATCAACAGGTTGAAGGGGCGCGACATGTTGTCGCACGAGGCCTGACTGTGCGCCAAACCGAGGCACTGGTTCGTCAGTGGCTCAGTGGTAAACCGGCACCTGTCGAAGCACCGAAAACCGATCCGGATATCGCACGCCTGGAACAGCGCCTGGCCGAGCGCCTAGGCTCTGCGGTGCAGATTCGCCACGGCAAGAAGGGCAAAGGGCAATTGGTGATCGGTTATAACTCCCTCGATGAGCTGCAAGGTGTCCTTGCGCACATTCGCTGAAACAATTGCTCTTGTAGCGCGCAGTCGGAAATCACTACCTGGCAGTTGAATAGGGGCAGAACCGCCCCTATACTCTGCGCGCATTTTGTCGGCACAAATTATGCCAAGTTATTGAATTATGGCGGCCGATCATTGGAGAGCAAAAGCGATGGAAACACGCACGCCAAACCGCTTGCCGTTCCATCGTCTGGCTGTTTTCCCGGTGTTGATGACCCAATTCGTCGTTGTACTGATCGCTGCTTTGGCGCTCTGGCAATGGAAGGGAGTCGTCGCCGGATACTCAGGGCTTTGCGGAGGCCTGATAGCCTTGCTTCCCAATATTTATTTCGCTCACAGGGCATTTCGGTTTTCCGGCGCCCGAGCAGCCCAAGCCATCGTCCGGTCTTTTTATGCCGGTGAGGCGGGGAAACTGATTTTGACGGCAGTGCTGTTTGCATTGACGTTCGCAGGTGTGAAGCCACTGGCGCCGCTGGCTGTATTCAGCGTCTTCGTGCTGACCCAACTGGTTAGCTGGTTCGCTCCCCTGCTAATGAGAACAAGACTTTCGAGACCTTAGGGCGTTTGAGGCAACCATGGCAGAGACAACCGCTTCGGGCTATATCCAGCACCACTTGCAGAACCTGACCTTCGGGCAGCTACCCAATGGCGGCTGGGGCTTTGCTCACACCGCAGCAGAAGCCAAGGAAATGGGCTTCTGGGCCTTCCACGTCGATACGCTCGGCTGGTCGGTCGCACTGGGTCTGATCTTCGTGCTTCTTTTCCGCATGGCGGCGAAGAAGGCGACTTCCGGTCAGCCTGGTGCACTGCAGAACTTCGTTGAAGTATTGGTCGAATTCGTCGATGGCAGCGTGAAAGACAGCTTCCATGGCCGTAGCCCGGTGATCGCACCGCTGGCACTGACCATCTTCGTCTGGGTGTTCCTGATGAACGCCATCGACCTGGTACCGGTCGACTGGATTCCTCAGCTGGCCATCCTGATCTCCGGCGATTCGCACATCCCGTTCCGCGCCGTGTCGACTACCGACCCGAACGCGACCCTGGGCATGGCGTTCTCGGTTTTCGCACTGATCATTTTCTATAGCATCAAGGTCAAGGGCATCGGCGGCTTCATCGGCGAACTGACCCTGCACCCGTTCGGCAGCAAGAACATTCTCGTTCAGGCCCTGCTGATCCCGGTGAACTTCCTTCTGGAGTTCGTGACCCTGATCGCCAAACCGATCTCCCTGGCCCTGCGTCTGTTCGGCAACATGTATGCCGGCGAGCTGGTGTTCATCCTGATCGCCGTGATGTTCGGCAGCGGTCTGCTCTGGCTCAGCGGCCTGGGTGTAGTTCTGCAGTGGGCGTGGGCTGTGTTCCACATCCTGATCATCACCCTGCAGGCGTTCATCTTCATGATGCTGACCATCGTCTACCTGTCGATGGCGCACGAAGAAAACCATTAAGGCCAGTCTCGACTAGTCTGATGTCCTTCCCGGTCACACGGAAAGGGGCCCGAACGGGCTTGATGAAACGATTTGTTTTACCGCTTTAATCTAAAAAACCTAAACCATACGACGTAAAAGTCGGGAGGAAAGATGGAAACTGTAGTTGGTCTAACCGCTATCGCTGTTGCACTGTTGATCGGCCTGGGCGCACTGGGTACCGCAATTGGTTTCGGCCTGCTGGGCGGCAAGTTCCTGGAAGGCGCCGCGCGTCAGCCAGAAATGGTTCCAATGCTGCAAGTTAAAATGTTCATCGTGGCTGGTCTGCTCGACGCCGTGACCATGATCGGTGTTGGTATCGCTCTGTTCTTCACCTTTGCGAACCCGTTCGTTGGTCAAATCGCTGGCTAATTACTCGGATGTCTCGAGTAGATTGGTGTGATGGACAACGTAACTGCGAGGTGTTGGCGTGAACATTAATGCGACCCTGATTGGCCAGTCCGTTGCGTTCCTGATTTTTGTACTGTTCTGCATGAAGTTCGTATGGCCTCCGGTCATTGCGGCATTGCACGAACGTCAAAAGAAGATCGCGGATGGTCTGGACGCTGCCAGCCGTGCAGCTCGCGACCTGGAGTTGGCCCATGAGAAAGTGGGTCAGCAACTGCGCGAAGCGAAAGCTCAGGCAGCTGAAATCATCGAGCAAGCCAAGAAACGCGGTACCCAGATTGTCGACGAAGCCCGTGAACAGGCTCGCGTCGAAGCTGACCGTGTGAAGGCTCAGGCTCAAGCCGAGATCGAACAGGAACTGAACAGTGTCAAAGACGCCCTGCGTGCCCAAGTGGGTGCCCTGGCTGTTGGCGGTGCTTCGAAGATCCTGGGTGCCACAATCGATCAAAACGCGCACGCAGAGCTGGTAAACAAACTGGCTGCTGAAATTTAAGCGAGGGCGATCATGGCAGAACTGACCACGTTGGCCCGACCTTACGCTAAGGCGGCCTTCGAGCACGCTCAGGCCCACCAGCAACTGGCCAATTGGTCAGCCATGCTCGGCCTGGCAGCAGCGGTGTCGCAAGACGACACCATGCAGCGCGTGCTCAAGGCCCCGCGACTGACGAGCGCAGAAAAGGCCGCCACGTTCATTGACGTGTGCGGCGACAAGTTCGATGCCAAGGCACAGAATTTCATTCACGTCGTTGCCGAAAACGACCGTCTCCCGCTTCTGCCGGAGATCGCCGCATTGTTCGACCTGTACAAGGCTGAGCAAGAGAAGTCGGTAGACGTGGAAGTGACCAGTGCTTTTGCATTGAACCAAGAACAGCAAGACAAACTCGCCAAGGTTCTCAGTGCACGACTCAACCGGGAAGTGCGTCTGGACGTTACGGAAGACCCTGCCTTGATTGGTGGTGTCGTTATCCGCGCCGGTGACCTGGTTATCGATGGCTCGATTCGCGGCAAAATCGCGAAACTTGCCGAAGCATTGAAATCTTGAGTTTGAAGGGGCAGCAGAGCAATGCAGCAACTCAATCCTTCCGAAATAAGTGAAATTATCAAGGGCCGCATCGACAAGCTCGATGTGACCTCCCAAGCCCGTAACGAAGGCACTGTCGTCAGCGTATCTGACGGCATCGTGCGGATTCACGGTCTGGCCGACGTCATGTACGGCGAGATGATCGAGTTTCCGGGCGGCGTCTACGGTATGGCCCTCAACCTGGAGCAAGACTCTGTAGGTGCCGTGGTATTGGGCGCGTACACGTCTCTGGCTGAAGGCATGAGCGCCAAGTGCACCGGCCGCATCCTCGAAGTTCCGGTTGGTAAGGAACTGCTGGGTCGCGTAGTCGACGCACTGGGTAACCCAGTTGACGGCAAAGGTCCGCTGAACAACACCGAGACCGATGCGGTCGAGAAAGTTGCTCCAGGCGTGATCTGGCGTAAGTCGGTAGACCAGCCTGTACAGACTGGCTACAAGGCTGTCGATGCCATGATCCCTGTCGGCCGTGGCCAGCGTGAGCTGATCATCGGTGACCGTCAGATCGGTAAAACCGCTCTGGCGATCGACGCGATCATCAACCAGAAGAACAGCGGCATTTTCTGCGTCTACGTGGCAATTGGTCAGAAGCAATCGACCATCGCCAACGTGGTTCGCAAGCTGGAAGAAAACGGCGCCCTGGCCAACACGATCATCGTGGCTGCCAGTGCTTCGGAATCTCCTGCGCTGCAGTTCCTGGCACCGTACTCCGGTTGCACCATGGGCGAATACTTCCGCGACCGCGGTGAAGACGCGCTGATCGTTTATGACGATCTGTCCAAGCAGGCAGTGGCTTACCGCCAGATCTCCCTGCTGCTGCGCCGTCCACCAGGCCGTGAAGCTTACCCAGGCGACGTGTTCTATCTCCACTCCCGTCTGCTGGAGCGCGCATCCCGCGTTTCGGAAGAGTACGTAGAGAAGTTCACCAACGGCGCAGTGACCGGCAAAACCGGTTCCCTGACCGCACTGCCGATCATCGAAACCCAGGCTGGCGACGTTTCCGCGTTCGTTCCGACCAACGTGATTTCCATCACCGACGGTCAGATCTTCCTGGAATCGGCCATGTTCAACTCCGGGATCCGTCCTGCTGTGAACGCCGGTGTTTCGGTATCCCGTGTGGGTGGTGCCGCTCAGACCAAGATCATCAAGAAGCTCTCCGGTGGTATCCGTACCGCTCTGGCTCAGTACCGTGAACTGGCGGCATTCGCCCAATTCGCGTCTGACCTGGACGAAGCGACCCGTAAGCAACTTGAGCATGGTCAGCGCGTTACCGAGCTGATGAAGCAGAAGCAATACGCTCCGATGTCGATCGCTGACATGGCGTTGTCGCTGTATGCCGCTGAACGTGGGTTCCTGACTGACGTCGAAATCGCCAAGGTCGGCAGCTTTGAACAAGCGCTGATTGCTTACTTCAACCGCGATCACGCCGATTTGATGGCGAAGATCAACGTGAAGGGTGACTTCAATGACGAAATCGACGCTGGCATGAAAGCCGGTATCGAGAAGTTCAAGGCCACCCAAACCTGGTAAGCCGCAGCGGGAGTCGCAAGGCTCCCGCTTGCTAACCTGATAGGTGTTACATGGCAGGCGCAAAAGAGATTCGCAGTAAGATTGCGAGCATCAAAAGCACGCAAAAGATTACCAGCGCCATGGAAAAAGTGGCGGTCAGCAAAATGCGCAAGGCACAAATGCGCATGGCTGCTAGCCGTCCCTACGCGGAGCGCATCCGCCAGGTAATTGGTCATCTGGCCAACGCCAACCCGGAATATCGCCACCCGTTCATGATCGACCGCGCCATCAAGCGCGTCGGTTACGTTGTGGTGAGCAGTGACCGTGGTCTGTGCGGTGGCTTGAACACCAACCTGTTCAAGGCCCTGGTCAAGGACATGGCTGTAAACCGTGAACAAGGCGTCGAGATCGATCTGTGCGTGATTGGTAGCAAAGGTGCGGCTTTTTTCCGCAACTTCGGCGGTAACGTCGTCGCTGCTATCAGCCACCTGGGTGAAGAGCCGTCGATCAATGATCTGATCGGCAGCGTCAAGGTGATGCTGGATGCTTACCTGGAAGGCCGTATTGACCGCCTGTCCGTGGTATCCAACAAATTCATCAACACCATGACGCAACAGCCTACCGTGGAGCAGTTGATTCCACTGGTGGCGACCCCGGAACAGGAACTCAAGCACCACTGGGACTACCTCTACGAACCGGATGCCAAAGAGCTGCTTGACGGCTTGATGGTCCGCTACGTGGAATCGCAGGTTTACCAGGCGGTGGTCGAGAACAACGCAGCTGAACAAGCGGCGCGGATGATCGCGATGAAGAACGCTACCGACAACGCCGGTGATCTGATCAGTGATTTGCAACTGATCTACAACAAGGCGCGTCAGGCTGCGATCACCCAAGAGATCTCGGAAATCGTCGGCGGCGCTGCCGCGGTTTAACGGTTCAAATATTCAGAGGATCCAGCTATGAGTAGCGGACGTATCGTTCAAATCATCGGCGCCGTTATCGACGTGGAATTTCCACGCGACAGCGTACCGAGCATCTACAACGCGCTGAAAGTACAAGGCGCGGAAACCACTCTGGAAGTTCAGCAGCAGCTGGGCGACGGCGTGGTACGTACCATTGCGATGGGCTCCACCGAAGGCTTGAAGCGCGGTCTGGATGTTGTCGACTCTGGCGCAGCCATCTCCGTACCGGTCGGTAAAGCGACCCTGGGCCGGATCATGGACGTACTGGGCAACCCGATCGACGAAGCAGGTCCGATCGCCACCGAAGAGCGCTGGGGCATTCACCGTCCTGCGCCATCCTTCGCTGAACAGGCAGGCGGCAACGACCTGCTGGAAACCGGCATCAAGGTTATCGACCTGGTTTGCCCGTTCGCCAAGGGCGGTAAAGTCGGTCTGTTCGGTGGTGCCGGTGTGGGCAAGACCGTAAACATGATGGAACTGATCCGTAACATCGCCATCGAGCACAGCGGTTATTCCGTGTTCGCCGGTGTGGGTGAGCGTACTCGTGAGGGTAACGACTTCTACCACGAGATGAAGGACTCCAACGTTCTGGACAAAGTGGCACTGGTTTACGGTCAGATGAACGAGCCGCCGGGAAACCGTCTGCGCGTAGCCCTGACTGGCCTGACCATGGCCGAGAAGTTCCGTGACGAAGGTAACGACGTACTGTTGTTCGTCGACAACATCTACCGTTACACCCTGGCCGGTACTGAAGTATCCGCACTGCTGGGCCGTATGCCTTCGGCAGTAGGTTACCAGCCGACCCTGGCTGAAGAGATGGGCGTGCTGCAAGAGCGCATCACTTCGACCAAGGAAGGTTCGATCACCTCGATCCAGGCGGTATACGTACCGGCGGACGACTTGACCGACCCGTCGCCAGCGACCACCTTCGCCCACTTGGACGCCACCGTCGTTCTGTCCCGTGACATCGCTTCCCTGGGTATCTACCCAGCGGTAGACCCACTGGACTCGACTTCGCGTCAGCTGGACCCGAACGTGATCGGCCAGGAGCACTACGACACCGCTCGCGGCGTTCAGTACGTGCTGCAGCGTTACAAAGAGCTGAAGGACATCATTGCGATCCTGGGTATGGACGAGCTGTCGGAAACCGACAAGCAGTTGGTATCCCGCGCTCGTAAGATCCAGCGCTTCTTGTCGCAGCCGTTCTTCGTGGCTGAAGTCTTCACCGGTGCCTCGGGTAAATACGTTTCCCTGAAAGACACCATTGCTGGCTTCAAAGGCATCCTCAACGGTGACTACGACCACCTGCCAGAACAAGCGTTCTACATGGTCGGCGGCATCGAAGAAGCGATCGAGAAAGCCAAGAAACTGTAATCCCGGCGCCCGGCAACGGGCGCTAATTTAGGTTGAGGCAATCAGATGGCTATGACAGTCCATTGCGATATCGTCAGTGCGGAAGGGGAAATTTTCTCCGGTCTGGTCGAGATGGTGGTTGCGCATGGTGAGCTGGGCGATCTTGGTATCGCTCTGGGTCACGCACCGCTGATCACTAATCTGAAACCAGGTCCGATCCGCTTGATCAAGCAGGGCGGGGAATCCGAGGTGTATTACATCTCCGGTGGTTTCCTCGAGGTTCAGCCGAACATGGTCAAGGTCCTTGCCGACACCGTGCAACGTGCTGCCGACCTGGACGAAGCCTCCGCTCAGGAAGCCGTCAAGGCTGCTGAGAAGGCCTTGCATGAGCGCGGCGCCGAGTTCGATTACGGCTCTGCTGCTGCACGTCTGGCCGAGGCCGCAGCTCAGCTGCGCACCGTCCAGCAGATCCGCAAGAAGTTCGGCGGTTAAGCCGTCTGCTTTCTGTGCGATTGATTAAAAAGGGTAGCCTCGGCTACCCTTTTTTCTTTTTCCGACACTCATCATCTGGTCGCAGCCGCTGACCACCCAGGATTGGTAGCCAGTCATGTCTCTCGAAATCGTTATCCTCGCGGCGGGTCAAGGCACTCGCATGCGTTCGGCGCTGCCCAAGGTATTGCACCCGGTGGCCGGCAATTCCATGCTCGGTCATGTTATCCACAGCGCCCGGCAACTTGATCCACAGCGCATTCACGTGGTGATCGGCCACGGGGCGGATGCTGTGCGTGAGCGTTTGGCGGCGGATGACCTTAATTTTGTCCTGCAGGATAAACAACTGGGGACCGGCCACGCGGTGGCCCAGGCGGTGCCATTTATTACTGCCGATACGGTACTGATTCTCTACGGCGACGTGCCGCTGATCGAAGTCGATACCTTGCAGCGCCTGCTCAAGCATGCTGCTCCACAGCAATTGGGCCTGCTGACCGTCGAGCTGGATGACCCCACTGGTTACGGCCGCATTGTGCGCAACGCCGACGGCCAGGTGACAGCGATTGTCGAGCAAAAGGACGCCAACGAAGCCCAGCGCGCGATCACCGAAGGCAACACCGGCATTCTTGCCGTACCGGCTGAACGCCTGGGCGACTGGATGAGTCGTTTGTCGAATAACAATGCCCAGGGCGAGTACTACCTGACCGATGTGATTGCCATGGCTGTCAACGACGGGCTGGTGGTCGCCACTGAGCAGCCGCTGGATGCCATGGAAGTGCAGGGCGCCAACGATCGCCGGCAACTGGCCGAACTGGAGCGTCACTATCAATTGCGCGCCGCCCGCCGTCTGATGGCTCAGGGCGTGACCCTGCGCGACCCGGCCCGTTTCGATGTGCGCGGTGAAGTCAGCGTCGGCCGCGATGTGGTCATCGACATCAACGTTATCCTTGAAGGCAAGGTCATCATCGAAGACGACGTGGTCATCGGCCCGAACTGTGTGATCAAGGACAGTACCCTGCGAAAAGGCGTGGTGATCAAAGCCAACAGTCACCTCGATGGCGCCGTCATGGGCGAAGGCAGCGACGCGGGCCCATTTGCTCGCCTGCGTCCGGGTACTGTGCTGGAAGCCCGCGCCCATGTGGGTAACTTCGTCGAGCTCAAGAATGCCCACATGGGCGAAGGCGCCAAGGCCGGTCACCTGACCTATCTGGGTGACGCTGAAATCGGCGCACGCACGAACATTGGTGCCGGTACCATCACCTGTAATTACGACGGCGCCAATAAGTATCAGACGACTATTGGTGAGGACGTGTTCATTGGCTCCAATAATTCGCTGGTTGCACCGGTGACCATCGGTGATGGATCAAACACCGCAGCAGGTTCAACCATCAATCAGGATGTGGATAAGTCTCAACTCGCTGTGGCCCGTGCGCGGCAGCGCAACATCGATGGCTGGAAGCGCCCAGTCAAAATCCAGAAAACCTGAGTTATCCACAACTCCGGTCGCCGCCATCGCGAGCAGGCTCGCTCCCACACTGAATTCTCGGCTGACACGGGCCCCGTGGACGCTGCAATCAATGTGGGAGCGAGCCTGTTCGCGATGGCGTTCATGTTCACCCAGTTTCTGAATTTTTCTGCTCTTGTCTTGACGACATGCTTCCAATAGGTTTTGATTACTTACGTTATCTTTCGAATCGAAACTTATCCTTATGTCCAAGCGCAACACACCACAGCGCCGCCACAACATCCTAGCCTTGCTTCAAGAGCAGGGCGAAGTCAGTGTTGATGAGTTGGCCAAGCGCTTCGAAACCTCGGAAGTTACGATTCGCAAGGATCTCGCCGCGTTGGAAACCAATGGTTTGCTGCTGCGTCGTTACGGTGGTGCGGTCCCCATGCCGCAGGAACTGGTCGCCGATAACGGGCAAGCCGTCTCCAAATACAAACAAGCCATTGCCCGGGCCGCGGTGAAGCGGGTCCGCGAACATGCGCGGATTATCATCGACAGCGGCAGCACCACCGCGGCAATGATTCCTCAGCTCGGACTGCAGCCGGGGTTGGTGGTGATGACCAATTCCCTGCATGTCGCCAGTGCCCTGAGCGAGCTGGAGCATGAACCGGTGCTGTTGATGACCGGCGGCACCTGGGATCCTCATTCCGAGTCGTTCCAGGGCCAAGTCGCGGAGCAGGTCCTGCGCTCCTACGATTTCGACCAGTTGTTTATCGGCGCCGACGGCATCGATCTGGTCCGAGGCACCACCACTTTTAACGAACTGCTGGGCCTGAGCCGTGTAATGGCTGAGGTAGCCCGCGAAGTGATCGTGATGGTGGAGGCCGACAAGATCGGCCGAAAAATCCCCAACCTGGAACTGCCGTGGAGCAGCGTCCATACCCTTATTACCGATGATCGCCTGCCCGTGGAGGCCCGCGATCAGATTCAGGCCCGTGGGATCAATGTGATCTGCGCGTCTGTCAGCCAGGAGAAATAGCATGTGTGGAATTGTCGGCGCCGTTGCTGAACGCAACATCACTGCAATCTTGCTCGAAGGCCTCAAGCGCCTCGAATACCGTGGTTATGACAGCGCCGGTGTGGCGGTGTTTACCAACGACGAGAAGCTTGAGCGCATGCGACGCCCAGGTAAGGTCAGTGAGCTGGAGCAAGCGTTGGACGCCGAGCCGCTGGTGGGGCGCCTGGGCATCGCGCACACCCGCTGGGCCACTCATGGCGCGCCGTGCGAGCGTAACGCCCACCCGCATTTCTCCGACAACCTGGCGGTCGTGCACAACGGCATTATCGAGAATCACGAAGCGCTACGTGAGCAACTCAAGGCGCTCGGCTATGTGTTCACCTCCGACACTGACACCGAAGTCATTGCCCACCTGCTCAATCACAAGCTCAAGGAACTGATGGACTTGACTGCGGCGCTCAAGGCCACCGTCAAGGAATTGCATGGCGCCTATGGCTTGGCGGTGATCAGTGCCGAGCAGCCGGATCGACTGGTTGCTGCCCGCAGCGGCAGCCCGTTGGTGATCGGTCTGGGCCTTGGGGAAAACTTCCTGGCTTCCGATCAGCTGGCGCTGCGTCAGGTCACTGACCGCTTCATGTACCTGGAAGAGGGCGATATCGCCGAAATTCGCCGCGACAGCGTGCAGATCTGGGACATCGACGGCAAAGCCGTTGAGCGCGAGACCGTTCAATACCGTGACGGCGCCGAAGCCGCCGACAAGGGCGAGTTCCGGCACTTCATGCTCAAGGAGATCCACGAACAACCGGCTGTGGTGCAACGCACCCTGGAAGGCCGCATGAGCCAGAGTCAGGTGCTGGTCCAGGCGTTCGGGCCACAGGCCGCCGAGCTGTTCGCCAAGGTTCGCAACGTGCAGATCGTTGCCTGTGGCACCAGCTACCACGCTGGTATGGTTGCTCGTTACTGGTTGGAAGAGTTGGCCGGTATTCCGTGCCAGGTCGAAGTCGCCAGCGAATTCCGTTACCGCAAAGTGGTGGTGCAACCCGACACCCTGTTCGTCACCATTTCCCAGTCCGGTGAAACCGCCGACACCTTGGCCGCCCTGCGTAACGCCAAGGAGATGGGTTTCCTTGCCAGCCTGGCGATTTGCAACGTGGGCATCAGCTCGTTGGTGCGCGAATCCGACCTGACCCTGCTGACCCAAGCTGGCCGTGAAATCGGTGTGGCGTCGACCAAGGCGTTCACCACGCAGCTGGTGGGCCTGCTGTTGCTGACCCTGTCCTTGGGACAGGTGCGCGGGACCTTGGGCGAGGGTGTTGAGGCAACATTGGTGGAAGAGCTGCGCCGCCTGCCGACCCGTCTGGGCGAAGCCCTGGCGATGGACAGCACCGTGGAAAAAATCGCCGAGTTGTTCGCCGAGAAGAACCACACCCTGTTCCTGGGGCGTGGCGCGCAATTCCCGGTGGCGATGGAAGGCGCCCTGAAGCTCAAGGAAATTTCCTATATCCACGCTGAAGCCTATCCGGCCGGTGAACTCAAGCACGGCCCGCTGGCCCTGGTGGATAACGATATGCCCGTGGTCACCGTGGCGCCGAACAACGAGCTGCTGGAAAAGCTCAAGTCCAACCTGCAGGAAGTGCGCGCCCGTGGCGGCCAGCTGATTGTCTTTGCCGACGAGAAGGCCGGCATGACCAATGGTGAAGGTACTCACGTGGTGCACATGCCGCACATCCACGACATCCTGTCGCCGATCCTCTACACGATCCCGCTGCAGTTGTTGTCGTACTATGTCGCGGTACTCAAGGGCACTGACGTCGACCAGCCACGAAACCTGGCCAAGTCTGTGACAGTGGAGTAAGCCCTGGCAGCCGGGGTCGCGGAGGTGGTTTCGTCTCCTCTGCACCCTGGCGTCACCGGTTGCTGCCCTCCACCCCCCGGCTCCTGAGCGGCACCGCTGATCGCCGCTCGTCTGATCGTCACCCCCGCATTGCTCCTCATGAGCGTAAACATGAGGCCACGTCTTCCCGCTCGCACCGATTCAACAAATATCCGCGTTGACAAAAATTATTTTAGGTGACGATAATCGGCCAAGTCGTACGACAACGTATGACATAAAATAATAAAATCGACGCAGGCCCTGCTATGCCATTCGCTCCGACGGCTCATCAGCATCGCTCTCTGCCCTTTCTGCATAACCGTAGAAGGGCGCATCTCTTCTCGCTTATGCATCCCAGCCAAGCGGGCCATGGCTTTCCAGACAGCCATACTTGTTCGACTCAACCAAATTCCTTGCATCGTTCGCTTCCTGCTGCGCCCCAGTACGGCATTGCCACTGCGCGCGGGTTGGCAATACACCCGATTCATCCTCGCGACACCCATACCCAACTCCCTACCAACACCTTCTACGGCAGCATCTTTGGAGAACAATAATGAGAAAAACACTATGCGCCTCTCTCGTCGCTTCCTTCTTGAGCCTCACCGCCGGAGCGGCCGTTGCCGCTGATGCGAGCGACTGGCCGACACGTCCGGTGCAGGTGGTGGTCATTGCCAACGCCGGCGGCGATACCGACTTCAACGCACGGATGATGGCCAAGTACTTCACCAAAGTGACCGGTAAGTCCATGGTCGTCACCAACATGGCCGGCGGGGGCGGCACCATCGCTGCCGACGCGGTCAAGAGCGCGGCGCCAGATGGCAACACCATTCTGTTCACCCACACCGGTCAGATGATCGTTAACGAAGTGGCAGGGTTGTCCGAAGATCGCTTCGATGCATTCGATGTCTCCTGCATCGCGGGCGTCGATAAAGGCGCTGTGTTCGTCTCTGCCAAAAGCTCGGGCATCGACACCCTCGATCAGTTGATTTCACAGGCCAAGGCCAAGCCAGGCACCATCACCTATGGCACCGAGATGGGTAACTTCTCGCACCTGCAAGGCTTGATGTTCGAGAAGCTCGCCGGCGTCAAACTGAAGATGGTCGACAGCGGCACCGTTTCGGAAAAAGTGGTGGCCTTGCTGGGCAAGCGCATTGACCTGGGTGCTATCAGCTATGGTTCGGTTCAGGATTACATTGCCAGCGGCAAGATGACCGCTCTGGGGCAGCCTAACGCAGAGCGCAACCCGCTGCTGGGTGACGTCAAGACGTTCAAGGAGCAAGGCGTGGACCTGGTCCTGGACAAGCCTTACATCGTCGCTTTCCCGAAAGGCACAGACCCGGCCATCGTCAAGAAAATGGCTGACACCATGAAGAAAATCACCGAAGAACCTGAATACGCTGAAGAGCTCAAGAAGTCCTTCAAGCAGCCTGTCAGCTTCCAGGGCACCGAAGAAGCCATTGCTACGCTGACCAAGACCCGTGACGACTTCATGCAGTTCAAGGACGAAATGCGTAAAGCCAAGTAAATCCTGGGAAACAGGATGGGGCGCTTACCGTATTGGCCAGCGCCCCTTTGCTCGGCCCTTCAAGTGAAAGAGGATCCTGTATGGATACCTACAAAAGAAATGAATTGTTCGCCGGCCTGGCGATGCTCGGTGCTGGTGTGGCGTACATGTTGTTGACCGCGAATCTGCCGCGTCGCGGTTTTGTCGACGCCGCTTTTGTGCCCTGGATTCTTTCCGGCGCGCTGTGCCTGTTGGGCGTGTTGCAGTTGCTGGCCTGGAGAAAACTGCCTCAGCAACGTGCCGAGCCTGTCGAGCCGGGCGAAGCCGCTGAATCGATCGATTACCCGACGGTTATCAAATCCATCGCCCTGGTGACGCTCTTCACCGCGCTGCTGGAAGTTGTCGGTTTCGTGATCATGACCACGCTTTACCTCTACGCCCAATTCATCGTGTTGACCCCCGCTGATCAGAAGGTCAAGCACGGGCTTTATGCCGTGATCGCGGTCGTTTCAGCAGCGTTGATTTTTGTGATCTTCCGTGAGGGCTTCGATTTGATGCTGCCCGCCGGTCTATTGGATTTCTAGGGGACGGTGATGATTGAGCTCCTGCAACAAGGCTTCGGTGCCGTATTCTCGCCCTACGTATTTGTCCTGATCACCCTCGGCGTTGCAGTGGGGATCGTCTTTGGTGCGGTGCCCGGCCTTTCGGCCACCATGGCCATCGCCCTGTGCTTGCCGCTGACCTATTCGATGGGCCCGGCCACGGGTCTGTCACTGCTGGTTGCTCTGTTTGTCGGCGCCACCTCAGGGGGGCTGATTTCAGCGATATTGCTCAACATACCGGGCACGCCGGCCTCCATCGCCACGACGTTCGATGGTTCGCCGATGATGAAAAAGGGCCTGGGCGTCAAAGCCCTGGGCATTGGCGTGGTGTTCTCGTTCCTGGGCACGATTTTCAGCATTGCGGCGTTGATGTTTATCGCCCCGATCCTGGCGGACGTGGCCTTGAGTTTCGGTCCCCATGAATATTTCTCCATTGCCGTTTTTTCGCTGACTCTGATTGCCACACTGTCTACCGGTTCGCTGGTCAAAGGGCTGTTCGCCGGCGCCTTGGGCTTTGCCTTTTCAACCGTCGGGATCGCCCCGGTCGACGCCATTCGGCGTTTCACGTTCGACCTGCCGAGTCTTAACGGTGGCTTCGCCATGCTTACCGTCATGATCGGCATGTTTGCGGTCTCCGAAGTGCTGAAATTCGCCGAGAGCGCCCGCTCAAGCCACCGTGCCAAGCCACAGAACATCAGCATGAAAGGCGTGAAAGGGTTTGGTTTTTCCATCAAGGAGTTCATCAGCCAATTGCCGAACGCGACCCGCTCGGCGTTCATCGGCCTGGGCATCGGGATCCTGCCGGGCATCGGCGCTGGTACCTCGAACATTGTTTCCTACATCGCGGCAAAAAAGCGCTCAAAGCACCCGGAAGAATTCGGTAAAGGCTCCATCGAGGGTGTGGTTGCCAGTGAAACCGCGAACAACGCCGGTATTGGCGGTGCGATGATCCCGCTGCTGACCCTGGGTATTCCCGGAGACACCACCACGGCGGTGATGCTTGGCGGCTTCATGATTCACGGCATCCAGCCTGGCCCGCTGTTGTTCATCAGTCAGGGATCGCTGGTCTACACCATCTTTGCCGCGCTGATTCTGGCTTCGTTGCTGATGTTGGTGCTGGAGTTCTACGGACTGCGCATCTTCATCAAGTTGCTGGCGGTGCCCAAGCACATTCTGTTGCCGATCATCCTGGTGCTCTGCGTAGTCGGTGCGTTCGGCCTCAACAGCCGCATCTTCGACGTCTGGGCGGTGCTGCTGTTCGGCCTGATGGGCTATGGCTTCGTCAAAGGTGGACTGCCGATTGCGCCGTTCATCATTGGCTTCATCCTCGGCCCTATGGCGGAAACCAACCTGCGGCGCGGTCTGATGCTCTCGGATGGCAACTTCAGTGGTTTCCTCACCACGCCGATCTCGGCGGTCTTCCTGGCCCTCGCAGCGGCGTCTGTCTCCTGGCACCTGGTGACGGTGATCCGTCACAAGAAAAGTGCCGCCATTGAGCTGATGCGCAGCTAGTTCATCTCAATCGGTCGCTTCCACTGCTGCAACGCACGATGTGCGCTGCAGCAGCCGAATTCAAACGCCGGAGACAGTCATGCAAAACCCCAATTCTCTCTCTTCGGCCGATCTCGACCCGATGGCCTGGGAGACGTTGATCCAAAGCGTCGAGCAAGTGGTCGGCGCGGCGGGGCTGGTGCGTGATCCTGAACTTATGCACAGCTACCTGACTGACTGGCGTAACGCTTACCAAGGCCGGGCCGCACTGGTGGTGCGCCCGGCCACAACCGAAGAAGTGGCGGCGGTGGTGCGGCTTTGCCATGACGCCGGGGTTGCCTTGGTGCCGCAGGGCGGCAATACCGGATTGTGCGGCGGCTCGATCCCGGATTCGTCTGGTCGTCAGGTGGTGCTGTCCTTGACTCGGATGAAGCGCATCCGCGAAATCGACCTGGCCAATGAAACCATAACGGTCGAGGCCGGGGTGATTCTGCGGCAGTTGCAAGAAGCCGCTAGCCAGGCCGGTCGCTTGTTCCCGCTGTCACTGGGGGCCGAAGGCAGTTGCACGGTGGGCGGCAATCTGGCCACCAATGCCGGCGGCACGGCCGTGCTGCGTTACGGCAACATGCGCGAGCTGACCCTTGGGCTTGAGGTGGTATTGCCGGATGGACGTGTCTGGCACGGCTTGCGAGGTTTGCGCAAAGACAACACCGGCTACGACCTCAAGCATCTATTCATTGGCTCGGAAGGTACGCTTGGGATTATCACGGCGGCGGTACTCAAGTTGTTTCCGGCCACCCATAGCACGGCCACCGCTTGGGTCGCACTGCCCACGCCGCAGGCCGCGGTGGACTTGATCGGGCATGTTCGCAGCCTCTGCGCCGACCGTCTGACGGGCTTTGAGATGATGTCGCGCCAGAGCCTGGAGTTCGTCCTGGATCATGTGGCCGGTTGCAGTGACCCCTTGCAAGGGCCGCACCCGTGGTACGCCCTGATCGAATTGCGCGACACGGTGCCCGACGCACCTTTGGACCTGTTGCTGGAAAGCGGCCTGGGCCATGCATTTGAGACCGGGTGGGTGATTGATGCCGTGATCGCCAGCAACCAGACTCAGGCTGCGGCATTGTGGGCTCTGCGCGAAGGTATTTCCGAGGCGCAGAATCATGAAGGTCCGAGCCTCAAGCATGACATCAGCGTGCCCGTCAGCCAGATTCCGGCGTTCATCGAGCGTACCGATAGCGCCTTGCAACAGGCGTTTCCCGGCGTACGCATTGTTTCTTACGGTCACATGGGGGATGGCAACCTGCACTACAACATCAGCAAGCCGCTGGGCCATGCCGATGCCCCGTTCAAGGCCCAGGAACAAGCGATCATGCAGGTCATCTACCAGATGACGAGCGCTTTCAATGGCAGCATCAGTGCCGAACATGGTCTGGGGCAAGCCAAGCCGGACGCGGCGGCCCATTTCAAGGATCCGCTGGAGATCGAGTTGATGCGTGCCATCAAGCACACGCTGGATCCGACCGGGTTGATGAACCCCGGAAAGGTGTTTGCCACCGGGCTGGAGTGATCGATCCTGCCTCTGCTAGCCTGCCTCAATCATGGCAGGCCGTCGGCCTTTAGGGCCACTCTGCCGCTTTCAGACACTGGACATGGAACGGCTGAATGACTCAGATAAGCACCAAAGATCGCGTGCGCATCAAGAAAGTCGAAGTGCTCTCGGACAACTGGTACGTGCTGCGCAAAACTACCTACGACTACCTCGGCCGCGATGGCCAGTGGCGCGAACTGGCCCGCGAGACCTACGATAGGGGCAACGGCGCGACCATCCTGTTGTACAGCAAGGCCAAGCAAACCGTGGTGCTGACCCGGCAGTTCCGCTTCCCGGCCTTCGTCAATGACCACGATGGTCTGTTGATCGAAACCTGTGCCGGCCTGCTGGATAACGACGACCCGCACACCTGCATCCGCAAGGAAACCCAAGAGGAAACCGGCTATATCGTCCAGGATGTACGCAAGGTGTTCGAGGCATTCATGAGCCCAGGGTCGGTGACAGAACGCCTGCATTTTTTTGTCGGCGAATACTTCGACGAAGATAAACAGCATGAGGGCGGCGGGCTGGAAGCCGAGGGCGAGGAGATCGAAGTGTTGGAGATGTCTCTCGACAAGGCGCTGGGCATGATCGAAACCGGGGATATCTGCGACGGCAAGACCATCATGCTGTTGCAGTACGCCAAGCTGCATCGGTTGCTGGATTAGCCTGCTTCATTGATCAATTCAGCCCAGGACGATGTAAGGCGCAGCGTAGGTCATTGGCTGCGCGATTTCATTCAACTGGACTGGGCGTCACTGTCTTCCTGGACGAGGTTCAGGTAATCCGAGGGTTCTGTCTGCTCCGGCAGTTCGGTCACGACACTGAAGTCACTGATTTCGATGGCGCCCACCCCGTGCCCCAGCAGATGGAAAGAGAAGGCCTTGCGGGGTTGCGGGTTATCGAAACGGATGTTCATCACCAGCGGCTGTTCGGGCGTCACCGCCACTTCCGTCGGCAGGTCGATCGCTACATCCTGCTCGAACTCTTTGGCCTTGAGGGAAATATAGGCCGCATTGTCCGGACCCAGGGCGCGGATGGTCAGGCTGACGCGGGTCTGTGAGCCCTTGGGCATCTCCAGGTATTGGGCACCGATCAGGTTGTCGGTCCAGTCGTTGGTGATCTGGGCCGGAAGCGGGATTTGATCAGCGCTGCCAAACTGATAATGCTGGTTGAGCGGTGTATGGAGCAGGGTGCGGTCCAGGGCCGTGGCCCGCGCGCTGATCAACCTGGCCCGTTGACCGCTGTATTGCCCGCCGTAAGTGGCGCGCTCCGTGATGAAACCTTCGCTGGTGTAATAGCGGCAGCGCTGCAGGAAATCGCATTCGGTGAAAGTGCTCTTGCCATCGTGGTAGCGCAGCTTGCCGTTGGTGAACGACATGATTTCCCGGCCCGTTGCGTAGTCCCGGAACAACGAGCGACCGGACAATGACTTGGGCACTTTGAAACCGAAGTAATCGAGGACCGAGGCGCTCAGGTCCACATGACCGTAGACCCCCGACTTGACCCGGGGCAATGGCTCCGGCGCCAATGTCAGGTTGAAACCCCAGGATGACGCCAGGCGTACATCGTCGATGCCGTGGGATTCGTCCGAGGTGATGATCACCAGGGTGTCTTTCAGCACGCCTTGGCGTTCCAGCCCCGACATGAAGCTGTCCAGTGCGTCATCCAGGTAACCGACGGCCGCCTGCTTGGTGGTGTCGTAGCGTTGCAGGTAGTCATCCGGCGCTGAGTAGGGCTGGTGCGTGCCCACCGTCAGCAGCGTAAGCATCCAGGGCTTCTTTGCCTTTTGCAGTTGCCCGACGTAATCCAGCGCGCCCTCGAAGAATGTCTTGTCGTCCTTGCCCCAAGGGAATTCCAGATAGGCAGGTTTGGTGAACCAGTCCATGCCCAGGGTGGTGTCGAAGCCGATGTGCGGCATGATCCGGTCCTTGGCCATGAACCGCAGGCCCGCACCTTGCAGGAAGTGCGTGGAGAACCCGTTGCGGCGCAACTGGGCCGGCAGGCAGGCTTGGTTGCGCCGGCTCAGGTTCAACATCTCGACGCCTTTGGGCGTGCCGTCGTCGAATTTGTCGTAGTCGCCACACAGCATCGAATACAGACCACGAATGGTCTGATGGTTGTGCAGGACGTAGTCGGGTGTATTCATGCCGCGCTTGGCCCAGGCACTGAGGTGCGGCATCAGGTCCTCCTGATAGCTGCTTTTCAGGGCCTGACGGTTGACGCCCACGTAGGCGCCAGGAACGCCTTCCAGGGTGATGATCAGGACGTTGCGGGCCCGGCCCGGTGCAGGCAGGATTTTCTGGCCTTCAAGATCGAGCCGGGTAAGACCCTCCATGGGCGGGGCTTGAACCACTGTGTCATCTTCAAGCCATAGTTGGGTTCGATCCTGCCCGGCGGCAACGGCCGCCGTGACGAGTTGGTGGGGAAGATTGAACAGGTTCCATTGGTCTGCCTCACTGGGTCGCCAGGTTTGCACCACACTGTGACTCAGCAAAAGCACTACCGGCAGCGCCCAGGCGTGGCGCGGCAAGCGAGGCGCCATATACAACCGGCGGGGCCATTGGACGATCAGCCAGACCATCAACGCGGCCAGTTGCACCCCTGCCAGCCAGGGATGGGCGAAGCCGCCGCTGGTGGAGTTTTCGACGAATTGCGGGTCGGTCAGGTAATGCAGGTCCGATGGGGTGGGCATGCGCCCGACAGCACTGACCAGTTCGATGCTGGCCAGCGTCAGCATGCTCCAGATCAGCAAAATGGGTAATGCCACCCACCAGGGACGACGGTAAAGCAGCACGATCAGCAACCCGCCCATGCCCAGGTCAGACAGATAGCCCAGCGGATCGGACCATCCCAGCGAGAGGCGCAGGCCCATGGGGATGATTAATACACATCCGGCCAGGGCGATGAGAGGGGCAAGGGGGTGCGTGAAGCCGCGGTAAAAAACATTCACAAAAAGGGGCCTTCCGATGGACGCCAGTCAGGCACGCATCTTGTGGACACGGGCTTGCGAGCAAGCCCGTGTCCACAAGACCTACGCCATGGTTCGAGTCATTAAGTTGTCATGAAAGTATGCTCGATGGTACCAAGCATAGTCGCAATTGACCGGGTCGATGTGCCGATGCCCGATCGCGTTGCGCTGTGGTTCGCTGGCGCAGCCCCCTACAATGGCGGTGCGGCGCTGATTTGAGGTGCGCAGCCAACTTGTATCAAGGTTTCTCATTGGGGGATGAATGGACAGGTTTCAGGAAATGCAGGTTTTTGTCGCCGTGGCCCAGGACTCCGGTTTCTCGGCGGCGGCGCGACGCCTGGGCCTGTCGGCGGCCAGCGTCACACGCGCCGTGGCGGCGTTGGAGCAGCGTATCGGTACGCCCTTGCTGGTGCGCACCACCCGCAACGTATACCTGAGCGAAGCGGGCCAGCGCTTTCTCGAGGACTGCCGTCGAATTCTGGCGGATTTGCAGGAAGCCGAGGATTCAGCGGTCGGCAGTCACGCCCAGCCCCGCGGGCAATTGACGATTACCGCCCCGGTGCTGTTTGGTCAGTTGTTTGTCACGCCGGTGCTGGTCGATTACCTGCAGCAATTCCCCGAGGTCGGCATCAATGCCTTATTGCTGGACCGTATAGTCAGCATGGTCGAGGAGGGCATCGACATTGCCATACGCATTGGCGAGTTGCCCGACAGCAGTCAGCACGCCGTGCGTGTGGGTGAAGTACGACGGGTGGTTTGCGGTTCCCCTGATCTCTTCGCTCGCCATGGCCGACCCGCACACCCGCAGGATCTGGAGCACATGCCGGTAGTCGCCTCATCGGCCACCGGTCAGATCAGAAACTGGACGTTCATCGACGCAGGGCAACCGCTCTCTGTGCGACCCGCGCCCAGACTGGTGGTCACGGCCAACCAGGCCGCAATCACGGCGGCCTGTCAGGGGTTGGGGTTGACTCGGGTCTTGTCTTATCAGGTGGCGGGCAACGTTGCCAACGGGGAACTGGAGATCGTTCTGGCTGACTTCGAACTGCCGCCCCTGCCGATCCATGTGGTGTACCAAGGTGGACGCAAAGCGCCGGCGCGAGTACGCAGTTTTGTTGACTTTACCGTCCGTGCATTGCGTGAGCACCCGGACTTGAAAGGCTGAGACATTGTTTCGCTGTTTGAAACAATGGATTGCATATTCGGGTGATTCTCTAGTCTTCAGTCGAAGCGGAAGATGACCCCATCGACGCCGTTCTGCTGATGGCGTCACTTGCAACGGAGTCGACCATGAATCCCATCAAGCTTTATCACTTTCCGCTTTCCGGCCACGCGCATCGCGTTCAGTTGATGCTTTCCTTGCTCGGGTTGCCCGTCGAGGTGGTTTTTGTTGACCTGGCCAAAGGCGAACAAAAACAGGCAGATTTCCTGGCCATTAATGCCTTTGGCCAAGTCCCGGTCATTGACGATGACGGTATGGTGCTGGCCGATTCCAACGCCATCCTGGTGTACCTGGCAAGCAAGTATGGCAAGGGCCACTGGCTGCCAACGGATCCGGTCGGCGTCGCCCGGGTGCAGCGCTGGTTGTCGGTGGCGGCCGGGCCGCTCCATGCGGGGCCGGCCGCGGCGCGATTGATTACGGTATTCGGCGCGCCTTACAACGCAGAGGAGGTGATCGCCCGTTCCCACAGCCTGCTCAAGGTCATTGATCAACACTTGAGCAGCAGCGCGTATCTGACAGGTGACGTTGCGACGATTGCCGATGTTGCCGGCTACAGCTACATCGCCCATGCCCCGGAGGGCAATGTGTCGCTGGAAGACTACCCCCACGTACGTGCATGGCTGGGGCGGATCGAGGCCTTGCCCGGGTTCGTCGGTATGCCGCGTACGGTTGCCGGGTTGCAACAGCACGTCTGAAATGCACTGAGCCGCCTTGAGGCGAGGGGATTTATCCACTCGCCTCATCGGCGAGTGTTACGCGTAGGAAAGCGCCTTTTGCTCCAGCAACGCCTCATACAGTTGCAGCCATTTGCGGCCCATCTCCTCGGAGGTGAACAACTGCCGGTAACGCTCTTCGGCCCTGATGCCCATTTCCCTGGCCTGTGCCGGGTTGTCCCACAGGGTACGCATCGCTTCCCGGAAAGCTTCGGGGTTGCTGGGGGGCACCACCAGGCCGGTTTCATTGTGGATATTGATGTAGCTGGTGCCGGTGCCGATCTCGCTGGAAATCATCGGTTTACCATACATCGCGCCTTCGAGCAGGGAGATGCCAAACGCTTCAGAGCGCAGGTGTGAAGGGAACACGATGGCGTAGCTCAGCTCCAGCAATGCCACCTTGTCTTCATCGTCCAGGCGTCCGAGGAAGTGCAGGTTGCGCAGGCCCAGCGCCTGTGCCTGGGCATGAAGTTCTTTCTCCAGCGGGCCTGCACCGACGATGACCACCGGATAATCCACGCCTTTGAGGGCGTCGAGCAGAATGTGCAGGCCCTTGTAATAACGCATCACCCCCACGAACAGAAAGAAGCGCTCGCCCAATTTCGCCTTCCACTGCGCGATGCGTTCAGCGTCACGCTGTGGATAACTGGCTTTGTTCAAGCCATAGGTAATGATCTGGGTCTTATCGCGGTACTCCTTGAGCACGTCGCTGGTATGCACATAGTTAGGTGATGCCGCGACGATGCGATCCGCGCCGTTCAAGAAGCGTCGCATCAGGGGGCGATACAGTTTCAGCAGGTGCCGCTGACGCACGATGTCCGAATGGTAGGTGACCACATAGGGTTTTTTCAGGGCGCTGCAAAAATGCACCAGGTCCATGAATGGCCAGGGGAAGTGGTAGTTGATTACGTCTGCTTCGGCAGCCAGCTCGCGGAATTTCTTGAAAACACTGTAGGAAAACCCGGTGGAGGCCAGTTGGAAGTCCATCCGGGCCTGATGAACCTTATGCTGTCGGATGCTGATCGGACCCGGCGCTGGATCGTTGCTCAGCGTCAGCACGGTGTTATCGATGCCCAATCGGTCACTGCTGTCGCACAGCTGGAAAATAACCTGTTCGATGCCGCCCATGGAGTCAGGCAGATAGGTTTTGTAAAAGTGCAGGACTCGCATTCAACCTCCCAGAACCTGGCGATACGCCTGGGCGGTCACCTGTGCACACCGTTGCCAGGAAAAAAGCGCTGCTTGTTGCAACCCGGCTTCACGACACGCCTGCCAATGCAGGCGATCTTCGATCAACTGGCCCATGGCTTCGCGCATGCCTTGGGGATCGTCGGGGTCGCAATAATTGCCGGCCGCCCCGGCCACTTCCGGCATCGCCGAGCAGCGGGTGGTAATCACCGGGGTGCCGCTGGCCATGGCTTCGAGCACCGGCAGGCCAAAGCCTTCATAGCGCGACGGAAAAATCAGTGCACGTGCCCCTGCCAATAGCTGGGCAACCTGTTCGTCGGGCAAGTAGCCCGCGAGACAAACATGACCTCCGGCCAGGGCATTTTTCAACTCGTCGCTGAGTTGTGCGCGCTGCCATCCGCTCATTCCTACGATGAACAAAGGGAAAGTCTGACGGACGGATTCAGGTAGCCTGGCGTGGGCGCGCAGGGCCAGCGACAGGTTCTTGCGTGGCTCCAGGGTGCCGACACACAGAAAATATCGGCCCGCTTCCAGCCCATGGGCTTTGAGAACCCCATCGATGGCTTCGGGTTCGCGTGGATGGAAACGTGCAGCAGCCCCCAGCGGGGCGACTCTCAAGCGTTCCGCGCAAAGGCCGAAGTGTTCTCGGGCTTCATCGGCGATGAACTGCGAGTCCGTCAGAATCAGCTGCGACTGCTCTACCGCACGGCTGAGCCGACGCTCGATTTCCCTCAGTCGTGCCGGTGGTTGCGTCTCGGGGTAGCGCAGGTGCGTCAGGTCATGCAGCGTCATCACCGTCGGCCCTTCGAAGGCCAGGGGCCACAGGCTCGGTTCGTGATACAGGTCGATGGCGCGGGAACGGCCCTGATCGAAGCGTTTCTGTTCCAGCCAGCGCCGCGCCCGATAGGCCCCCGGTACTTGGCGCAGCAAAGGTGTAAGCCGCGAGTAACCTGGCGTGGCCGCTTGCGGCAACTGCGAGCTCCAGCCCCAGCCGTGGAACAATGACAGCTGTACATCCGGCTCCTGGGCCAGGGCAGTAGCCAGTTCCGCCACGTAATGGCCGATGCCGGTGCGTGGCGCCTGGAGAATCCGGGCGTTCAGAGCTATTCGCATGCGGTTTCCCTGTCGAGGATCACTTCATCGATGTGTCGCTCGATTCGCTCCACCAATTGCGCACTGGCCTGGCGCCAGCTCAGCCAGTGCCATTTATCGAGGGGAAGACTGGCCGGGAAAACCCCGCTGTTTTCCATACCGGTCACCAGGTCTGCCAGGCTCTGGGGATCTTCGAGATTGAAATAGGCCATGAATTCACCGCCGATTTCTCGAAATACCTCAATGTCGCTGCCCATCGCCGGCAAGCCGCGTTGCATGGCCTCCACCAGCGGCAGACCAAAGCCTTCAACGTAGGAGGGGAACACCAGCGCAGTGGCATTTTGGTAAGCGTGTTCCAGGCTATGGTCCGAAAGATTGTTGAACATAAACAGGCGGTTGTTGAGTTGCGGGTGACGTTTTATGCGCTCGATCAAGTCCTCACATTTCCAGCCAATTTTTCCGACGATGCATAACCTTGCCTTTGAGCCGGCAGCCCAGGCGCGTTCGAACGCATCGAGCAGGTAAGCGTGGTTCTTGCGTGGTTCGATGGTGCTGACCATCAGGAACACCGGTTCGGGCTGGGTGAATACTCGCAGCAGTTTGCTGTCGATGGCGCTGGTGGCATCCGCCAAATCCAGTTCGCTGCCCAAGTGGAAATAGTCGAACCAACGTTCACTCACCTGCTGTTCGCCAACGCGCTGCTCCATCTCCAGCCGAACCTGATCACGGATGGTGCTGGAGATCGCGATGTAACCGTCAGCGGTGCGAGCAATCCAGTCGAACCAATGATTGAATACCTTGACCAGGCCGGCGTCGCAGAACTGCGGATGGGTCAGGGGAATCAGGTCGTAGATCACCGATACAATCCCGACCCCATCGCGCTTGAGCTGTTCGGCCAGAGGAAAGAAATCGGCGTGCCAGGAAGAGTCCAGCAACACCAGCTGATCGCCGGGCCGGTGCTGCAATGGTACGCAGCGTGTCGGGACGTGCTGGCGTTTGAGCAAGCGATCGAGCACCCGGATCGGAATGCTCAGAAAGCCCAGGGCAAACAGCCGGCAGCCGAAGTACAACGCGTGGCGCGCCCATCGCGACTGGCTGAAGGGGCGTCGCCGTTCGAGCGTTCGATGCCTGAGCCAGAACAGGCTGGCGAATTGCTCCAGCCGTACCCGCAGGCTGACCAGATCCAGCCCCCTGGAGGGCAACGGGGCGAGGCTCTTCACTTCGTACAACTTGCCCCGCAGTATCACAACGGGGATGCATTCGTGCTCTGCCTCTCTGGCCGGCAGCTCGCGGATAACGTTGCGCACTACTCGCTGAATCCCGGAATTGGCTCTGGGATGTTCATACACGTAGGTGCATTCCATCAGCAGGCGAGTCATGGCAGTTCCTTTTGCGTCAGTTCCTCAACCGCTGGTAATGCCGTGCGCTGGATGCTGGTGCGGGCCTGCAGCCACGAACAGCCAACGAAATCTTCCTGGCGATTGTTGATGACGTGGAACACCAGCCCGTAGTCGCGCCATTCGAAGTTGCGGTCCAGGTGCGAATCCAGTCGGGACAGGCTCAGCGCGACAGAGTAATTGCCCTTGCCCAGGCGCATGTCGAAACTGAAACGGAAGGTGACGTGTTCGCCGGCCTTGAGGTCGGTCACGGCTTTATCCTGGCGATGGGTGTTGATGCCGTACATGGGCTGGCCGAGGCGGTCCTTGATCAGGAAACCCAGCACCAGCCGCTCGATGTCCTGGCGGATTTCGACCCGCACCTGCAACACCATCGGCTGGCCGATTTCGGCCACTTCCACCGGCTGGCCCTGACTGTTCAACAGCCGTACATCAACAATGCCGGCCTCGCCGGTGCCGGAGATGGTACGGACCTGGCCGTTGGCGAGCATTTCCTGGCGGACGATCTGGCCCTCGCGCTGGGCCAGCATTGCGTTGTAATAATCCATCACCTCTTCCGGCTTGCCGCGCATGGCCATGCGCCCGTGCTCCAGCAGGATGGCGGTGTCGCAGATCGACTGAATCGCCGAGCGGTCGTGGGACACGATCAGCAGCGTCGTACCGGCCTTGCGAAAACTGCGGATGCGCTCAAAGCTTTTATGCTGGAAGTAGGCGTCACCCACCGACAGGGCTTCATCGACGATCAGGATATCCGGGCGGCGGGCCGTGGCGACGCTGAAGGCCAGGCGCATTTGCATGCCACTGGAATAGGTGCGTACCGGCTGGTCGATGGCCGCGCCGATTTCGGCAAAACCTTCGATCTCAGGCATCAACGATTCGATTTCCTCCACCTGCATGCCCAGCAACTGCCCGGCCATGAAAGCGTTCTGGCGGCCGGTGAAGTCCGGGTGGAACCCCATGCCCAGCTCCAGCAACGCCGCGACGCGGCCACGCAATTGAATGTGGCCGCAGGTGGGTTGGGTGGTGCCGGTGATCATTTTGAGCAACGTGCTTTTGCCCGCGCCGTTGACCCCGACGATGCCGACGGCTTCACCGGGCTGGATCTCGAAATCGACGCCCTGCAGGACCCAGTGCAATTGATGACGCGGGCGGGAAAAGGGAATCAGCCATTCGAACAACCGGCTCCAACGGTTCGGATACTGCTTGTAGGCCTTGCCCAGGCCACTGACGCGTAAATGCCCCATCAGAGTTCATCCACCATTTCACCGCCGCGGCGTCGAAACATCCGCAAACCGGTGACGCACATCAGTAGGCCGATGACCAACAGCGGTGTCAGCGAACTCCAGACCGGCCACTGGTTGTAGAGAAACAGATTCTGGTAACTCTGCATCAGCGCTGTCATGGGGTTGAGGGCCAGCAGTTGCTGGATCGACGGCGGAAGGATGGTCATCGGGTAAACAATGGGCGTCAGCCAGAACCAGAATTGCAGGCAAATGCCGAACAGTTGCCCGACATCGCGAAAGAACACATTGAGAATCCCCAGCAACATGCCCAGCCCGGCGGCGAACATCACCTGCAGGGCCAGCAATGGCACCAGCGCCAGCAACGTCATCCCTGGCCAGCGGCCGGTGATCAACAGGAAACCGAGAAAAAGGCCGAGGATGATCGCGAAGTTGATCCCGGCGTTGAACAGCACAATCACCGGCAGGCAGATCCTGGGAAAGCTGATCTTCTTCAGCAGATTGGCGTTTTCCAGAAACATGCCCTGACTGCGGGTCGTGATCTCGGCGAAGAACCCCCAGGTCAGCAGCCCGGCGCAGAGGTAAACGCTGTAGGCCATGCCATCGTCCACCCCCGGCAGGCGGGCGCGCATGATGTGGGAAAAAATCACGGTGTAGACGAGGATCATCGACAGCGGGTTGAGCACGGTCCACAACGCGCCGAACAAAGAGTTGCGATAACGCGCCTGGAATTCGCGCTTGACGCTGCCGAGGACAAAACCGCGGTAGCTCCACAGCGCACGGTGCAAGGTCAGCAACATCAGACGGCCCTGCCGTAGTGATCCTCGAAGCGCACGATGTCGTCTTCTCCCAGGTACTCACCGCTCTGGACTTCGATGATCACCAGGTCGATGACACCGGGGTTCTCCAGCCGATGGCGGTGCCCGGCGGGGATGAACGTCGATTCGTTCTTGGCCACCAGATGAGCCTCCGAGCCATTGTTGGTGACCTTGGCCATGCCTTCGACGACCACCCAATGTTCGTTGCGATGATGATGCATTTGCAGGGACAGCGCCGCGCCTGGCTTGACCACGATGCGCTTGATCTTGAAGCGCGGGCCTTGTTCCAGCACGGTGTAGCTGCCCCATGGACGGCTGACCGTGCGATGCAGGCGATAGGCTTCGTGTTCCTTGTCCTTGAGCTGGCGCGCGACGCGGCGTACATCCTGGGCCCGGTCGGAATGGGCGACGAGGATGGCGTCGGCGGTGTCGATGATGATCAGGTTTTCCACACCCAGCGCGGCCACCAACCGTCCCTCACTCTGGACATAGTTGTTCTGGCTGTCGATGAACAACGCCTCACCGCTGACGCGGTTGTTCTGTGCATCGGCGGGCACCAGATCGGCGACGGCACTCCAGGAGCCGATGTCGCTCCAGTCGAATGCGGCAGGGACCACCACCACATTGCTGGAGCGCTCCATCAAGGCGTAGTCGATGGAGATGTCCGGCATTTCGGAAAAATGCGCGACGGACAGCTCCTGTTGCACGCAACCTGATGTCTCCACGGCCGTGCTCGCGGCTATGCAGGCGCGAGCCTGTTCCAGCAACGCCGGGGCGTGGTTCTGCAATTCCGCCAACAGGGTTTTGACTGAAAAACAGAACATGCCCGAGTTCCACAGGAAACGGCCGCTTTCCAGATAGTGTGTTGCGGTTTGCAGGTCGGGTTTTTCGACGAAGCGCACGACCTTGGCAGCGCCCTGGGTATCCAGGGGTTTGCCCCGTTCTATATAGCCGAAGCCGGTTTCCGGTGTCGTGGGCAGTACGCCGAAGGTCACCAGGTAACCGCTTTTGGCCAGTTGCGTGGCATGCTCCACGCTAGCCTTGAAGGCCGCCTCGTTCTGGATCAGGTGGTCTGCGGGCATCACCATCAGGATGGCATCGTCACCGTGCACGGCTTGCACCGCGAGCGTCGCCGTGGCGATGGCCGGCGCGGTGTTGCGGCCTGTCGGTTCAAGTACGAAATGGCCGCGATGGCGTGCCAGATGGGCGCTTTGGTAGTGGTCGCGGCTCTGAAAGTAATACTCGCGATTGGTCACGGTAACGATGTCGCCGCGGCCGTCGAACAACCCGGCGGCGCGTCGGTAGGTCTTGCTCAGCAGCGACTGGCCGTCAGGCAGGATCATGAAGGGTTTGGGATGGCCCTCGCGGGACATCGGCCACAACCTCGTGCCGGCACCGCCGGAGAGAATCATGGGAATCAGCATGGCCTACTCCTTGGCGACGCGTTTCATGTCCGCATCCATCATCATGCGAATCAGGGTGTCGAGGTCGGTCCGGGGTTTCCAGCCAAGAACCCGTTGGGCCTTGGCCGGGTTGCCGAGCAACACGTCCACCTCAGCCGGGCGGAAAAACGCCGGGTCGATCTTCACGAAGTCACGGTAGTCCAGGCCCACATGCTCGAAGGCTATCCTGCACATCTCGCGCACAGTGGTGGTCACGCCTGTGGCAACCACGTAATCGTCGGGTTTGTCCTGTTGCAACATCAGCCACATGGCTTCGACATAATCGCCGGCAAAACCCCAGTCGCGCTTGGTGTCGATATTGCCCAGGCGTAACTCCTGCTGTTTGCCTTGCTTGATGCGCGCAGCGGCGTCGGTGACTTTGCGCGTCACGAATTCGATGCCGCGCAGGGGCGATTCATGATTGAAAAGAATGCCGCTGCTGGCGTGCAGACCGAAGCTTTCGCGGTAATTGACGGTGATCCAGTGGCCGTACAGTTTCGCCACGCCATAGGGGCTGCGTGGGTAGAACGGGGTGTGCTCATCCTGCTGCTCGGCCTGGATAAGGCCAAACATTTCGCTGGTGGACGCTTGGTAGAAACGGGTTTGAGGGCTGAACTGGCGAATGCCTTCGAGCAGGTGGGTCACCCCGAGGCCATCGACGATTCCCGTGGTCACCGGCTGGTTCCAGGAAGCGGCGACGAAACTCTGCGCGGCCAGGTTATACACCTCGTCCGGCGCTGACTTGATCACGGCGCGTTGTACCGAGCAGGCATCGGCCATGTCGCCGTCCAGGTAAACAATGTCGTTCTCGATCCCGGTCTCGCGCAGCCGCCAGCGCGAATCGCTGCTTCGCCGGGCCACCAGGCCATGGACTTTGTAACCCTTGTCGAGCAGTAACTTGGCCAGATACGCGCCGTCCTGGCCGGTGATCCCTGTGATCAATGCACTTTTCATTCTTGTTGTACCCGTATCTCCCAGTCGGACAGGATCGCCCGCAAGGATTGTTGTGTTGTTGTTTCAGGCGTCCATCCCGTGGCCTGGCGTAGCTTGGCAGGGCTACCGCAGACGCGACGCTGTTCTGCGCGGCGAAGACGCGCAGGGTCCTGGATCAATTGCACATCGACCTGGGCGATGTCGCCCAATTGTTCGATCAGGCTGCGAATGCTTTGCTCGTGACCCGAGCAGATGTTGTAGGTCTGCCCCGGCGCGCCGTGATCCAGCAACGCCAGGTAGGCTGAAATCACATCGCCTACGTCAAGAAAGTCGCGGGTGACATCGATATCGCCCACTTGCAACTGGGCCGATTGCAGGCCCAGCTTGATGCGGCTGATCTGCCGGGCCGCGCTGGCGATGACGAAGCTGTCTTTCTGACCGGTGCCGATGTGGTTGAAAGGGCGGGCTACCAGTACCGGCCAGCCTTCGCTCATGCCCCATTGCAGGCTCAGCAGTTCGGCTGACAGCTTGCTGACGGCATAGGGGTTGCGCGGGGCAGGGGCGTGCAGTTCGGTAATGGGGAGCTGGGTTTCATTGACCTGGCCATACACATCACCAGAGCTGACATACAGAAATGTTCCGGTGAACCCCCGGGCCTTGAGGGCCTGGAGAAGATTCAAGGTGCCAAGCAGGTTGATTTGCAGGGTGCGGGCCGGATCGCGAAAGGCTTCGGGAACGAATGTCTGGCCTGCCAGGTGGATCACGGCATCGGGGATCTCGGGCCAGAGACCTTCCAGGGATCTACCGTCTGTCAGGTCATAACGGCTTGGGACGGACATCACCTGCCAGGTGCAATCGGGGGCATCCAGGCGAGATTTGATGTGGCGTCCTACGAAACCGCCGAGGCCTGTTACGAACAGACGTTTTTTCAAGCACCAGCCCTCTCGATGCAAACTTCGTCTGGTGCGGATCTGAGTAGGATATTTCCGTAAGTTCGGAGAAACCCAGTTGAAAGTCAGCCCAGATGAAGCGTTTGTTGTAGTTGTTTGGTTGCCAATCTGTGCCAATTTCGAAGCAATTTCAACCATGTAAATCGTGACCGGTCAGTTCTCATATTTATAGCCGGTTTATTCTCATTCGCCTGTTCACGAACCCTTGGTTGATGTGGTTAGAATGCCCCTTGTCACGATCCCTGCGATGTCGATTTCAAGTCGAACCACGGGGCAAGGGCCACTAAAAACAAGAACGAGACGGGTACGCAGACAATCGGACGAGCAACGGCCTCCTGGCCGGGCCGGTTCATGAGTCGACCGTCATGAGGTGGAGTCGCCGGGATGGCCGCTCCATGATGGGATGCCATGAATTTCATTCTTTACTCGGACGTAAACGATCACTCCATCAGCCAGAGCCTCGGCCGCCCTGAGTACAGTTATTACTTCGTGCTCAAGGCTTATCGCCCCGTGCTGGAAAGCCTGGGCCGGGTGCATGTGGTGTCATCGGTCGCCGAGGTCGATCCGCTCTATCAAACGTTGCAGCAGACGGGGCAGGACTGTCTGTTTCTCTCGTTTTCACCTCCCCACAAGACGCCCGTCGATCTGTTGTGCCCCATGGTCTGCGTGGTGGCCTGGGAATTCGATTCGATTCCGGCCGAGCACTGGGATGACGACCTGCGCCATGACTGGAGCCGCACGCTGGCGCGCCATGGCCGGGTGATTACCCTGTCCAGCCACACGGCCGAGGCGATCCGTCGTACGTTGGGTGAGGATTTCCCGGTGCTGGTCTTGCCCACGCCGCTGTGGGAACGCTTCGCTGCGGTTCGTGAGCAATATCCCATCACACCGGTCAATCCGGGCACGCTCTTGCAGATCAAGGGCTGCATCATCGACAGCCGCCCTCTTGGGCTGTCGGCAGATGGCTTGATCGCTCCGCTTGCCGAAGGGGCATCGGGGAGGGCGTCCAGCGAACCTACGGCCCTGACGTGGCGGCGCCGCGCTTTCATCTCCCGGCATTACCTGCGCGAAGTGCTGCGCGCCTTGACCGCAAAGGCTACCCAAGGGCCGTTGTGGCTGATCAAGCACAATCTGTTGTGCTGGTATCGCGAAGCGGTTCGCGACCTGGTGCCAGTGCCGGTGCGCATTTTGGTGAGCCGACTGATGAGAGGCCCGACGCGGCCTATGCCAGGTGTCGTCGAGTCCACTCCAGAGTCGGTGTCACCGGAACATCCCCAAGCGGTGCTGCCGGATACCCATCGGGTGGTGGAAACCCAAGTCAGCGGGGTGGTCTATGTCAGCGTGTTCAACCCCGATGACGGTCGCAAGAACTGGCATCACTTGATCACGGCATTTTGTTGGGCGCTGCGGGACGTCGAGGACGCCACGCTGGTGCTGAAAATGACCCAGAACGACCTGTCGACCTACTACGTCGAGTTGCTCACGCTGCTGTCCCAGCTATCGCCGTTCAGCTGTCGGGTAGTGGTGATGCATGGCTATCTGGAGGACGAGCAATTCGCCCGGTTGTACGGTGCGGCGAGTTTTTACGTCAATGCTTCGCGCTGCGAAGGCTTGTGCCTGCCGCTGATGGAGTTCATGTCTTGCGCGCGCCCGGCCATCGCGCCGGACCACACGGCGATGCGTGACTACATCGATAGCGAGGTGGCCTTTATCGTCAAATCCAGCCATGAACCCACCATCTGGCCGGAAGATTCGCGCATTTTGTACCGCACCCTGCGCCATCGGCCCGACTGGGGATCGCTGAAACTTGCTTACCAACAGAGCTACGCCATGGCCCGGCATCAGCCGCAGGCCTACCAGGCCATGGCGGTGGCGGCGAATGAGCGCATGCGTCGCTATTGCGGTTTTACCCCGGTGCAGCAGCGCCTGGTGGATTTCCTGGCCCCGCAAGGCCGTGCCGAGAATGCGCCGCTGCTGGCCCAGGTGGGCTCCACATCATGCTGATCATCGTTTATTCGGAAACCAATCAGAGCAACATTCTGGCGAACCTCGGCAAACCCGAATACAGCTATTACTTCGTGCTCAAGGAGTTTCGCCCGGTACTGGAGCGGCTGGGGCGTGTCATTGAAGTGACCCGGCCGGAAGAAGAAGTCGATCAGCTATATGCCGATTGCCTGGGGCGCGGCGAGGATTGTGTCTTCCTGTCCTTTTCCCCACCCCATCGCACAGATGCCCACTACGCCTGCCCGACGATTCCCGTCTTCGCCTGGGAGTTCAGCACCATCCCAACCGAAAGCTGGCAGGGTGAGCCGCGGCACGACTGGCGAGTGGTCCTTGGCGCGACCGGTATGGCGATTACCCATTCCAGCTTCACCGTCCACGCCGTGCGGGAGGTAATGGGGGCGGACTTCCCCATCGTTGCCATTGCCGCTCCGGTATGGGACCGGTTTTACGCGCGCGGTGCGGTGCTGGCCCAGCGACCGACGGTCGATCACATGCGCCTGCAGTTGCGCGGGCTGTTGATCGACAGCCGCACCGTCGACCTGCGGCCCTACGGTCCGCCAGCGCACCAGGCCGGTACGGCGCTGGTTTTTGATGCGCCGGCCCAGGATTGCGAGCTGCTTCTGGACGGAGTGGTGTATACGTCGGTCTTCAACCCTTACGATGGACGCAAGAACTGGAAGGACATGATAAGCGCATTTTGCGCGACGTTCCGCGACGTTCCTGACGCAACGCTGGTACTCAAGCTGACCCACCACGACGTCACCGCCGCTCTCAACGACATGCTGCACCATGTCTACAAGAACCAGTCATACCGTTGCCGCATCGTGCTGATCCACGGTTACCTGGCGGACGCGGACTACGAGCGGTTGGTGGAGGCCACTCGCTATGTGGTCAACTGCTCTTACGGCGAAGGCCAATGCTTGCCCCTGATGGAGTTCATGTCCTGCGGCCGGCCGGCGATTGCACCCGTGAACACGGCGATGGCCGATTACATCGACCACGACAATGCCTTCGTCGTCGAGTGCACCGAGGAACTGACTGCCTGGCCCCACGACCCGCGTGCAGCGTTTCGAACCCTGCGCTATGTCACCGATTGGGACTCGCTGTGCTCGGCCTATCGCGCCAGCTACGACGTGGCAAAAAACGACCCTGAGCGTTATCGCCGCATGTCGGCCCATGCCGTGCGCAGTCTGGAAACGTTCTGCAGCCAGGCCAACGCCGAGCAGCGTCTGCGGGTGTTTTTTGAACAGGTATTGGAGCGTCGCCGGAACGCGCAGCAGCCATGATCGGGCGGTTGCTGGCGTGGCTCAGGCCGCCCGTCGTACCTGCCGTGTCGCCATCGACTGGCGCCGTGTCGCCCCGTGACGTGGGCCTCTACGATGCAATGCTCGACGGCTGGTTTCTCAACGACAGCGGCGAGCTGCTCAAAGGCTTTGCTATCACCGCCCAGGACACCTTGTTGGACGTTGGTTGCGGGGAGGGCGTGGCGACCTTGTTTGCAGTACGCCAAGGCGCTTCAGTGATTTTTACCGACAGCGAGCACGACAAGGTGCGCAGCCTGGCCCGTCAGGTCGAGGCCCAGACCCGCGCGCCGTTTCTGGGTCTGGTCAGCAATAGCCTGCCGCTGCCGCTGGCCGATGGTTGCGCTGACAAAATCGTGTGCATGGAAGTGCTCGAGCATGTCGACCAACCCGAGCCGTTCTTGGCCGAACTGGTGCGCATGGGCCGGCCAGGGGCGCAGTACCTGCTCAGCGTGCCGGCCCCGGTGGGCGAGCATTTACAGCAGGGCATCGCACCGCCGGGTTACTTCCAGTCTCCCAACCATGTGCAGATTTTCAGTGCCGAACGATTCGCTGCATTGGTGGAGGACGCGGGGCTGGTCATCGAGCATCGCCAGGCCAGCGGCTTTTTCTGGGTCATGGGCATGATTTTTTTCTGGGCCAGCGAACGCACGGCCGGACGAGCCCTCGAGGGGGCGGTGCGTGACCGGATCCAGGCGCCTTATCCGCCGCTGATGGAGAGCTGGGCGAGTCTCTGGCAGGGCGTGCTGACACGACCCGATGGCCTGGCGATCAAGCAGGTCCTCGATCAATTCATGCCCAAGAGCCAAGTCATCATTGCCCGCAAACCTGATCCTGCCACCCGGAGCTCAGCATGAGCAGCAAGCGAATCATGGACATCGAGTTGTTGCGCGCCGTTGCGGTGATGGGTGTGCTGTTCCATCACGTACAAGGCATGCCGTTTCCCGGCGGATGGCCGCGTCTGTCGGCTCTTTCCGGTAGCTTCCAACTATGGTGGGGCGTGGATCTGTTCTTCGCGATATCGGGCTTTGTCATTGGCCGCAGTCTGATCCCGCAACTGCGCGGTTGTGACAATTCTCGGCAGTTCTGGGCCACCGCCCGCGAATTCTGGATTCGCCGGGCGTTTCGCCTGCTGCCGTCGGCGTGGCTCTGGTTGCTGCTGATGCTGCTGGCTGCGTTGTTTTTTAATCGTTCCGGTGCGTTTGGCAGTGTGCAAGCCAACGTACAGGCGACCCTGGCCGGTTTTCTGCAATTCGCCAATTTGCGTTTTGCTGATGCATTCATGCGGTATGAATATGGTGCGAGCTTTGTTTACTGGACGCTCTCGCTGGAAGAGCAGTTCTATTTGATTCTGCCGCTGCTGGTGTTCGTCTCGCGCCGGTATCTGGTCTGGGTGTTGCTGGCGGTGGTGCTGGTACAGTTTTTCACCTGGCGTGCGGTATGGCTCTCGGTGATCCGCACCGACGCCCTGGCCCTCGGCGTGCTGCTGTCGATCTGGAGCTTGCGGCACGGGTACGGGCGGTTCGAGCCCAAGTGGCTGCGCTGGCCCGGAGCGGGGATGTTGCTGATCGTCGTTTTGGGGGGCGTGATGGCGTGGATTGCCACTGAACACTTCAATCTGTCGTTCTACCGTCTTGGGGTCATCGCGCTGCTCAGTGCCGTGCTGGTATGGGTGGCCTCCTATGACCGGGACTATCTCCTGCCCCGCAGCCCTTTGAAAACCGCGTTGACCTGGGTTGGCAGCCGCTCCTACGGGATTTATCTGATCCACATCCCGGTGTTTTTCCTGCTGCGCGAGCTGTGGTTTCGTTTCGCCCCGTTGGGGTCGCCGGACGTGGCGAGTGATCCCTGGCTGGCCCTTGCCTGTGCCTTGACGCTGATCGGGCTGTTGAGCGAACTCAACTACCGGATGGTTGAAATGCCCATGCGCCAGCGCGGAGCTCAACTGGTTGAACGCCTGCGTGCCGCCCGTCCCGTCCTTCCCGTCTCTGGAGCCCCTTCATGCTGAGCCTTTTGAAGAAACTCACCACGGGTACGCCCGCGCCCGCAACACCAGCGGCCGACAAGGTCGATCCCTATATGCTCGGGCTGCATGATGCGATGCTCAGCGGCTGGTTCAATCAGCAAACCGGAGAGCTGTTCAGCGGTTTCCCGGTTGCGCCTGAGGACACATTGCTGGACGTTGGCTGCGGCGACGGTGGCAACGTGCATTTTTGTGGCATGCGCGGGGCGAAGATCATCATCGCCGACATCGACGCGGCCAAGGTCGAGGCCACCCGTCAGCGCTTGAGCGACACTCCGGCGCGTGACGTCGAATGCCATGTGACCGACTGCAACCCGCTGCCCATTGCCGATGGTACGGTCACCCGCGTGGTGTCCACGGAAGTCATTGAGCATGTCGACGACCCGGCGCAGTTTCTCGCCGAGCTGGTCCGGGTCGGCCGGCCCGGCGCGCTGTACCTGTTGAGCGTGCCGCACCCCAGCTCCGAAGACCTGCAAAAGGACATCGCCGCGCCGGAGTATTTCCAGAAGCCCAACCACATTCGCATCATCAGTGAAGAGCAGTTCAAGGCGATGGTCAGCGAGGCCGGGCTGGAGGTGTTGAGCCACAGCCAGTACGGTTTCTACTGGTCGATGTGGATGCTGTTGTTCTGGGAAGCGAAAGTCGATTTCAGCAATGCCGACCACCCGTTGCTCAACCATTGGGCCGACACCTGGCAAGCGGTGCTCAATTCGCCACGCGGCGCGCAGATCAAGCAGGCGCTGGACGCGGTGGTGGCCAAGAGTCAGGTGATTATTGCGCGTAAGCCTGGATGACAGGGACTGAGGATGAATTCATTTGTGGCTGGCGCGGGAGGGGTTAATCTGCCAGCCTTTTTTGGGTGCTGAAACTCCATGGCTTTTCTTTTCCGGCTATCGCTGATCCTTGCCGCAGTGCTGTTAAGCGGCTGTGAACAGTCCCCGCCACCGGCTCTCGATCAACAACTCTATGTCTGGCAGCGCCAGTGGACGCCGGCTCACGTGCCGGCGCTGCAACAAAGCCACAGGGATTTTTCCAGCCTGCGCATTCTTGCCTTGCAGGCCTTTCCCCAGGCCGGCTGGAGCCGCGCGCGGATCGATGCGCAACTGCTCAAGGCTGACGGTCGACCGCTGATCGCAGTGATACGCCTGGACGGTCAGCTCAAATTTCTGGATCAGGACGATGTGATCGCGCAGATCCAGCAGCTGCTGAGCGACTGGCAAGCGCAAGGCCTGGCCCCAGTAGGGATCGAGATCGACCACGACGCCGGTAGTGCGCGACTGCCTGCCTATGGCGCATTTTTGAACCGCTTGCGGCAAGCCCTGCCCGCCACGCTGGGGCTGAGCATCACGGCATTACCTGCCTGGCTCGACAGCCCTGCGTTGCCAGGGCTGCTGCGGACGGTGGACAGCAGCGTGTTGCAGGTCCATGCGGTCAGTGATCCCCGGCAGGGGCTGTTCGACCCGAAACAGGCTTTGCGCTGGGCCGAACGCTGGAGCGGTGTTACCACGCGACCGTTCTATCTGGCCCTGCCAGCCTACGGCATGGCGCTGTTGACTCAGGACAGTGGTGTGCCGGTGGTTGAAAGTGAAGTGCCGATCGATCAAGGCGGCGAACGTCGTGAGCTGCTGGCCGACCCGCAGCAAGTGGCCGGGCTGGTGACAGAACTGCGGGCCGACCCGCCGACACATCTGGCCGGGCTGATCTGGTTTCGTCTGCCGCTGGCGGATGACCGACGTGCCTGGAGCTTGACCACCCTCGGTGCCGTTGCGCGGGGGGAACGCCTGGACAGTCGGTTGGCCTTGCGTGTGCGTGAACAGGACGGGCTTTACGATATTGAGTTGGTTAACCAGGGCAATCTCGACAGCCCCTGGCCCCAACGCCTGACCTTGGTCGTTGGCGCCTGCGACGGTGCCGATGCGCTGGCGGGGTACACGTTGCAACAAACTCCCGGACTGCTTACCTTCACCCGCATTCAGGAAGGCCGCCTGGCCGCCGGCGCCCAGCGTGCCGTTGGCTGGGCGCGCTGTACGAAAATTGACCAAGGAGGTTTCAATGTTCACCCGTAAGTGGCCCAGTCGTCTGCTCTGTCTGAGCCTCAGCCTGCCGTTGGGCCAGGTGCTGGCCTGCGGACCGGATTTCCCGATGCGCCTGCTGGATAACCGCAGCCAATCGCTGGCGGATCTGCCCGAAGGCAGCTTTCGCTTCGAGATCAGTCGCCTCGGCCACGCCATAGCCGGGCTCAAGTCGGCCTCCGATGCGACGGCCAACCCGGATCAGCGTTATGGTGATGTGCCTGCCTACGTCGAACAACGCAACAAGGCCGAACGGCTTGGCCTGACCCCGCCGCAGCAAGCGGTGGTGGAGCGGGTGCGGGCGCTGACCGACGTTCAGCAGGTCACCACCGAAGCGGCGAATCTGCCTGCCGAACTGCGGCTGTACGCGATCGGCGCGGCAGCCTTCAACGCCGGCGAGCATGCGCTGGCGGTCGATTCGTTCCGTCAGTTGCTCGCGTTGCCATCGCACGAGCGCCGGTTGCGCAGCACATGGGCCGCGTATTCCCTGGGACGAGCCTTGTTCGCCATGAGCAGCGAGGCGGGCAACGGTGAACCGGCCGTATTGCTGGAGCAGGCTCAAGAGGCGTTCCGTCAGGCTCGTCAGTTGAGCATCAGTGGCTTCAGTGACCCGTTGGAGTTGGGTGTCGCCAGCCTCGGCGAAGAAGCCCGGGTTGCCTACACCCGTGACGATTGGAACAGTGCCATTGAACTCTACGCCAGCCAGAACCTGCTGGGCTCCGAGGTCGGCTACAGTTCGTTGAAACAATTGGTCGGTGACCTGAGCGAGCTGCCGGACGAGCAGTTGATGCGCCAGCTCAAAGGCAAAGCAGTGCAGCAACTGCTCACCGCTTCGTTGCTCAGCCGTATCGGTTGGTCATTCGGTGAGCAACCGGCCGGCGAGAAGCGGCTGGTCAAGTTGCTGCAAGCCAGCACCCGTGACAGCCTCGATAATGCCGACCGTCTGGCGGCGGTGAATTATCAGCAAGGCGATTATGCCGCCGCCAAGGCGTTCCTGGAAAAGGCCGGGGATAACGGGCTGGCCTGGTGGCTGCGGGCCAAACTGGCGGTGCGCGAGGGTGACAAAGGCGCCGCGGCGGCGGCCTATGCCAAAGCCGCCCAGGCGTTTCCCAAAGACGAGTCGTGGGGCGAGCGACGCACGCCGGATTGGAATTACGAGTCCGTGCAACCCAAGTGCCGGGTCGAAGGCGAAAGCGCGATCCTGGCCTTGCAAAGGGGCGATTACCTTCAAGCCTTCGATCAGCTCTACCGCAGCCAGAGCATTTATTGGTATGACGCCGCTACGGTCGCTGAGCGGGTGCTGACCGTCGACGAGCTCAAGCAGTACGTCGATGCTCAAGTCCCGGCGGTGCCGCCGTTGAGCCAGCAGGATCGCGACAATTACGTGCAACTGCCGGTGGCCGCGAACCTGCGCAATCTGCTGGGGCGTCGCTTGCTGCGAGAAGGACGTTACGACGAGGCGCCGGACTACTTCGACAACGTCGAGCTACAGAACCAGGCCCGAGCGTATGGGCAGTTGCGCCAGGAGGCCGAGTCCAGGTGGTGGCCCACTCGACGGGCCGAGGCGTATTTCAATGCATCCTGGTTCGCGCGTACCCACGGTATGGAACTGCTCGGTTACGAGATGGCGCCGGACTACGCCACCTTTGGCGGCAACTATAGCCTTGAACCCGCCGACCTGAAGGTTGGACCGCTGATCAGCGAAGGCGAGTGGCAACGCCAGCAGGCCAGCGCCGCGCAACCGGACGCGCGTTATCATTACCGTTTTGTCGCCACGGCGTTGGCGAGCCAGGCGGCCGACAACCTGCCCCATACCAGCCATGCGTTTGCGGCGGTGCTGTGCGCCGCGGTGGGGTACAACTCCAGTCTGGCGGAGCAACGTGCGTTGTATCAACGTTATGTGCAGCATGGCCCTTACGTGGAGTGGGCCTGGGATTTTGGCCGCCACTGCCCTTATCCTGATTTTCGTAACGCGGACAAACGCTACGTGACCCAGGCGCTGGAGCCGATTCGTTCGGTGTTGCGGCCCTATAAGGTTTGGCTGCAAATAGCCGGTGGCCTGCTGGTGGTGGCGCTGGGGCTGGGGAGGGGATTGATCAGCCGTCGCCAGCGCAAGGCCCGGATTTCGGCTCGCTAAGCTTTGTGTGTACATCCAGGCACGCTGGGAGCAAGCCTTGCTCCCAGCGTGTTGTGGATAAGTTCACGCATTACATCTGTGTCGCCATCCCTTCCACATTCATCGCCGCCTGGCGCAAGGCTTCCGAGCGGGTAGGGTGCGGATGGCAAGTCAGCGCGATGTCCTGGGCTGAGGCGCTGAACTCCATGGCGACGCAGTATTCCCCGATCATCTCGCTGACGCTCGGCCCCACCAGGTGTACGCCGAGGATTTCATCGGTCCGTTCATCGGCCAGTACTTTGGCGAAACCTTCGGTCTCGTGGTTGATCTTCGCCCGGCTGTTGGCCGTGAACGGAAACTTCCCGACCTTGTAGGCGCGGCCTTCAGCCTTGAGCTGTTCTTCGGTCTTGCCGACGCTGGCCAGTTCTGGACGGGTGTAGATAACGTTGGGGATCAGGTCATAGTTGACCTCGCCGGCCTTGCCGACGATCTGTTCGATGCAGGCCATGGCCTCGTCTTCCGCCTTGTGGGCCAGCATCGGACCGGATGTCACGTCGCCGATCACCCACACGCCGGGCGCTTCGGTGCGGTGGCCCTTGTTGGCGAGCAGGCCGCGTTTGTCGGTGCTGAGGCCGACGTTCTCAAGCCCCAGCCCCTGGGTATACGGCCGACGGCCAATGGCGACCAGCACATAATCTGCATCCAAGAGCTGCGTCTCGCCGCCCGCTGCAGGCTCAACCTGCAATTGCACGCCGCTGGCCGAAGACGTGGCGCCGGTGACTTTGGAACTCAGTTTGAACTGGATGCCTTGTTTGCCCAGGGCCCGTTGCAAGGTCTTGCCGGCCTCGCCATCCACGCCAGGACAGACGCGATCGAGGTATTCCACCACCGTGACCTCAGCGCCCAGGCGCCGCCAGACCGAACCCAATTCGAGGCCGATGACGCCTGCGCCGATCACCACCAGATGACGCGGCACTTCACTCAAGGACAATGCACCGGTGGAGTCGAGGATGCGCTGGTTATCGATCGCCACACCCGGCAGGGGAGTGGGCTCGGAACCGGTGGCGATGACGATGTCCTTGGCGCTCAGTGTGGTCTTGCCGCCGTCTTCACCAGTGACCGTCACTTTGCCGGGCCCGTCGATGTGGCCCCAGCCCTTGATCCATTCGACCTTGTTCTTGCGAAACAGGAACTCGATACCCTTGGTCAGGCCTGCCACGCTCTCGTCCTTCTGCTTCATCATTTGAGCGAGGTTGAGGGTGGGGCTGACTTCGATGCCCAGATTGGCGAATGGCGTTCCCATGGCCGCTTCGTACAGCTCCGAGGCGTGGAGCAATGCTTTGGAGGGCATGCAACCGACGTTCAGGCAGGTGCCGCCCAAGGTGGCTCGGCCCTCGACACAGGCGGCCTTCAAGCCCAACTGTCCGGCGCGAATCGCCGCGTTATACCCGCCGGGGCCACCGCCCAGAATGATCACGTCGTAGTTGCTCATGGCGCTTCTCCCGCTCGGCTTGAGAAAAATTATGATCGTAATATGTGCGTTCTCGAATATCTCGGTCAAGGGCCAGGGTCGAGAATTTGCGAGAAGGTGCTCAAACATAAATTTCACAAGAGTCGTTATAAGGTAACGATATGTAACAGAGCCGCGTCGGGGTGGTATGCAAATCGATCTTGATGTCGAGGGGGCAGAGGTAGCCCAGTTGCCGCGGTTCCAGCAGGCGCTCTTTCGGGGGCGTCGTTTGAGGCGGATCGCCTTCGGGTTGGGTGGCGTAGCGGGCATGGGCCTGGTGGTGGCGTTTTTCATCGGGTTGTTCTCGCCGCAGTCGATGTGGCCGCCGCTGCTGGTCAGTCAGAGTGCCGGAGTATGGGTGCTGGTGGCGGGTCTGCAATCGGCCTGGTGGATCACCCAGTGGCGGGGCAGGGCGTTGATGCCGGTTATGGATATCCCGGTTTCTAAAACCCCGCCGGTGGATGACCATGGCTGGTATGAGCGCCTGCTGGATCGAATCAGTGTCCGTTGGATCGCCCTGCTCAAGCACATCGGCGGCCCCACATTGTGGCTGCTCGGTTGGGCACTCCTGGTGCTGTTCAGTCTGGAGCAAACCTGGAACCTGGAATTACCTGCGACCGAGCTCGGCGTGTCGGCCAGTGTGGGAGCGGTGCTCTCTTTGCTGCTGGCGTTCGGGTTGTTGGTGTTGGAGCGTCAGTGGGTCCAGCAATCCCCTCAGCAATGGCCGGAGGCCCAGGCGCTGGCTCAGCTGACCCGGGTGGCGATTGTCGTACTGGTGCTGGGCGCCTTGTGCGTGCTGTTCGCCGCACAAACGTCCATCTGGCCGGTGCGCCTGGCCGTGCTGATGGGGGTGCTGCCGGCTCTGGTGGCGGCGGAATTGTTACTGCGCGCATTGCTGTCGTTGTTCAGCCCGCGCCGGGATTCCCTGGAGCCATCATTGCTGGGCCGAAGCGTCGTCGCCGACCTGTTGCGCTGGCCACCACGGCCATTGTCGGCGCTGCAACATGAGCTGCACAGCCATTTCGGGATCGACTTGCGTCAGATCTGGGCGTTCAGCTACATGCGTCGCGCCTTTTTGCCGGTGGTGGCGCTAGTGTCCTTGGTGGGGTGGCTGCTGACTGGTGTGCATGAGGTTCCGTTGCAAGGGCGGGGCATCTACGAGCGTTTTGGTAAACCGGTGGAAGTATTCGGCCCTGGCCTGCAAGTCGGCTTGCCGTGGCCGTTGGGCAGGGTGTTGAACGTCGAGAACGGCGTCGTGCATGAACTGGCCACCAGCGTCGGCGGCAACCGGATGGTTACCGAGGCTGATTCAGTGGAAGGACCGGCACCCGCGGCTGCCAATCGATTGTGGGACGCCAGTCATGTGAACGAAAAATCCCAAGTCATTGCCAGCCGCCGAGCCGACCAGCAGAGCTTCCAGATCGTCAACATGGACGTGCGTTTCGTCTATCGCATCGGCCTCACCGACGCGGCGGCACTGGCGGCCACCTACAACAGTGCCGATGTGCCCGCGCTGATCGGCAGCACCGCCAGCCGCGTCCTGGTGCATGAGTTCGCCTCGCGGACGCTCGATGGTTTGCTGGGTGTCGATCGGATCAGTCTGGCGGATGAAATCGGCCGTGCAGTACAGGCTGACTTGCAGAGGCTCGACAGCGGTGTGGAAATTCTGGCAACGGTGGTCGAAGCGATTCATCCGCCGGCCGGCGCCGCCAATGCCTATCACGGCGTGCAAGCGGCGCAGATTGGCGCCCAGGCCCTGATCGCCCGGGAGCGTGGTGCCGCAGCGCAGCAGACTAACCAGGCGCAGTTGCAAGCCAGCATCATCCATGACCAGGCTCAAGCCACCGCCCGAGAAATCAATGCGACCGCCCAAGCCGCCGACTTGCGCTTCAACGCCGAACGCCAAGCCTACGCAACGGCTGGCCATGCTTTTGTGCTGGAGCAATATCTCAGCCAGCTAAGCCAGGGACTTGGCAATGCAAAGCTGCTGATTCTCGATCATCGCCTGGGGGCTGGGAGCAACGCGCCCACCCTCGATTTGCGTACGTTCACGCTGCCGGCGGATCCCGCCTCGCCGCCTAACCCGGTCCAGCCAGGAGCTGCCCATTGAGCCAGTCTTCTTCACATGATCACCATGATCATCCCGGTCACGCTCATGCCGGCCACCACCATCACCACGGGCATCATCACCATCATGACGATCCACATGTGGCCGGCCCGTTTCCTTGGGGCCGGGTGGGCTGGGCGGCGCTGCTGGTGGCGTTTGCTATCGCTGCCTCCAGCCTGGTGCAAGTGCGCTCGGGAGAGGCGACGGTCATTACCCGTTTCGGCAATCCGGCGCGGGTGCTGCTGCAACCAGGTTTGAACTGGCACTGGCCGGCACCGTTCGAAGCGGCGATCCCGGTGGACCTGCGATTACGCACCACCTCCAGCGGGCTTCAGGACGTGGGTACCCGCGACGGATTGCGGATCATTGTTCAGGCCTACGTGGCGTGGCAGGTGCAGGGTGACCCGCAAAACGTTCAGCGCTTTATGCGTGCGGTGCAGAATCAACCGGATGAAGCTGCACGGCAGATTCGCACGTTCGTTGGTTCAGCCTTGGAAACCACCGCCGCCAGTTTTGATTTGGCCAGCCTGGTCAACACCGATGCCAGCCAAGTGCGCATCGCCGATTTTGAAGCTCAGTTGCGGCAGCAGATTGATCAACAATTGCTCAGCACCTACGGCGTTCGGGTGCTGCAAGTTGGCATCGAGCGCTTGACCTTACCGTCGGTGACGCTGACTGCGACGGTGGATCGCATGCGCGCTGAGCGTGAAACCATTGCTACTGAGCGCACCGCCATTGGTAAGCGTGAAGCGGCGCAGATTCGTTCTGCCGCAGAGCGTGATGCGAGGATTCTTCAGGCCGATGCAAAGGTGAAAGCGGCTGAGATCGAGGCGCAGTCCCGTGTTGAAGCTGCCGGGATCTATAGCAAGGCATACGCCGGGTCCCCCCAGCTCTACAACCTTCTGCGCTCGCTGGACACCTTGGGAACAATTGTTTCCCCGGGTACGAAACTGATTTTGCGCACCGACGCCGCACCGTTTCGCGCCTTGGTAGAGGGCCCACCATCCGTGGAACGTTTAGGTGGAACACGGCCATGAGTTTGGTTCCACGTGGAACAAATACCTCCGTCAGCCCCTGGATTCAGGCCGGACGGCTAGCCTTTCTGGCGCTCTATGCCGTCACGGTTTTAGCCGCGCTGGCCTGGGCATTTTCAAATGTGCGACAGATTGATCCGCAGAGTCGTGCAGTGATCCTGCGTTTCGGCGCCCTGGATCGAGTCCAGAATGCCGGCCTTTTGCTTGCTTGGCCTCGTCCGGTGGAACACGTGATCTTGCTGCCGGCGGCGGATCGGGTCCTGGAGCGGCGGGTTGAAAACCTGCTGCGTTCGGATGCGGCTTTGCAGGCTGACCGCGTCGCCAGTTTTGCCTCACCGGTCAGCGATGCGCTGGCCGGTTCTGGCTATCTATTGACCGGTGACGCGGGAGTGGTGCAGTTGGATGTGCGGGTGTTCTACAAAGTCAGCGAGCCCTATGCCTTCGTTGTACAGGGCGAGCATGTGTTGCCGGCGCTGGACCGGTTGGTCACCCGCAGCGCCATAAGTCTTACTGCAGCTCGGGACCTGGATACGATTCTCGTGGCTCGCCCCGAATTGATCGGCCGCGATAACCAAGCGGCCGAGAGCCGTGAACGCTTGCGCAGTGATCTGCTCCAGGGCATCAATCGACGCTTGGCCGATCTTGCCGCGACAGGGCAGGGGCTAGGGATCGAGGTGGTGCGCGTCGATGTGCAATCGAGCCTTCCGGGCCCTGCGGTGAGTGCGTTCAATGCGGTACTGACCGCTAGCCAGCAGGCGGACCAAGCCGTGGCGAACGCCCGCACCGAAGCCGAGAAACTGACCCAGACCGCCCGCGAGGACGCCGACCGTGCCCTTCAGATTGCCCATGCTCAGGCCAGTGAACGGCTCGCCAAAGCCTCGGCTGACACTGCTACGGTCCTCAGCCTGGCGAAGACTCAGGAGAGCGATCCTCAGATGTGGCTACGCCTTTATCGTGAACGTATACCCGGGATTCTTCGCCAAGCCGGTTCGGTGACAACGGTCGATCCGCAAGACGATTCCCGCCTGATCATTCAGGGCGCTGAGCAATGAACGCCGAAACCCTCACCGCGCCCATGTTGTCTTCCAGTGAACAGCGTACGGTTGCGCGGCAACTGACGCTGGCGATGATTGCCCTCGGTCTGCTCGCGTTGGGTCTGGTATGGCGCGGATGGGCACCAGAGCAGAATGCTGTCAGTCAATTACTGTGGGGATTGGCCTCCGTGCTGGTGGCTGTACCGGTGATGCGTTCGGCCTGGTACAGCCTGCGATATCCGAGCCTGCATGGCGTCACCGATCAACTGATTGCCCTGGCCATGCTCGGCGCTTGGGCCACGGGGGATTTGCTGACGGCTGCGCTGTTGCCGATCATCATGACCTTTGGTCACGTGCTGGAGGAGCGCAGCGTCCTCGGTTCCCAGGAAGCCATCGATGCCCTCGCCCAACTGACCCGAAGCCAGGGGCGCAAGGTTCAGGCCGACGGCTCGATAATTGAAGTCGACAACGCCACGCTCCAACCCGGCGATGTGGTGGAGGTGCGCGCCGGTGATCGGGTGCCGGTGGATGGTCGGGTCCTGTCTGGCCAGGCCAGTCTCGACACCGCGCCCATTACGGGTGAATCGGTGCCGTTGGAGGCGCTGGTGGGCACTGAGGTTTTTGGGGGCGCGATCAACCTCGATGGCCTGCTACGCCTGGAAGTGACTCGCACGGGGGATGAGTCGACGCTGGGCAGAGTCATTGCCCTGATGCAAAACGCCGAGCGTTCCAAGCCGCCCATCACCCGGTTGCTTGAACGGTACGCCGCCAGCTATCTGGTGCTGGTGTTGCTGTTGGCGGCGGTGACCTGGTTCGTTACAAACGACGCCCAGGCGATGCTGGCGGTGTTGGTGGCAGCGTGTCCTTGCGCACTGGTCCTGTCAGCTCCGGCGACGGCGGTTGCCGGCATCGCAGTCGCGGCGCGTCATGGAATCCTGATCCGTAGTTCGGCCTTCCTGGAGGAACTGGCGGACCTGACCTCGCTGGTCGTCGACAAAACGGGCACGCTTACCCACGGCATCCTTCGCCTGCAATCCATCGACAGCGTCCGCGAGCATGAATCCTTTCTGCTGCCATTGGCCGCCAGCCTCGGTTCGGCCAGCAGCCATCCGGTCAGTCGTGCGTTGGCTGGGTTGGTGGCGCCGGAAAAATATCTGCCGCTGACCGAAATCCACGAACACCAAGGGTTGGGTGTGGTGGCGATGACCGACCAAGGTGAGGCGGCTCTTGGTCGGGCTGAGTTGTTCGCCCGGTTGGGGATCGAGACTTCGCCGATCCCTGACCATGACGGACCTATTGCCGGCCTGGCCTTGGGGGGAACGTTCATCGCCTGGCTGTTGTTGGCCGACAGCACCAAGCCGGAAGCGCGCCAGGCCATGGCTGAGTTGCGGGCGCTGGGCCTGGGGCGCCAGTTGTTGCTGACCGGGGACCGCCAGAGCGTAGCCAACAGACTGGCGCGGGAAATCGGTATTGGCGAAGTGCAGGCTCACGCTTTGCCTGAAGACAAACTTAAACGGGTCATGGCCGAGATCGACCACGGCTTGCGACCCATGGTGGTGGGGGATGGCATCAATGATTCCCTGGCGCTCAAGGCCGGAGTAGTGGGCATAGCGATGGGGGCGGGTGGCTCGGACATCGCGCTTGCGTCGGCGGACATTGTATTGATCGGCAGTGACCTGCGCCGCCTCGGCACCTGCGTGCGCCTGAGTCGTCGATGCAGGCGCACGTTGCAGGTCAACGTGATCATCGGGTTGGGTTGGACGCTGGCGATCATCGCTTTCGCCGCATTCGGTTGGCTTGGCGCGGCTGGGGCGATGATCGCGGCATTGCTGCATAACGTGAGCACGTTGCTGGTCTTGGGCAATGCCGGGCGTCTTTTGCGGTTTCAGGAACCGTTGTTGAAAATCGAGACCCTCGACCAAAGGGGAATTTCGGCGAACTGTAGGCCATACTCATAGTCAGCTACGCAGAGGGTGTACCCCTTCAGGGAGTTACTGGTTAGAACAGTAGATGTGGAAGGCGATAGAAAAAGGCTATAAATTCGATAGCCTGCTATTTTTCTAGGATGGTCTACCCTCATTTCAGTCGTCTGAAACAAGGGGGATATCTCATGCTCGCGCAACTTCCACCGGCCTTACAGAATCTGCATTTACCGCTTCGGCTGCGGCTCTGGGACGGCCATGAGTTTACGTTGGGTGCCGACCCTAGCGTCACGATCGTGGTCAAGGACCCACAAATGGTCGCGCAATTCACCCACCCCAGTCTGAACGCGCTGGGTGCGGCGTTTGTAGAAGGCAAGCTGGAACTCGAAGGTTCGATCAACGAAGTCATTCGCGTCTGTGATGAACTGAGTCAGGCGCTGATGGAAGACGATGGCGCGAATCAACCCGTGCGTTCAGTTCATGACAAGGAAACCGACGCCAAAGCGATTTCCTATCATTACGACCTTTCCAACGCGTTCTATCAGCTGTGGCTCGACAGCGACATGGCTTATTCCTGTGCCTATTTCGAGACCGGTAGCGAAACCCTCGAACAAGCCCAGCAAGCCAAATTCCGCCATCTGTGTCGCAAACTGCGTCTGCAACCCGGTGATTATCTGCTGGATGTGGGGTGCGGATGGGGTGGTTTGGCCCGTTACGCTGCCCGGGAATTCGGCGCCAGGGTCTTCGGCATTACCCTCAGCCAGGCGCAACTGACCCTCGCTCGGGAACGGGTCAAGGCGCAGGGGTTGGAGGATCAAGTGGAGTTGCAGTTGCTCGACTATCGGGACCTGCCCCAGGACGGTCGCTTCGACAAGGTGGTCAGCGTCGGCATGTTCGAGCATGTCGGTCATGCCAATCTCCAGCAGTACTGCAAAACGCTTTTCGGCGCGGTTCGCGAGGGTGGCTTGGTGATGAACCATGGCATCACCGCCAAGCACACTGATGGCCGCCCGGTCGGACGTGGCGCGGGCGAGTTCATTGAGAAGTATGTGTTCCCCAATGGCGAGCTGCCGCACCTGTCGATGATTTCCGCCCAGATCAGCGAAGCGGGGTTGGAGATTGTCGATGTGGAAAGCCTGCGCATGCATTACGCCCGCACGCTCGATCATTGGAGTGAGCGGCTGGAAGACAACCTTGAGGCCGCCGCCAAAGAAGTGCCGGAGCAAGCGCTGCGGATCTGGCGGCTTTATCTGGCCGGATGCGCCTACGCATTCGCCAAGGGGTGGATCAACCTGCACCAGATCCTGGCGGTGAAGACGCACGCCGATGGCAGCCATGAATTGCCCTGGACTCGCGACGACATCTATACCCCTTGATCAGATGTGTGCCACTTAGAGTATCGGGGAAATAAGCCGGGCGATCCGCATGCCGATCTTCTGCAGGCGGTGGGTCTCCCGGCTTTCCTGTTTGTCTATTTCCAGCGCTTGGGCGAAGTCGTCCTCGAGCATCTGCTCGACCTGAGTGGCGAACGAAATATCCACGGTCAGTAGCATCACCTCGAAGTTGAGCCGGAACGAACGATTGTCCAGGTTGGCGCTGCCGATGGCGCTGATTTCCCGGTCAATCAGCACGACTTTCTGGTGCAGGAAGCCCGGCTCATAACGAAACACCCGCACGCCGGCCCGTACGGCTTCGAACGCGTACAGGCTCGACGCCGCGTAGACGACCTTATGGTCCGGGCGTGAGGGCAGCAAGATGCGCACGTCTACCCCGCGCAATACCGCCAGGCGCAACGCAGCGAATACCGCTTCATCAGGAATGAAGTACGGCGTGGTGATCCAGACACGTTCGCTGGCCGCATGGATCGCTTCGACAAAAAACAGTGAACAGGTTTCGTACGCGTCGGCCGGGCCGCTGGCCAGCAACTGGCAGAGTACGCCATCATCCGGGTACGCGTCCGGCAGGATGAGCGGCGGCAATGAGCGGGCCGCCCAGAACCAGTCTTCAGCAAACGACTCTTGCATGCTCGCCACGACGGGCCCGCGTACTTCCACATGGGTATCGCGCCATGGCGCCAAGGGCGGCTTTTCACCCATGTACTCATCGCCCACGTTATGGCCGCCAACGAAACCCAAGACGCCGTCCACCGCGACGATTTTGCGATGGTTGCGAAAATTGACCTGGAATCGGTTGAGCCAGCCGCTACGGGTGGCGAAGGCTTTGACATGGACCCCACCATCACGCAAAGCCTGGACGTAGCGGTGGGGCAGGGAATGGCTGCCAATGCGGTCATACAGCAGATACACCGCAACACCTTCGGCGGCTTTCTTCAGGAGCAGCGTTTTCAGACGTTGACCGAGGCGGTCGTCGTGGATGATGAAAAACTGAATCAGCACGGCTTCCCGGGCACTCTCAATGGCCTCGAAAATCGCCTCGAATGTGGCGAAGCCATTGATGAGCAAGCGCACCTGGTTGTTCGCCAGGCACGGCGTGCGGCCCAGCTTGGGCATCGCCCGTAACGAGGCGTAGGCCTCAGAGGCGCGGGCGGCGAGGGCTTCTTCGACCCATGGCCGCCAGTTCAGCTCGGAAACCGCTTTGCGCATTTCTTCGTTGGCTTGCCGGCGCGCCTTGATATAGCCGTCGAACGTGCTCCGGCCGAAAACCAGGTAGGGAATCAATGTCAGGTAGGGGATAAATACCAACGACAGGGCCCAGGCGATGGAACCCTGAGCGGTACGCACCGTAAGCACCGCGTGAACGGCGGCGATGGAACCCAGAGTGTGAAGCAGTGCGATCAGGTAACCGAAAACATGCGGGCCGAAGTAATCCATGGGGCAGCCTTGCTCCTGAAGTTTCAATGCTTAACAGACCATGTTCCACGACGGATGTCGCTAATTAATTCACTCCTGCCGAGCCTGAACCGAAGCCTGTGGGAGACGTCTAACGGCCACCTGTCCTCTGGAGTGCTTGTGATGAAAGTTTGTCTGCTGGGTTTGGCCCTGACGATTGGTTTGTCGGTTTCTGTGGCGGCTCAGGCGCAGATGCTTCAACCAGGGTTGTGGGAACTGACTACAAGCAATATGAAGGTCGACAACCAGAATCTGCCGGACCTGCAACTGATTCTTGGCCAACTGCAAAACCAGATCACCCCGGAGCAACGGGCGATGCTGGAAAAGCAGGGCATCACCATGGGTGGCAAGGGTATTCGCGTATGCCTGACCCCGGAGCAGGTCCAGACCAATGACATTCCGCTGCAAGACCCGCAATCGGGGTGCAAGCAGCAGATCACCGAGCGCACCGGCAATCAGTGGAAGTTTCGTTTCAGTTGTCCGAAAGCCCAAGGCAATGGGGTGGCAACATTCCAGAGTGATCGGGAATTCACTACGGCGGTGAACGGCACATTCAATGCCACCGGTATCCAGCAGAACGGCAGCCTGGACACTCGCGCCGTGTGGCTGGGGCAGGATTGCGGGACGGTCAAGCCGAGGGCTTGAATCCAGCTCTGGCGTACATGACCTGGTTGATCTGTGGCAGCAAGGCTCGTGCGCGTCGCGAGCAAGCTTTGCTCCCACGGAAGTTCGTTCAAGGGCGCTTGCAAATCATGGCCGGCGCAACGCGTCGTACAACGTATTCAGGTTGTACTCGAACAGCCCGATGAAAGAACTGGCCGGTCCGCTGGCCGCCAGCGCATCGGAGTACAGCGTGCCGCCGATGTGCGCACCGCTTTCAGCCGCTATCTGCTTGAGCAGGCGCGCGTCCTTGATGTTCTCCATGAACACGGCTTTTACTTTTGCTTGGCGTATCTGGGTAATCAGCGCCGCGACATCGGCGGCCGAGGGCTCCCGTTCAGTGGACAGCCCCTGGGGCGCGATAAACTCAATGCCATAGGCCTGTCCCAGGTAGCCGAAGGCATCGTGGGACGTCACGATCCTGCGATTGCCCGGTGGCAAGGCACCAAGCTTGGCCTTGGCATCGGCGAGCAGCGCATAGATCTTTTTCAGATACGCCTGGCTGTTACGTTCGTAGTCGGCCTGGTGGGCCGGGTCGGCGGCTTCCAGCGCCTTGGTGATGTTCCTGACGTACAGCTCGGCGTTTGCCAGGTTATGCCAGGCATGCGGGTCGGGGACGGTCTCGCCCTCTTCATCCAGCGAACGAGGAATAACGCCGCGACTGGCGCTGATCACCGGTGCGCTGGTTTCGGTGCTGGTGACCAGGCGATCCAGCCACGGTTCAAAACCCAGACCATTCTTGATGATCAGTTTGGCGCTGAGCAACGCCTTGGCGTCGTCTGGCGTGGGTTCGTAAGTGTGAGCATCCGCGTCCGGCCCCACCAGGTTGGTGATCTGGATATGCTCGCCGCCGACCTCTTGGGTCATGTCGGCAAGGATGCTGAAGCTGGTCACCACTTGGAGCTTTTCGGCTGCAGACGTGGATAAGGACAGCATCAGACTGAACAGCACGAGCAGAACGCGCATCGGGAAACACCTCATTGGGATGTGAGTAAAGGCGGGCGACGCAGCAAACCGTGCACCGGACCGAACACTACGGACAGCAGATACAACGCGCCCGCCACCAGTACGATGGCCGGCCCGCTGGGTAGCGAGAAGTGGAATGACAACAGCAGTCCGAGCCACACCGACACACATCCAAGCAGCGCCGCGACTCCCATCAGAACCGGCAAACGGCGGCTCCAGAATCGTGAAGCGGCAGCCGGCAACATCATCAAACCGACCACCATCAGTGCACCGATGGCCTGGAAGCCGATGACCAGATTCAGCACGACCAAGGTCAGAAATACGCCATGGGCCAGTGGGCCCAGCCGACTGACGGTTTGCAGGAAAAGAGGGTCCAGGGTGTCGAGCAACAGCGGTCGGTAAATCAGCGCCATCGCGAGCAGGCTGACCCCCGAAACCCAGAGCATGCCGGTAAGTGTCGGGCCATCTACCGCCAGCGCGGAGCCGAACAACAGGTGCAGCAAGTCCAGGCGTTTGCCGGCCATACCAAGAATCAACACACCGGCGGCCAGGGAAATGGGATAGATCGCCGCAAGGCTGGCGTCTTCCCGCAGACCGGTGCGACGGGTAATCCAGGCTGCCACCCCGGCCATGCTCAAGCCTGCACCGAGTCCGCCCAGCGTCAGGGCTGGCAGGCTCAGCCCGGCAAACCAGAAACCCAGTGCGGCTCCGGGCAAGATGCCATGAGCGACGGCGTCGCCTATCAGGCTCATGCGTCGCAGAATCAAAAACACCCCAAGCGGTGCCGTGCTGCACGCCAATACCAGGCCGCCCAGCAGCGCCCGGCGCATGAAGACAAATTCCTGAAAGGGTTGCCAGAGATGGGTGGCCGCGAGCATCAGGCCACCTGCGTGAGGGGTTGTTGGGTAATCAAATCGACACTGCGGCCCAGCGTGCAACCGGCCTGGCTGACCAATAGTGTATGAGGAATATGTTGGCGCACCGCAGCGAGATCATGACAAACCACCACCAGGGTGCGGCCTTCGGCATGCCAGCCGTGAAGGTGTTTCCACAGTAGCGCCTGGCCTTGTTCGTCGAGGGCGGCGTGGGGTTCGTCGAGCAACAGCAGGGGCGCTTCAGCCAAACTCAAACGGGCGAGAAGGGCGCGTTGCAACTCGCCTCCCGACAACGCCATTAAGGAGCGATGCTCCAGGCCATCCAACGCCCAGTCTTGCAGTACGGCTTTCAAGCGATGGCGGCGCATCGCTGGCGTGTGCCTGCTCCCCCAGGATCCCGCCGCCACCAGCTCTTGCAAGCTGATCGGAAATTGCCGATCCAGATGTTGCTGTTGCGCCAGAAACGAGACGCTGCCGCGACGTGGAACATCCAGCACGACTTTGCCGGATAGGGGTTTTTGCAGGCCCGCCAGCACTTTCAGCAGGCTGCTTTTGCCCGCACCGTTGGCTCCGACGATGGCCGTCAGGCTTCCCGCCGGCCGCTCTATGTTCAACGGGGGTGTGAGGGGGTGGCCCGGGGCGCCCCAGCGCAATGACTGGCAACGAATCACAGTGCCTCCCTGACCCAACGGCTTTGTGCCACAGCGTCATGGGCATGCAAACTTTCGGCGTGCACCACTCGCACATCGAGGCTGGCGATATCGGGGGATCGCCTCAAAGCCATGCTCAGCCGCCGCGCGGCGTCTTCACAGAACATTAGGTTTTGACCATTGGCGAGGGCGAAGGCTTGTTCGTCTGCCCGTTTCACGGCGGTTTGTACGGCCGTGCCCAGGGCTGCTTCGGCTTCGTTGATGAGCGACAGCAGCGGCAATTCGTCGACGTCGCTGTTCAGTCTCAGCTTCACCGTGGCCGTGCTGCGTTGACTGTGAGGCGTGGCGAGGATGCCTTTTGATGAGCCTAGCCAAGCCAGGACTCCGGCGTGCTCGAGCGCTTTATTGGCAAAGTCGTCTACAAATTGCTGCTGGATTAACTGACGAGCGAGCGCGGCCGAGCAAGGGCAGGTGGACGAGTAGGCAATCTGAATGGTCAGTTCCACGTGGAACACATCATTTTTCAGGTGGGCCTCGATGCTGACCGGATAGCGCTTCCAGCCAGCCAGTGGGCTGACTAGCGCAGGGCGCTTGAACAGTAGATCGGTACAAATGCTCAGCGAGGCGGCGTCGGACAGACCGGCGTGACTGTCGAGGAATTGCTGGAGGATTCGGCGTAACAGCATGGGAGACAGCGCTGCGCTTTCGAGCAGCTCCAGCGCCAGATACAAGCGTGACATATGGATGCCTCGGGCTTCACCGTCGTCAAGGCTGACACCGGCATCAGCGATCGCGTTAAGACGCTGACCGTCGATCAATACGGGTACCGCGATGCCGCACATGCCTACCCAGTCAAGGGGCAAGGCCTGGCGCGAAGCCTGCGCGGCAACGTCCGGCAGAGTGAACGCATTCATATTCAAGGTCCGTCATAGGTACACCACAAACGTTATACTATAACAGTGTGTTCGACGAGCACTAGTTCATGAACGCAGTTTCATTTTGCTGGGTGTGAGGGCTTTTCGTACCGTTCCACGTGAAACATCAGCGTGGTGCGTCCTGGCAACCGCTTATGCGTCCGCATAAAAATTTCCCAGTGCTTCCACCCGAGCTCGAGAAACGGTTGAGTGTCGTCCAACCTACGCGCCGGCTGTATCCCACCCAGGTCTCTCCGTCAGAAGCTATTCCGGTAAAGAACGTCAGCTGGCCATAGCGGCTAGTGGTTTGTGCCCAATAGCGGCGGCCATTTACTTCAAATCCACGGAGATGCAGGGTGTTTCCGGCCGTCATGACGCTGTAGGCATTACCTTGCCCATCGACACAGGCCAGTAAATTCGCGCTGCGAGTGCAGTTTGCCAACATAGGGCTCTGGGCTGAAGCATCTAGCGCCAATAGCAGCATCGGGCTTGCGAATACGAATTTCAGAAAACTGCGCATGTTTTTTACTTCAGACCGGTTGAGCCGAGAGGCTGGTTAAATGTTGTTGTTATACTATAACATTAAAAAGGCTTAGACCTTGAACCGAACCCAAGCCTGAAGAAAAGAGCCGCGACATGCATTCAACCGCATCAGCGCGGCCCGCCCGATGAGGATATACCTGGTGCCCAATCGTCTCCCTGTAACCGTGCTGTCCGGATTTCTCGGCGCCGGTAAAAGCACACTGCTCAATTACGTCCTGCGCAATCGCGACAACCTGCGCGTCGCGGTGATCGTCAACGATATGAGCGAGATCAACATCGATGGCAGCGAAGTCCAGCGAGATGTCACCCTAAGCCGGTCTGAAGAGAAACTAGTGGAGATGAGTAACGGCTGCATTTGCTGCACGTTGCGTGAAGACCTGCTGGAAGAAGTCGGCCAGCTCGCCAGGGAAGGCCGTTTCGACTATCTGCTGATCGAGTCCACGGGGATTTCCGAACCCTTGCCGGTGGCGGAAACCTTTACTTTTCGTGATGAACAAGGCCGCAGCCTGGCCGATGTGGCACGGCTGGACACGATGGTGACAGTGGTCGATGGGGTCAATTTCCTGCTGGATTTCCAGGCGGCCGAAAGCCTCGCTTCACGCGGCGAAACCCTGGGGGAGGAGGATGAGCGTTCCATTACTGATCTGTTGATTGAGCAGATCGAGTTCGCCGATGTGATTCTGATCAGCAAAATCGACCTGATTGGCCGTCACGAACGGGAGGAGTTGATCGCGATTCTGGAACGGCTCAACGCCCAGGCGCAGATCATTCCCATGGTCATGGGCCAAGTACCGCTGGAAAAGATCCTCGACACAGGCCTCTTCGACTTCGAGCGCGCGGCTCAAGCACCGGGCTGGCTGCAGGAACTGCGCGGTGAGCACGTGCCCGAAACCGAAGAATACGGCATCGCTTCGACAGCTTACCGGGCGCGCCGGCCGTTTCATCCCCAGCGTTTTTTCAGTTTTATCGACCGTCCGTGGACCAATGGCAAGCTCCTGCGCTCCAAGGGCTTCTTCTGGCTGGCCAGCAAACATGAGGAAGCGGGCAGTTGGTCCCAGGCCGGCGGCTTGATGCGACATGGATTCGCCGGGCGCTGGTGGCGGTTCGTGCCGAAAAGCCAATGGCCGCAAGATGAGGAAAGCAGCGCAGCCATCCTGAAAAACTGGCTTCCCACCACCGGTGATTGCCGGCAGGAGCTGGTATTCATCGGCCAGAATATCGACTTCACGCAACTGACCGCCGAGCTGGATGCTTGTCTGCTCAGTGACGCGGAAATGGCCCTGGGTGTCGACAGTTGGCGTTTGCTGCCGGATCCGTTCGGCCCTTGGCATGACGAGGCGGCAGCGTGATGCTGGCGCCCAATCCGAAGCGGGAAGTGCCGGTACGCCAGGTTCAGGGCGATACCCCGCGGATCCTGACGCACATTCTGGACGACGATACCAACCTGGCTGTCTGGCAACGTCAACTGCCGGCGCACATCAGCGATTTTGCGGCAATGGTGCTTTCCATGGATCAGCCTCTGGCCGAATCGCGGGTGCTCGACCTGCCGCACGAGGACGCGCAACCGGCACTGGACGGTCTCGCCGCAGGCTTTGGCGATCTGCATGGCTATGAAGGCTTCATCACCGATGTCTCCTGGCTGGTCAGTGCGTTTGCCTGCCTGCTGGGCGCCAAACGTGTCGGTCTGCGCCTGCGAACGCTGGACAAGGCCATGTGCCCGCGTTTTCACGTCGACCATGTGCCGGTACGGCTGATCACCACGTACGCTGGCGCGGGCAGCCAGTGGCTAAAGGAAGGTGTGATGGATCGTCGATGTCTGGGGCAACCTGACGCTGAACCGGGTGACCCGCATGCGGTTCAGCAGTTTGCCTGTGGCGATGTGGCGCTGCTCAAAGGCGAGAAGTGGCATGGTAATGAGGGCATGGGCATGATCCATCGCTCGCCGCAGCTGGCGCCGGGGGAGCGGCGATTGATCCTGACTCTGGACTGGCTCGCTTAAGGTTTGAGCCAGTTGCCCTGACTTTGTCCTTCACAGAACGGCTGCAAATAGGCCGCATCGCTGGCTACGCCGTAATAGTGAATATCCTGGCGGTAGGGCATATTGGCGACCTGGGCATTGCTGCAGATGCCAAACGCGCCGCCAGGGCATTGATCGACGTACTGTACCTCGACTTTTTGTCCGGCAAGGTTTGGCTGGCAGAAGCCGTCGGCGAACAGTTTCTGCGGAATATTGCGGTTCTGCTGGCAGACTTTTACATCGAGCCGTTCTGCCTGGCTATGCACGACACAAGCCTGGGCCAGCGCCTGGTTCGACGTCAGCGCCAATAAAAAACAGCCAATCAACCGCATGTTCACCTCCCTCGAAAGCCGCCGATTATGTTGCAGAACATTCCCACCCACGTCATCGCAGGCCCTTTGGGGGCTGGCAAGACCAGCCTGATCAAGCAATTGCTGGCGCAGCGCCCGGCGAATGAGCGCTGGGCGGTGCTGATCAACGAGTTTGGTCAAATCGGCCTGGACGCGGCGTTGCTGACCCAGACTGCCGATGGTATCGCACTGGGCGAAGTGGCCGGGGGCTGTTTGTGTTGCGTCAACGGCGCGCCATTTCAGATCGGCCTCGCTCGTTTACTGCGCAAGGCGCGCCCGGATCGACTGTTTATCGAGCCCTCCGGCCTGGGCCATCCGGCGCAGTTGATGCGGCAACTGAACGAAACGCCATGGCTCGGCGTGCTGGCGGTTCAGCCTTGCGTGTTGGTGCTCGATGCCCGAGCGATGGCGGATGGCACGCCGTTGCCCGACGCGCAACGGCAAACTCTGGCCGATGCAGGGTTGGTGGTGCTGAACAAATCCGAGCACTTGAGCGAAACCGAACGCCTGGGCATCACCGCGCAACTGCCGGAGATTGCCCTGTACTGGACCCGACAGGCAGCCTTGCCGATCGATCGGCTGCCAGGTCTTGCGGCTCGCGGAAGCGGGATTGTGGCTAACGTGAGTCTGCCCAGGGAGGTGGGACAGATGCCGGCCGTCTGGACCGACCCGACATCGCCCATCTGCCTGTATCAGCAACAGGAAGGCGGCTGGAGTATTGGCTGGCGCTGGCATCCGAGTCAGCGACTGGACACGGCGACGTTGACGCGCTGCCTGCAAGGCTGGGGCTGGAAGCGGGCGAAGATGGTTATCCACAGCGCCGATGGCTGGGTTTCAGCCAATGCGCTGGAGGGCGCGACGCTGCGGTGGCAGGCCAGCGAGTGGCGCCAGGACTCACGAATCGAATTGATTTTTGATGAGCCTCAAGACGTGGCAGCGCTGCAAGCCGGCCTGGCTAACTGTCGGTGCCCGTGAGTCAGCCTTGCTTCAAGGCTTCCATTTGTTGTGTTCCTGGCGCCACTGACTCAACTCGATGACTTCGGCCCTGGGCCTGGTCTGGACCGGTTCGATCGGTGTCGGCGCTGACTCTTCGAACGGCATTGGGTAAGGCGCCAGCTCGATTTGCGCGCTGTGGGCCCCGAACTGGGTAATGGTGCCCGAATGGCGCGATTCACCCGTGACGGTGAATTCGAAGTTATAGATACGGGCCAGGCGCCGGCGTCCGCTGGCGTCTTTGACGAACCCAATCTTTTTCAGCGCCACGTTGCCGTCCAGCAGCTCGATCTTGAGGTTGGCGCAATGTTGCATGACCCTCGCCAACGCTCGTTCGCGCAAACCATGGTTGTGCCACAGCCAGGCGCCGGCGGTAGCCAACAGCATCAGCACGAAAATATTTCCAAGGGTCAGCATGAACGAAGTGCTCCTACAAGTTGCTGTCAGCTTAACTGTGTCCCCGGTCTGTCGTACAGGTTGCGTTTAGTCGCATACTGCGCGGCTTGAATTTCATTCGTTTTACGGAAACATCCCGCATGAAACGTACCCCTCATCTGCTTGCCATCCAGTCCCACGTGGTCTTCGGTCACGCCGGTAACAGCGCTTCAGTCTTTCCGATGCAACGGGTGGGGGTGAACGTGTGGCCGCTCAACACCGTACAATTTTCCAATCACACTCAGTACGGACAGTGGACCGGCGACGTGCTTGCCTCTGAGCAGATACCGGCATTGGTAGAGGGGATCGCCGCAATCGGCGAGCTGGGCAATTGTGACGCGGTGTTGTCCGGTTACCTGGGCAGCGCCGCCCAAGGGCAGGCGATTCTGGCGGGCGTGGCGCGAATCAAGGCGTGCAATCCCAAGGCAATTTATTTGTGTGATCCGGTCATGGGGCATCCGGAGAAGGGTTGCATCGTGGCGCCCGAGGTGAGCGATTTTCTCCTGGAGGAAGCGGCTGGTGTGGCGGACATCATGTGCCCGAACCAGCTGGAGCTGGACAGTTTTTCGGGACGCAAGGCGCAGTCGCTGCTGGACTGCCTGGCCATGGCTCGCGCGCTCCTGACCCGCGGACCCAAAGCGATACTCGTCAAACACCTGGCCTATCCGGGCAAGCCCGAGGACAGCTTCGAAATGTTGTTGGTAACCGCCGACGGTAGCTGGCACCTGCGTCGTCCATTACTCGCATTCCCTCGTCAGCCGGTGGGGGTGGGAGACTTGACCTCGGGGCTGTTCCTGGCGCGAGTGGTGCTGGGAGACAGCCTGGTGGCGGCGCTCGAATTCACTGCCGCAGCCGTACATGAAGTACTGCTGGAAACCCAGGCGTGTGCCAGTTACGAGCTGGAACTGGTACGCGCCCAGGACCGGATCACCCATCCGAGGGTAGGGTTCGAAGCTGTACCGATCAGCCTCTGATCAACGCGAATCCCTGTGGGTGCGAGCCGGGCGGATCTGTTAAGGGCCGTCGGCTTTGATTTCCTGATAGCGCCTCTCCAGCTCCTGGCGAATTTGCCGACGCTGCTGGGCTTGTTCGTAACGGCGTTTTTCTTCGCTGTTCTGCGGTTGCAATGGCGGGACGGCGGCGGGTTTGCGCTGATCGTCCACCGCAACCATGGTGAAGAAGCAGCTGTTGGTGTGGCGCACCGAGCGTTCACGAATGTTTTCGGTCACGACTTTGATGCCCACTTCCATTGACGTGTTACCGGTGTAGTTCACCGACGCCAGAAACGTCACCAGCTCGCCGACATGAATCGGCTCGCGGAAAATCACCTGGTCAACCGACAGCGTCACTACATAGCGCCCGGCGTAGCGGCTGGCGCAGGCGTAGGCGACTTCGTCGAGGTACTTGAGCAGGGTGCCGCCATGCACATTGCCAGAGAAGTTGGCCATATCGGGGGTCATCAGCACCGTCATCGACAGCTGGGCGTTTCCGGGTTCCATAACGTACTCACGGTTCAAGGCAGCAATTTCGGGAGTGCACCTCTGCGGGTGCTGGAAGGTTTTCAAACTACCAGTATCGGGACGCTGCGCCTGTGGCTGCCGTCACGCCCCGGTGGATCTGTTTCCATATATTGCACTGTCTTTTTGTCGGAAGTCGCGGTGGTACCCTTCAAAAGCCCCTTGCGAGGGTATTTCCTACAAAGGAAACGGACTCGTCCAGCTCTGTGATGAGTCATATGAACAGGGAGCCCCACCATGCATGCCATCAGTTTTATTCAAGACCTGGCGATCATCATGATGGCAGCGGGGCTGGTCACGGTACTCTTTCATCGTTTCAAACAACCCGTGGTGCTGGGTTACATCGTTGCAGGCTTCATCATCGGCCCGCATACGCCGCCTTTCGGTTTTATCCACGACGAAGAGACGATCAGGACCCTGGCCGAGTTGGGGGTCATCTTCCTCATGTTTTATCTGGGCCTGGAGTTCAGCCTGCGCAAGTTGTTCAAGGTGGGCGCCACGGCGTTCATCGCGGCGTTTCTCGAAATTGTGTTGATGATCTGGATCGGCTACGAAATCGGGCGCTGGTTCGACTGGAACACCATGGACTCGTTGTTCCTCGGGGCGATCCTGGCTATCTCCTCGACCACCATCATCGTCAAGGCTCTCAATGACCTGAAGATGAAGAACGAGCGCTTTGCGCAACTGATCTTCGGGGTCCTGATCGTCGAAGACATCCTGGGCATCGGCATTATCGCCTTGCTGTCGAGCATCGCTGTCAGCGGGACGGTCAGCTCCGGCGAAGTGTTCTCCACGGTCGGCAAATTGTCGTTATTCATGATTGTCGCCCTGGTGATCGGCATATTGCTGGTGCCCAGGCTGCTGGCTTACGTGGCGAAGTTCGACAGCGACGAGATGTTGCTGATCACCGTGCTGGGCCTGTGTTTCGGCTTTTGCCTGCTGGTGGTCAAGCTGGAATACAGCATGGTGCTGGGAGCGTTTCTGATCGGCGCGATCATGGCCGAGTCGCGGCAGTTGCTGAAAATCGAACGGCTGGTGGAGCCGGTACGCGACTTGTTCAGCGCAATCTTCTTCGTCGCCATCGGCCTGATGCTCGATCCGGTCATATTGCTCCAATACGCTTGGCCGATTGCCGTGATTACCGCCGCAGTGGTGCTGGGCAAGATGCTCTCTTGCGGCCTCGGTGCTTTTATTGCCGGCAACGACGGGAGGACCTCGCTGCGAGTCGGGATGGGCCTTTCGCAGATCGGCGAATTTTCCTTCATCATCGCATCGCTGGGGATGACCTTGCAGGTCACCAGCGATTTCCTTTATCCGGTAGCGGTCGCGGTTTCGGTACTGACCACTCTGCTGACCCCGTACCTGATCCGGGCCGCCGACCCTTTATCGGTCAGGCTGGCTGCCGTTATGCCACAACGGCTGTCGAGGGTACTGGGAATGTATGGCGAGTGGCTTCGCAGCATTCAACCCCAAGGGGAGGGGGCGCTGGTGGCCGCCATGATCCGGCGGATTTTGCTGCAGGTGGGCATCAATCTGGCGCTGGTCATCGCGATTTTTATCGCCGGTGGCTACTTTGCCGAACAGATGTCGGCCTACCTGCAAGCCTGGATCAGCGACCCGAGTTGGCACAAAGCACTGATCTGGGGCGGGGCGTTGTTGTTGTCGCTGCCGTTTTTGATTGCCGCGTATCGCAAGCTCAAGGCGTTGTCGATGCTGCTGGCGGAAATGGGCGTGAAGCCGGAGATGGCCGGCCGTCACACCCAGCGCGTGCGTCGAGTGATCGCAGAAGTGATCCCGATCCTCTCGCTGCTGATGATTTTCCTGCTCTTGGCAGCCTTGTCGGCCAGTATTCTGCCGACCAACAAGTTGCTGGTACTGATCGCGGTGGTGGCCACGGTCGTGGCGGCATTGCTCTGGCGCTGGTTCGTCCGCCTGCATACGCGGATGCAGGTGGCCTTGCTGGAGACCCTGGACAATCACAAGGAATCGTCCGGGCATTGACCGGCGGCGGGCGTGCGGCGGATCAGCTTTCCAGCCAGACGTCCCGGGCCCAGTGCCAGACCGATTCCCAGGTTTCTTCGGCAATCAGCTCTTCTTCGGCCTGCCACAACACCACGGTCCCGTCTTCTTCGACGCAGTAATAGTCGTCGCCGTCCTGGCAGATCGGGATCAGGCTACGGTCGACACCGGCATCCCAGGCGTTGGCGGCCACATCTGGCAGATAGGTGTGGGACTGCGGATCGGTGACGGTCACGGGTTCCAGGCTGCCGTAGACAACATCGCTGACTGTCAGCAAAAACTCTCTGAATACGAACGGAATATCGATGAACAGCTGCTCTTCGATCTCCACCAGCAAGTCTTCGTCAGGTAACTCCAGTGGAACCGGCACGGGTTCGTTGGCTTCACGCAATTGTTCGATGATTTCTTCCACGTCCGGGATCCTCTTTCTCGATGGCGCGGTTTATATGGAGCGGTTTATACAGTAGCTCGCTATAGATGCAACCGCGAAATAGAAAACCCCGGCCTGAGCCGGGGTTCTTTTATTTCAACATGCAAAACGCGCAGAGGTTCAACCGTTCTGGCGGATACCGGCCACCAGCCAAGGCTGGTCATCGCCCTGGGGACGTTCCATGTTCCAGCTTTCGCTGAACGCTTCGCCTTTGTCGAAGCGCGAGTCCTTCGACACACCGCTGAAGGTCAGGGTGGCGATGGTCTTGTCGGCGCGATCATCGACACCGTCCAGCTGTACTTGCAGATTGTCGATGTAGGTCGACTGGAAGCCATCGCCCAGTTCGGCCCGCTCGCGCTTGAGGAATTCCAGCAGTTGCGGGGTCACGAACTCAGAGATCTTGTCCATTTCGTTCGCATCCCAGTGTTGCTGCAGGGACATGAAATGGTTGCGCGCCGCTTCGATGAAGCGCTCTTCGTTGAACCAGGCTGGCGCATTGATCACCGGTCGAGCAGCCACCGGTGCTGCCGAACCGCCGAAGATCGAACCACTGGCCGGTTGCTGGTTGAACACCTCACGTTGCATCGGCGCATGACCGGCCGGAGCCAGTTGCTCCTGCTGCTTGCGACGACGGGCGGCAATGAAGCGGAAGACCAGGAAGGCGATGACCGCCATGATCAGGATGTCGAAGATTTGCATGCCCTGGAAGCCGTCGCCCATGAACATGGAGGCGAGCAGGCCACCGGCGGCGATGCCGGCCAGGGGGCCGAGCCAGCGCGAAGCACCGCTGGCTTTGGTGGCGGCGCCAGCCGCACCGGCCGCGCCCGCAGTAGCCGCGGTAGAGCCGGCCGCAGAGGACGGCGCCATCTGGCTGGTCTGGTGGGTCGGGGCAGCGCCCGAACTTTTACCACCGCCAAAGCGCTTGGCGGCATTGGCGTCGATGGCCATCGTCAGGCCGATGCACAACGCCATGGCGATGCTAAGAAAACGTTTCATATAAGGGCATTCCCATTTGTGGATAGCACGCGCGCCATGTTGCACAGGTGAACTGTTGCTGGCTAGCGGCAGAGTGTTTCGGGCTTTTGCGTGACAGGTTAGGTTCAGCTTCAGCCGCGCAAGAGGGCTTGTTGGCTTTTGGCTGTAGGAAAGGGGGACAAGTTCTATCGGAAAGGCAGCAGGCGTGAGCAATCCGACCTGTGGGAGCGAGCCTGCTCGCGATCGCGGTGGGTCAGTCACTGTCAATGTTGCCTGATCCACTGCTATCGCGAGCAGGCTCGCTCCCACATAAAAAGCTTTCAGAACGCCTAGATCGCTTCCAACTTGGCATACCCCAGCATCAGCCACTTGCTGCCTTCGCTGAAGTTCACCTGAACCCGGGCCTGGGCGCCGGCGCCTTCGAAGTTGAGGATCACGCCATCGCCGAACACCGAATGTCGCACGGTCTGGCCGAGACTGAAGCCGGTTTCCGGGATGTCGCTGCCGCCAAACAGACTGCTGGTGCTTTGCTGCTGGCCGCCGCCGAACGGACGGCTGACGCTGTTGGACAGCCGCACCTCCTGAATCAGGCCTTTGGGCACTTCACGGACGAAGCGCGACACCTTGTTGTAGGTTTCGCTGCCGTACAGGCGTCGGGTCTCGGCGTACGTCAACACCAGGTTCTGCATGGCGCGGGTGATGCCAACGTAGGCCAGGCGTCGTTCCTCTTCCAAGCGTCCCGGCTCTTCCAGGCTCATCTTGTGCGGGAACAGGCCTTCTTCCATTCCCACCAGGAACACGTAGGGGAATTCCAGACCCTTGGCACTGTGCAGGGTCATCAACTGGATGCTGTCTTCATGCTCGTCGGCCTGGGTGTCGCCGGCCTCCAGAGAGGCGTGGCCCAGAAAGGCCGACAGTGGCGAAAGCTCTTCGTCTTCCTCGGTGTTCTCGAAGTTGCGTGCGGCGCTGACCAGTTCCTCGAGGTTTTCCACCCGGGCCTGGCCTTTCTCGCCCTTTTCCGCCTCGTGGTAGGCGATAAGGCCGGACTGCTCGATAACGGTCTGAGTCATCAAATGCAGCGGCATGTCCGTGCACTTGGTGGCCAGGTCGTCGATCAGGTCCATGAACGCCTTCAGCGCACCGGCGGCGCGGCCGGTCATGCCCTTGTTGGTGACCAACTGGCGCATGGCTTCCCACATCGACACATGGCTGTGGCGCGCGTGGTCGCGAATCGCTTCGACGGTTTTCTCGCCAATGCCCCGGGTCGGGACGTTGATCACCCGCTCCAGGGCCGCGTCGTTGCCGCGTCCTTCGAGCAGGCGCAGGTAGGCCATGGCGTTCTTGATTTCGGCGCGCTCGAAGAAGCGCTGGCCGCCATAGATGCGGTACGGGATACGTTCGCGCAACAGGGCTTCTTCCAACACCCGGGACTGGGCGTTGGAGCGATACAGGATGGCGATGTCGCTGCGGGCCAGGCCGGTTTTCAGCGCGCTTTCGATGGTTTCCACCACGTAGCGGGCTTCATCGTGTTCGTTGAAGGCGGCATAGAGGTTGATCGCTTCGCCTTCGCCGCCATCGGTCCACAGTTCTTTGCCCAGGCGCCCGGTATTGTTGGCGATCAGGGCGTTGGCGGCCTTGAGAATGCCGGCGGTGGAGCGGTAGTTCTGTTCCAGGCGGATCACTTGGGCGTCAGGGAAGTCCGCCGAATACTGATGAATATTCTCGATTTTGGCGCCGCGCCAGCCGTAGATCGACTGGTCGTCATCGCCCACCACCATCAGGCTGTCGCCGCCCTTGGCCAGCAGGCGCAACCAGGCGTATTGCACGGCGTTGGTGTCCTGGAACTCGTCCACCAGCACATGCCGGAAGCGCTTCTGATAGTGCGCCAGCAGGCCTGGGTGATCGCGCCACAGGTCCAGTGCGCGCAGCAGCAGCTCGGAGAAGTCGATCACGCCAGCCCGCTGACACGCCGCCTCGTAGGCTTCATAGATGCTGCGCATGGTCGCCAGGAACAGATCGCCGCTGGCCTGGATGTGTTGCGGGCGCAGGCCTTCGTCTTTCTGGCCGTTGATGAACCACTGGGCCTGACGGGCCGGCCAGCGCTGTTCATCCAGGCCCAGCTCACGGATCACCCGCTTGACCAGCCGCTGCTGGTCGTCGCTGTCGAGAATCTGGAAAGTCTGGCTCAGGCCGGCTTCCTGCCAATGCGCCCGCAACAAGCGGTGCGCCAGGCCGTGGAAGGTGCCGACCCACATGCCGGCCGGGTTGATGCCCATCAGTTGCTCGATGCGATGGCGCATCTCGGCAGCGGCCTTGTTGGTGAACGTCACCGACAGGATCGAATGGGGCGAGGCGTTCTCGACCTGGATCAACCAGGCGATACGGTGCACCAGCACCCGGGTTTTACCGGAGCCGGCACCGGCCAGGACTAACTGACGACCCACGGAGGCCGCTACGGCCTGGCGTTGGGCATCGTTGAGGGAGTTCAGCAGAAGGGAGAGATCATCGCGCATCGGGGCATTCTAGGGTGCGGCGGCAGCCCGGGCAAACCGAGCTTTGCCCCAGCCGATAAAAGACCGGTCGGTGATGACCGGTCGGTCATGGGCCACAGGCATTGGCCGGGCTCGCTTGAAGGGCTCGCGACCCAATGAAATAGCGACTTTTTCAGCATTTTTATGAGCTTGGGCAGTGTGGGATGGCCGTTGCCTTGTGTATGCTCGCTGCATGTTTCGGGTTCTCCATGCTCCGCTGAATAAGAACAAGAACAGTGCCTATGACCCTAAATTCCGATCTGGCGGGCCCCTGTGTGGAGCCACGGATCATCTGCAAGCAGTACGCCACGGAAATGGCGGTCGAACGCACAAGGCTGTTGTATCAGGGTTCGCTGCTGCCCACGCTGTTCATGCTGGTCAACGGCCTGGTTTGCGCCGCGTTGTTGTGGGGGCCTTCGCGTCATTTTCAGGTCAGCGTCTGGCTGGTCTGGTTGCTCTCGCTGGTTGCGCTACGGGTCATTCAGGTGGCGGCCTTCGATTCGGCGATACCCAGCCGCCAGGCGCACCCGATATGGTTGCGAATGTTTTTGCTCGGCTCGGCGATGACCGGGCTGACATTGGCCGGAGCAGGTATTGCACTGGTACCGGCCGACAGCTTTCAGCAACAGGCCTGGGTATTCGGCCTGATTGGCGCGGCCACCTTGTCAGCCAGCGTTGCCTATGCCGTGAGCCTTCCGGCGTTTTTGTCCTTTACCTTACCGTGCCTGTTGCCGGCCATCGGTTATCTCTTCTGGGGCGGCGATGAGCAGCAGCGCGGATGGGGCTGGCTCGGACTGGTCGTACTCGTCTCGCTCAGCGTGGTGGCCTGGCAGGTCAACCGGTTGATACAAAGTGGCATGCTGCGAAGGTTCCAGAATCAGGCGCTGATCGAGCATTTGCAGCAGGCGCAAGCGCGTAGCGCACAGCTCAACGAGGCACTCGGCCGGGAAGTCGAACAACGTCGCAGCGCCGAGGAAAAACTGCGGTCGGCCCAGGTAGGGCTGGAGGCGCGCGTGGTACAGCGCAGCCTCGAGTTGGAGGCGACCAGCCAGGCCCTGAGCAAGAGCGAAGCCCGTCTTGACCTGGCGCTCAAGGCCAGTGAGTTGGGGCTATGGGACTGGAACCTGCAAACCGACGAAGTCCATCACACCCAGCTCAAGGAACTGTTCGGCCTGGAGCCTGAGTACATCACAGCGATGCTCAGTCACCTGACCCCGCGTCTGCATCCTCAAGACGTGCCGGCCCTCAAACGCGCCCTCGTTGAGCACCTCAAAGGCCGCAGCGAGGACTACCAGATCGAATACCGCGTACGTCACGGCGATGGCCATTGGGTCTGGATCGAAGACCGCGGTCGGGCTGTGGAGCGCAGCCCGAGTGGCCGAGTGTTGCGCATGGTCGGCACCCGGCGAGACATCAGCACCAGCAAGGAGCTCGAGCAACAGCGCCAATTGGCGGCCACGGTTTTCGAGGCCGCCAGCGAAGGCATTGTGATTTTTGACCCGCATTACGCACTGCTGGCCGCCAATCAGGCGTTCACGCGGGTCACCGGTTTTAATATCGATGACATGCTGGGACGCAATGTCGTCGACCTGCCGTGCAGTCGTGATGCCCGCCGGCACTACCCGATCATCCGCCAGGCGCTCAAGCAACACGGCACCTGGCAAGGTGAACTGGTGGAGGCCCGGGCCAATGGCGAGTTGTATCCCCAGTGGCTGCAACTGAACGTGGTGCGCGATGTTCGGGGACATGTGAGCCATATCGTGGGCTTCTTCGCCGATCTTTCGGCCCGGCGCGAGTCCGAAGAGCGAATGCGCTACCTGACCCATTACGACGAGCTCACCGGGCTGGCGAACCGCTCATTATTCCGCGAGCGCCTGCACGAAGCCCATCAACGGGTGCGTCAGGGCGGCCGACGCAGCCTGGCATTGCTGCATATCGACCTGGACCGTTTCAAGCTCCTTAACGATAGCCTCGGCCATGATGTTGCTGACCAACTGTTGCAGAAGATGGCCCGCCGCCTGATCAATGCGTTGCCTGAAGCGGACACCATCGCCCGCTTGTCCGGCGATGAGTTCGCCGTGTTGTTCGATGCCTACGGCAACCTTTCCAGCCTGGCGCGGGTGGCGACCCGCCTGTCCGCCAAGCTGCGCCTGCCGCTCACCATCGAGGGCCACGAACTGGTGGTCAGCGCCTCGATCGGCATCAGCATGTTGCCCGACAATGCGAGGGAGATTTCCACGCTGGTCAGTCAGGCGAACATGGCCATGCAACATGCCAAGCATTTGGGCGGCAACAATTTCCAGTTCTATACCGACAGCCTCCAGGCCAGCACGTTGGAGCGCCTGCAACTGGAGAATCAGCTGCGCAAGGCCCTTGAAGAGCAGCAGTTGAAGGTTTTCTATCAACCCAAATTGTGCCTGGCGACCGGCCGCCTTAACGCCGCCGAGGCGTTGGTGCGTTGGGATCATCCGGTCATGGGCCGAGTTCCGCCGGGAGACTTCATCAGCCTGGCCGAAGAGACCGGGCTGATCGGGCCGATCGGCGAGTTCGTGTTGCGCCAGGCCTGTTGGCAGGCGTGCCAATGGCAGCGTGAGGGGCTGGCGCCGATCAGGGTGTCGGTCAACCTGTCGGTGCATCAGTTGCGCCAAGGCAAGCTGGTCAGCCTGGTTCGGCAAGTGCTGGAGGAAACCGGTCTGGCGCCGCAATACCTGGAACTGGAACTGACTGAAAGCCAGTTGCTCGACAGCGTTGAGCACATCATCGCGACGTTCCAGCAATTGCGCGACCTCGGGGTCAAGCTGGCGATCGATGACTTTGGTACCGGCTATTCGTCTCTGAGTTATCTCAAACGCATCCCTGTGGATTACGTGAAAATCGATCAGGCGTTCATTCGTGGGCTGACGGAGGGTAGCGAAGACGCGGCCATTACCCGGGCAATCATTGCAATGGCCCATGGGTTGTCGCTCAAAGTGGTGGCCGAAGGCGTCGAGCGGCCAGAGCAGCTCGAGTTTCTGAAAGCTGAACAATGTGATGAGGTTCAGGGCTATCTCATCAGCCGACCGGTTGAAGCACAAGGGTTGGCCGCGCTGTTATGGGCTAATCGGGATGATTGCTAGCCCGCCGTTGCTACATGGCGTGCATGCGGCATGAAACCGGGAGATTGAGTTACGGATTGGGCGGGCAAAAAGCCGATTCTTGTAGTATAACTACAAGCTTGCTACATCCCGGCTTCTGCCAATAACAAGAGTCCAATCCCTTGAACCTGTTGCAACACATCGCCCAGTCACGCCATCTGCTGCGCAAGTCGGAGCTGAAAGTCGCCGATCACGTATTGCTTGATCCTGCGGCCGTGATGCACAGCTCCATGGCCGATCTTGCCCACAGCGTCGGCATCAGCGAACCGACCATTGTGCGTTTCTGCCGAGCCATCGGTTGTTCGGGTTTCCAGGACCTGAAACTCAAGCTGGCGCAAAGCCTCGCCGCGGGTGCGAGCTTCGGCCAGTTTGCGATCCATGAAGACGATTCGGTCGCCGACTACAGCCTGAAAATCTTCGACACGACCCTGCATACGCTGATGGAGGTTCGCGAGAAGCTTGATCCGGTGGCGTTGCAAAAAGCCGTCACGGCCATGTCCCAGGCCCAGCGTGTCGAGTTTTATGGTTTCGGTGCTTCGGGCGCGGTGGCGGCCGATGCCCAGCACAAGTTCTTCCGGTTGCTGCTGACGGCCGCGGCTTATTCCGACCCGCACATGCAGGCGATGTCGGCGGTCACGTTGAAACCCACCGATGTGGCGATCTGCATTTCCCAGTCGGGCCGTTCCAAGGATCTGCTGATCACCGCCAACCTGGTGCGCGAAAGCGGCGCCTCGTTGATCACCTTGTGCCCGAGCCAGACGCCATTGGCCGAACTGTCCACGGTGAACCTGGCCATCGACGTGCATGAAGACACGGAGATCTACACGCCGTTGACCTCGCGCATCGCCCATCTTGTGGTGATCGATGTGCTGGCGATGGGCGTCGCCATGGCGCGCGGCCCAAGTTTGGTCAATCACCTCAAGAGCGTGAAACGCAGCCTGCGCAGCTTGCGGTTGTCACCCAAGTCGGTGAAAGCGCTGGACGATTGACCGCTGGTCTTGAAGTTGGGGCATCTGTGGCGAGGGGATCTGCGAATTCATCGTTCTGTAACGCTCGCGCCGCCAAACCGTCATCGCGCGCCTTCATCGTAAAGCTCCCGTATACGTCTTGGGAGTCTCGACATGACCCAGTCCTACGAAGAACGCAGCGCCGTCAAAACCCGTCGTCAGCAGGAAGACCAGCGCCGCATGGCGTTTCGTCGTGCCATCGAAGACCGCTGTGAGCAGCGCCAGCTGCTGGCCGAAATCAGCGAGTTTCCGGACGCAGCAGAATTCAACTATTGGCAGGCAACATCGGCGGCTTCCCGTCGAAACGCTCAACCAGGCCAATGATCTGAGCACGCTCGCCGCGAACGAACGCCAGGAAGGCGTGAGCCACCGGTGACAGGCGCTTAGCCCTGGCCTGCACCAGGCACCAACTGCGGTACAGCGGCAGCTCCTCCACCGGCAACTCGATGAGAGCGCCGGACACCATCTCCCGGCTTACGGCGTGGCGCGTCAACAGCGCCACGCCCAGCCCTGCGAGAACGCATTCGCGTTGGGCCTCCGCCGACGCCACTTCCAGCGTCTGGGTGAAGTGCACCCGTTTCTCCTTGAAATATTCCTCGCAGGCCAGCCGCGTGCCTGACCCTGGCTCGCGCAGCAGCAGCGTATACGGCTCAAGGTCTTGCAAGCGCAACGGGCCCATGTGGCACAGCGGATGGTCGGGCGGCGCCACAGCGACGATCGGGTTATTGAGAAATGGCAGGAATTCCAGGCCCATGTCCTGAGGCACCATGGACATGATCACCAGATCGTCCCGGTTGTCCGAGAGCCTTCGGATCACTTGGCCGCGGTTGACCACCGTGAGGTTCAGGTTGACCTCCGGGTGCTGGCGCTTGAAGGCGGCGAACAGGTGCGGCACGAAGTACTTGGCGCTGGATTCCACCGCCAGCTTCAGTTGGCCTTGCAGCGAGCCCTGCATGTCCGACAACTGCATGTCGAGGTTTTCCAGGCGCCCGAAGATGTCCCGGCTGGCGCGTTGAAGGGCTTCGGCGGCTTCGGTCATGTAGAGTTTTTTGCCAACGTACTCAAACAGCGGCTGGCCAATCAGCTCCTCAAGTGATCGAATCTGTAGGCTAACGGCCGGTTGTGTGAGAGACATTTCGTCGGCTGCGCGGCTGTAGGACCTCAGGTCGCACACCTCATTGAAAATCTGCAGTTGACGCAATGTCATACGCATCAATGACTTACGCATTTTCTATAGGCTCTCGGGCGGGGCGGATGAGTCAACTATAAGTCTTTGCTTATGCACGACCCAATAAATATTCATTTTTGTTAATCAACAGCCAGGACTAGTGTGGTGCTGCGACCGATTGTTACATCTGGTCACGCGTCGACCTGAAGCTCCAGGTCGTGGTACCACCGGCTCAAGGGAACCTCCAATTGATAACAAAGATCCTGATCGCCAACCGTGGTGAGATTGCCGTCCGCATCGTGCGCGCTTGCGCCGAGATGGGCATTCGCTCGGTCGCGGTCTATTCCGACGCTGACCGCCATGCGTTGCATGTCAAGCGTGCGGACGAGGCCCACAGCATCGGCGCCGATCCGCTGGCCGGCTATCTCAACCCGCGCAAACTGGTGAACCTGGCTGTGGAAACCGGTTGCGATGCGTTGCATCCCGGTTATGGCTTTCTCTCGGAAAACGCCGAGCTGGCGGACATCTGCGCCGAGCGCGGGATCAAATTCATCGGTCCTTCGGCTGAAGTCATTCGCCGCATGGGCGACAAGACCGAAGCGCGTCGCAGCATGATCAAGGCCGGCGTACCGGTCACGCCGGGCACCGAAGGCAACGTATCGGGCATCGAAGAGGCCCTGACCGAAGGCGACCGCATTGGTTACCCGGTGATGCTCAAGGCTACGTCCGGTGGTGGCGGTCGGGGTATCCGTCGTTGCAACAGCCGCGAAGAACTCGAACAGGCTTTCCCGCGGGTCATTTCCGAAGCCACCAAGGCCTTTGGTTCGGCGGAAGTGTTCCTGGAAAAATGCATCGTCAATCCCAAGCACATCGAAGCGCAGATCCTGGGTGACAGTTTTGGCAACGTGGTGCATCTGTTCGAGCGTGATTGCTCGATCCAGCGTCGCAACCAGAAGCTGATCGAGATCGCCCCCAGCCCGCAACTGACGCCTGAGCAGCGCGCCTACATTGGTGACCTGTCGGTGCGCGCCGCCAAGGCTGTGGGCTACGAGAACGCCGGCACCGTGGAGTTCCTGCTCGCCGAGGGCGAGGTGTACTTCATGGAGATGAACACCCGGGTGCAGGTGGAACACACCATCACCGAAGAAATCACCGGCATCGACATTGTTCGTGAACAGATTCGCATCGCCTCCGGCCTTCCGTTGTCGGTCAAGCAGGAAGACATTCATCACCGTGGCTTCGCGCTGCAGTTTCGGATCAACGCCGAAGACCCGAAAAACAACTTCCTGCCCAGTTTCGGCAAGATCACCCGCTACTACGCCCCCGGCGGCCCGGGCGTGCGCACCGACACAGCGATCTATACCGGCTACACCATTCCGCCCTTCTACGATTCGATGTGCCTGAAGCTGGTGGTCTGGGCGCTGACCTGGGAAGAAGCAATGGACCGTGGCCTGCGGGCCCTGGACGACATGCGTCTGCAAGGGGTCAAGACCACCGCGGCGTATTACCAGGAAATCCTGCGCAACCCGGAATTCCGTAGTGGCCAGTTCAATACCAGCTTCGTTGAAAGCCATCCTGAGCTGACCAACTACTCGATCAAGCGCAAACCCGAAGAGCTGGCCCTGGCCATCGCCGCCGCCATTGCCGCCCACGCAGGCCTGTAAGGAAAATAACAATGTCCAAGAAGATTCACGTAACCGATACGATCCTGCGCGACGCTCACCAATCGCTGCTCGCCACCCGCATGCGCACCGAAGACATGCTGCCGATCTGCGACAAGCTCGACAAAGTCGGCTATTGGTCGTTGGAAGTCTGGGGCGGCGCAACATTCGACGCCTGCGTGCGCTTCCTGAAGGAAGACCCGTGGGAGCGCTTGCGCCAACTGCGTGCGGCGCTGCCCAACACTCGCCTGCAAATGCTGCTGCGTGGTCAGAACCTGCTGGGCTATCGCCATTACAGCGATGACGTGGTCAAGGCGTTCGTGGCCAAGGCTGCGGTCAACGGCATCGATGTGTTCCGTATTTTCGATGCGATGAACGACGTGCGTAACCTGCGGGTCGCCATCGAGGCGGTGAAAGCCGCCGGCAAGCACGCCCAGGGCACCATCGCCTACACCACCAGCCCGGTGCACACCATTGAGGCTTTCGTAGCCCAGGCCAAGCAAATGGAAGCCATGGGTTGCGACTCGGTGGCGATCAAGGACATGGCCGGTTTGCTGACCCCGTACGCCACTGGCGAGCTGGTGAAGGCATTGAAGACCGAGCAGTCGTTGCCGGTATTCATCCATTCCCATGACACCGCTGGCCTGGCGGCGATGTGTCAGCTCAAGGCCGTAGAAAACGGCGCCGATCACATCGACACCGCGATCTCCAGCTTCGCCTGGGGCACCAGCCATCCGGGCACCGAATCGATGGTTGCAGCCCTTAAGGGCAGCGAGTTCGACACTGGTCTGAACCTGGAATTGCTGCAGGAAATCGGCCTGTATTTCTATGCGGTGCGCAAAAAATACCACCAGTTCGAAAGCGAGTTCACGGCGGTGGACACCCGCGTCCAGGTCAATCAGGTGCCGGGCGGGATGATTTCCAACCTGGCCAACCAGCTCAAAGAGCAGGGCGCGTTGAATCGCATGAACGAGGTGCTGGCAGAGATTCCACGGGTGCGCGAAGACCTTGGCTTCCCGCCGCTGGTGACCCCGACCTCGCAGATCGTCGGCACCCAGGCGTTCTTCAACGTGCTGGCCGGTGAGCGCTACAAGACCATCACCAACGAAGTGAAGCTCTATTTGCAGGGCGGCTACGGCAAGGCTCCGGGTTCGGTGAATGAGAAGCTGCGCCGTCAGGCCATCGGCAGCGAAGACGTGATCGATGTGCGTCCGGCCGACCTGCTCAAGCCGGAAATGACCAAGCTGCGTGGCGAAATCGGCGCACTGGCCAAATCCGAAGAAGACGTACTGACTTACGCCATGTTCCCGGATATCGGGCGCAAGTTCCTCGAAGAACGCGAAGCCGGCACCCTGACTCCGGAAGTGCTGTTGCCAATCCCTGAGGCGGGCAGTGTGAGCTCGGCGGGCGGTGAAGGCGTGCCGACCGAGTTCGTCATCGATGTTCACGGCGAAACCTACCGCGTCGACATCACCGGCGTGGGCGTCAAGGCTGAAGGCAAGCGTCACTTCTACCTGTCCATCGATGGCATGCCCGAAGAGGTCGTGTTCGAACCGCTCAATGAGTTTGTCGGCGGCGGCAGCAGCAAGCGCAAACAAGCCACTGCGCCGGGCCATGTCAGCACCACCATGCCGGGCAACATCGTCGATGTGCTGGTCAAGGAGGGCGATGTGGTGAAGGCCGGCCAAGCGGTGCTTATTACCGAAGCCATGAAGATGGAAACCGAAGTGCAGGCGGCTATCGCCGGCAAGGTCACCGCCATTCATGTCGCCAAGGGCGACCGGGTCAATCCGGGCGAGATCCTGATCGAGATCGAAGGCTGAGCTAACAGCCTCGATACAACCGTTTAACCTCGGGGGGGCATGTGCTCCCCTTTTTTTTGCCTGTCAGAACATCATTCGCCATTGGCCCATCAACGCCCCGTTACGGTTGTCCTGACCGGTTTCACCCTTATAACTCACCCCCAGGGTATGCCTGGGCGAAACGGCCAGGTCCAGCCCTGTTTCGAAGAGCAGGCTGTCACGGTCCAGTTCGACGCCTTCGACGGTATACGACTTGCCTGCGCCGACCAGGCCCTGGCGGGAAGCGCCTCGGGTCTCGCCGTAGAGATGTTTCCAACCGAGACTCAAGCGCGGCGTCAGTCGCATGCCCTGGTCAAGAGAGAATGACCGGGCGAGGTGCAGGCCCAGGTTGCTGTGGAAATAGTCCTGGGTCTGACCGTTGAACTGCAACGCCGCGTCGCCACCGTTCTCCGAATAGCGATCGCGTTGGTAGCGTTGGTAACCAAGGTCGATATAAGGCTCGATATCGAAGTGACCGATGTTCAGGTTGTAACCGAGCTGGCCAAAGACCTGCTGCGTATTGGCATCGTAGCGACCTTTGAGGCGATCCCTGAAACCGTTGAAGAGCACATGACGCTTGGTACTGCCGTCATGATTGCCGTAAACGGCGCCCAGGCGCAGCGCCCATGGCCCGTCCTGGCGCAAGGCGTAGGCGCCCAGGTGCCAACTGTCGAGCCGACCATCGAACTGCTGGCCGTCCAGCCGGGTTTGCGTCTTGCCGCCGATTATCCCCAGGCGCCAATCAGGGCTGATGGCCCAGTCGGTTCCCAGCATCACACCTCTGGTCGAGTGTTTCAGGGCATAGCTGCCCAATTGTTTGCCGATACTGCCGCTGTTACCAATGGCCTGGACCCAGACTTGACCGTCAGCATGCACGTTCCCCGGGTTTTTCTGGCCCATGGCCGAAAGCATTCCGCTGCTGATCGGCGCGATGCTGCTGAAGGTGGCGTTGCCCAGATCCGCAGTGTTGTAGCCACTCAGTTGGTCGATGGCGCTGGCGGCGGTCATCATATCGCTGCCGAGCAAGGCGTTGATGGCGGCGTTGGGTTTTGCGACTGGCTGGGTGGTTTGCAATTGGCCGGTGGGTTTGGGAGCGGTGCTGGTGATTTTGGGTGGCTCGACGGGTTTGATTGCTGGGGCTTCGATCCCTGGTCGGGCACCAGCTGCCTGTGCAACGGCGGGCCCGTCGTTGGGGACGGGCGCTGTTGGTTTGACCGGTTGCAGCGCTTCGATATGGGCCGCAAATTCTTGCCCGTTTTCGGTAGTTGCTGCTTGCGTGATGGGAACATCGTTGCGCGCGTAAGTCAGGTTGACTTGCGTATCGGTGGGGCTCAGCGTCGCCGTCATGAATGCCAGATTGCTGGAGACCGTGCCGAACGTTCCTTCGATCTTCCCCGCGCGGATGACCGTGTGCTCGCGCGCCTCAATGTATTCGCCCGGCACGCCGGCGACGGTCAGCGTCGCGTTGTTGAGGAGCGCGGTGCCTTCAACGTTGATCGTGGAGCTACCACCATCTGCATTGACCCCGTAGATCAGTTCGGCACTCTCCGCCAACGAGAAGTCCTGAGTAATGGAGGGTGCGCCTATTTCGGGGCCGACTTCCAACTGGCCCGCGACACTCAAGAACTCCACAGTGCCATTGCCGCTGAAGCTGGCCCTTTCGCGTACATGAACCTGTCCATTGACCACACCGGAGTTCGTCATGCTGGCACCTGGCTCGACAGTCACGCGATTGGCGACCACGCCCTGGTTGTCTAGCTTGCCGAGAACCCCTACCTGGCCGTCGATTCGGCCAGTATTGAGCAACGTGGCCTCTGGCTCGATCACCCCCCAGCCTGCGAAATGCCCGGTGTGTTGCCATTTACCTTGCGCAACCTGCAAAGCCATGAAGTTTCGGGTTTCAGCCAATATCGGATGCTTGGCGGCGTCCAGGCGCAGAACGTTTTCTCCACCGCCACCATCAATGATCCCGGGGAATTTTGCGTTTGCGCTGATGATGACCCAGTCATTTTTGCCCGTCCATTTCGCGTCGCCTTTACGGGAGGTGTTGGCATTTTGCCGCTTGGTATCCTTAGCTTCGGCGAAGGCCTTGAGGTGCTCTTGTTGCTCGGCGGTTGTGAGGATATCGGCTGATGGCTGAGCCATCGAAACATCGGCGCAGCCGAGCGCCAAGGCGATTGCCAGGGCAAGGTGTTGGGGTGGGTGTAAATGTTGGATAGACATCGAGTGCGGCCTCTCTTGAAAGAAGTCCGCACTTTAAAAATTCCACCCCCGGTCACGCTGCCAGCTAACGCCGCGCCTTGGGCAAGCCACAGCAGATGGCATCTGTAGGCCGGTCGTGTTGCGATCCAGAGATCGTCGCGTTGGCTTCCATGACCTGAAGCGTCGCCCTACAAGATCCTCGGAACTGTCCTGTCAGCTGCGCTTGAGATAAGCCTTCCCATAATGCCGCTCCATCCGCGCCTGGATCAGCTCCAACGCGATGGACATCAACCAGTAAATGATCGCCGCCGTGGTGAGCATTTCGATGTAGCGGTAGCTGGAACGACCATAGGATTGCGCCAGGAACATCACTTCCCAGACGCCCATCACCGAGATCAGGGACGAGTCCTTGAGCATGGAGATGAATTGGTTGGTGGTCGGTGGAATGATGGTGCGCATGGCCTGGGGCAGGGTGACACGCCAGAAGATCACGGTTTCACCCATGCCCAGCGCAAGGGAGGCTTCGCGCTGGCCATGGGGGACGCCAAGGATGCCGGCGCGGAAGATTTCGCTCAGGTAGGCGCCGTAGTTCAGCGACAGGGCGATGATCCCGGCGGCAATCGCGCCCGGCACCAGCCCCAGTTGTGGCAGGCCCAGGTAGATCAGCAGAATCTGGATCAGCAGCGGCGTGCCGCGAAAGAACGACGCGTAGAAACTGGCAATGCCGAAGGCAACCGCGCTGCTGGACAGCCGCGCCAGAGCGGTGATGAAACCCAGCAAGGACGAAGCGCCGATCGAACACAGGCACAGGAACAGCGTCAGCGCCGCGCCCTGCAGAAAGCCGTTGGGTGCCAGGTGCACGCCCAGCAGATTCGGCAGCTTGTCGAGGATGATGGAGAATTTCAGGTCGAAGCTCAGGAAAAAACTCGCGAACAACACCAGCATGGCTGCCCAGGTCAGGTACAACCGTGTGCGAAAACCGAAGATCTTTTTCAGGCGCGACTCGGCCACCGGTTGCGGTGGCCGAGAAGGGGATGGAAAGGAAGTCATTGGCTGATGTCGGCGCCGATCCATTTCTGGGAAAGCTTGCTCAAGGTGCCGTCCTGTTTCAACTGGGCGAACACTTCACGCACCTTGCTGTTCCACTCTGCGTCGCCCTTTTCGATAGCCACTGAGTTCGGCTCGGAATAGAGCGGCTCGCCCGCCAGTTTGAAGCGTTTGTCTTCGCTCAGGCGCGGCTGCGCAGTCACCAAGTTGGTCAGCACCGCGTCCAGCCGCACCCCGGCACCCAGGCCGAGATCCTGGAAGGCCACGTTGTCGGTGTCGTACGGGGCGATCTGCACGTCCTGGAAGGGGTAGCTCAAACGGGTGTCTTCGGCGCCTTCGATCACCAGGTTCTTGTTCAGGTAACTCTCGTAGCTGGAGGCGCTGGTGAGGCCGACTTTCTTGCCGCTCAGGTCACTGGCGCCATGGATGCTGTCGTCCTTGGCGTTGACCACGATCACCGCTGGCGAGGCGTAATACTGGACCGGGAAATCGAACACCTCGGCGCGGGCCTTGCTTGGCGTCATGGAGCAGATACAGATGTCATAGCGCCCGCTCCAGCGCCCGGCGGCAATCACGTCCCAGGAGGGGGTTTCCAGGCGCAGCTTCACGCCCAGTTTTTCAGCGACCGCTTTGGCAACATCCACGTCAAAACCGTCGAGCTGGTTCTGATCGTTGAGGAATGAGAAGGGCGGATAGCTTTCCATCAGCACGCCGACCAGTTCTTTTTTTTGCTCGATGCGATCCAGCGTGGCGCCAGCGAGCGCTTGTGACGAAACGGCCAGTAAAGTCAGGCCGAGGGCCAGCAGCGGTTGAAATTTCACGAGAGATCCCTGGCTGAAAAATAAGTTGTGGTTAACCGATGGGTGCGTATTAAATAGTTATAAGAAGGACTCCGGTAGTGAGTATTTTTCATAAGCTTATGAGTGAATCGCATATGGGCGCAGCAACGATAGTCATCCTTGATGGCGGCATGGGCCGCGAACTGCAACGTCGGGGCGCCCCGTTCCGACAACCCGAGTGGTCGGCGCTGGCCTTGAGCGAAGCACCCCAGGCGGTCGAAGCGGTACACGCGGCCTACATCGCCAGCGGCGCCAACGTGATTACCAGCAACAGCTACGCCGTAGTGCCGTTTCACATCGGAGAGGAGCGCTTTGCAGCCGAGGGCCAGGCATTGGCGGCGCTGGCTGGGGAGCTGGCGCAGCGGGCGGTACAGGCCTCAGGCAAATCAGTACGGATTGCCGGGTCGCTGCCACCGTTGTTCGGTTCCTATCGACCCGATTTGTTCGATGCTTGCCGTGCCAATGAACTGTTGGCGCCGCTGGTGACAGGCCTGGCGCCTCATGTTGACCTGTGGTTGGCCGAAACCCAAAGCTCGACGGTTGAAGCGCGAGCGATCCACGCCGGGCTGCCGAAGGACGGCAAGCCGTTCTGGCTGTCATTCACCCTGAAAGATGAAGACACCGATGAAGTGCCGCGCCTGCGTTCCGGTGAGCCGGTGGCGGACGCGGCGGCAGTGGCCGCCGAGCTCGGCGTCGAAACGCTGCTGTTCAATTGCAGCCAACCAGAAGTGATCGGCGCAGCAATCGATGCCGCGCGGGACACCTTCGAGCGTCTGGGGGTGAAGATCCACATTGGAGCCTACGCCAACGCGTTCCCACCGCAGCCGAAGGAGGCGACGGCCAACGACGGGTTGGACCCGCTGCGCGAAGACCTTGATCCACCAGGGTACCTTCAGTGGGCGGCTGACTGGCGCAAGCGCGGGGCAAGCCATCTGGGCGGCTGCTGCGGGATTGGGCCGGAGCATATTGCGGTGCTGGCGCAAAAGCTGGTCTGAGCCTGGTTCATCGTACTGTGGAATAACCCTGTGGCGCGGGGCTGCGCAGCGGCCCTAAGAACTTGCGGTTGCTGCGCAACCGAGCGCAAGCTCCTTCGCCACGGAGTCGTGAGATTCTGCTGACATTTGGACTTACGCTTTTCCCCGAACCCTCTAACCCCTCCATACATATGTATGTCATTTCCGCTCGAACGGCGCGATAGGGTCCCAGCCCTGATCACAACCGGACACTGAAATGACTGTTTTCTCTGAAAATGAACGTGGCGTGCCTTCTTTCGCGCGCTTGAAACCCATCAGCCTGTTACCCAACGGGAGCCGATTTCAACCTCATACATTTGCCGATCAATGGTTAGCCCAATGGGGCCTCACCGGCGAGGTGCAGGTTCAGGTCACTTATCTGGAGGTCGAGACTGTCGATTCGGCCGCTGAACGCAAAACCGCCGCGGTGGCGTTGCGGGACGCCGTGACACAAGGCTTTCTGAGAGCCCATCAAAGCCGGGCTTCCTCCTCCGCCTTGTCCCCGCGAGAGGGCTGGGTTTATCCCCACCGAAGTCAGATGTCCCTGGACTTTTCGTCACTGCGGGCCAACGGTAAAGCACTCTCGCAAGACGTCCTGCAGCAATTGCGAGCCGGCATCGAGCCCGGTTATCAGGGCACTGGACAGCCCCTCATCACCGAGGTGGATGCTCACGGCAATCTGCTCGGCGCCCGTGAAAAAGAGCAGCTCCGGCAATTGGGGCTTCTGGATGCCAATCAGGTGAAGCTGGCCCGGTTGCTCGCCGCGCTTCCAACGTTCGACACGGTACTCAAGAGTCTGCTGGTCGGCAGAATCAAGGCAAAGCTTGCGCAAGGGAAATTCCGTGCCTCGGCGTTTGAGCACCTGGACCCGGATCACTGCTACGTGAACCACTTTAGCGTCGACTCGATGGGTAAGCGTGCGTTGATCTCCTCGCAGCGTTTTACCGACGTCATGTTGAGCTGCCTGACAACGGACACACGGCCCACCTACACGGTCGATGGCGTGGGATTCTTCAGTCGTGCGGATACGGTGGAAGAGGCTGACAGCCTATTTGTCAGCCCATTGGATCGGAAAACTGCAGCGATCATGGAGTCGGCATTCTATGTCGCTCAACCGGCCACCAACGAAAGTCTCAAGCGGCAGTTTCAGGATGACCTCCTTGCGTTTCGCACGGGTAAGTACGTAGCGGACTGGCTCGATACACCAAGCCCATCCACAGCTGAAGCGGCGCTTGCTTTTTTGCTGTCCCGGCGCTTCTTGTATTTGTTCGATCTGTACAAGGCTGATCGGGATCCGGCCCTCCAATTGACTCTGAGTGAGCGCAACCTGCAGAACGATGAGGATCGCCTGCTGGACCTCATCACGACCCATCCTCGCATGACGGACAGAAACCGCCTGTTGCGGGCGCCCATTCCCCATGTTTATGCCGTCATGCTCGACATGGGTGCCGCAGCGCCCCGCAAATGGCCCGCTGCAATGACCATCAAGCGGGCCGATCAGGCCGCATTGTTCTTGTACTCGCTGGAAGGAGGGATCCAGAAATTCCGTTCCTTCAAAGATCTGGTCAATAAGGTCAGCCCTGTCTATGAGGGACAAAAACGCAGGATTCGGGATATCGCCTCTGAATTGTCTGGACACGCCTTTGAAATCGCCGCAGATGACCTGCTGCGGTTTCAAAGTGCCGCGCTGGAAACGTTTCTGAATGCGCCTGTAAACGAAACACTCGCCTTGCCTGCCTTTGCCCTGAATGTCGAAAATGCGCTGGACCTGCCCATGCTGTCCCTTGCCGGGCCACTGGCTGTGCGCCAGGAAACCCTGGTTGAAGACAATCGCCCCGATTTCTTTAAAACGGCGACCTCTGCGGAAAAATCTCATTACCGCGGTCTGGAGCTGCTGGTATTGGAAGCCGCCTATAAATCGGCAGCCAGTGATATCCAGACGTTGTTGCAGTTCACCCGCCAGAAGATCAGGCAATATCTGCAAAAGGTCGTGCACGCGGACATAGACCCCGATCCGGACCTGTCCATGGTTACGTTTTTCTATGGGAAGAGGGCCAACCCGGGGCAGTCCCGTGTCAGCAGCCTGACCCAGTTGCTATTGGATAACCTGCGACCGTCTCAGCACCCGAATGCAATGAGGGAGGTACTGAGCGCCTACCTGATCGATCCAGACGGCGAACGTATCCGCAACCCGGCCAACGGCTATTTCATCACGTTGAGCGGGCGCGAACTGGCCAAGATGGTGACGAGCATCGATGCCGGTGGCAGTTATGAAGCCATGCTCAGGGAGCAAATGAATAAACCGGCCTACAAGAAGGCCTGGCAGACAGCGTACCTGGCCAATCTGAAATTCAAAGGCTATGAGGCCTCGCTCAAGGGCGACGCAGTGTTCAAGGCCATGGTGGTCGATAAGGCCTTCAACCCACCCAAATCAACGAAGAAACTCGCCCTCTGGCTGGACGCTGTCCTGCGCTCGCCGTCGGCAGAGGCCCGCCCCCCCGTCATGGGACGCAGCGTGCACGTGTACGGTCTGGTGTTGGGTGGAAGCATGGCTGTCGGCGGCCGGCACGCCCATATGGGCAATGCGGTCAGCATCAATGGTGCGCTGGTGTTTTCCGATCAGGAAGGGCCGGATATCAAGGGCACCGTGGGGGTTTATTTTCCCGACAGTCCCGAGGGCGAGGACTTCCACGAGTTTGCCGATCTGAGCGAGGGCGTTGCCGAGCTGTTGTCACGGGAGGATTGGCAGGCGTATTTCCGTTCGCGCATCTCCACGCGTAACCCTTCCGAGATAAAACGCACGCTGGGGCAACAGGGGGGGCGTCCGCTGATTCGCGGTTCGTTGATCACCGGCGATCTTCTTGAAGCCCTCCACCGGGCGCACATCAACTTTCACAGTGCCCATGCCGATCAGCGTTCCAACAGTAACCGCGATGTCCGTCATCAAACCTATGGCAGGTTCGGGCAGATGGCGATCGAGGTTGTCATGGAGTTGGCCGGTATGTTCCTGGCGCCGGGTTTCCAGATGCTCAAGAGCGCCGTCAAGACCGGCTTGCTGGTGTACAGGACCGGGGCTATTCCGCTGAACCTGAAGACTCTGGCGCTTGTGCATGCGGTAGCGAACCATGGCGGATCGCGTCTTGCCCGAGGCACCGTGCCCTCCCGGGGCCAATCTTTTTTCCGCGCGGTGACCGCGCGCCAGAGTCAGGATGAAGCGCTGTCCGGGTTGCCATTGGACATGGCGATCTATGCTCCTTATGCGGTGAAGGATGTCTCGGTGATCCGTGGGCTGACCGCGGACGCGCGAGGCTTTTATCGTGCCACGATCAACAATGTGGCCACCGGCAGTGTGACGGCTCGCCCCGTGTATGTGCGACAACCCGACGGGACGGTGTTCCGTGTGCATGACCACACGAAGCTGGATGCAACCGAAGCCACCCTGGTCAACCCGATGACGGGGCTGGACATCCGCTCCAGTGGGGTGATGCGCAGCACCGTGGCGCGCATGTCCGATGGGCAGTGGCGTGCCGTGGGCTTTGGCCGGGGCGGCGGCAAACGGCCGGCGCAGACGCCTGCCCAACCGGGCCCGTCAAAGAAGCCTGCCCTATCGGTTTCCGCTGTTTCCAATTCGATACGCACGCCCGGCAGTTGGAACAATCGGATCATAGACCTGGTGCCGTCAATCATGACGCGCCTGGCGATCTGGCCACAAAACCGCAGCTTGCTGATCATTGATGAAATATCCGCACAACGTGCCTGGTCGGTGCGTTTTACCCCGGGGCAACATGAAACGATTTATCCGGTGGCCGAGCATCCGGATAGAGCAGATACAGATGTCGTTTTGAGACGAACCGGTCATGACCATTACAGTTTGCTCTTGGGTGAGCGCGTGGTGGATATCGATGCCGATGGTGATTGCCTATTCAAGGCCTTGGCGGCTGGGTTGAATGAAGGGCAGGCCCAGGAGACGTTCACGATGCAGGGTCTGCGTGATGCGGCAGCCGATCATGTCGATCTACATCCGGAGTTGAGTCAATACGTGGCGCCGCCAGTCTCCAGAGTGCAGCAAGCGCTCTTTGAAAATGCGCCATCGCTGGTCAATCTTCTGGACAATGCGGCGATGCTCGATCTCACCCGGATCGTCTACGGAACGCCCAACCCGCAGCGCTTGTTCCAACCGACCTTGGATTACTTGGACCTGCATGCAAACAGAACTGTTCGTATGGCAATTACTGGGGCGCCAGGGACTAAGTTACCCCCTGAGATCCTGCAGGAAGTCGGCCGCATGTTATCGCCCCGGTCTCCGGCGAACCTGACGGCAGGCACCAGCGGCCCTTTTTCCGCGCAGGAAAAAGTCACCATGAAGCAACTGTTCGAGGACATTCTGCTGCCGCCTGTCGATGATCAGAACATTCTTCGGTTGCTCGATGACAAGTACCTGCTGGTTTCCAAAGACGTGGCCCATATCATGTTGGAGTATGGGGTCACCGCCCGGCAGTTGGTCGGTCATCATCCCCGCAATAGCCTGGCCTATGTCAGGCATGAGGAGGCACTGCATAATCATCTGGACCCGGATGAGCTTGAAAGGCTGCTGGACGGTGCCCGTCTCGTGGATCGCAATGATTTGGATGACGTAAAAGACCAGCTGATGCGCGTTCGGGACAAGTTCGTCGATGACGATGCTGAGCTGTTTGATCAGTTCATGTATGCCGACATGGTCGAGCGGACCGTTGATTTATTCAGAACGGCCCTTGGGCGCTTCCCTGATCTGCTGCGGCGGGCCAACATTATCCTGAGATCCCGCGTTATCGCTCACAACCTCGGTGGCATGTTGTCCGTGAGTGACGTCGCGAGGTGGATCCGTAACCCGGCGCTGTCCGACAGGCGCTTTGAACTCATTGCCGCGTATGCAGACGCCCGTTATGCCGAACTGGAGCGTACGGGACGCATCGACCTTGACTGGATGCAGGTGTTCAATGATCAGAACCTGCAAAACATTCTCGTTTATCGACTTAATTTGATGGCGTTCATGAAGTTCCTGGGCGGGGCGCGGAAGAACGTTGAGAGCATAGACGTACCTGCCGTCGCGAAGTTGTTTAGCCCTCCAGGGGAGTCGCCGTCCAATAATTGGGTGGCCATCTTGTTAAATACCCCGGGGTTAGTGGGGAACCTTATGCGTCTGCAAGCCGATTACGCCATGCAGATCTGGCTTGACCTGATTGGGCCGCATTTTAGCGATGCGACTATTCGGCAGGCGCTTGGACGACCGGGGTCGCTGCGTACTGGACTGGAATTTGGATTGGCATTAAGAGAAAGCCTGGGGGCAGAAGAAGCCCGTGCGAATCGAATCATCCAGACCCTGTTCGCCATCGGCCAACGACGGGCCCAGCTCTATCTCTACAACTTTAACTTCCCAACTAACCGCTTGGGGCATAGCCGTCTGGATTTTGCCGTGTACCTGGAAAGTCATCTGAGCATCCCGGAGTGGGCCTGGCAGTATGCACGACGGGGCGTGACCCCTGACTCGCTCAAGCAGTTTGGTGAGGTGAAGAGGTTGGAGTGATTTGACGGTGGGCAGGCGACGAATGTGTCGACTGCCCACTAGCCATCGCGAGCAGGCTCGCTCCCACAAGGGATTGGCGGCGAATACAGATTCTGCATTCGCCCTGGGCTCCTGTGGGAGCGAGCCTGCTCGCGATAGCTGACTGTCAGGCGAAACAATTCAAGAGCGACACTCCACCAACCCAAGCACCTGCCCACCCGCGCTCTGATTCTCCTCACTCAGCCAGCGCTCGAATCCTGCCCGGATCGCCGGCCATTCCGAATCCAGCATCGAGTACCACGCGGTGTCGCGGTTCTGGCCCTTGACCACCATGTGCTGGCGGAACACCCCCTCAAAGGTAAAGCCCAGCCGCTCGGCAGCGTATTTGGAACGGGCATTGGCGTTGTTGCACTTCCACTCCAGACGCCGATAACCCAGAGCGAAAGATTCCTTGGCCAACAGATAAACCGCCTCGGTGCTTTTTGGCGAGCGCTGCATCGGCGCGCCGAAGGTCACATGGCCGATCTCGATGCGGCCTTGTGCTGGCACGATCGACATCAGGCTGAGGATGCCCTGCACCTCGCCACTGGCGCGGTCGATCACGCTGAAGAAATACGGGTCGACGTTGGCGGCGTGATTGGCCAGCCACGCATCGAACGCACTGCGATCCTTGAACGGGCCGTAGGGCAAGTAATCCCAGAGTTTCGGGTCGGCACCGGGCCCTTCGAGGGCTTGCCACAGGCCGTCGGCGTGACGCGCCGGATCGAGTTTTTCCAGGCGGATGAAGCGCCCTTCGAGCAACTGCGTAGACGGCGCCGGAGCGCCTTTCCAATCGGCGAGGGAAATCGACATGCTGCGCTCCTTACAGGGCTTTGCGAAATTGAATGAAACCCGGGCGTTCGGCGATGCGCTCATAGAGCTGGATCGCCGTCGCGTTGGTTTCGTGGGTCAGCCAATGCACCTTGCAGCAACCATCGGCCTTGGCGGTGGTGTAGACAAATTCGATGAGCTGGCGACCGACCCCGGTGCCGCGGCTGTGCTCTGTCACCAGCAGGTCTTGCAGGTAGCAGGAGTTTTCGATGCTCCAGTTCGACCGGTGATAAATGAAGTGCACCAGGCCTACCGCCGTGTCGCCGTTCCAGGCGAGGGCGCCGTGGGTCGGCTCGCGATCATCGAGCAGGCGTTGCCAGGTGCTTTGGCTCACGGCCTGCGGCAGTTCGGTGTTGTAGAAACGCAGGTAGGCCTGCCACAACGGCAACCAGGCGGCGTGATCGTCAGCGCTGACGAGGCGGATCTGGGGTTGGCTCATGTTCACTCCTTGGGCGATAGGTCATGCATCAGGTGTGCGAGGGCCTGGTCCTGCGGGTCCAGGCTGGCGGCAAGACCCTGGCGCACCCCGCTGATGTCCGCGGGGCTGCGGTTCTGGCTGAGTTTGCGTTTGCCTTCCAGGCGCTGGATGGGCAGGGTGAAACCGACGATGGCCTTGAGCATGCTGTCGATGTACTGCGCCGGTGCATCATCGATTTTCCAGGGCTGGGCGCGGCCGGCTTCGTGACGATCGGTCAGGGCGCCCACCAGGTTACGCAGGCGATGGGGATCGCTGAACACCTCTGCGCGGCCATAGGCGTGTACGGCCAGATAGTTCCAGGTCGGCACGACTTTGCCGTGTTCGGCCTTGCTGGGATAGAAACCGGGACTGACGTAGGCGTCGGCCCCGGCGAAAACCACCAATGCTTCGGCACCGGCTTCCAGGTCATGCCATTGTGGATTGGCCCGGGCCATGTGGCCGTAGAGGCTGCCATTGGGGCCTTGTTGCGGGTCCAGCAACAGTGGCAAATGACTGGCCTGCAAGCCGTGTTCACCGTGAGTGATCAATACAGCCAGGCGGCAATCACCCATCATGGCATGCAGTTGGGGCAGGTCTTCGACGACAAAGGCTTGTGGGTTGTACATGACGATTTTCCTTGGCGAATGCGAGCATCCTAGGCAGGCTATTGGTCTGTTGTAAGAGCCACTTATGACCAATTCGATAGGTCCATTTGCGAGGACTCTCATGAACAATGCCGTGCCGCCACTGTCGTTCAACCCCGCCGGCATTGAGCTGGACCGCCGTCAGGGGCTCAGTCGCCAGCTTTACCAGGCTTTGCGTATGCGGGTGCTGGACGGGCGGTTGGCCAGCGGTACGCGTCTGCCGGCCAGTCGCGATCTGGCGGCGGCCTTGGCGATTTCCCGCAATAGCGTGGTGCGGGCCTATGACCAGCTCTACGCCGAGGGTTTCATCGAAGGACGGGTCGGTGACGGCACTTATGTGGCAAAACTGTCGTCGACGGCCCTGCCGCTGAAAAACATATCCACAAAAGTATCCACAGGGTTTTCAACAGACTTATCCACTGGTTTATCCACAGATTGGCTGGATTTACCTGTGGGTCCATCCAGTAAAGTTATCCACAGCGGTGCATTGGAACGGGTCGGAAAGCACCATTTGCCCCAACCACCCCTGGGTCCGCCAAGGGCATTTCGGGTCGGTGTTCCGGCGTTCGATCTGTTTCCTTTCGAGGTTTGGGCCAAGCTGAACGCGGCTTTCTGGCGCAAGCCGGATCTGCAGCAACTGTGCTATGGCGATTCCCAAGGTGATGCGCGCTTGCGCGGTCTTATCGCAGCGTATCTGCGCAGCTCCCGAGGCCTGCACTGCACAGCTGAACAAATTGTGATCACCAGCGGAGCTCAGCAGGGCATTAGCCTTTGTGCACAGCTACTGGTGGACCCGGGTGACGTCGTGGCTGTGGAAAACCCCGGCTATCGCGCTGCCGGGCATGCGTTCTCGGTCGCCGGTGCCGAGGTCAGAGGGGTGCCCGTGGATGGCGATGGTCTGGATTGCGCGGCGCTGGGTACGTTGAACCACTGTCGGCTGGCTTATGTCACGCCGTCCCATCAGTACCCGACCGGGGTCGTCATGAGCCTTGCGCGGCGCTTGGAGCTGCTGACCTGGGCCGAGCGCAATAATGGCTGGATCGTCGAGGATGACTATGACGGCGAGTATCGCTACAGCGGTGCGCCGCTGGCGCCTCTGGCTGCACTGGATCGCCAGGGGCGGGTTCTTTATGTCGGGACGTTCGGCAAAGTCGCGTTCCCGGCCTTGCGCCTGGGTTATCTCGTGTTGCCACCCGGCCTGGTAGACGCCTTCGCCCGACGTCGTGCGGTGGATGTACGCCACTCTGAAGTCAGTACCCAGGCGGTGATGGCCGAATTCATGGCCGCGGGGCATTTCCAACGGCACATCAGGCGTATGCGCCGGGCCGCCCTGGCCCGGCGTGACGCGCTGCTGGCCGGCTGGCCGAAGGCGGTTCCAGGCGTTGGCGCCATGCCCACGGTGGTGGCGGGCCTGCACGTCACTGTGCCGGTGGACAGCGTCGAGCGTGAGCAAGAGCTAATAGCCCGAGCGACCCATGCCGGTGTCGAAATCAATGGCTTGAGTGGTTATTGGTTGCCCACCACAACGACGCCAGTGCGAGCCGGGCTGGTGCTGGGGTTCGCGGCCGTCCCGCCAGCAGCGATTGGCACCGCGCTGGCGAGCCTGGCCAAGGCCTGGAGAACAGGAGGCTGAGCGCCTGGCACAATCCCTGTGGGAGCGAGCCTGCTCGCGAAGACGTGGGCGCATCCAACATGGCGGCTGGCTGATCCACCGCTTTCGCGAGCAAGCCCGCTCCCACAGATTCAGATCCTGACCGTTATGAGGGCCGCTTTGGAAAGAACACTTCCCTGGCCTGATCCACCGCAATTTCGCTGCGGTAAAGATCGATCAATTGACGCTGGGTGAGATCCTGGGTGGCGTCGGCGCGTGCTCCCTTGTTGACTTGTTCCGGTGTTTTCAAGCGACCGGAAAGGTAGGCGTGGGCGGGGACCCAGTCGGTGGAGTAACGGAAATCGGCAAACCAAAGCGTTTTGTTTTCCTTCACGTCCCTGATCTCATACCGGTCGAGATAGCCGCGAAGAGGGCCTTTGTTTTTTTGTCGGTTCTTTAGTTTGGTGATGGAAATACGGTTGCGGCTTTTAAGCCAAATGACGCCATCCATGGTCGGAGGGCGATGTTTGATGACATTCAGTACGGCATCGAAGGCTTCCTCGTACAGGGCCTTCGCTTGCGTCTTGAGTGCCATGCGCAGGGCTTCGGCGGTACGCTTTTGTTTTACTGACACTTCAACGGTTTCGTTCGAGGCACTGTCCACTGCCTTTTTGATTGCAATGCCGACTTTCTCCATCCTGTTTGCATGGGCGTTCAGGATCATTCCGAGACCGGTGGGCGATCGGCCTGGCGCATTCATGTGCTCCTCGACCTGCGCCTGGAACGCCTCCAGCCCATCGATCAGGGCTTGGCCCTTTGCGAGGCTGGTTGCCAGTGGCGGGACGATCTGCGGCGTGTCGGCGAGTGCATGGGGCACCCACTCACCGGTTCCCTTGCGGTGGAAGGTGGCGATGATCTTGTCCGTGACCGGGTTCTTCACATCGACCCAATCGGTTTCTTCCTGCATTTTCGTTAAACGAGGCTCACCACTGACAAGGCCCCAAAAGCGTGCCCTGATGAACTTCTTCCTGAACCTGGGGCGTGGCTCGTAAGGGTTGCCCATGCTGCGCCGGTTGCTTCTCTCATCCAGGGCCTGGGCCAAATGTTGCAGTGCCCGTTTTTTCAGGCCGCCGATCTGCTTGTTCAGCCGATTGAGTTCGGCCGGCCGGGCGCTGTCCTTGTATTCAGTGCCCACGTATTCGAGTTGTTCTTCAAGGGCGGTGAACTGTTCCGTGAGACTGCCAAATGCATCGATTTGCTCATCCAGCCGGATCACGCTGCGTTCCTCGATGGCGTCGTGCAGGCTTTGGAAGGCGATCGTGGCGCTATCAACCAGTTGGTTAATGACGGCCCAACCTTCGGGCACTGTATTGATGCTGTCGAGCGACAGGCAGAGGTGGCGATACATGTCCAACTGGATAAGACGAATACCGTCGCTCTTGTAGGTCGGCATTCTTCCACGGTGCTGCCGGATAAACTCAAAACCTTCACGCCCCAGTATCTTGAGCCTGGAAAAACGGGTCTCCATGTAATCCAGGCGCTCGTTCATATCCTCGCCGACCCGGATCATGCTTTCGGCTGCATCGACGTGCTGCTGCTCCACGACCGCGACGCCGGTGGTGGCCATGTCCATGGCTGTTCTCAGGGCAGGGGTAAACCGCTCTTTCAGCGCGTCTATCTCTTCGAACGTGAAGTTGATCTGTGCGTTCAGGTAGCCAAGCCTGGCTTTAGGCGCGTCGGGTCTTGATTGGAAGACGGGCCATTGCGTCAGTATGTTCAGCGCTTCTTCATAGCTTTCGCGCTGGGTTTTCAAGGTGCTCAAGTAAACGTTGCGCTTGGTCTCCTTGGCGGAGCCCGAGGCGCTGTTCAATTCTTGCGCATTCATTGTCAGCAGTGCCTGGTGCTCCGGTTTTTTTTCTTCGAAGCGGTTCAGTTCGGCCAGCAGTTGAACGCTGCGGCGGTGAGTGTCGGCGATGACTTTTTCCATCGCACCTTTTGAGCCCGTTCCGCGCAGGCGCAGACGGATGTCGATATGCCAATTGCCGTGTACATCCAGCCTCAGGGGAGGGCCCAGGCGCGAGGGATTCTTCCCGTCGACGACGCAGACCTTATCGCCCACCGTCAGCACGTTGAACCATTTTTCTCCCACTTTGGCGTACCACCGCCCCTGGCGTTGATAGAGCCCTTTGGACATGCCATCGGTATGGGCCTGCCCTGGTGTTTCGGGCGCGTCGACACTGAAACTCTCAAGGAGCTTGGCACCCTCTCCCGATTTGCCTGTCAAGGCACCGCTGGAATGGATGGACTCATAGTGTTCGGGGTGCGGTTGCTTAGCGGTGGAAGGCGCGAGTTTTTCGATAATGAGCTTGGGTTTAACCAGCTTGACCGGCTCCTCTAACACCTCCGGCGCCGCTGCCCTGCGACTGCGTGTGCCTTCTCTGGCATGGTCGATAGCGTGGGTGGTGATCGCCATGGCCAGGTTCAGCAGCAGGTCGACGAATGCCTCCCATGTGGCCTGGTCGTTGGCGTGTTCGCTGTCCTGCATCAGCGTTTCAATGTCATCCAGAATTTGCCAGAGCCAGACGGCGGTGCCCACGGCAGCGCCCAGATAAGGCAGGGCCAGGTTGAAAATCAGCCAGCCTGCCTGCTTGAACGTACTCCAGCGGGTTTCGCTGTTGGAGACCGATTGCCGGTCTGCAAGCTCGACCAGGGCATTGGCATTGGCCTTGAACAACAGTGGCAGGAAATCGGGGCCCAGGGTTTTTTCGCTCAAACCGACGGGGGCGCTATCGAGCCATGATGTAAAAGGGTCCGTCGCAAACTCAACGATGACCCAGGGTGAGGGCAGCGGGCCCGAGAAAATGTATCGGCTGTAATTGCTGCGCACCTCATCGGGCAGCCAGGCCAGGACCGATTGGCGCAATTCAGGGATTTGCCTGATCGCATACAACAGGTTGCTGGAGGAGGGGTACTGGCACAACTGCGGCTCAAGCAGCGGTCGATAAAGCAGGCAGGGACCGGCGTCTGGATTCTTCGGACCGATCACGAACATATTGGTCACGATGTCTTCCGAGGGGATCAGTTTCTGTTGGGATATGAAGGCCAGCCTGCGCAAGACGATGGGTTGTCCGTCGACCTTGCGATCGGCTTCCTCCGGCTCCATCAGTGCGGCGACATAACGGTAACCCCGTTCGTCGATGTTCCCACGCCCTCGGATCTTTCCCTCCAGCGCCAGCATGGGCAGTTGAATGCGCAACTGGGAGGTGTACAACTCTTCGCGGCGGGCTGATTCGGTCGGATCGTCGAGCAGTTTGCTCTTCACCAGATCGGGATAGACGCGACCGATATCTATCTTGGTGATGAGGCTTTCGATGTAGTCGGTCGTCATCCAGGTGGGCAACACCTTGCCGGTGAGGGACCTGACGGTTTTGTTGCCCAGGGGCAGTGCAATCAGGTTTTGCAAGGCCAGCTCAACGAGATTGAACCGGGTGGTCTCGAATTTGCCCGGCACGATAAAAGACCCCCAGGCCACGAGGCTGCGAATCTGGATCTCGATTTTTTCCGGATCGAGTGTCGCAGCGTCGGCATGGTCCGCTTGCATCTGCTTCTTGAGGGCGTTCAAGGCAAACTCCTTGATAGGAGCAATATCGTCCAGGTAGGTCTTGCCGGCATGGGAACTGCTCAACGCCGAAAGGTTTTTCATGTGCTGGGCGAACAGAATCTGATCGGATATCGACGCTGCCAGCAGCCAGTCGGGGATCTTTTTATCGAACCACGTCGCGCCAAGACCTTTTTCTGCGTCCAGCCCGCTGGTCACTGGCTGTTCGTCTTCGATGGATGCAATTTTTTTCAGAAAGCTGGGGGAACCGAGGATCTTGACCTGCATGGCGATCAGGCCGCAGGCCTTTTGATCGAAGATGTTGCCGGTGGGCTCATACAGCCGCCACTGGATTTTCTTGCGGAACGTGGTGTCCAGTTGCGTCGGGAGAAATTGCCCCAGCGCTTGCTGTGAATCGAATTTTTTATAGCTGTCGCGCAGCGAGTACGTAAGGATGACCTCTTTGCTGGCGATGGTTCCGATCAGTACCACCAACGAGTTTTCATTCAGGCGGCTCACTTTGGTCCCGTCAACTTCATCGATGTCGATCAGGTACGCGTGAGTGTCGTAGCGATCATGTTGCTTGCGGTCCTCCGGGTTGGGGTAAAGGAACAATTGCCTGGCCATGTCGCACTCAGTCGCGGTCCAGCCATTGACCTCTTTGACGTCCCAGATCTTGCGCAGCGTTCTGGAGAGCTCATGCCAGCGTGGTCCGGATGTGCCCACTGGCGCGTTCCAGTACGCCAGTTGTTGTTCCTGGCAGGCGGACAACATGACGGGCTCCAGTTCGTTGATCAGGGCTCCGATCTGTTCGATACGTACCGGCAGATGCACCTCCGGGGTGCTGATCGGTAGCTGAGTCAAAAAGTGCACGCCTTCGATCAGCATGGTCGAATCGCTCGCGCCTACTCGTTCGGCCACCATATCGCTGAGGGTTTCGTAACGGGTGGGCAGTTCCAGGATTTCGCCGTCGACAATGTCCCAGCGAGGCTCGCCAACGACTGTGTTGAGCGGATCGAGGTCCAGTGTCGGATACATTTTCTTGAGGGCCCTGCGCAGAAGCACGGCGGCAACTTCCGGGGAGGTAGGCCCTGCGAGTAGCTGGTTGAGCACAGCATTCTTGAGGCTGGCTTCAGGTGTAGTGTTCGTGGTTGTAGAGGTTCTGGTCATCTGACGCTCCCTGTCTTGCGATAGGTGGAATCCCCGCCGCTGAATGCTTCGGGGATTCCATGCTAGGGAGGTACAAGACAGGGAAGGTGGTAACTATGTATAGGCCGCCTGACAATGCCCGGTTGGGAATAAACCCCTTGCCGCAGAGCCTTTACTGGCCGGATTTAATCCGGGTCCAGGCCCGCGTCCGCGCGCGCTCGGCGTCCCTGGGCAACGGTTGCAAGGTGTAGAGCGTAGCCATCGCCGCCTCGGTCGGATACAGGTTGGGGTTGCTGCGGATCGCCGGGTCGACCATTTCGGTGGCGTCCTTGTTGGGGTTCGGATAGCCAACGAAATCGCTGACCGGTGCGATTACCTCCGGTTGCAGCAAATAATTGATGAAGGTGTAGGCGTCGTCCGGATTTTTCGCCCCTTTAGGGATGGCGAGCATGTCGAACCAGATCGGCGCGCCTTCCTTGGGCAGGCGCATGTCCACGGTCACGCCGTTCTTGGCATCCTTGGCGCGGTTGGCCGCCTGGGAGAAGCTACCGGAGTAACCGACCGCCACGCAGATATCGCCGTTGGCGATGTCGGCCATGTACTTGGACGAGTGGAAATAGGTGATGTGCGGGCGGATCTTCATCAGCAGCGCTTCGGCCTTGGCATAGTCCGCCGGTTGCTTGCTGTTGGGGTCCAGGCCCAGGTGCTGCAAGGCCAGGGGCAGGATCTCCGACGGTGAGTCGAGCAGCGCCACGCCGCACTGCTTGAGCTTGCTGATGTTCTCTTCCTTGAAGATCAGGTCCCAGCTGTCCACCGGCGCGTTGTCACCCAGGGCAGCTTTGATTTTGTCCGGATTGAAACCGATCAGGATGGTGCCGTACATGTAGGGCACGGCGAATTTGTTGCCGGGGTCGTTGGCTTCGATCAGCTTCATCAGCTTGGGATCGAGGTGGTTCCAGTTTGGCAGTTTGCTGCGGTCCAGGGGCTGGAACACCCCGGCCTCGATCTGCTTGGCCAGGAACACGTTGGACGGCACCACCACGTCGTAGCCGGAATTGCCGGTCAGCAGCTTGGCCTCCAGCGCTTCGTTGGTGTCGAAGATGTCGTAGACCAGTTTGACCTGGCTGTTCTGCGCCTTGAAATCGTCCAGGGCCTTGGGCGTGATGTAGTCGAACCAGTTGTAGACACGCAGGGTGCGCTCTTCGGCCTGGACAGCGCCGCAAAGCAGCGCGGCGCACACGGTCGGAGCCATTAAACGCTTGAGTCTGTTCATGCTTGTATTCCTCATTCGGCGCTTTGGAAACCTTCGAGAACGTTGACGGCATTGATGCCGATTTCTGCCACCGCGTAACCGCCTTCCATCACGAACAGGGTCGGTTTGCCCAATGCAGCGATGCGCTTGCCCATCGCCAGGTAATCCGGGCTGTCGAGCTTGAACTGCGAGATCGGGTCGTCCTTGAAGGTGTCCACGCCCAGGGACACCACGATCACATCGGCGTCGTAGCCTTGGATCTGCCCGCATGCCTGTTCCAGCGCCGCGCTCCATGTATCCCAGCCTGAACCGGCCGGCAGAGGATAGTTGAAGTTGAAGCCCTCACCGGCGCCTTCACCGTACTCGTCGGCGTAACCGAGGAAGAACGGAAACTCGGCTTCCGGGTGGCCGTGGATCGAAGCGAACAGCACGTCGCTGCGCTCGTAGAAAATCGACTGGGTGCCGTTGCCGTGGTGGTAATCGACATCGAGGATCGCGACCTTCTTATGGCCCTGGTCGAGAAACGCCTGGGCGGCGATGGCGGCGTTGTTGAGGTAGCAATAGCCGCCCATCAAGTCGCCGGCGGCGTGGTGCCCCGGCGGGCGACACAGCGCAAAGGCACTGCGGGCGCCGCGCTGGATCTCGGCCTGGGCGGTGAGGGCGACTTGCGCGGCGCTGTAGGCTGCCTGCCAAGTGCCGGCGGTGATCGGCGCGCCGGCGTCGAAACTGTAATAACCCAACTGGCCGTGCAGGCTCGTGGGTATGACCGTGCGAAAGGTCCGCGCCGGCCAGGTGAAGGGCAACAAATCGCCCTCGCGGTTGTACTTGGCCCAGCGGTCCCAAGCACCTTTGAAAAATTCCAGATACGCCGCGCTGTGGATGCGCTGGATCGGCTCCAAGCCAAAATCTTCGGGCGCCTCGACCGGGCCCAATGCGCGAGCCTTGACCCGCTCCAGCACATGATCGGCCCGGGACGGCATCTCGAAGCAGGGCATCAATTGCCCGTCCATCAACTCGCAACGCCCGTGGTGCAGGTGGTGATCGTCTGAATAGATCGTCAGCATTTTTTTGTTCTCCGCAAGGCTGGTCGGTTTGAACAGTCTTGCGGCGTGCGGCGTTTCAGAGAACGGCAGGAGAGGCCAAAAGGGGATCGAAATGGCCAAAAGGTTTGACCGTAAATCGCCCCTTGTTGGCGCGGGGGTGCGCGTGGGTGGGGCATGGAAGCCCCTGTGGGAGCGAGCCTGCTCGCGAAGGCGGCAGCACGTTACACCTGATCTGAAGGCATACACGGCATGTGGCGAGGGAGCTTGCTCCCGCTCGGCGGCGCAGCCGTCGTAAACCGGCTGATGCGATTTGTCTGGAGAATGCGTCAGCCTGTTTTGGGGCGGCTTCGCCACCCAGCGGGAGCAAGCTCCCTCGCCACGGGGTTGATGGTGTAACGGCTAGCGTGGCTCGACGTTATCCAGCGCTCGGTTCGCCAGCAATGAACTCAGCTCAATCAGTTGCTGGATGCCGAGGGCGATATGGCGGCGGGGGCCTTCGAGGTCGAAAGCCAGGTTGCTGATCATCGCGTCGGCGGATGCCAGGTTTTCGCTGAGGTTGGCGAGCAGGCATTCGTTGTCGGCGTTTTTTGCCACGGTGAAGAGCTGGCCCGGTTTGGATGCATCTTCGGACTTTTCCGGTTTAGGTAGCAGGTAGTAATCCAAGGCGCGCTTTTCTGCTTCGTCTTGTTTCTTCGTTTTGGATTGAGTGGACGCAGCGGTGCGCTCTGCTTCGGGGGGATTCGGTGTGATTTTGAACATGGTGGAGCTCCTTTCGTAAGAGGAACCGTCACCGTCTGCCGCCAAGCAGATGGGGTGACGGATTACACAAGGTTGGCGGACCGGAACGAAAGGAACCCGGCATCCCCGAAGGGATCCTTGCGCAACCCGCCATAACATGAGAGTGCCAGTGCCAGAGGCATCGCAATCATATTGAGGGGCTGTTGCGCCTTTCGTGTACGGGCCGCCAAGCCCGACCACTGATGGGCAGTGGCAGGGAAACGATAGAAGCCATGGGCAAGGCGCACAAGCGGACGGATTCTGGCGTAGTTGTAGGCAATGGCGCAAGGTTGCGTGGGTTGGTGGAAGGGTGGCGGTGGGAGGATAAACAGAGCTTCGTGTCGCTCTGCGATTCGTGGCGAGGGAGCTTGCTCGCGCTCGGCGGCGCAGCCGTCGTAGACCGGTTGTTGCGGTCTACCTGGCGTGAGTTTTCAGGGCGCTGGATGTGTCTGAGCGGACGCCATCGCGGGCAAGCCTTGCTCCCACAGGGTTAGATGTTGTGCGTGAAAGCGGCGATTCCCGAAGGTTCAGGACCTGAACTGACTCGGCGCCACCCCACTCCAGCGCACAAAGGCATGTCGAAAACTGGCGGTTTCGCTGAAACCGAGCATTTCGGCAATCTGATAGATCGGAAATTTATCCTCGCACAGCATCTGCTTGGCCCGTTCGAAGCGCAGTTCGTCGAGCAGTTCTTGATAGCTGCAGCCCATATTTTTGAGGTGACGACGCAAGGTGCGCGACGAGCAGTTCATTTGTTCTGCCAAGCCTTCCAGGCCGGGAGCGGCGTTCAATTGTGCACTGAGCAGTTGGCGAATCCGCCCCAGCCAGGCCTGGCGACCGGTGAACTCGGTGTTCTGCCGACGGCAGCGTTCGGCCATGGCGTGGTGGGTGATGGGGTCGGCCAGGGGCAGTGGTTGTTCCAGCCAGTGACGGTCGAAGGCAAACGCGTTGTCGACGCTGTCGAAACGCACTGGGCAGTCGAAAAGCGCTGCGTAGCGCGCCTGGTAATCGGGCGCCGAATGTTCGAAGCGCGCCGCGCGCAGGGGCAGCGTCTGGCCGAGCAGGTCGTTGCAGATGACTTTGAGCGAAACCATGCAGAACTCGGCGTTGAACACCGCTAGGGCCGGGTTCTCCCGATAATCGCTGGCGCTGAGCCAGACCGTTTCATGGCCTTCTTCCAGGTGCAGGTCGAAGAGTGTTCCCAATAGCGCCGGATAGCGCAGCGCCAAACGCAAAGCGTCACCCAAAGTGGCACTGCTGAGCAGGGCATACCCCAGCATCCCGTAGGACGACACGTGCATGCGCAAGCCCAGTTCCAGGCCGATGTCGCGCTTGAGGGCCACGGCATTGGCGCAGACCTGCATCTCCTGATTGGTGGTGATGCGCGTGTCGGCCCGGCTCAGATCCGCCGCGCTGATGCCGCTGCCGGTCAGCAATGCATCACTGGGCAGGCCTTCGTGCTTGAAGGTATTGAGTACCAGGGAGACGGCGTTGAGTGTGGTGAGGTGGGAGTGCAGCATGTTCGTTTCCGGCCGGAGGAGGCTGGAAATGGAGCAAGTTGTGTGCCGGGCGAAGATGGCAAGGCTTGAGCGAACCCCTGTGGGAGCGAGCTTGCTCGCGATAGCGGTGGAACATTCAATATTGATGCTGAATGAAAGTCAGCCATCGCGAGCAAGCTCGCTCCCACAGGTTTTGCCGGGTGTCAGCTCAACTCGCCACACAGGTCCAGCTCAACCAGCCGCCGAACCTCATCCACCGGCAGCCCAGCGCCAATCAACGCCTGCAACTTGCCGAATGCCGCCTCACGGGTCATGCCGCCACCGGACAGCACGCCGACGCCACGCAAGCGACTGCCGGCCTCGTATATATCTAGCTCGACGCCACCTTCATGGCATTGAGTCACGGCCACGACCACCACGCCGCTGTCCCGCGCCCGCTCGAGGCTGGCGAGGAAGGCCGGGTTGTCGCTCGGGCCGGTGCCGCTGCCGTAGCATTCCAGCACCAGGCCCTGGATACCGCTGCCCAGCAGGCCATCGAGAATTTCGGCGCTGATGCCGGGAAACAGCGGCAGCGCCGCGACGTTCGCCAGTTGCTTGGGCTGGTCGTAATTGAGCTGTGCCGGCAGCGAGGTTGCCTTGATGCCACCGCCCTGACGCTCCAGGCGTTTGAACGGATGGCGACCGAAGCTGCGCACCTTGGCGCAACGGGTCGGGGCCAACAGCTCGCCGTGGAAATACAGATGCACACCCGGCGCCAGCCCCTGGCCGAGGGCGACCAGCGCGCCACTGAGGTTTTCCCAGGCATCGCTGTCGGTCACGCCGGCGGGCAACATGGAGCCGGTGAAACACACCCGCGCATGCAGGCCGAGTAACTGGAAGCTCATGGCGGCCGCGCTGTAGGCCAGCGTATCGGTGCCGTGCAGGATCAATACGCTGTCGCAGCCCTGCACATCCACGGCGTCGACCACTGCTTCGCGCAGTTGCTGCCAGTAGGCCGGGGTCATGTTGGCGCTGTCGATCAGCGGCGACATTTCCCGGAAACGCCATTGCGGGATGACGAGTTCGGGTTGGCTGTGCAGGTAATCGCGCATCCGTGCTTCGAAACCGGATGCCGGGGCCAGGCCATGGGCGCTGGCCTGCATGCCGATGGTGCCACCGGTGTAGAGCACCATGACGTGCTGGGCGGCAGGGTAGGTCGAGAAATTCATGGGTGTTCTCCGAGGACGAAAGCGACAGCTCATCGGGCTGTCACAACATAAGGTCGAGCATGACGCCGACCTTACGCTGTGTCACGCCGGGCGCAGAGGGTGCGCCCGGCTTTTTCCAATCAGCCTACCGATCAGCGTTGCGCGGCGGCCACGCCTGCCGAAGCCTTTCCAGGCGCGGCTACCGGTGCCGAAGGGTTGGCTGGCCAGGCCTTGCGGTCCAGATCCAGGTCCGGGAATTTGCTGGAATCGAAAACCGGAACCTTGATGCCGGCCGAACGCTGGTCATCGTAGTCACGCAGGATGCGCATGCCGACCTTGAACAGCAGGAACAGCGCGATCAGGTTCACGAACGCCAGCAGGGTCATGGTGATGTCGGCGAAGGCGAACACGGTGCCGAGGTTCTCGATGGCACCCCAGAAGATCAACACCAGTACCAGGGTGCGGTAGCCGATCAGCACCTTGCGGTTTTCGCCGACCATGAAGCGCAGGTTGTTCTCGCCCAGGTAGTAGTTGTAGAGGATCGAGGTAAACACGAACAGCGACAGGGCCACGGAGATGAATACCCGCCCCCAGTCACCCACCACGGCGGCGAGGGAGTTCTGGGTCAGGGCAATGCCGTCACCTTCGAAGCCCGGGGTGTAGAAGCCCGACAGCAGGATCAGCAGCGCGGTGCAGGTGCAGATCAGAAAGGTGTCGAGGAACACGCTGAACGCCTGAATCACACCCTGAGCCACCGGGTGCTCGACCGAGGCCACGGCGGCGACGTTTGGCGCACTGCCCAGGCCCGCTTCGTTGGCGAACACGCCACGCTTGACGCCCATGACAATGGCGCTGCCGATCAGGCCGCCAAAGGCCTGGTCAAGGCCGAAGGCGCTTTTGACGATGGTGGTCAGCATGGCCGGCACCTGATCGAACTGCAGCACGATCACGTAGAGGGTGACGCCGATGTACGCCAGGGTTTTGACCGGCACCAGCAGGTCAGCGACCTTGGCGATGCGCTTGATTCCACCGATGAACACCAGGCCCAACAGCACCGCCAGGCCAATGCCTGTGTAGGTGGTGTCGAAACCGAAAGCGTTGTTCAGCGAGTGAGTCACGGCATGGGCCTGCAGGCCGTTGAAGGCGAAGCCGAAGGTGATCAGCAGCAGGAACGCCATGATCATGCCCAGCCAGCGCTTCTGCAGGCCGTGCTGGATGTAATAGGACGGGCCACCACGGAATTGGCCTTCGGCGTCGCAGCGCTTGTAGAGCTGGCCGAGGGAACATTCGAAGAAGCTGCTGGACATGCCGACCAGCGCGGTCACCCACATCCAGAACACCGCGCCGGGCCCGCCGAGGGTGACGGCGATGCCGACACCGGCGATGTTGCCCGCGCCGACACGACCGGCCAGGCTGAGCATCAGGGCCTGGAAGGAACTGAGCTGACCGGCGCTGCTTTTGAGGCTGTCACGGAATACCGCGAACATGTGAAAGAAGTGGCGGAACTGGACGAAACGCGAGCGGATCGTGAAGTAGCTACCGAGCCCGACAATGAGCACGATCAGCACTTTCCCTGAGAGGAAGTCGTTGATGACTTCGAGCATGAGTATTCCTCGCTGTTTTTTGTTTAAGCAAATGCTGGCCATTTGGAAACATCGTGTTACATCGGTCGGCGCGCGGCACGACAGGTGAGGCGATGTTTCGTCCCGGTCCATATTGCGGGTTTGTTATTAGTTCGGTTTTCGCATGTGTTGGGGGTCTCGTTTCTGACGACCGCTCACGCGAAGAGGGGCGGCACTATACCTACCAGTGCGGCGCCCGTCTGCACGATTGTGGTGCGTGCGACGAAACGGACCTTTGAATCACCTGGCCTCGCGGTCAGGTTCTTGCGGGGGCGAGCCTGCTCGCGATGGCTGGCGACGCGGTTTTTTCAAACGGCAGCGCGTCATCGTTTATCGCGAGCAGGCTCGCTCCTACAGGTCCTCTAATCGTTTGTAGCTATCAGTTAAAAAAAAGGGCTTGGGGAATAAATCCCCAAGCCCTCAAAAGGTGAGAGGTGTCTAGTCCCTCGACCTGGTGAGCAGTCATTGCGTCGATCACGCCTTCAGCGGGACGAGACGCGGAGCAATCATGTTTTCGGGGCGCAGGATGTCGTCGAGCATGGCATCGTCGAGCAAGCCTTCTTCGCGCACCAGTTCCAGTACGCCGCGGCCGCTTTCCAGCGCAACACGGGCGATACGGGTGGCATTTTCATAGCCGATGTACGGGTTCAGGGCGGTGACCAGGCCGATCGAGTGCTCGACCAGTTCGCGGCATCGCGCTTCGTTGGCGGTGATGCCGACGATGCAGTGTTCGCGCAGCATGTCCATGGCCCGTTGCAGCAGGCGGATCGAGTCGAAGATCTTGAAGGCGATCAACGGCTCCATCACGTTCAATTGCAGTTGCCCGCCTTCGGCCGCGATGGTCAGGGCCAGGTCGTTGCCGATGATCTGGAACGCTACCTGGTTGACCGCTTCGGGGATCACCGGGTTGACCTTGCCCGGCATGATCGAGCTGCCTGGCTGGCGAGCCGGCAGGTTGATCTCGTTGATGCCGGTGCGAGGACCGCTGGACAGCAGGCGCAGGTCGTTGCAAATCTTCGACAGCTTGACCGCGGTGCGCTTGAGCATGCCGGAGAACAGTACGAAGGCACCCATGTCGGACGTGGCTTCGATCAGGTCGGCGGCCGGTACCAGCGGCTGGCCGCTGATGGTTGCCAGGCGCTGTACGGCCAGGGCCTGATAGCGCGGATCGGCGTTGATGCCGGTGCCGATGGCGGTGCCGCCCAGGTTTACTTCGGTGAGCAGTTCAGGCGCCAGGGTTTTGAGGCGTGCCAGGTCTTCGCTCAGGGTGGTGGCGAAGGCGCGGAATTCCTGGCCGAGGGTCATCGGCACAGCGTCCTGCAGTTGGGTGCGGCCCATTTTCAGGACGTGGCTGAACTCTTCACCCTTGGCGGCAAAGGCTTGGATCAGGCTGTCGAGGCTGGCCAGCAACGCGTCGTGACCCAACAGCAGACCCAGGCGAATCGCGGTCGGATAGGCGTCGTTGGTGGACTGCGCCATGTTCACGTCGTTGTTGGGGTGCAGGTACTGGTATTCGCCTTTGTTGTGGCCCATGGCCTCCAACGCAATGTTGGCGATGACTTCGTTGGCATTCATGTTGGTTGAAGTGCCAGCGCCGCCCTGGATCATGTCCACCACGAACTCTTCGTGGAAATCGCCGCGGATCAGTCGTGCACAGGCTTCGCTGATAGCGGCGTGCTTGGCTTCGCTGAGTTGGCCCAGCTCGCGGTTGGCATCAGCGGCGGCCTGTTTGACCATTGCCAGACCGACCACCAGCTTGGGGTAATGCGAGATCGGGACGCCGGAGAGACGGAAGTTGTTCACCGCTCGCAGGGTCTGGATGCCGTAATACGCTTGTGCCGGTACTTCAAGTACGCCAAGCAGGTCTTTTTCTGTGCGGAATGATGCAGCGGAAGACATGATAGAAATCATCTCGATAAGGACCCGGTCTGAGCCGGAACGCTGTGAATCCTAGGCTTTCAGAAAAATTAGGGCCAATGCTGTTAAACACTGCCCTATGCACATTCGGCATAATGCGGGTGTGACGCCGACGGTACGGCGAGCGTGTGACCTGTTTTGGTGCGTGCCTTGGGAGGACGTGATGAATCTAGAAAGCAAATGGCTCGAGGACTTCAGTGCCCTGGCCGCGACTCGCAGTTTTTCCCAGGCGGCCGAACGGCGCTTCGTGACGCAACCGGCCTTCAGCCGACGCATCCGCAGCCTCGAAGCGGCGCTGGGGCTGACCCTGGTCAACCGCTCTCGCACACCGATCGAACTGACAGCAGCGGGGCAGTTGTTCCTGGTGACGGCGCGCACCGTGGTCGAGCAACTGGGTGAAGTGCTGCGTCATCTGCACCATCTGGAAGGCGGGCAGGGCGAAGTGATGCAAGTGGCGGCCGCGCACTCCCTGGCGCTGGGCTTCTTCCCGCGCTGGATTGCACAACTGCGCAACGAAGGCTTGAACATCGCCACGCGGCTGGTGGCGACCAACGTCGGCGACGCCGTGCATGCGTTGCGTGAAGGGGGTTGCGATCTGATGCTGGCCTTCTATGACCCGGATTCGGCCATGCAAATGGACCCGGAGATTTTCCCCTCGCTGCACTTGGGCCAGACCGAAATGCTGCCGGTGTGTGCCGCCGATGCTGAGGGCAAACCGCTGTTCGACCTTGAAGGCGAGGCCAGCGTGCCCTTGCTGGCCTACAGCGCCGGTGCATTTCTCGGACGCTCGGTGAACCAGTTGCTGCGCCAGCGGGTCCTGCGTTTCACCACGGTTTACGAAACGGCCATGGCCGACAGCCTCAAAAGCATGGCGCTGGAGGGCCTGGGTATCGCCTGGGTGCCACAACTGAGCGTGCGCGCCGAACTGGCCCGGGGCGAACTGGTGGTCTGCGGCGGCGCGCAATGGCACGTGCCCCTGGAAATCCGCCTGTACCGCTGCGCGCTGGTGCGCAAGGCCAACGTGCGCTTGTTGTGGCGCAAGCTCGAGGGCGGCGCGGCGCAAGGCGTGACTGGCACCTGATACCACGAAGATCTTCTGTCGGAGCGAGCTTGCTCGCGATAGCGGTGTGTCAGGCAACGATGATGTTAAATGTCAGTCCGCTATCGCGAGCAGGCTCGTTCCCACAGGGGCATTGTGGTGCTTTTTCGCTGACCTGAGAGTCAATAAAACCGCCGTTTAACCACAAATGACAGATGGTCGCGACAGGGGCTGTTTATCTATTTCATTGAGGTATACTGCGCGGCCTTCGGCCGGTCCAGATCGGCCATAATTCGTACAACAAGCCACGCCGGTTTCCTGCGTGGCTTGTTGTTTTTTGACGCGCCTGCGGGCGCCCAGAGAGAAGAGGCACGACGATGAGTGCACTGGTTGGCGTGATCATGGGCTCCAAGTCCGATTGGTCCACCCTTAGCCACACCGCCGATATGCTGGAAAAGCTCGGCATCCCTTACGAGGTGAAAGTGGTCTCCGCCCACCGCACCCCGGACCTGCTGTTCCAGTACGCCGAAGAGGCTGAGGCGCGTGGCATCGAGGTGATCATCGCCGGTGCCGGTGGCGCGGCCCACCTGCCAGGCATGTGTGCGGCCAAGACTCACCTGCCGGTGCTGGGCGTGCCGGTGCAGTCGTCGATGCTCTCGGGCGTCGATTCGCTGCTGTCGATCGTGCAGATGCCGGCCGGCATTCCGGTCGCGACCCTGGCCATCGGCAAGGCCGGTGCGATCAACGCGGCCCTGCTGTCGGCGAGCATCCTGGGCGCCAAGCACCCACAATTTCATACCGTGCTGAAAAAATTCCGTGCTGAGCAGACAGACAGCGTCCTGGACAATCCAGACCCACGCATTGCCTGAGGTGGTTGACGAATGAAGATCGGTGTAATCGGTGGCGGCCAGTTGGGTCGCATGTTGGCCCTGGCGGGAACGCCGCTGGGAATGAACTTCGCTTTCCTCGATCCGGCGCCAGACGCCTGCGCCAGCGCGCTGGGTGAACACCTGCGGGCCGACTACGGTGATCAGGACCATCTGCGCCAGCTGGCCGATGAAGTCGATCTGGTGACCTTCGAGTTCGAGAGCGTCCCGGCCGAAACCGTTGCCTTCCTGTCCCAGTTCGTCCCGGTCTACCCGAGTGCCGAAGCCTTGCGCATCGCCCGCGACCGCTGGTTCGAAAAGAACATGTTCAAGGACCTGGGCATCCCTACACCTGCGTTCGCCGACATCCAGTCCCAGGCCGACCTGGAAGCCGCCGTTGCTTCCATCGGCCTGCCGGCCGTCCTCAAGACTCGCACCCTGGGCTACGACGGCAAGGGCCAGAAAGTCCTGCGCAATCCTGAGGATGTGGCCGGCACGTTCGCCGAGCTGGGCAGCGTGGCCTGCCTGCTGGAAGGTTTTGTACCGTTCACCGGGGAAGTCTCGTTGATCGCCGTGCGGGCTCGCGACGGGGAAATCCGTTTCTATCCGCTGGTGCACAACACCCACAAGGACGGCATTCTCAAGCTGTCCGTTGCCAGCACCGATCATCCGCTGCAGGCCCTGGCCGAGGACTACTCCAGCCGTGTGCTCAAGCAACTGGACTATGTCGGCGTGATGGCGTTCGAGTTCTTTGAAGTGTACGGCGGCCTCAAGGCCAATGAAATCGCCCCGCGCGTGCACAACTCCGGGCACTGGACCACCGAAGGCGCCGAATGCAGCCAGTTTGAAAACCACCTGCGGGCGGTGGCCGGGCTGCCGCTGGGCTCGACCGCCAAAGTCGGCGAAAGCGCGATGCTCAACTTCATCGGCAAGGTGCCGGACAGCGAGAAAGTCCTGGCGATTGCCGATTGCCACCTGCATCACTATGGCAAGGCGTTCAAGGCCGGGCGCAAGGTCGGTCACGCCAACCTGCGCTGCGCTGACCGGGCCACGCTGGCCCAGCAGATCATCAAGGTCGAGACACTGATCGCCGAACAATAGTCTTCAGTGTCGGTGGAACCATTGGTCGGCTAACTTCTCTGATGGCTAGGTGCCAAAGCCCGAACGGGCTTTGGTCTAGCGACTTACCTCAGAGGGAAATGCCATGGGAATCATTGGAACCATCTTTATCGGCTTGATCGTGGGCCTGCTGGCGCGCTTCCTGAAACCGGGCGATGACAGCATGGGCTGGATCATGACCATCCTGCTCGGTATCGGCGGTTCGTTGGCAGCCACTTACGGCGGCCAGGCCCTGGGCATCTACCAGGCTGGCGAAGGCGCCGGTTTCATCGGTGCCCTGGTGGGCGCGGTGGTGTTGCTGGTGATCTACGGTCTGATCAAAAGAAACTGATTCTGTGACAAAGCCCCCTCTGCGTTGGCGCGCAGGGAGGGCTAGAATGCCCGGCGTCGTACTTCCTACTTATTGCCGAGCCCATTCATGCGCCGTTTAGTCTTGACCCTCCTTCTGCTGGGCAGCGGCCTGGCCCACGCCGCCGAACTGCCGGAAACCGACTGGCTCGAACTGATGCCCAAGTCGGACCAGAAAGCCCTCGAGGCCATGCCCGAGATTGACCACAACACCCCCGAAGCCAGCGGCACCTTCACCGAAAAAGGTGGCTTGAAACAAAGCAAGGGCTTACCGGCGGTGATGTATTCGAGCAAGACCGTGGCGTCGATGAACGACCGGCATATCCGCCTGGGCGGCTACCCGGTGCCGCTGGAGTCCGACGCCAAGGGCCGCAGCACGCTGTTCTTCCTGGTGCCTTACCCCGGCGCCTGCATTCACGTCCCGCCACCACCGCCCAATCAACTGGTGCTGGTGCGCTATCCCAAGGGTTTGAAGCTGGACGACATCTACACACCGCTCTGGGTGACCGGCACGCTGAAGATCGAAAAGGTCGACAACGACCTGGCCAGTGCGGCGTACGCGCTGGAAGCGGAAAAGGTGAGGGTGGTGCAGGAGGCGGATCTGTAACGGCCGGCTGGCCTGATACAAATCCCAATGTGGGAGCGAGCCTGCTCGCGAAGCGGTGGGTCAGTCTCAACGATATTGACGGTCAGTCCGCTATCGAGAGCAGGCTCGCTCCCACAATGGTTTTTGTGGTGTGGCTTAGAGCGGCTTGCTACCGATGCTCACCCCGAGGGTATGACTGGCCTGCGGCAACAGCGTTACCACATCGTCCATCACATTCGCCGTCTCGATACACAGCATGCGCTGCCAGCCATCGTCGGCCATGTCGCTGAAGGCCTTGGCGCGTTCGGTCCAGGGGTTCCAGATCACCGCCGAGCGTGAACCGCTGCTGGTCAGTTCGATGCGTCGTTCCCAGTGCGGGTCAACGATGCTCAGCTTCGCAGGGGTATCGAGATAGATGCGATCAGTCTCGCCGGCAAAGTGCAGGTCGCCGGCCTGGGTCACGGTATTCCAGTCGTCCAGTGTTTCGATATAACGCAAGCCATCCACGCCTTTGACATGCACGTTGCGCACGTCACTGACAGCGAAGTAACTGTGCAGCGCCTGGCTCAGGCTGACGGTTTCGCTGCCGCGGTTATGGCTGGTGAGGTGGATGTGCAACTGCTCGTCCATCACGATAGTCAGCGTCAGGTCCACCTGATGGGGCCAGCCCGAGAGGCCGTTTTCGGGGTAGGGCAGCACGAATTCCACTTTCAGGCTCTCGCCCTGGGCTTCGATGCCCTTGAGCTCCCAATCCATGGCCCGCACCAGGCCGTGAGCGGTGGCCGGATCGTTGCTCACGCGCATGGCCTGCACGCTGTCGGGGTTGCGCGTCAGGTTACCGAACCACGGCCAGCACACCGGCACCCCGGCACGGATGCTCTTGCCCGCCTTGAACGTTGCCTGGTCGTTGAGCCAGATCAGCGGCGGCTGGCCGTCGACCTGATAGCTGAGGATGTGCGCGCCTTGCTGGGCCACCAGCAACTCGGCCTGACCGTGGCGGATGCGCCAGCCGTTCAGTTCATCCAGTTTGACGGCTTCGACATGGGGCGTAGGCATACTGCAAGTCTCGCTCAGGAACATGAACTGCAATGGACCGCAAAACGGCCCCCGTGTTTAACGGGCGCGCGGCGGAACCGAGCGGGTACGGCCACTGCCATCGATGGCGACGAACACAAACACCGCCTCGGTGACCTTGCGCCATTCGCTGGACAGCGGATCGTCACTCCAGACCTCGACCATCATCTGGATCGAACTGCGGCCGATCTCCAGCGCCTGGGTATAAAAAGACAGCTGGGCACCCACGGCCACCGGCACCAGAAACGCCATGCGATCGATCGCCACGGTGGCCACGCGTCCACCGGCCACTTTGCTGGCCATGGCCGTGCCGGCCAGGTCCATCTGGGAAACCAGCCAGCCGCCGAAAATATCGCCAAAGCCGTTGGTTTCGCGGGGAAGCGCGGTGATTTGCAGGGCCAGGTCGCCTTGCGGGATTGGATCTTCCTGTTCGAGCTCTATCATGCCGGGGGTGCCTCTGACCCGTAACTCTGTCTTATGTATCAGGTGAATAGCCGTCTTTGAAAAAAACGATTCAGCCCGAACATGCGTTCGTCACGTTTTTCGTAAAGGCGTGCCAAAGGGAAACTCTGCGAAACCGGCTGGCAGGTTACTACGCCACCAACGACGTTTTCGCACAGCAACCCCTTACAGAGTGTTGCAAGGTTGCGAGTATATCGAGCGATAGACGTCGAGACGACCACCCGGTTCCGATTTTGACTGTCAATTACGCACCTCTATGTGCTTTTTTGAACAATTTGCTATCGTGCCGAGCCTGCCCACCGTTGTCCGGGGTTGCAGAACTGACTATAAGAGAAGCCCTTGCCATGACCACTGCGCCTTCGAGCACGGCGACACCCGTTCAATCGGCTCGTCCGTTGACCCGTAACGATTACAAGACCCTGTCGCTTTCTGCCTTGGGCGGTGCGCTGGAGTTCTACGATTTCATCATTTTCGTGTTCTTCGCCACCGTGGTTGGCAAATTGTTCTTCCCCGCCGAAATGCCTGAGTGGCTGCGCTTGATGCAGACGTTCGGCATTTTTGCCGCCGGTTATCTGGCCCGGCCGCTGGGCGGGATCATCATGGCTCACTTCGGTGACCTGCTGGGACGCAAGAAAATGTTCACCTTGAGCATTTTCATGATGGCCGTGCCGACCCTCATCATGGGGTTGCTGCCGACCTATGCCCAGATAGGCATGTGGGCGCCGATTCTGCTGTTGCTGATGCGCGTGATCCAGGGCGCGGCCATTGGGGGTGAGGTGCCGGGAGCCTGGGTGTTCGTTTCCGAGCACGTTCCGGCGCGCCACATCGGCTACGCCTGCGGCACGCTGACGTGTGGCCTGACCGTGGGGATTTTGCTGGGTTCGCTGGTGGCCACGGCCATCAACAGCATCTATACGCCGGTGGAGGTCGCGGATTACGCCTGGCGGATTCCGTTCCTAATGGGGGGTGTGTTCGGCCTGTTCTCGGTGTACCTGCGCCGTTGGCTGCACGAAACCCCGATATTCGCCGAGCTGCAACTGCGCAAGGCCCTGGCTGCGGAAGTACCGCTGCGAGCGGTGCTGCGTGATCATCGTGGCGCCATTGCCCTTTCGATGTTGCTGACCTGGCTGCTGTCGGCCGGCATCATCGTGATCATCCTGATGACCCCGACCGTGCTGCAAACGGTGTATCACTTCAGCCCGACCACCGCGTTGCAGGCCAACAGCCTGGCGATCGTATTCCTGAGCTTTGGCTGCATCGGCTCGGGCGTGCTGGCCGACCGCTTCGGTGCCGGACGAGTGTTCGTGTTCGGCAGCGCGTTGCTGTTGATCACCTCCTGGACCTTCTATCACAGCCTGTTCAACCACCCCGACTGGCTCTTTCCGCTCTATGCCCTGAGCGGGCTGCTGGTGGGCACCATCGGCGCGGTGCCCTATGTCATGGTCAAGGCGTTCCCGGCCGTGGTGCGCTTCAGCGGCCTGTCGTTCTCCTACAACCTGGCCTATGCAATCTTCGGCGGCCTGACCCCGATGATCGTCACCCTGCTGCTCAAGGAAAGCCCGATGGGGCCGGCCTATTACGTGGCGGTTATCTGCGGTATCGGGATTGCGGTGGGGGCGTATCTCTGGAAGGAAGGTCGTTAAGCCTTCATCGACTGTATTGGCCTCATCGCGAGCAGGCTCGCTCCCACACCGGATCTGTGTTCACCGCACATCCCCTGTGGGAGCGAGCCTGCTCGCGATTGGGCCTGCTCGATCGTCTTTTAAATCTCAATAATGGCCTTTCATCCAATTGTCATATTTCAGCCATAGAGTGTTCACACGGCTTACCGATACTTGGCCGACTTAACACACCTATCTGCTAGGAGTAAGGCATGAAACTGAAGCGTTTGATGACGGCAATGACCTTTGTCGCCGCTGGCGTTGCGACCGCCCACGCGGTTGCCGCTGTCGACCCAGCCATCCCGAGCTACACCAAGACCACCGGTGTGTCGGGCAACCTGTCCAGCGTCGGCTCCGATACTCTGGCCAACCTGATGACCCTGTGGGCCGAGAACTACAAGAAAGAATACCCGAACGTAAATATCCAGATTCAGGCCGCCGGTTCTTCCACTGCGCCACCTGCTCTGACCGAAGGCACCTCCAACCTGGGCCCGATGAGCCGCAAGATGAAGGACAACGAGCTGCAGGCCTTCGAAACCAAATACGGTTACAAGCCTACTGCTGTTCCAGTGGCCGTGGACGCCCTGGCGGTGTTCGTACACAAGGACAACCCGATCAAAGGCCTGACCATGGCTCAGGTCGATGCAATTTTCTCGTCGACCCGCCTGTGCGGCGCCAAGGCTGACGTCAAGACCTGGGGTGACCTGGGCGTGACCGGTGACCTGGCCAACAAGCCAATCCAGCTGTTCGGTCGTAACTCGGTATCCGGCACCTACGGCTACTTCAAAGAAGAAGCCCTGTGCAAAGGCGACTACAAGTCCAACGTCAATGAACAGCCTGGTTCGGCGTCGGTTGTACAGTCCATCAGCAGCTCGCTCAACGGCGTTGGCTACTCGGGCATCGGCTACAAAACCGCCAGCGTGAAAACCGTTGCTCTTGCCAAGAAAGAAGGCGGCGAGTTCATCGAAGACACCGAAGAAAACACCCTGAACGGCAAGTACCCACTGTCGCGTTTCCTCTACGTTTACATCAACAAGGCTCCGAACAAGCCTCTGGCCCCGCTGGAAGCTGAGTTCCTGAAGCTGGTTCTGTCCAAGCAAGGTCAGGAAGTTGTGGTCAAGGACGGCTACATCCCACTGCCAGCCAAGGTTGCCGCCAAGGCCCTGGCTGACCTGGGTCTGTCCGAAGGCGGCAACGTCGCCAAGAAGTAACACCTGAGCCCGGGCCACACCCGGGCTTTTGTGGGGGCGAGCTAGCTCGCGATAGCGGTAGGTCAGTCAACATTGAGGTTTGAATGTGATGACCCCATCCCGAGCAAGCCCCCCACACCCCAATTTCTGTCCGCTGCCGGTATTCACGGGCGGCGGATTTGTTGCGTCACTGCATTGTCATCTTTCTGTCATACAGGATCGCTAGGGTGTGCGCATGAATGATCTGGCCAATTCCACAATGACTACGACTTCCCCTCCCAAGCGCATTGACTTCAATACGCCTGAACTGCAACGCAAGCGCCGTATCCGCGCGCTCAAGGATCGCCTGACCCGCTGGTACGTTCTGGTCGGCGGGCTCGCCGTGCTGGCGGCGATTACCCTGATTTTCTTCTTCCTGGCGTATGTGGTCCTCCCGCTGTTCCAGGGCGCGGACCTGACCTCCAAGGACTCGATTACTCCTGCCTGGATGCAGGACGCCGGCAAACCGCTGATGATCGCCATCGAAGAGCAGAACCAGGTGGCGATGCGGATCTCCGACAAGGGTCAGGCGCTGTTCTTCGATATCGATACCGGAGCAGAGCTGCGTCGTGTCGACCTGCCGGTGCCGGCGGGTGCCAGCGTGACCTCCATCGGCGAAGACCAACCCGGCAGCCCGCTGGTGGTGATCGGTCTGTCCAACGGCCAGGCACTGGTGGTGCGTCATACCTATAAAGTCAGCTATCCGGACGGCAAGAAAACCATTTCGCCGGCCATCGAGTACCCGTACGGCGAAACGCCGATTGTGCTCAACGAGCAGGGCGCGCCGCTGGAGCACGTATCGCTCAACGCCACTGATTCGACCCTGTTGCTCGCCGGTTCCACGGGCGCGCAACTGCAGGTGCTGTCGATCACCAGCGAAGAAAACATGATGACCGGTGAAGTCACCAGCGAGCAGACGCGTATCGATCTGCCGCAGATGACCGAGCCGGTCAAAAACATCTTCGTCGACCCGCGTCAGCAATGGCTGTATGTGGTCAACGGGCGTGCCCAGGCCGATGTGTTCAGCCTGCGGGAAAAGAGCCTCAACGGTCGCTACAAGCTGCTTGAGAACGGCGACGCCCAGGTCACCGCCAGCACCCAGTTGGTAGGCGGGATTTCCCTGATCATTGGTGACTCCACAGGTGGCCTGGCTCAGTGGTTCATGGCCCGCGATGCGGACGGTGAGCAACGCCTGAAACAGATTCGTACGTTCCAGATGGGCACTGCGCCGATCGTTGAGATCACCGCCGAGGAACGGCGTAAAGGTTTCGTGGCCTTGGACGCTTCCGGCAAACTCGGCGTGTTCCACAGTACCGCTCACCGCACCTTGCTGGTAGACCAGGTGGTCGACGGCCAGGGCCTGTTCGGCATGTCACCTCGGGCCAACCGTCTGATCGTGGAGCAAGGCGGCAAATTGCAACCGTTGCTGCTGGATAACCCGCACCCGGAAGTCTCGTGGAGCGCTCTGTGGGGCAAGGTCTGGTACGAAAACTACGACGAGCCTAAATACGTCTGGCAATCGACTGCGGCCAACACCGATTTCGAACCTAAGATGAGCCTTTCGCCGCTGACCTTCGGCACCCTGAAAGCGGCGTTCTACGCGATGCTGCTGGCGGCTCCGCTGGCGATTGCTGCCGCGATCTACACCGCGTACTTCATGGCCCCGGGCATGCGCCGCAAGGTCAAGCCGGTGATCGAACTGATGGAAGCGATGCCGACGGTGATCCTTGGTTTCTTCGCCGGCCTGTTCCTGGCGCCCTACGTCGAAGGGCACCTGCCAGGTATCTTCAGCCTGCTGATGTTGTTGCCCGTTGGCATCCTGGTGGCCGGTTTCGTCTTCAGCCGCTTGCCTGAGTCCGTGCGCCTGAAGGTGCCAGAGGGCTGGGAAAGCGCGATGCTGATCCCGGTGATCCTGTTCGTGGGCTGGCTCTCGCTGTACATGAGCCCGTACATGGAAGCCTGGTTCTTCGGTGGCGACATGCGCATGTGGATCTCCCATGATCTGGGCATCACCTACGACCAGCGCAACGCCCTGGTAGTCGGCCTGGCGATGGGTTTTGCGGTCATCCCGAACATCTACTCCATCGCTGAAGACGCCGTGTTCAGTGTGCCGCGTGGCCTGACCCTGGGCTCGCTGGCCCTCGGTGCCACGCCGTGGCAGACCATGACCCGCGTGGTGATTCTCACCGCCAGCCCCGGCATCTTCTCGGCGCTGATGATCGGCATGGGCCGTGCGGTCGGTGAAACCATGATCGTGCTGATGGCCACCGGTAACACGCCGGTCATGGAAATGAACCTGTTCGAAGGTCTGCGCACCCTGGCGGCCAACGTGGCGGTGGAAATGCCTGAGTCGGAAGTCGGCGGCAGCCATTACCGCGTGCTGTTCCTGTCGGCGCTGGTGCTGCTGCTGTTCACCTTCATCATGAACACCCTCGCCGAGCTGATCCGTCAGCGTCTGCGCAAGAAATATTCGTCGCTTTAAGAAAGGTAGAAGTCTGTGAAACAGAACTCCCTGAAAGGATGGTTCAAGAGCGGCGCCCCCGGCGTCTGGATCAGCGGTGGTGCGGTGTCCATCGCGGTCATCATGACCATTGGCCTGCTGGCAGTGATTGCCGTGCGCGGTCTGGGCCATTTCTGGCCGGCGGACCTGATCCACGCCAGCTACAACGTGCCGGGCATGCCCGCGCATCTGGTTGTAGGCGAAGTGGTGCAGAAGGAATCAGTGCCCCGCGAGCGTCTGAAAAGCGCTGGCCTGCCGGTGCCGGACGAAGGCCCCGAGTTCATGACCCGCGAGTTGATCAAGGTCGGCAACCGGGACCTCAACGGCACGGATTTCACCTGGATCGTCGGTGACTGGCTGACCAACCAGACCACGCCGCCGGAGCTGATGGCCATCGAGCGTCGTGAGTGGGGTAATTTCTACGGCTACCTGGTCAACGTCAAAGAGAACGGCAAGGTCATCGCCGAAGGCGAAGCGGCCTGGCCGGAACTGCAAGCTCGCGTGGCCCGGGTCAACAAACTCGCGGCTGAGCTCAAGACCCTGGAAAAATCCGACATCGGCGCAATCAACGCAGGGCTTGAGCGCATTCGTCTCAAAGGCCGCAAGCTGGAGCTGGAAGGCAAGCTGGACGCTGCTGCACAAGCGGACCTGGACGCTGACCGCGCCGAGCTCGATGCCCGCTACAAAGACATCGAAGCGCGTCTGGGCGACCTGCATTCGCAGTTCAACCGCGACAGCCTGACCGCCCGCGATGCCAATGGCAAAGAACTGGAAATCGAGATCGGCAAAGTGGTGCATGCCTACCAGCCGAACGGCATGGGGACGTTCACCAAGATCGGTTTCTATTTCAGCAAGGTCTGGGAATTCCTCAGCGACGATCCTCGTGAAGCCAACACCGAAGGCGGGATCTTCCCGGCGATTTTCGGCACCGTCATGATGACCCTGATCATGGCGATGGTGGTGACGCCATTCGGTGTGCTGGCAGCGGTGTACCTGCGTGAATACGCTCGCCAGGGACCGATGACCCGCCTGATCCGCATCGCGGTGAACAACCTGGCGGGCGTACCGGCCATCGTCTACGGTGTGTTCGGCCTGGGCTTCTTCGTTTATGTGTTAGGTGGTTCGGTTGACCGGTTGTTCTTCCCCGAAGCCCTGCCGGCACCGACATTCGGTACCCCGGGCCTGCTCTGGGCGTCCCTGACCCTGGCGCTGCTGGCGGTGCCGGTGGTGATCGTCGCCACTGAAGAAGGCCTGGCGCGTATCCCGCGTACTGTGCGCGAAGGCTCCCTGGCCCTGGGCGCGACCAAGGCTGAGACACTGTGGAAAATCGTGCTGCCCATGGCGAGCCCGGCGATGATGACCGGCATGATCCTCGCGGTGGCTCGCGCCGCGGGTGAAGTGGCGCCATTGATGCTGGTAGGCGTGGTGAAACTGGCCCCGTCGCTGCCGCTGGACGGCAACTACCCGTACCTGCACCTGGACCAGAAGATCATGCACCTGGGCTTTCACATCTATGACGTAGGCTTCCAGAGCCCGAACGTCGAAGCGGCGCGACCGCTGGTATACGCCACGGCGCTGTTGCTGGTGCTGGTGATTGCCACGCTCAACCTGTCGGCGGTGTGGATCCGTAACCACCTGCGCGAGAAGTACAAAGCACTCGATAGCTGATTTCACACTGATCTTTTGTGGGAGCGAGCCTGCTCGCGATGGCATCACCTCGGTTTTAAAGCCAAACCGAGTTGCCTGAATCGCGAGCAGGCTCGCTCCCAGACAACCGAACCGAATTTGTTAGCACAGGGAGCCTCCCATGCAACACGAGACACAAGCACGCGGCATCAACATGTCGGCCCTGGGCCGCGACAAGCAGAGCCTGGACCTGGCTCAGGAAACCGTCGCCATCGAAGTGCCCGGCCTGAACCTGTTCTACGGTCAGAAGCAGGCTCTGTACGACGTCAGCCTGAACATTCCGAAACAGCGCGTCACCGCGTTCATCGGCCCGTCGGGCTGCGGCAAGTCAACCTTGCTGCGCACCTTCAACCGTATGAACGATCTGGTGGACGGCTGCCGCGTCGAGGGCGAAATCAACCTCTACGGTAACGACATCTACCGCAAGGGCGAAGATGTGGCCGAGCTGCGTCGTCGTGTGGGCATGGTGTTCCAGAAGCCTAACCCGTTCCCCAAAACCATCTACGAGAACGTGGTCTACGGCCTGCGCATCCAGGGTATCAACAAAAAGCGCATTCTTGACGAAGCCGTGGAATGGGCGCTCAAGGGCGCGGCGCTGTGGGACGAGGTCAAGGATCGTCTGCACGAATCGGCACTGGGCCTGTCCGGTGGTCAACAGCAACGTCTGGTGATTGCCCGTACCATCGCCGTTGAGCCGGAAGTCTTGTTGCTCGACGAACCTTGCTCGGCCCTGGACCCGATCTCGACCCTGAAAGTCGAAGAGCTGATCTACGAGCTCAAATCCAAATTCACCATCGTCATCGTGACCCACAACATGCAACAGGCGGCGCGGGTTTCCGACTACACCGCCTTCATGTACATGGGCAAACTGGTGGAATTCGGCGACACCGACACCCTGTTTACCAACCCGGCCAAGAAGCAGACCGAAGACTACATCACCGGTCGTTATGGCTAGTCGAGGCCGCTGCAAGCCGCACGTTTGACGCGGCGATACAGAAGCGGTGCGGTATCAGGATCAACATTCAACTGCTTGAAGCTTGCAGCTTGAAGCTTGCAACTTTCGCGGAGCGCACAAGATGATTTCGAAGGAAGGCCTTACTCACCACATTTCCGCACAGTTCAACGCCGAGCTGGAGGAAGTACGCAGTCACCTGCTGGCCATGGGCGGGCTGGTGGAAAAGCAGGTCAACGACGCGGTGACCGCGCTGATCGAGGCCGACTCCGGCCTGGCCCAGCAAGTGCGCGAGATCGACGACCAGATCAACCAGATGGAGCGCAACATCGACGAAGAGTGCCTGCGCATCCTGGCCCGTCGTCAACCGGCCGCTTCCGACCTTCGCCTGATCATCAGCATCTCCAAGTCGGTGATCGATCTGGAACGAATCGGCGACGAAAGCACCAAGATCGCCCGTCGCGCCATTCAGCTGTGCGAAGAAGGCGAGGCGCCGCGCGGTTACGTCGAAGTTCGTCACATTGGCGACCAGGTGCGCAACATGGTGCGCGACGCACTGGATGCCTTCGCCCGTTTCGACGCCGACCTGGCACTGTCGGTGGCCCAGTACGACAAGATCATCGACCGCGAATACAAGACCGCGCTGCGTGAGCTGGCGACCTACATGATGGAAGACCCGCGCTCCATCTCCCGGGTGCTGAGCATCATCTGGGTGCTGCGTTCTTTGGAGCGTATCGGCGATCATGCGCGCAACATCTCGGAACTTGTGATCTACCTGGTGCGCGGCACCGACGTGCGGCACTTGGGGCTCAAGCGCATGAAGGCCGAAGTGGAGGGCACCTCGTCCGAAACCGCTAATGTTCCGGGCGAAACTGACGATAAGTAAGATTGCCCAAGAAAAGCGCCCGGCCTTCTGGTCGGGCTTTTTTTTGCGGCTTTTTTAATCGAAAGCAGCACCCCGCGAACGAAGAGTCCCGGCGTGACTGAAGGTTTTTTGGCAATATGCCATCAGTAAAAGCGGTATGCTTGCCGGGATTTTTTAGAGGTGTATCTGGATGAGTAAGGTCAGTGTGTTGGTCGTGGACGACGCTTCGTTCATTCGTGACCTGGTGAAGAAGTGCCTGCGCAACTACTTCCCGGGCATCCGCATCGAAGATGCGGTGAACGGTAAGAAAGCCCAATCCCTGCTGGCCCGTGAGGCGTTCGACCTGGTGCTGTGCGATTGGGAAATGCCGGAAATGTCGGGCCTGGAACTGCTGACCTGGTGCCGCCAGCAGGACAATCTCAAGGGCATGCCGTTTGTGATGGTCACCAGCCGCGGCGACAAGGAAAACGTGGTCCAGGCGATCCAGGCCGGCGTTTCCGGCTACGTCAGCAAGCCGTTCACCAACGAGCAACTGCTGACCAAGGTCAAGCAGGCCCTGCACAAGGTTGGCAAGCTCGACACCCTGATGAACAGCGCTCCGACCAAGATGAACTCGGCGTTCGGCAATGATTCGCTCAGCGCGCTTACCGGCGGCAAGGCGGCTCCGGTTGCGGCGGCGGCTCCGGCGGTCAATCCATTTGCCAAGCCTGCTGTCGTTGCAGCTGCCGCGCCCGCCGCTGTTGCTGCTCCAGCCCGCGGCATGCTCAACAGCCCGCCGGTCAAGGCGCCTTCAGCCTCCACCGCCCCGGCTGGCGCCAACCGTGGTCAGGGCCAGTTGCGCCTCTCCAGCGGCACCCAGCAATGCGTGATCAAGGCCCTGAGCCTCAAGGAAGCGCTGCTGCTGGTCAAACGCACCGACACCCTGCCACAGGTGCTGGAAAGCGCCGTGCTGGACATGGAGCAGGGCGACAACGCCGAAACCGCTCGCCTCAACGGTTACTTGCACGCCATCGTTGCTCACGAGCAGACCCCCGACAGCGAATGGCTGCAACTGACCTTCCGTTTTGTCGATAAAGACCCACAGAAGCTCGACTACATCTCCCGCCTGATTGCCCGCGGTACAGCGCAGAAGCACTTCGTACCTGGCGCCTGATTCGGCGGCGTCCTTCAGTCAGTCATCGCGAGCAGGCTCGCTCCCACAGTGATCTCTGTTGTTCACAAAATTTGTGTCCACAGCAGATCCAGTGTGGGAGCGAGCCTGCTCGCGATGGGGTCACCAGCGGCAATAGCGCCCTATCGGCCAACCCATTTTGAAACATCCGTCGACTACGCTGGTCCATCCAGCTGCTAGGCTGCTGTACAGGCCTTCATTTCGACAGAATTCTTGCCCATGTTTTTGCCCCTGCTGTTTGCCTGTGGTCTTGTCCTGGCCTCCACCTCGGCCGTGGCCATGACGATCTACAAATCCACCGATGCCAATGGCGTGGTGTCCTACAGCGACCGCCCCAGCAAGGGCGCGCAGGTGTTCGTGTTCCGTGATCGCATGGTCGAACGTCTCGAGCGCCAGGTGTTTCTCGATATCAAGAAACAGAAGGGCGCGGACGCGGTGTTCGTGCGCAACGACTTGTACGCGCCGGTGGAGATCGAATTGAGTTTTGCCGGGCTACGCAACGTCAGCGGGGCACCGAGCCGGCCGATCCGGCGGGTGCTGCCGGCGCGCAGTAACCTGCGTCTGGCGCTGCTCACGGCCACGCGCCCCGGAAAGCCTTTGGTGTATACCCCGCGGTTCGAATACTCCCTGGGCGACCCTGCAGGCACGGCGCAGGCTTATCGCTACCCGCTGCCGTGGCGTGGTGGTCCGTTTCGGCTGAGCCAGGGGGCCAACGGTCAATACAGCCACTATGGCCCCAAAAACCGTTATGCCATGGACATCGCCATGCCCGAGGGCACGCCGATCATCGCGGCGCGCGGCGGCGTGGTGGTCAAGACGGAAAATCACCAGACCGGCCGTGGCACCGACCCGTCGGGCAACTTCGTGCGGGTGCTGCACGATGACGGGACCATGGGCGTGTACCTGCACCTGCAAAAAGGCTCGGTGAGCGTGCGGGAAGGGCAACGGGTGATGGTGGGAACGCCGCTGGCGCTGTCGGGCAATACCGGCAACAGTTCAGGTCCGCACCTGCATTTCGTGGTGCAGCGCAATACCGGGTTGGGGCTGGTGTCGATTCCCTACCAGTTCAATCAACCGGTGGGCGACTTGCCCAACTTTGCGTTGGGCAAGCAGTAAGTCCTGAATAGGCAGGGGGCTCTTGTGGCGAGGGGATTTATCCCCGCTGGGGCGCGAAGCGAGCCTCAGCACTGCTAACTCAATTGACCCGTCACCCTGGAATGTCAGCTTTTGGGGCTGCTTCGCAGCCCAGCGGGGATAAATCCCCTCGCCACAGGGGTGTTCAATATCAGGTTGACGCTCAATCGAGCATCAACACCTTCGCCAGAATAATCTTCGGTCCTTTCATCTTCTTGATGATGATCCGCAGGCCTTCGACTTCCAGCACTTCTTCCTCTTCCGGCACGCGCTTGAGGGTTTCATAGACCAGCCCGGCGAGGGTCTCGGCCTCGATGTGGTCCAGGTCGATGCCCAGCAGGCGCTCGACCTTGAACAACGGCGTGTCACCGCGCACCAGCAGCTTGCCCGGCTGATAGGCCAGGATGCCGCGCTCGGCCTTGCGGTGTTCGTCCTGGATGTCGCCCACCAGCACTTCGAGCACGTCTTCCATGGTCAGATAACCGATGATGTTGCCGTCGGCTTCTTCAACCAGGGCGAAGTGCGAGCCGCCCTTGCGGAACTGCTCCAGCAGCTGCGAGAGCGGCATGTGCCGCGACACGCGCTCCAGTGGGCGGGTGAGTTCGGCCAGGTTGAACGACTCGGGAATGTGATCCAGGGCCGCCAGTTCCAGCAGCAGATCCTTGATGTGCAGCAGGCCGACGAACTCCTGGCGATCGCTGTCGTACACCGGATAGCGGCTGAACTTGTGGCGACGGAACATCGCCAGGATCTCCTTGAGCGGCGCATTGAACTCCAGCGTCACCAGGTCTTCCCGGGAGTTGGCCCAGTCCACCACTTCCAGCTCGCCCATTTCCACAGCCGAGGCCAGCACACGCATGCCCTGGTCGCTTGGGTCCTGGCCACGGCTGGAGTGCAGGATCAGTTTCAGTTCTTCACGGCTGTAATGGTGCTCGTGATGCGGGCCGGGTTCGCCTTGGCCGGCGATACGCAGGATGGCGTTGGCGCTGGCATTGAGCAGGTAGATCGCCGGGTACATGGCCCAGTAGAACAGGTACAGCGGCACGGCGGTCCACAGCGACAGCAGCTCGGGCTTGCGGATCGCCCAGGATTTGGGCGCAAGCTCACCGACCACGATGTGCAGGTACGAAATGATGAAGAACGCGGTGAAGAACGACACGCCCTTGATCACTTCCGGTGACTCAACGCCGACCGCGCCCAGCAGCGGCTCCAGAACGTGGGCGAACGCCGGCTCACCGACCCAGCCCAGGCCCAGGGAGGCCAGGGTGATACCCAGTTGACAGGCCGACAGGTAAGCATCGAGCTGGCTGTGAACGGTACGCAGGATATGCCCGCGCCAGCCGTTTTTCTCAGCGATGGCCTCGACCCGGGTCGAGCGCAGTTTGACCATGGCAAATTCGGCCGCAACGAAAAAGCCGTTGAGCAGAACCAGGATCAGAGCAAAAAGAATCATGCCGAATTCGGCGAAGAGTGTTGCCAGGGACAAGCCAGGGGAAGGGTCCATGATGGAGTTTTGCGGGTTCCGTATATTCGAAAGGATTGGAAATGAGTGCCTGAAAAGGCAGGCACAAGTCAGCCAATGTAGCGGCTGACTGGGCTGTTGCCTAGTGGCGAGTGCTGGCCGGTCTCAATCGGCGGCGCGGGTGAGGCGCGCGCGAACCGTCTGTGCCGGGGCAAAATGGCAGGTAAACGTACTGCCATGGCCGGGCACGCTGCTGATTTCCATGCGCCCGCGATGCCGCAGTAACACGTGCTTGACGATCGCCAGGCCCAGCCCGGTGCCGCCGGTATTGGAGTTGCGGCTGGAATCGACGCGGTAGAAACGTTCGGTCAGGCGCGGCAGGTGTTTGCTGTCGATGCCGATGCCCGAATCCTGCACGCTCAGGTGTGCGCCTTGGCCGTCGCCCCACCAGCGAACGTGAATCCGGCCTTGTTCCGGCGTGTACTTGACGGCATTGAACACCAGATTGGAGAAGGCACTGCGCAGTTCGGCCTCGCTGCCCTTGAGCTGCACGTTCGGGTCGGCTTCAAGGGTGATGGTCTGCTGCTTGGGCCCGGAGAGTTCCTGGGCATCCTCAACAATGATTTGCAGCAAGTCGTCGACAGGCACCGGCTGGTTGTCCGAGGGGTAATCGGTGGCTTCAAGTTTGGCCAGCAGCAGCAGGTCATTGAGCAGGGTCTGCATACGCCCGCTTTGCTGGTGCATCTGCTGCAAGGCCCTGCTCCAGCGTGGGTTCACTTCCTCGACATTGTCCAGCAGGGTTTCCAGATACCCGCAGATCACGGTCAACGGCGTGCGCAACTCATGGGAGACATTGGCGACGAAGTCTTTGCGCATCTGTTCCAACTGATGGATGCGCGTCACGTCACGCACCAGCATCAAGTGCTCGTTGTTGCCGTAGCGTGTGAGGTACAGCTGAATGCGCACCCGGTCATTGGTGGGTGAAGGAATCTCCAGCGGCTCGGCGTAGTTTTCCTGTTCGAAGTATTCCTTGAAGCGAGGGTGGCGCACCAGGTTGGTCACTGGCTGGCCGCTGTCTTGAGGTGTCTTGAGGCCCAGCAGGGTTTCGGCGGCGCGGTTCCACCATTCCAGGTTGCCATCGCTGTCGAGCATGATCACCGCGTCCTTGAGCGCCGCAGTGGACTCCTGGACCCGGTCGATCACCGCTTGCAGGCGGCCACGCACGCGCTGGTCGCGCCGTTGCAGGTGATAGATGCTGTCGAATACCTCACCCCACAGGCCATAGCCGTCAGGCGGGGCCTCGTCGGGTTTATGCAGGCGCAACCACTCATGCATGCGCAGCAATTGCTTGAGCGTCCAGGCCAGGTACAGCGCCAGGCCCGCCGCCAGACTCCAGCCGTAGAAGCCGGTGATCAGGCCCACGACCAGACAGCCGGTCACTAGCAACAACATGTGGCGAATCAGGGTGCCATGCCAGTTTTGATTCAATTGAACGCGCGTCCTTGTCAGCTTGTCGGGCGGTAAGGGCTCGGGTCAGGCCTTGGTCGAAAAACGGTAACCGGTGCCGCGCACAGTTTGTACCAGATTCTCATAGGCATCGCCGAGGGCTTTGCGCAGGCGACGAATGTGCACGTCCACGGTGCGCTCCTCGACATAAACATTACCGCCCCAGACCTGGTCCAGCAGTTGCCCACGGGTATAGGCGCGCTCCTGGTGAGTCATGAAAAATTGCAGCAGACGGTATTCGGTCGGGCCCATCTCGGCGGGTTTGCCGTCGATGGTCACGCGGTGGCTGATGGGGTCCAGCAGCAGGCCGCCGACTTCAATCGGTGCCTCGCCGTCGGTCGGGCCGGCGCGCCGCAACACGGCCTTCAGGCGTGCCACCAGCTCCCGAGGGGAAAACGGCTTGGTGATGTAGTCGTCGGCGCCGACTTCCAGGCCCTGGATCTTGTTGTCTTCTTCGCCCTTGGCGGTGAGCATGATGATCGGGATATCACCGGTCAGCTCATCGCGCTTGAGGCGTCGCGCCAGTTCAATGCCAGACGTACCGGGAAGCATCCAGTCCAGCAGAATCAAGTCGGGCTTGCGGTCGACGATGATGGCGTGGGCCTGTTGGGAGTTTTCTGCTTCCATGCAGTCATAGCCGGCCATCTCCAACGCAACGGCGATCATCTCGCGGATGGGCGCTTCGTCGTCGACGATCAGAATGCTCCTGCCAACCATGGGGTAATCCTCTTGTCATTTAACTGTCTTGCGCCGCATTAGATAACGGAATTATTGCAGTCGTGTGACACTTGTTTCGGCACCCGGCAGTGTAGAGGATCCTGGACTAAGCTTTTGAGTCCGATTCCTGACAACTGCAAAAGAAGGTTTCCATGACTTACCTTACCCAATCCATCAAGGCTCTGGGCCTGGCGGTTGCCTTGGTGCTGCCGGCGCTGGCGTACGCGGCTGACGAACCGGCGATGATCAAAGATGGCATGCTGACCGACCACAAGGGCATGACGTTGTACACCTTTGAGAATGACCAAGGCGGCAAGTCAGCGTGCGTTGCCAAATGTGCCGAGAACTGGCCACCGCTCAAGGCTGAAAGCGCTGCCATGCCCATGGGTAAATGGACCGTGATTACGCGCGACGACGGGTCGTCGCAGTGGGCCTACGACGGCAAGCCGCTGTACACCTTCGTGAAGGACAAGAAAGCCGGAGACAAGACCGGTGACGGCGTGATGGGCGGTGCCTGGAAGGTTGCCAAGCCCAAGTAGCTGATCGGTGCTAAAACGCTTTTGTGGCCGGGGAGCAAGCTCCCCGGCCACAAAGATTTCATGACCGTGGGTTCAGCGCTGGGTCAGCGGTCTCACCGCAACGCGTAATCCAGCACAATCCCCACGAAAATCGCCAACCCGGCCCAATGGTTGTGCAAAAACGCCTTGAAGCAGCGCATCCGGTCCCTGCTGCGGGTGTACCAGAATTCCCAGGCAAAACACCCGGCAGCGGCCACGAGCCCCAAGTGGAACCAGCCGCCCAACTGGAATTTCGACCCGGCCAGCAGCAGGCAACCCAAGGCCAAGCCCTGCAGCGTCAGGATGATCACGCGGTCGGCATCGCCAAACAGAATGGCCGTGGACTTGACGCCGATCCGCAAGTCATCGTCCCGGTCAGTCATCGCGTAATAGGTGTCGTAGCCCACCGTCCACAGCAGGTTGGCGATGTACAGCAGCCAGGCCGCCGCCGGCAAATGCCCGGTTTCGGCAGTGAACGCCATCGGCATGCCCCAGGAGAACGCTGCCCCCAGCACCACTTGCGGATAGTAGGTGTAGCGCTTCATGAACGGGTAACTGAACGCCAGCGCCAGCCCGCCGAGGGACAGCAAGATGGTCGGTGCATTGGTGCACAGCACCAGCAGGAAGCTCACGCTCATCAGCACCGCGAAGAACACCAGTGCCTCTTTCGAACTGATCTTGCCGCTCACCAGCGGGCGCTGTTCGGTGCGTTTGACGTGGCCGTCCACCTTGCGGTCGGCCCAGTCGTTGATCACACAACCACCGGCGCGAGTCAGAACCACGCCAAGCACGAAAATCACGATGTTGGCCAGGGACGGCGAACCTTCCCCGGCAATCCACAAAGCCCACAACGTCGGCCATAACAGCAGATAGATGCCGATGGGCTTGTCCAGGCGCGTCAGTTGCACGAAGTCCCACGCCCGCGGGTTCAGGCGGTTCAAGGATTTGAGCAGTTGCACGTACATCAGCAGTTCTCCGAATAGGCGCGGGCGACGGTCCACAGGCGCGGCAGGAAAATTTCCGCCACCAGCACACTCAACGTTCCGCGATCAAAACGCGAACGGCGGCCCCACAGTTCACGAGCGCGCACCTCAGCCGGCAACCATTGTTCGGGGTAATGGCAAACCTCGATGGCCCGGCGCTGGAACGCCTGGTCGCAAAACAGCAACTCGCCCAGAGAGCGACTGCCCAGCTCGTCCATCTGCAAACCGTCGCCCTGCAACGCGCTACGCGCCGCCACACTGCGGGCAAACACCCAGGCCTCGCCATGGCCGCGCAGATACACCTCGCGTACCCAGCCTTCGCTGCCCTCGGCCAGATCCAGCGCGGCACATTCATCGGCACGCAAGGGTTGCCAACCTTCGAACAGCGGCGTCACGCTGAAACGCTCATCCGACAGCCGCGTCAGGCGCCGGGTCAGGGACCCTTCGTCGAATAGCCAGTCGAGCACACAGGCGTCAGGGCGAGGCGACAGCAGGGGCTGGGGCAACCATTGGAGTGTAGGAAATATCGAATTTGTATGCGGCACAGAGGTCTTGAATGGCAGCAAATGAGGCCGCGAGCTTACCATGTCGGTTGGCGAATTTGATTCAGCGGGGCGGTCTTAGCGTCGATCATGCTTGCATCTCTCGCGACCGATCAGTACAAAACGCCCTGAGCCGGAAGGGGCAGCTTTACATCGACCCAACCATACCGGCAAATGCCGACACCTGAGGAAGTACCTGAATGAAAAAGTGGCAATGTATTGTCTGCGGCCTGATCTACGATGAAGCCCTTGGCTGGCCGGATGACGGCATCGCGCCCGGCACTGCCTGGCAAGACGTACCCGAAGACTGGCTCTGCCCGGACTGCGGCGTGGGTAAATCGGATTTCGAAATGATCGCTATCTGATCGTTTCCTGCATGGAGAGCTACATGGAGAGCAACATGAGTGCACCTGTCGTCATCGTCGGTACGGGCCTTGCCGGTTACAACCTGGCCCGGGAGTTTCGCAAACTCGACAGCGAAACTCCGCTGCTGCTGATCAGCGCCGATGACGGTCGCTCCTACTCCAAGCCCATGCTCTCCACAGGCTTTGGCAAAAACAAAGACGCCGACGGCCTGAGCATGGCCGAGCCGGGCGCCATGGCCGAGCAACTGAACGCCGAAGTGCGCACCCACACCCGCATCAGCGGCATCGATCCGGGCCACAAACGCTTGTGGATCGGCGAAGAAACGGTGAACTACCGCGACCTGATCCTGGCCTGGGGCGCAGAAACCGTGCGCGTGCCGGTACAGGGTGATGCCTCGGACCTGATCTTCCCCATCAACGATCTGGAAGATTACGCACGCTTTCGCGCAGCGGCCGCCGGCAAGCGCCGGGTGCTCTTGCTCGGTGCCGGGCTGATTGGCTGCGAATTCGCCAACGACCTGATCCTGGGCGGTTACGAAGTGCAACTGGTCGCGCCGTGCGAGCAAGTCATGCCGACCCTGCTGCACCCTGCGGCCGCCGCTGCGGTACAGGCCGGGCTGGAAAGCCTCGGTGCGCGTTTCCACCTGGGGCCGGTGCTCAATCGCCTGCAACGAGTGGCCGACGGGCTGGAGGCGCACCTGTCCGACGGCCAGGTGATCGCCTGCGACCTGGTGGTCTCGGCCATCGGCCTGCGCCCCCGCATCGACCTGGCCGCCGCTGCCGGCCTGGTGGTCAATCGCGGCGTGGTGGTCGACCGCCACCTGAAAACCTCCCACGCCAACATCTACGCCCTGGGCGACTGCGCCGAGGTCGACGGCCTGAACCTGCTGTACGTCATGCCGCTGATGAGCTGCGCCCGCGCCCTGGCCCAAACCCTGGCCGGCAACCCGACCGCCGTGCGCTACGGTGCCATGCCAATTACCGTGAAAACCCCGGTGTGCCCACTGGTGGTTTCGCCACCACCACGGGGCAGCGAAGGCGTGTGGAGCGTCGAAGGGCAGGGCAGTGACATCAAGGCCCTGTGCCGCGACGCCAACGGCAACCTGCTGGGTTACGCCCTGACCGGCGCGGCCGTGATGGAAAAACTGGCACTGAACAAAGAGCTTCCAGCGCTGCTGGCGTAAATGCCAGTCCTTCTGTCGTAAATACCCTGCTTTCGGCGCGACAAAGGCCACCCTGACACTGGCGTCGCCTGCGGCCCCGTGCCATCCTCACTCCCGTCTGCCGCAGAGTAGAGCCTGCGGCGCCTTAGGGGCTGTTTCCATGAGTACAGCCCAGACATAACAACAAAAAAACCGTCAAAAGGGGCTTCATTCATGCGTAAACCAGAACTCGCCGCCGCCATCGCGGAAAAGGCTGACCTCACTAAAGAGCAAGCCAACCGCGTCCTCAACGCCGTTCTCGAAGAAATCACCGGCGCCCTGCACCGCAAGGACAGCGTCACCCTGGTAGGCTTCGGCACCTTCCTGCAGCGCCACCGCGGCGCGCGTACCGGCAAAAACCCACAGACCGGTGAGCCGGTGAAGATCAAGGCCAGCAACACCGTCGCCTTCAAGCCGGGCAAAATGTTGAAGGCCAGCGTCAATCCATAATCGCCGCGGGTTCCCCGGTTAGGGGACACAGTAGTAAAAAATGGGTTCAGAACTCGGTTCTGAACCCCTTTTTGGCTTCAAGGCAACTCCAACCCGCCACCCGCCTTGTGCAGCTTACGCAAATGCTCGCCTATCTCTTTGACGTTAGCCTCACTGGCACTGATTTCTGCCGCGCGGCTTGGCTCAAGCAAGGCCCTGACTTCCTTATCCAAATCCCCTGTCAGTGTTTGAAGCTGTTTCTGACGCAAGCTGCTTTCGGATTCCAGTCGCTGCCATTCGCTGGGCTGCGGTAGCCCGTAACCGCTGCTGCCCAGCAACTCGGCGGGGCGGCTCAGGAAACCGCTGTTGGCGAGGATCTGCTGCAGTGTCGCGTTGGCCCTTTCCATGCCGCCGTTCTGTAATTCACGGGCACCGAGGTAGCGCTGCTTGACCTCATCCTGGGCCAATAACAGTTGTCGGCGATAGCTGGCCTGTTCCAGCAGGAGTAACGCCGCGCTGGTGCGCAGGTCGGCCCGTTCAAACCATGGCCGGCGTTCTGCGGCGCTCAGGGCCAGCCAGTCTTCCACGTTTTGTTGCTTGATCGGCAAGTGTTTCTTCAGCACTTCGAACATGGCCTGATACCGCTCCCGGAATGAGTCGAAGCGGTAGCCCAGGCGCAAGGCTTCCTTGGGATCATCGAGCACGCTGGTATCCGCCAGACCTCGCCCCTTGAGCACTTCCAGCAAACCGTTGGGCATGATGCTGTCCAACCCCTTGAGCTGCGCATTGTTGCTGCCGCTGCGCAGCAATTTCAGGCTTTCCACCGCGCAATTGTTGGACAGGAAGTAATAGTTGCCGTCATAGCTCCAGTGCATTTCGGCGGCGTGTTCAACCGTTTCCTCGATCTCGGACCGTGTCAGGTTCAGCGGCACCGAGGCCAGGCTGCGCAGTTCGGTCTTGGTGTATTCATCGATGACCTGGGCCAGCGGCAGTACGAACAGGCGCGACGGGTATTTGCCCACCAGGCCATCCCAGCTCGACAGCTGCACATCGCCCACGAAGGCGCGGTATGACAGCACCAGGTGTTGATCCAGATCCAGCCGGCAATCCGGCCCACGGGGGCGGTCCGGCGCGCAGATCACCAGCCGCAGCATGCTGTGGCCCCAGCGGCTGACCCAGTTCTGGTTGGCTTCGGCCAAGAGGTAATCGATGGCGTAGACCCGCTCTGGATCAACCTTGCCCAGTGGCGTCTTGGCAAAGTCGTTGCCGGCGTTGAGGAACGCGAATGACGGGGCGCAGGTATTCTTGGCGGCGGGGGCCCAGCCAAAGTGTTCCTGATAATAGCGATACAGTGCTGGCCGTCGGCAGGCGTAACTCGGGTCCAGGAGAAAGTACTCCATGTTGACCGCGACGAACTCCTTGGGGCTGCTCGTTTCGTAGATGTCCGGGCTGCGGGCGACCTGGCGATTATGCTGTTCCCGTTCACCACGACGGCCGACGTATTGCGGCCAGCCGGCGAGGTCCAGCAAGCGGGGATCATCACTGAGTGTGAAGCGGCGGTCGTTCTGGCCCCGGCATTCATCGGGAAGGCCGATCAGCCCGGCGCTGCTGGTGCGTCGGGTGCAGCGTTGGATCAGCGCGCGTTCGGCGTTTGGCCATAAACGCGAGCGATCATAAATGTGGGTCAGTTCATGCAGGACCGTGGCGAGCATTTCCCGCCGCACGGTGCCGTGGGGGCGATGGGTCTTTTGCGTGGCGGCACTGCCGTCGGTGAGGCTGTCGAGCAGGTTGCGATTGAGGTCCAACTGCGACACCAGCGAGGCCTGGCCGTAGGCGTTGGTGGGCATCCGGTCGGTCCAGCCCACATTGATGCGTCGGTCCAGCTGTTCGATGAATCGCGGCGGCAGGGCCTGCATCGCTTCATCGAGCAGCGCCTGGCTGGCCTGCTGTTGCGCCGGGGTCAGTCCTTCGTCGTTAAGGTGCAGTTGCAGGCCGGCCTGGGCGGTGCTGCTCAAGAGCAGCACGACCCCGGCCGTCAGCCAGACGGCGAACGGCCTCACAATGCGAGGATGGCTTCGGCGAGAACCTGGTCACTGGCGTCGCGGGCTTCCGGTACGCGGGTGCGCAAGGTGTCGAAGGCGGCCTCGAGGTGAGCGCCACGAATTTCCCCGTTACTGGCGACGAAACTGGCCGCATCGTCATGGGCTTCACGAACGATTTTCGAGTCACGGATGGATGTGGTGGTGTCGGAGGTGAAATCGATCGTGCGCTGGGAGGCGCGAACGACGATGTTACTGGTGGCTACCAGGGTTTGTGCCTGGGCCACATCGGCCAACACCAGCAGGCCTAGGGTGGCAGCAATCAGCGGGCTACGCATGGAACGACTCCGAAGAATAAAGATAACTATTGGACGAGAATTGCCTGTGCCAGTTCAAGGTCGCTGACGTGAAGTTTTGGTTGGGTCCGGTGTAGATAATCCAGGGCCGACTCCAGTTGCGCACCTCTCAACTGCCCATCGCTGGCAACGAATGCCGCAGCGTCATCGTGGGCGGCGGCGATCAGTTTATGGTCGAAGGGCGCGGAGGTCACCATGCTCGTGGCATAGCCGCTGATCACGACTTGCTGGGTGGAGACATCGAAAGCATGGGCCGGAACGGACCAGCATAAAGCGCTGAAGAAAAAAGCGAGGGACAGATCTGAGTAGAAACGCATGGGACTCGACTGTTGATGGTGAGTCCGAAGGCTAGCGCAAACCACTGCGCCAGAGCCAGCGCTGAAACATCGGAACACCATTGGCGTCCCGATGTTTCATGTCTGGAATCAGATCACCAGGATGGCTTGGGCCAGCTGCGCGTCGGAGGCGTTCAACTGCGGCGCCTGCTGACGGATGTAATCCAGAGCGCTTTCCAGTTTCACACCGCGGATGGCGCCGTTGCTGGCGACGAAACTGGCAGCATCGTCACGAGCGGCCAGGACAATTTTGTCGTCGCGAAACGACGAAGTGATATCGGACGTTGCGTCGGAAGTGGCCTTGAGCGCACCCACGAGGGAGTCGGTGGTGACGATAAAACTACTGGCATTGGAGTGTGCGGCTACGGCCAGCAGGGCGGCGGCGCTGAGCAGACGAAGACGGATCATGATGAAACTCCTTGAATAATGAAGTGGTGCCGGTGCGTGTAGCTGGAAGAGAAGACGCATGCTCGACCCGCTTCGCCACGTTCGTTTCGATATTAGGTCAGAACGAGGTGGATGACAGCTTGGCCATTGGCAATTTCCACGCTTCTACAACAGCTCGATAAAACTGTACTGGTTATTTTCTAACTATTCTTAACTGTGCAGGTGCGTGGTTTTTGGCAAAACCAGGCCTCTGAAACGACAAGACCCGTCGCGGTTTCCCGCGACGGGTCTTGTTTGTTCAATTCGGTGCTGGCGGTGGACCCGGTGGGTCAGGGCCAGCGACGCTGAGTTAGCGCCAGAACGGCTTGCTCAGCTCTTCGTAGCGTTGTGCTTCGCTGATACCGGCGTCAGCCAGCAGGCGTGCATCCAGACGGGCCAGTTGGTGGCGGCTGGCGATGCGGCGCTGCCACAACATCAGGTTAGCGATAACGCGAAGAGGCAGGGAAGCCTGGTTTTTTTCAGCTTTGTCTTCGAAGAACAGCTCGGAACTGAGTGTACGTTCCATGGTTGACATCCTTCCGCTTATGGCGGGATTAGGTAGTGGTTTAACTGGTGCCCATGATCCTCTCGTTTGGCCAGTCTCTCTAGATACAGTTCACCTGTAATGTGAGAGACCAGTTAACTGTTAAACGGTGGTGTACTGGTCAATATTGAGGCAACTGTACCTGTGCGCACTATTTATGTGCATTTTTGCTGTGAAAGCAGAGATGCGTAGGAGTTTGCTGTAGGAAATCACAGGTACAGTAGTACAGTTTTTGTGGTTTGTGGGTTGAAAGCGATGGCCAGTGAAAACTGTATTTGTTGCCCGGGTGATCCAGCTGTATTAAACCGCCAGCATCTGCCCGGTCTCTTCCAGATTCAGGTGCCAACTCAGTGCATCGCGCAGGATGTGCGGTGTATGCCCGCCCAAGGCGCACGCCGCTTCAAAATACTCGTTCAATGCCTGGCGATAGGACGGATGCACGCAATTGTCGATGACCACCCGCGCCCGCTCCCTTGGCGCCAGGCCACGCAGGTCGGCCAGGCCGATCTCCGTCACCAGGATGTCGACATCGTGCTCGGTATGGTCCACGTGGCTGACCATCGGCACGACACTGGAAATTGCGCCGCCCTTGGCGATCGACTTGGTCACGAAAATCGCCAGATGCGCATTACGCGCAAAGTCCCCCGAGCCGCCTATCCCATTCATCATCCGCGTGCCGCAGACATGGGTGGAGTTGACGTTGCCGTAGAGGTCGAACTCCAGTGCCGTATTGATGGCGATGATGCCAAGGCGGCGTACCACCTCGGGGTGGTTGGAAATTTCCTGGGGGCGCAGGACCAGCTTGTCCTTGTACTTCTCCAGATTGCCGAATACGTCGGCATTGCGCCGGCCCGACAGCGTAATGGAGCTGCCAGAGGCGAAGCTCAGTTTGCCGGCGTCGATAAGGTCGAATGTAGAGTCCTGCAGGACCTCTGAATACATGGTCAAGTCTTCGAATGGGGAGTCGATCAGCCCGCACATCACGGCATTGGCGATGTTGCCGATCCCGGCCTGTAATGGACCGAGTTTATTGGTCATGCGCCCGGCGGCGACTTCCTGTTTGAAGAAGCCGATCAAATGATCGGCAATGGCCTGGGTGTCGCTGTCCGGCGGCATGACTGTCGAAGGCGAATCCGGCTGATTGGTGATGACAATGGCGGCGATTTTTTCCGGCGGTATCGGGATGGCGGTGCTGCCGATACGGTCGTCGACCTTCACCAAGGGAATCGGTGTGCGGGTCGGGCGATAGGTCGGGATATAGATGTCATGCAACCCTTCCAGATCAGGGTTGTGGGCCAGGTTGATTTCAACAATGACCTGCCTGGCGAAAATAGCGAAGCTGGCCGAGTTGCCCACCGAGGTGGTGGGCACGATATGGCCTTGCTCGGTAATGGCCACGGCTTCGATCACTGCAATGTCCGGCAACTTGAGCTGGGCGTTACGCAATTGCTCGACGGTTTCCGACAGGTGCTGGTCGATGAACATCACCTCGCCAGCGTTGATCGCCTTGCGCAACGTGCTGTCGACCTGGAATGGCATGCGCCGGGCCAGTACGCCGGCTTCGGTGAGTTCCTTGTCGAGGTCGTTCCCCAGGCTCGCACCGGTCATAAGACTGATTTTCAGTGGCGTGACCTTGGCGCGCTCAGCCAGGGCGTGGGGCACTGCTTTCGCTTCTCCGGCGCGGGTGAAACCGCTCATGCCGACGGTCATGCCGTCCTGAATCAGCAAGGCTGCTTCGGCAGCGCTCATCACTTTGTTCAACAACGAGGGCAGGCGGATGCGATCACGGTACATGGGTGGTTATCTCGGGCTGGAAGCTGGATGCGCAGTCTAGTGAATTCGCGCCGTGCCCGACCCGCTACAAAAGTCGCATTTAAGGCGTCTATTACGGGCGTTTCAGGCAAAACATTATTACCGGATCGGTAACGTTCGGCCTTGATACAAATCAAAACGCCCCGACAAGTCGGGGCGTTAGTGGCGAAGCAGTGAGCGTTATTCCACCGCTTTGACCATGTCTTCGATAACCTTCTTGGCGTCACCGAACACCATCATGGTCTTGTCGAGGTAGAACAGCTCGTTGTCCAGGCCGGCGTAACCGCTGGCCATCGAGCGCTTGTTGACGATGATGGTCTTGGCCTTGAAGGCTTCGAGGATCGGCATGCCGGCAATCGGCGACTTCGGATCGTTCTTCGCCGCCGGGTTGACCACGTCGTTGGCACCCAGTACCAGCACCACGTCGGCCTGGCCGAACTCGGAGTTGATGTCTTCCATCTCGAACACCTGGTCGTAAGGCACTTCGGCCTCGGCCAGCAATACGTTCATGTGCCCGGGCATACGACCGGCCACTGGGTGGATCGCGTATTTGACGGTCACGCCGTGATGGGTCAGCTTCTCGGTCAGCTCTTTCAGCGCGTGCTGCGCCCGTGCCACCGCCAGGCCATAGCCCGGCACGATGATCACGGTATCGGCGTTGGTCAGCAGGAAGGTGGCGTCGTCAGCCGAGCCGGATTTCACCGGACGGGCTTCTTTGGAGCCTGCCGGGCCAGCGGCATCCGCCGTGTTGCCGAAACCGCCGAGCAGCACGTTGAAGAACGAACGGTTCATCGCCTTGCACATGATGTACGAGAGGATCGCACCGCTGGAACCCACCAGGGAGCCGGCGATGATCAGCATCGAGTTGTTCAGCGAGAAGCCGATACCCGCTGCAGCCCAGCCGGAATAGCTGTTGAGCATCGACACCACCACCGGCATGTCCGCACCGCCGATCGGGATGATGATCAGCACGCCCAGCACAAACGCCAGGGCCAGCATCAGGGCGAATGCCCCGAGGTTGCCGGTGAACATGAACATCAGGCCCAGACCCAGTGTTGCCAGGCCCAGGATCAGGTTGAGCTTGTGCTGGCCGCCAAACTGTACCGGTGCGCCCTGGAACAGGCGGAACTTGTACTTGCCCGACAGCTTGCCGAAGGCGATCACCGAACCGGAGAAGGTGATTGCACCGATGGCGGCGCCAAGGAACAGCTCCAGACGGTTACCGGCCGGAATTGAATCCCCCAGTTGCTTGACGATGCCCAGGGACTGCGGCTCGACCACGGCGGCGATCGCGATAAATACCGCGGCCAGGCCGATCATGCTGTGCATGAACGCCACCAGCTCGGGCATCTTGGTCATCTCGACGCGCTTGGCCATGATCGACCCGGCAGTGCCGCCGACCAGCAGACCGACGATCACATAGCCGATGCCTGCGGTAGCCAGCTCGGCGCCCAACTTATAGATGAGACCCACGGTAGTGAGCACCGCCAACGCCATGCCGAGCATGCCGAACAGGTTGCCTCGGCGAGATGTAGTGGGGTGCGACAGGCCTTTGAGGGCCTGGATGAAGCAGATCGACGCGATCAGGTAGAGCGTCGTTACCAGGTTCATGCTCATTACTTGGGCGCCTCTTCTTTTACGGCTTTCGGGGCTTTTTTCTTGAACATCTCAAGCATGCGGCGCGTCACCAGGAAGCCGCCGAACACGTTCACTGCGGCCAGGGCCACGGCGAGGGTGCCCATGGTCTTGCCCAGCGGGGTCACGGTCAGTGCGGCGGCAAGCATGGCGCCGACGATCACGATGGCCGAAATGGCATTGGTCACCGCCATCAGCGGTGTGTGCAGCGCGGGCGTTACGTTCCAGACCACGTGGTAACCGACATAAATCGCCAGCACAAAGATGATCAGGTTGTAGATACCGGGGGAGATAAGCTCTTCCATTGTCTGAATCCCTGCTTAGGCGTTTTTGCGGATGACTTGGCCGTCGCGGCACATCAGGCACGCGGCGACGATGTCGTCTTCCAGGTTCACGTCGAACTGACCTTCCTTGGTGAAGACCAGCTTCAGGAAGTCCAGCAGGTTACGGGCGTACAGCGCCGAAGCGTCTGCCGCGACTTCGCCGGCCAGGTTGGTCGGACCGCAAATGGTCACGCCATTTTCGATCACCACCTGATCGGCCACGGTCAGCGGGCAGTTACCGCCCTGGGCTGCCGCGAGGTCAATGACCACCGAGCCGGGTTTCATCTGTGCGACGGTTTCGGCACTGAGCAAAGTCGGTGCCTTGCGGCCCGGAATCAATGCGGTGGTGATGACAATGTCAGCCTGCTTGGCGCGCTCGTGCACGGCCTGGGCCTGGCGCTGCATCCAGCTGGCGGGCATGGGTCGGGCGTAGCCGCCAACGCCGACGGCGCATTCACGCTCTTCGTCGGTTTCGTAAGGTACATCGACGAACTTGGCGCCGAGGGATTCGATTTGTTCCTTCACTGCCGGACGCACGTCCGACGCCTCGATCACCGCACCCAGGCGCTTGGCCGTGGCAATCGCCTGCAACCCAGCCACGCCAGCACCGAGAATCAGCACCCGCGCCGCTTTCACGGTACCCGCGGCGGTCATCAGCATAGGCATGAAGCGTGGGTAATGGTGGGCGGCCAGCAGCACGGCCTTGTAGCCGGCAATGTTCGCTTGAGACGACAGCACATCCAGGCTCTGGGCGCGGGAGGTACGTGGCGCGGCCTCAAGGGCGAAAGCGGTAATGCCGCGTTCGGCCAGCTTGGCAATGGTTTCGTTATTGAACGGATTGAGCATGCCCACCAGAACGGTACCGCTCTTGATCAGCGTCAGTTCGCTGTCGCTGGGGGCGACCACCTTGAGAATCAGTTCGGCCCCGAAAGCATCACTGGCGCTGCCAATGGTGGCGCCCGCTGCTTCATAGGCACTGTCGATAACGCTGGCCTTGATGCCGGCGCCGCTTTGAACAGTGACCTTATGGCCTTGGCCGATCAGCTTCTTGATGGTTTCCGGGGTTGCAGCAACCCGCGTTTCACCCGTCTGGGTTTCGAGAGGAACACCAATGTGCACGTCAAATCTCCTGCGTGATCTTATTGAGTAAACCCAGGCACTTCGGATGGTGCGGCTGGGGCGGCCGATCAGCACGATCCCGCCGAATCAGGCGGGGCGCGGCATTTTGCAGGCGAAAATTCAGCCCTTCAAGGGATTATGACGGGTGACGGAAAATTAACTACAAGTCACCCTGTGACCGAATGTCGCAATGATCGGCATATATCCCTTGTAGGCTGGGCTTTCCAGGGTTTCAGGCCAAATTTGACGATTTTTCCATTGGCGACGTGAATGAACCCTGATGAGCTGCGTAACGTGGCTCAAAGCCACGTATTTGAACGGTTATGAGACTACGGTACTGATTTCGGAACAGATTGACTGTATGCGACATAAATTTATATCTGTAGCGCTTTTGATTAGCTTACTACCGGAGTCGGATATAGAGTTTTTCCTTGTTAATCAAGGCTGTAACTACTAGCTTGATTGACCAGCCAATCGCGAAAAGCCCTCAGAGAGGCCGATTCGACCTTTCGTTCGGGGATCATCAGGTAGTAGGCCTTGATGCTCGACAAGGCATTTCGATTGGCAACGACCAATCGTTTCTCGGCCAGCTCGCGCTGGATCAAAAAAGGTGGAATCAAGGCGATTCCCATGTCATGCATCGCCGCTTGGGCAAGCATGGAGAATAGTTCATAACGCGGGCCTGTCAGGTCTCGCGCGATATTGAGGTTTTGTGAGTTGAACCACTGGCGCCACGCATACGGGCGGGTGGTTTGCTGAAGTAGGGGCAGTTCGGCGATGGCTTGCGGTGTCAGGCTGTTCCGGTTGCCCAGTAAGGTAGGGCTGCACACGGGCATCGGGTTTTCTCCCATCAGCTTGTGGGATTCGGTACCGGACCAGTCCGCATCGCCGAAATAAATGGCTGCGTCAAAATCCGTATCCGCAAAGAGAAACGGCCGCGTGCGATTGGTCAGATTGACCGTGACTTCTGGATGCTGCTGTTGGAAGTCCTTGAGGCGCGGTAGCAGCCATTGAGTACCAAACGTCGGAACCACTGCCAGCTCTATCACGTTGGCGCCGGTATGCCCCATCACTGAAAGAGTATCGCGCTCCACGGCGTCCAGCTGAGTGGCAACGCGGCGGCTGTAGGAAAGTCCGGCCTCTGTCAGTTTGACTCCCCGCCGTGAGCGTCGGAACAACTCCACACCGAGGAAGTCCTCCAGGCTGGCGATCTGTCGACAAATAGCGCCCTGTGTGAGGGAAAGCTCCTGTGCGGCCTTGGTGAAGCTCTCATGACGTGCGGCGGCCTCGAAGCTGACCAGGGCGGCGGTGCTGGGGATTTTTCTACGCATGTACATCAACCTCACTCGTCAGGGTCGTAAACGGGGTGCAGGGCGTTTACGGAGTGAGAAATTAGCACAAGAGCGTGCGTAATCCTCGTTTGCTCTGATAGGAAAGCGCGCCTAGGATCAATCCACGATTTTTAATCTGATTGGCGAGGATTCTTTCATGGCCGGTAAAGCGAGTTTCAACTGGATTGATCCATTGTTGTTGGACCAGCAACTCACCGAAGAAGAACGCATGATTCGCGACACTGCCGAGCAGTTCGCCCAACAGAAGCTCGCGCCGCGGGTGTTGGAAGCGTTCCGTCATGAAAAAACCGACCCGGCGATTTTTCGTGAGATGGGTGAGGTCGGCTTGTTGGGCGCAACCATTCCTGAACAGTACGGCGGCAGCGGCTTGAACTACGTCAGCTATGGCTTGATCGCTCGTGAAGTGGAACGCGTTGATTCAGGTTATCGCTCGATGATGAGCGTACAGTCCTCGTTGGTCATGGTGCCGATCAATGAGTTCGGTACCGAAGCTCAAAAGCAGAAGTACTTGCCGAAGCTGGCTTCCGGCGAGTGGATCGGTTGCTTTGGTCTGACAGAGCCGAACCACGGTTCCGACCCGGGAGCGATGATTACCCGTGCGCGTAAAGTGGAAGGCGGCTACAGCCTCACGGGTAGCAAGATGTGGATCACCAACAGCCCGATTGCCGATGTATTTGTCGTCTGGGGTAAGGACGACGCCGGTGACATCCGTGGCTTTGTTCTCGAGAAAGGCTGGAAAGGCCTGAGTGCGCCGGCGATTCACGGCAAGGTCGGTCTGCGCGCTTCGATCACTGGCGAGATCGTCATGGATAACGTCTTCGTTCCAGAAGAAAACATCTTTCCGGATGTGCGTGGGCTGAAAGGGCCTTTTACCTGTCTGAACTCGGCTCGCTATGGCATCTCCTGGGGGGCCTTGGGTGCTGCCGAATTCTGCTGGCACACCGCGCGCCAGTACACCCTGGATCGGCAGCAGTTTGGTCGTCCTTTGGCTGCCACTCAGTTGATCCAGAAAAAGCTGGCCGACATGCAGACTGAAATCACCCTTGCCCTGCAAGGATGCCTGCGTCTGGGTCGTATGAAGGATGAGGGTACGGCCGCTGTTGAAATCACATCGATCATGAAGCGCAACTCCTGCGGCAAGTCCCTGGATATTGCTCGCATGGCGCGGGACATGCTGGGTGGCAATGGCATCTCCGATGAGTTCGGCATCGCTCGCCATCTCGTCAACCTGGAAGTGGTGAACACTTACGAAGGTACTCATGATGTTCATGCACTGATCCTGGGGCGTGCGCAAACCGGTATCCAGGCGTTCTATTAATAGGGGGACGGCATGGGCGCGCTTTCGCATCTGCGGGTACTGGATTTATCGAGGGTGCTGGCCGGGCCGTGGGCTGGTCAGATCCTGGCGGACCTGGGAGCTGAGGTCATCAAGGTCGAGCGGCCGGGTGGTGGCGACGATACGCGCGCCTGGGGACCGCCGTTCCTGAGGGATGCGTCTGGCGAGAATACCACCGAGGCGGCCTATTACTTGTCGGCCAATCGCAACAAGCAATCGGTGACCATCGATTTCACGCACCCCGAGGGGCAAAGGTTGGTGCGGGAGTTGGCGGCCAAGTCCGACATTCTGATTGAGAACTTCAAGGTAGGTGGGCTGGCGGCCTATGGCCTGGACTACGACTCGCTGAAGGCGATCAACCCGCAACTGATCTATTGCTCGATTACCGGGTTTGGTCAAACCGGTCCTTACGCCAAGCGCGCCGGATATGACTTCATGATCCAGGGGTTGGGGGGCTTGATGAGTCTCACCGGTCGGCCTGAAGGTGATGCGGGGGCGGGCCCGGTGAAGGTAGGGGTGGCGCTGACGGATATCCTGACTGGTGTCTATTCGACCGTGGCCATCCTGGCAGCGTTGGCTCACCGCGATCATGCCGGCGGCGGGCAGCATATCGACATGGCCTTGCTGGATGTTCAAGTGGCTTGCCTGGCGAACCAGGCGATGAATTACCTGACCACGGGCAACGCGCCGAAGCGGTTGGGCAACGCTCATCCGAACATAGTGCCTTATCAGGACTTTCCTACGGCTGACGGTGACTTCATCCTTACGGTAGGCAATGACGGTCAGTTCCGAAAGTTCGCCGAGGTAGCGGGGCAGCCGCAGTGGGCTGATGACCCTCGCTTTGCGACAAACAAGTTGCGGGTGGCGAACCGTGCAGTATTGATACCTTTGATTCGCCAGGCGACGGTATTCAAGACCACTGCCGAATGGGTCGCTCAGTTGGAGCGGGCTGGTGTGCCCTGTGGGCCGATCAACGATTTGTCCCAGGTGTTTGCTGATCCTCAGGTCCAGGCGCGTGGGCTGGCGATGGAGTTGCCTCATGCACTGGCGGGTAAAGTGCCGCAGGTTGCCAACCCGATCCGGCTGTCCGAGACCCCGGTGGAATATCGCAATGCGCCTCCTTTATTAGGGGAGCACACGCGGGATGTCCTGCAGCGAGTATTGGGGTTGGATGAGGCGATGGTGACGGGGTTGAGAGAGGCTGGGGTGCTCTGATTCTCTCTTCTATATAGAAGAGGCTTTTTGAGGGGCGCGGTGGCTTTTTCGAATGCCCTGCAACTTATTGATAGAAAAACGAAATTAAGGGTTGACGGCAAATTCTGGAAGTCTATAATTCGCCCCACTTCCGGCGCAGTCGAAACGAAAAACTCCTTGAGTTTCAA
>NZ_JAXUDQ010000019.1:0-152178 GCF_034555295.1 Pseudomonas sp. N-137
CAAGAGCAAAGTAGTGCGGGCTCGCTTATGAAAGGCATAGGGCAGAGATATGTGCAGTACGTGAATCGTACATATGGCCGCAGTGGGACCCTATGGGAGGGGCGCTTTCGCTCATGCCTTGTTCAAAGTGATAGCTATGTTTTGGCTTGTTATCGTTATATAGAGATGAATCCTGTCCGGGCAAAGATGGTAACGCATCCGGCAGAATATCGTTGGTCGAGTTATCGTGCTAACGCACAATCAGAATCTTCGTGTTTTATTATTCCGCATGCTCAGTACTTGTCGCTTGGGGGGGCAAATATATCGACTGCAGAAGCTTACAGGGAGCTTTTTAGAAACGATTTGGGTGTAGGGCTGGTTGACCAAATTCGAGCCGCGACCAATGGTAACTATGTGTTTGGTGGCTCGCGATTTGCTACTGAAATTGAAGCGATGATCGGACGGCGAGCTCAGCGGGGCTGCCCGGGGCGTCCGGGAAGGCGCTCATTGCCTTAGTTAGAAAACGTGGTCTGTCCCCGTTTCTTATACGACGAGTGCTCAGTGGGATCAAATTAATAGAGCTATTGAGTATGGTCAGGGTAAAGGCGTTACGGTAAAAATTACCAAGGTGGATTAAGATGAATGATGTCGTGAAAACAGCTTGGGCAGATGCGAAAATAAATAAGGATTTTATTTCCATAAAGACTTTTTCTGGCTATCGAAGTAGCCAAGCGGACCCGCAAGGTGTGGAACATTTTTTAAGCCCTGACGTTGCCGATAAAGAGCTAGGCTTTGCTGTGCTTGACGCCTTGGCTCATAGCCGATTTGTGCTTCCCGAGCCGCGAAAGGATGTTTGGATTCATCCTGAAGCTACTTTTGATATGGAGTTATACGACTACAACTTGACCAATCAACGATATGATCAATGGGTTGGCAGTACTTTGGAGCGCTATGGCTACAAGACTAAACGTGCATTATTTAAAGATATGAAGAAATGCAGTATCGAAAGTAATAGGGGGCAGATAACTATTCGTCCTAGCTATCATGAAAAGCTAGAAGCCTGGAGTGGTAAGGGAGTAAGTGAGAGTGACTATGTCATTATCCCCAGTGGCAGTAGCCCTTCTGATGTAGGTGCGGCCTTACGCTTGGCTTTTAGTCGGTGCACCTAATGTGTAGGGGATAGGATAACGGGGACAGACCATTTTTCAGTGATGTAAGAACGTGGTTTGTCCCCGTTTTTCCAATCGGGCGCAGAGCCTGGAGTGAATTTGTGGGGATCCTTCAGGGGCTGTCCCCGTTTTTACACAACCCTTGAGGGCGCCAAATGGAATTGAAATTTTATCATGTTGAAGGGGGGTAAACCCCCCTCCTGTGGGGCAGGTTTTTGATACTGTAGCCGAGGTGGCTTTCGGTCAGAAGGACGCGCAACGTTACGATCTTTATGTTTGTAGTGTACTGGACGCAATCGCTCAAATACCGAAGCATTGTGATCGAATGCTAGAGGCTATTGCCTCGATCGAGGAGGGGGTTCAGGCTTCAACCATTGAGGGGGGATGATGTCCTATTGCGTATTAACGCTTCAGGTGTACAGGTCGATATTCTGGCTAATGACGAATGGATCGGGCAGCCGAAAGGTAAGTTTACTTTGCAGGAGTGGCGCGCGATCCTGGAGCACTGGAAGTACCTTCTGGAACTACCCAAAGGCTCTAATGAAGTCGTTATAGTCAAGTTGCCATAAGCAAAAAAGGGGATAGGTTCTGTGGAAAAAAAGGGGAGTAACGGGGACAAACCATGTTTTCTGTGATGTAAAAAACGTGGTCTGTCCCCGTTTTTCTCTGTCCCCGTTTTTCTCGAAAAATGACATGCTAGATCACCCTGCGACTCTACCCAGTACTCTCATACGGGAAAGGTGAATCCTGATGCTATGCATAAAGCTATCAGTAAGTATTTGCCACCCATGGTACGTGGTAAGCCGGCTACGTATACTCCTGGGCAAATAAGCTCGGGGTTGCAGAAAGCCTATGGCGATATAGGGCGGCCCGAATTGTTTGACTCAATCAAGCACCTGATTAAATAGGTATGCAAGCATGACTGATAAACAAATATATGAATTAACCATTGACGATCTTGCTAGTTTTGGTGTTTGGTACTTTCCTATGGATGAATCTGCGGAAGATGAGCTTACAGTCCGTCCTCTCCTTGATAAGGAGACTTGTACTGATGCTCAAATAATAGTTCGCGCTAGTTTTGTTGGGAAAAATGGTTCTAGTTACTTAGGTTATCTGTACTGGGATGGTGGTGGGGAAGTTGAGTACTTAAAACCTGTCATTCTTCTTGAGGATGGCTCCTTTGTTACATTCTGGAATGGGATGATTGAGCCTTCTTGGGCAGACTACTCTGCAAGAGCTCAAGAGCTAAGGAGTGGGCTTCCTTTTTCATATATTTCAGAGTCTCTTCTCGAGCTGCCTAAAATTTCAGGAAGGCTTGAAGGACTATATTATTTAGATGGAGATCACATTTCCTGGGTAAGTTGATGGTCCAAAAGGAACAGGGCAAGCTTTACGGGAAGACGAGATTAGTTCTGGTGGTAAAGGTGCATGGAATAAAGAGCTGAATAAGCCTGTGCCGAATACCGTATATAAAGTCGATGGGAATAAAACCTTCCAAACAGATGGCTTGGGCCGCGTTGAGAAAGTCGAGTCAAATCTTTCATTGACTAAAAATGATCGGAATACATATCAGGGGCGGTAACGGGGACAGACCACGTTTTCAGTGATGTAAAAACGTGGTCTGTCCCCGTTTCTGTCAGGGGTAAAATAAAAAACGGCGACCTTGTAACAGCTATACAACCTTCACCTCAGCAAATGGCGAATTTTGGATTATGAAAACTTTAGATAGTCTGGGGATATTTTGGAGTGTTAAAGACGCGATAACTGGCGAAGTTTATCAAGGCGAAGTCAGTGGTTTGGTTTTTTATGGCTATTGGTCCTCGGGCTTTACTGAGGAGTTGGCTAAGGACCTCCCTTCCTTTGAAGCTATTTGGAGTGGAGGCGCAGAATTTAAGTCGCGATTGTGGAAGGGTGAGACGCTGAGTGATCTATCAATAGAACTTAGGATAAGATCCTGGCCGGCTGAGAGTGTATGGCCTCTTCTTATTCAGGCATCACTTGAGTGGTTCGTTAGTCGTGGTGCTACGATTGCTTGGTGCGGTACGGAATACAGCAGTCCGTCTATTAAGGTTTTTTGTGTCGATGATGATCAGTGGGATGGAAGTGTATATGCCGTTTATAGCGATAAAGCAGGATTGCTTCTAGGCTCTGATTTGTCAGCCGAATATAGGGAGCTTGAGTCATTCGAGCTGGAAATGGCATATAAAATTGCATTCGGGATTTCGTAGTAGGGGGTAATAAGGGAAGCCCTGCAATTAAAAGCTGTAGGGCGAGTTGGCTTTTAGCCTTGACTTGAGGCCGGCTAATGGGTGTCTCCTTTCTCTGCAAAAATGATACATTCTGGATAAGAGAATGTATGAGTGTAACTGGGAAGTTATAGAGAGTTTTTCATCGCCAAAGGAGTATGAGCGATTTCTTGCCTGGATCACTGAGCAGGTTAAAGCTGGGGTCGTAGAGCAGACTCTCGTTCAGGAAAACTATACGGGGTCAGAATTTGAAGAGAAGTGGTTCAAATGCATGATGTCAAGTGAAGCATGGAGATTGGTTTTCCCTCAAGATCCATTTCATGGCTATTGGGGGCCAGTATAGAAGGAAAGCGGAGACAGGCTAACGGCTAACTAGCTGATGGGTCTGTAAAAACTTAAGAAGTTTGGTCTTGCTCTCTTAGGTGGAAAATCTGATCCAAGAAGAGCTCTATTAGTTTTTGAGAAAAAGGGGACAGATTTATTTTCTCTTTTGCTACGCTGAAAGCTTCCACGGACGGATGAGTCATCCGCACCACGTTGTGCAACGTGGCCAAGAGCGGCGAGGTCAGGGTAGACGGAGGATTGATTTGAGAAAATAAATCTGTCCCCTTATTCCATCAAAGGTATGAATGATCCCGCTGCACAAGCCGCACGTCAAAGGGCTTTAGATTCTATTTATCGTATTGAATCGGCTTTAAATGGTGTAGGTATATGAATTTTCGTGACCTAGAAAGAAATGAATCTGTTGGTTGGTTGTCAGAGCAAAATCCATCCGCGCTAACGGAATGGTATCTCTCAGTACGTGATATTCCTCTTGTTCAGTTGGGGGTGGGAGATATTTGTCGTTCGTTAAGACAAAATTTGTTCGTTTGTGAAATATTACACGTGGCTGTAGAGATACTAAATGCCGATGTATTGGCAGGCGAACGCTATGATGGGGAACTGATTTCTGCTATTGCGGGCTTGGATTTGAGTTTTTTTCGGGAGAACTCAAGTGTGGTGCCACAGATTGTTCAAGCATTGCATGAGGTTATCCAATTGACTAATGATGCGGAGTTGCTAATAGATTCTTTGGGTCTAATAAAATCTCTTGAAAAATTCAATGAGTGAAGCTTTTTAGAAAAGCGGAAAGAAAGAGAAGGAAGGGGTAGATTTGAATGGCACTTACTTAACGGCTAACTAGCTGATGTATCTATAAAAAATGACGAAGTTTGGCCTTGCCCTCTGAGGTGGAAAACCTGCTCCAAGAAGAGCTCTATTAGTTTTTTTGGTTTTTTAAGGATTATTCAATGCACTATCTCGGCACGTCTCTCTTACTGTCCATGACATTGCTCCTGTCAGCCTGCAACACTACCCCCTACGACAAGGCTACTATCTACTACGACCGAATACAGTTTCCTGCACAACTTGTCAAAGACTATCCAGGACTGAACAGCCCTATTTTGCAACATGGCCGTTGCTCTCTGATCGTATCTACCCCGGGTTCGAATACCGGCACCTACTATTTCTGCACCTACGCGTTGACCGCCAATGATCTGTACGTTCAGGGTTGGGACGCCAAGGCGTTGAAATACGTCGAGATCGCTCATGTGGATATATCGGCGCTTAAAAACATCGCCTTGCACACGATTTTTCGGACCAGTCAGCTCCAGATGACGGAAGAGCGGCGTCAATTGGCGTTGAGCGCGTCTATAGATGAGGGGGGTTATATCGACTCGGCAGCTACCAAGGAACTGTTTGAGGCAATTAAACGCAAGGGTGTGCCGGTGGTGAAAAGCGAAGGCATGATCAGCCCACCAGCGGGGCCCTCTCCGATGTTCATTCCAGTGGTTATTACGAAATGAATAGAGAAAGAGCTGGCCGACCGCTTTACCGGCTAATGGGTGTCCCCTTTTTTCTGTGGAGTTCGATAAAAGGGTAACGGGGTTTTATGATGTTTTTAAGGTCAAGGGTTGTGATTGATGCTTTGTTTAGGTACCGGAATTATGTCGCAATTGGGCTGTTATTTGCTTCGGTCTTGAATGCTGTTCTAAAATTTAATGGTGGATGGGGGCGTTTTTTTCTAATGATTGTAGTTCAGCTGTTATTTGTGCAAGCCGTCTGGAATTATTTGAGAGGGGCTAGGATCGCTATCGGACCTAGCAGCTTGGGCGAAGATGCTGATCCTGAGTGGCGAGCTGCTTTAGCGATATTCTCTTTCACTCTATACGTAATCGTTTTTTTTCTAGATTTTGAAAGCGGTCTGTGAAAAAATCAAAAAGATGCGCGAGAAAGGGGGTAGGTTTTAAAGGGTAACGTGGTCTGTCCCCGTTTTTACTGTTTTCGTTTCGTGGACATGGTTTAAGGTTGAATAATGGAAGGCATTAAGTTGGTCGATAGTTTGGCTTCGGCGATAACCCGAGGGCAGATATTCCGACTCCCTGCCCGATGGCCGTATGAAGAAATTGTAGATTTTATGGTTCTCGATATTCCCGACGAGCAATACGGGCATTCTATAGCCGTTGCTTCAGGTAATAAGGCGGGGCTTTTAGTGGTGCGTTTGCCTGTGGAAAGTCGTTTGCCAGGTACTTGGGGCCTTTCAAGGGAGTGGGTAGTCAAAAACTGGGCTAAATGGATATATCCCGACTGCCCTGTTGAGAAGGTTTATCTGTTTAAGCAGGCAGATGTTCCATTTAGTTTGATAGAGCGTTAATTGTTATTGTGTAATTGTGCGATGGTTACCGTTCGTGCGGTTATGGTGGGAGAGGTCGATTGGCTTGTGTTCCTTCTCAGGCGAAGAGGCAGGAATTAATCTGACCCTTTTCTGTTAATTGGTTTGGGAGTCACGGGGGGCGCGTTGTCCATACCGTTTCTTAAGTGGGGAGCGTGCTCTATCCCTAGATGCACTGATGGATTGTGCGTCAAAGTTAAACCCAGATAACTTTCGGAAAGCTAATGATGAGTTTCGAGTTGTTGGGTTTTGGTGATTTAGGTTCTGTGCATATCGGTATGACTCGCGATCAATCGAGGGCATTATTGGGGCGCGGTTTTGAGGAGTTTTTAAAAGCTGCTGATTCTACAGTTCCAACTGACGCGTACGATGATTTAGGAGTACACGTTTATTTTGATGAGGGTTACAGGGTCATCGGCGTGGAGTTCTTGAAATGGAGCGATCTCAGTTGGCGCGGACAGCGTTTGTCCGGTGCAGATGTACTTAAAGTTCAGCAGTACATGGTTACGGAAGGTGAGGCCCTGAACTTTAATGGCTCAGGGTTTGATGTGAACGGATTGGGTCTTAGAGTTTATGCGCCTGATCTTGATATCGGTGAAGAGGAAGCTGTGATAGAGACAGTTTATGTGAGTTTTGTAAAAGATAAATAAGTTGTTGTAAATCATTTGGATATGAGCAAGGCGCCTTAATTTTTTACGGCGGATTAATCTCCGGTTGTCCACATTTCATCAAACGTGGACAAGTGGCGTTCGCTTTTTTTTATGGTGTCAAAGGATATTTTTGATTTCGGCTTTGATACACCGAGGAGTCTGGTTTGGGGCTGCTGCGCAGCCCAGCGGGAGCAAGCTCCCTCGCCACGGGGTTTGTGGTGTCAGGAAGCGAAGCGGCACGAGTCATTCATTTGTGTCGGAAGGATCACCGGCCCCGAACCGAAACATCCCACAGTTTTTTAGGGTTGCCGCTCGGAAATGCGCTCTCTAACCTTTGAACGTCGCTGCCTAATCAGCGACCGGGTGTGGAAACCTGAATTTAGTAGGGCATGGCTGAACATCGTGTTGCCGACGTCTCGTTTCGTCTGCAAACTGCGTCTTGGCGGCTGTGCGTGGGCAGACTTCGGTCTGGCCGGGTCCTGCTAACCGGTATTTCCACCCCGCGTACCGCTGCCACCTATTGTCGCGTGGAAACGACACAGAGATGGCTCCAATTTTTAAGCAGGAGCATTGAATATGGATAAGTCAGTCCCCGACCCACCCTTCAACAAAACCAACCCTCTTTCCGGCTTCGACTCCATCGAAGACCTACTCAAAGACCGAGCCGCCGCCGAGCGGGCACTCAATCATTACCTCAATCCAAAAAAACCAGAGCCAAGCACCGATCCGCGCATCGACAGCCTGTTTTCCGTCACAGCGGAAGCCGACGCCGACACGCTGCTGACCAGCACCTCCGAAACCCTGGCTTCGGTAAAAGCTATGGCCGAGGACCTGGCCTTTGAAGTGGAGGGCACGCGGCGCAGTGTGGCGTTGGGGATTCATCAGTTGGTGGAGTTGTGCCAGTTGCTGGTGGATAAGGCGTTGGATCAGCTTGAAGTGCCGGCCAGTCCGGCACCTTGATTCCCTCGCCACGGAAGTTGATCGTTCCCATGCTCCGCGTGGGAATGTAGCCCGGGACGCTCTGCGTCCCTTTCCAAAGCCGAACGCGGAGCGTCCGTGGAGGCATTCCCACGCGGAGCGTGGGAACGATCGGCAATGTCTCTGTCAGCCCATCCTTACTGCATCAACACCTCAACCACCCCATCCGCCGTCATGTTCACTTTGCTGGTGCCTGCTTCGACTTCCGGCGTGACGGATTCAGCATCCATGGACGCGGCTTTCATCATCATTTGCGGGCGCATGTAGGGCTGTGGGTAGCCGTTGCTGTTGAGGTTCAGGTTGACGATTTTGTAACCCTTGCCGCCCAGGGCTTCGGTGGCCAGTTGGGCGCGGGCTTTGAAGGCGTTGACGGCGTCCTTGAGCAGGGCGTCTTCGCTGGTCTGGCGGGTGGCGGTGGAGATGGTGAAGTCCATGCCGCCCATTTTCAGGTCGGTGAGCAACTCGCCGGTGAGTTTGGACAGGGCCGCGAAGTCGGCGCTTTCCAGGCGCAGTTCGGCGCGTTCGCGCCAGCCGGTGATTTTCTGGCCTTTGTTGTCGTAGACCGGGTAACTGTTGCGGCTGCCCTGGCGCAGGGTGATGTCCTTGACCTGCTTGGCCTGGCCGATGGCTTTGTTCAGCGTGGTGGTGACGGCCGCGGCGAGTTTGGCCGGGTCGGTGTTTTGTTCCTCGGTGTAGAGGGTGACGATCATCAGGTCGCGGGCGACTTCCTGGCTGGCTTCGGCGCGCAGGGAAATCTGGTTGTAGTGAAGCTCATCGGCGGCCAGGGCCGGCAGGCTGGCGACGGTGCCGAGGCTGAGGGCGAGCAGGGCGGCGTGACGACTGAACGTTTGCATGAAAGCTCCTTGGGATGAGGCGCAGGGGTGAAATCCGGACCTGCGTGAACGGTAAGACTCTAGCTTTTATGGGCGGGTTCGCACAGTTACAACTTCTATACAGATTGCAGGTGAGAGGCTTTTTGTGGCGAGGGGATTTATCCCCGCTGGACTGCGCAGCAGTCCCAGAATTGTCATGATCTAGCTCAGCGTGGTGCTCGACCTTATTTGGGGGCCGCTTCGCGCCCCAGCGGGGATAAATCCCCTCGCCACAATGGTTAGTGTGTCATTTCGGGGCTGTGGCGCTTTGCCGCATAGCTGCCTGTGCAAGCCGCGCCTTGGTTATACTCCGTGCGATCCGCCTGGAGCGCTCATCAGGAGAGCTCATGCTCGCCCCTTTGCAAATGACTTCCGCCTCTCGCCAGAACCTCTGGCGTCTGACGTTTATCCGAATTCTGGTCCTGGCCGCCCAGGCCGGGTCCGTGGGGCTCGCCTATTGGTTCGAACTGCTGCCGCTGCCCTGGCTGCAATTGGCGATCACTCTGGCCTGCTCTTCAATACTGTGCGCGCTGACCGCCATCCGTCTGCGCACCTCGTGGCCGGTGACTGAGCTGGAATACGCCGTGCAACTGGCCTGCGACCTGTTTATCCACAGCGCGTTGCTGTATTTCTCCGGCGGCTCCACCAACCCCTTCGTGTCCTATTACCTGGTGCCGCTGACCATCGCCGCAGTGACGTTGCCGTGGCGGTTTTCGTTGATCCTGTCCGGCATCGCCCTGGCGCTGTACACCTTGTTGCTGGCACGGTTCTATCCGCTGGAAACCTTCCCCATTGCCCGGGAAAACCTGCAGATCTACGGCATGTGGCTGAGTTTCGCCCTGGCGGCGGCGGTCATTACGTTTTTTGCTGCGCGCATGGCCGAAGAGTTGCGTCGTCAAGAAGAACTGCGGGCCATTCGCCGTGAAGAGGGCCTGCGGGACGAGCAATTGCTGGCCGTGGCGACCCAGGCCGCGGGTGCCGCCCATGAGTTGGGCACGCCGTTGGCCACCATGAGCGTACTGCTCAAGGAGATGCGCCAGGATCATCACGACCCGGCGCTGCAGGAAGACCTCGGTGTGTTGCAGGATCAGGTCCAGCTCTGCAAGGAAACCCTGCAGTATCTGGTGCGTGCCGCCGAGGCCAATCGCCGGCTGGCCATCGACATGCAGGACGTCACCGACTGGCTCGACGAGGCCCTGAATCGCTGGCACCTGATGCGCCCGGAGGCCAGTTATCGCTTCCAGCGACTGGGTCAAGGACCGGTGCCGCGCATGGCGCCGCCGCCGGACCTGACCCAGGCGTTGCTCAACTTGTTGAACAACGCCGCCGACGCCTGCCCCGAAGGCCTGGAAGTGGCGCTGGACTGGAATGCCTACGAGCTGACCATCAGCATCCGCGACCATGGCGCCGGTGTGCCGCTGGCGATTGCCGAGCAAATCGGCAAGCCGTTCTACACCACCAAGGGCAAAGGTTTCGGCCTGGGCCTGTTTTTGAGCAAGGCCAGCGTGACACGCGCCGGCGGCTCGGTGAAACTCTACCCCCATGAGGAGGGCGGCACGCTCACCGAGCTGCGCCTGCCCCATGCCGACCGAGGAGACGAACATGAGTGACGAGATCCAAGTCGACGGCGAAGAACTGCCGCATCTGTTGCTGGTGGACGACGACGCCACCTTCACCCGCGTCATGGCCCGGGCCATGTCCCGTCGGGGCTTTCGCGTGAGCACCGCAGGTTCCGCCGAGGAGGGCTTGAGCATCGCCCAGGCCGACCTGCCGGACTACGCCGCGCTGGATTTGAAAATGGACGGCGACTCGGGCCTGGTGCTGTTGCCCAAACTGCTGGAGCTGGACCCGGAAATGCGCGTGGTGATCCTCACCGGTTACTCGAGCATCGCCACCGCGGTGGAGGCGATCAAGCGTGGCGCCTGCAATTACCTGTGTAAACCGGCCGACGCCGATGACGTGCTGGCGGCGCTGTTGTCCGAACACGCCGACCTGGACACCCTGGTGCCGGAAAACCCCATGTCGGTGGACCGCCTGCAATGGGAGCACATCCAGCGGGTGCTGACCGAGCACGAAGGCAACATTTCCGCCACTGCCCGCGCCTTGGGCATGCACCGGCGCACCTTGCAGCGCAAATTGCAGAAGCGCCCCGTGCGTCGCTGAACCTGCGCTGAACAGATGTTGTCCACCCTCGCGGCAAATCGGGCCGTTGTTCTATGATCGGCCCGAGTTTTTTTTCTTTACAGAGCCTTAACCATGAATCAGAACGCTGAATATTCCGCGGTCAATGATGCGGTGCGCGGGCAGTTTTTCCGCCGTGTCTGGCAAATGACCACGCCGTACTGGCGCAGTGAGGAGAAGGGCAAGGCCTGGACGCTGTTGATTGCCGTCATCGTGCTGTCGCTGTTTAGCGTGGCGATTTCGGTGTGGATCAACAGTTGGTACAAGGATTTCTACAACGCCTTGCAGGAGAAGGACAGCGTCGCGTTCTGGCGGTTGATCCTGTATTTCTGCGGCATCGCCGCGGTGGCGATCCTGGGCGCGGTGTATCGCTTGTACCTCACGCAGATGCTCACCATCCGCTGGCGGGCCTGGCTCACGGAGAAACACTTCGCCCGTTGGCTCAATGACAAGAATTACTACCGACTGGAGCAGGGCGGTTACACCGATAACCCGGACCAGCGGATTTCCGAAGACCTCAACAGTTTTACCAGCAACACCTTGGGCCTGGGCCTGGGGCTGCTGCGCACCGTGGTCAGCCTGGTGTCGTTCTCGATCATTTTGTGGGGCGTGTCGGGCAGCATCCAGGTGTTTGGCTACACCATCCCCGGCTACATGTTCTGGTGTGCGCTGGTGTATGCGGCGGTGGGCAGTTGGCTGACGCACCTGATCGGTCGTCGCTTGATCAGCCTGAACAACAACCAGCAACGCTTTGAAGCCGACCTGCGATTTTCCATGGTGCGGGTGCGTGAGAACGCCGAGAGCATTGCCTTGTACAACGGCGAACCCAACGAGAACCGCCGCTTGAGTGGCCGCTTTGGTCTGGTCTGGCATAACTTCTGGGACATCATGCGGGTGTCCAAGCGCCTGACCTTCTTCACCTCCGGCTACGGCCAGATTGCGATCATCTTCCCGTTCATCGTCGCCGCGCCACGCTACTTCGCCGGCAAGATTCAGCTGGGCGAGCTCATGCAGATCAACTCGGCGTTCGGCAATGTGCAGGAGAATTTCAGTTGGTTCATCAGCGCGTACACCGACCTCGCCGCGTGGCGCGCCACGTGTGACCGACTGCTGAGCTTCCGCCAGGCCATGAGCGACAACGAAGACCGTGTGCCGGCCATCGACGTGCAGAACCAAGGCCATGCATTGAAAGTGCAAAACCTGGGGTTGGACCTGGCCGATGGCCGCCATCTGCTCAGCCATACCGACATGACCGTCGAGCCGGGCGAACGGGTGATGCTCAGCGGGCGTTCGGGCAGCGGTAAATCCACTCTGTTCCGGGCAATGGGGCATTTGTGGCCGGATGGCCACGGCGCGATCCGGTTGCCCGCGGCGCGTTATCTGTTCCTGCCGCAAAAACCCTATCTGCCCATTGGCACCTTGCGCGAAGTGCTGAGTTATCCACAGCCGGGCGACACGTACCCGCCAGAGCGTTATGCCCAAGTGCTGGAAACCTGTCGCCTGCCGCATCTGGTGGCGCGACTGGACGAAGCCAACCATTGGCAGCGCATGCTCTCGCCCGGCGAGCAGCAACGCCTGGCGTTCGCCCGCGCATTGCTCTACGCACCACAATGGTTGTATATGGACGAAGCCACGTCGGCGATGGACGAAGAAGATGAAGCGACGCTGTACCAGGCGCTGATTGACCAGTTGCCGGGGCTGAGCATAGTCAGCGTTGGCCATCGCAGCAGTTTGAAACGGTTCCATCCGCGACATGTGCGTATCGAAAATGGCCAACTGGTGGAGCAAGCTGTAGTCGCCTGATTGTCATTGCCGAACACCGTTGTGGCGAGGGGATTTATCCCCGTTGGGTGCGAAGCGCCCCTTCAAAATCAAAGGTCAACGATATTGATCTGCTGGTAGATCAAGAGGGCTGCTCCGCAGCCCAGCGGGGATAAATCCCCTCGCCACAACGGTGCATGGCGGCAAACTTTGCCAAGACCGCCAGGGAGCACGGTGATCGTACAACCACGTTGCGCTATCATGATGCGCATTCAGCCGCTTGCCGAGACACAGACACATGGAAAGACCGATCGACGTACCACGCCTTCCCCGCAAGCGCCGCAGCCTGGCGCAGGAGCTGGTGACGGTGTTGACCGAGCAGATTCGCGACGGTCTTCTCAAGCGTGGCGATAAATTGCCCACCGAGTCGGCGATCATGGAAGCCCATGGCGTCAGCCGCACCGTGGTGCGCGAGGCGATTTCCCGTTTGCAGGCCGCCGGCCAGGTGGAAACCCGCCACGGCATCGGCACCTTCGTGCTGGACACGCCCAGCCCGAGCGGCTTTCGCATCGACCCGGCGACGGTGGTCACCTTGCGTGACGTGCTGGCGATCCTGGAGTTGCGCATCAGCCTGGAAGTGGAATCGGCAGGCCTTGCAGCCCAGCGCCGCAGCGACGAGCAACTGGCTGCGATGCGCGCTGCCCTGGATGCGCTGAACGAAAGCGCGGCCCACGCCAGCGACGCGGTGGCCTCGGACTTCGCCTTCCACCTTGAAATCGCCCTGTCCACCGGCAACCGCTACTTCACTGACATCATGACCCACCTGGGCACCAGCATCATCCCGCGCACCCGGTTGAATTCGGCGCGCCTGGCTCACGACGACCACCAGCACTACATGGACCGCCTGAGCCGTGAGCACGAGGAAATCTACGAAGCCATCGCCCGCCAGGACTCCGACGCGGCCCGTGCGGCCATGCGCTTGCACCTGACCAACAGCCGCGAACGGCTGCGCCAGGCTCATGAAGAGGCGCAGGCGCAGGGTTAGAGGCGCTTCACTGCTCTTTTGGCTAGGGAGGATTCAAGCCTCATCCGTTTCGTAATCAACGTATTCGACAGAACCATCAAAAAGGACCTTGAATTTTTTTTGGGTAACCACCCATTCAGTTCCCGGTATCGCTTCAAACTCAATACGGTCGCCGATACTGACATGGAAGTCGAAATCGGACGGCAACTCTTGCACGTTGCGTCCCGTTACCTTAGGGAAATGAAATCGATGTTGGGTTTTCATGGCCTATGGACCTGCTCGTGGAGGGAGGAGGCGATTTTCAATCTCCCTCACCCGCGTCCGAAACTGTAATAACTTACAGTCGCGATGAGCGGTCCGCTGCCTCGCAGGGCAAGATTCCTCAGTTTGCCAGCAAACCTCAAAGGCCCGATCTCAAAGGCTTTTCGCCAAACTCCGCGCACCTGACCCCCGACAAAAGACGAAATGCAGTTGACGTTCGTATTTTAAGTTGTACGATGACTTACAACTTCTCTTGAAGCTGAACCGTTTCCTACAACACAACATTTGCGTCCAGGGTGTTCGAATAATGAATCCACAAGAACTGAAGTCCATCCTCTCGTCTGGCCTGCTGTCTTTCCCGGTCACCGATTTCACTGCTCAAGGCGATTTCAATCGCGACAGCTACGTCAAGCGCCTCGAGTGGCTGGCCCCGTATGGCGCCTCGGCACTTTTCGCGGCCGGTGGCACCGGTGAGTTTTTCTCCCTGGCCGCCAGCGAGTATTCGCAAGTCATCAAGACAGCTGTTGATACCTGCGCCACCAGCGTGCCAATCCTCGCCGGCGTCGGCGGTGCTACCCGCCAGGCCATCGAGTACGCTCAGGAAGCCGAGCGTCTGGGCGCCAAGGGCCTGTTGCTGCTGCCGCACTACCTGACTGAAGCCAGCCAGGACGGTGTAGCCGCCCACGTTGAAGCCGTGTGCAAATCGGTGAAGATCGGCGTGGTGGTTTACAACCGCAACGTCTGCCGCCTGAACGCCACGCACTTGGAGCAACTGGCCGAGCGCTGCCCGAACCTGATCGGCTACAAGGATGGCCTGGGCGATATCGAATTGATGGTGTCGATCCGCCGTCGTCTTGGCGATCGTTTCAGCTACTTGGGCGGCCTGCCGACCGCAGAAGTCTATGCCGCGGCCTACAAGGCCCTGGGTGTGCCGGTCTACTCCTCGGCGGTGTTCAACTTCATTCCGAAAACCGCGATGGATTTCTACCACGCCATTGCCCGTGAAGATCACGCGACCGTTGGCAAGATCATCGACGACTTCTTCCTGCCTTACCTGGACATTCGTAACCGCAAGGCCGGTTATGCCGTGAGCATCGTCAAGGCTGGCGCGAAGATCGTCGGCTACGACGCAGGTCCTGTGCGTACGCCGCTGACCGACCTGCTGCCGGAAGAATACGAAGCCCTGGCCGCGCTGATCGACAAGCAAGGCAAGCAGTAACAGACCCGACAAAGCCGCTGAGCAATCAGCGGCTTTTTGCGTAAGGCTTGATCGTTCCCACGCTCCGCGTGGGCACGCAGCCAGGGACGCTCTGCGTTCCTAGACAGCTATTGTAGAAGGAGTAGCTCCGTGGCAGATTCAAAGCGTTTCGATAACTACATCAACGGTCAGTGGGTGGCCGGTGCCGACTATTGCACCAACATCAACCCGTCTGACTTGTCCGATGTCATTGGTGAATACGCCAAGGCTGATGCAGCTCAAGTCAATGCCGCCATCGAAGCCGCCCGCGCCGCGTTCCCGGCCTGGTCGACCTCGGGCATCCAGGCCCGTCACGATGCGCTGGACAAAGTCGGCAGCGAGATCCTCGCCCGTCGCGAAGAACTCGGCCAACTGTTGGCCCGGGAGGAGGGCAAGACCCTGCCCGAAGCCATTGGCGAAGTGACCCGCGCCGGCAACATTTTCAAGTTTTTCGCTGGCGAGTGCCTGCGCCTGTCGGGCGATTACCTGCCGTCGGTGCGCCCGGGCGTCAACGTCGAAGTCACCCGTGAAGCGTTGGGTGTGGTCGGTTTGATCACGCCGTGGAACTTCCCGATCGCGATCCCTGCCTGGAAGATCGCCCCGGCGCTGGCCTACGGCAACTGTGTGGTGATCAAGCCCGCCGAATTGGTGCCAGGTTGTGCCTGGGCCCTGGCGGACATCATTTCCCGCGCCGGTTTCCCGGCCGGTGTGTTCAACCTGGTGATGGGCAGCGGCCGTGTGGTCGGTGAAGTCCTGGTCAACAGCCCGAAGGTCGACGGTATCAGCTTCACCGGTTCCGTGGGCGTGGGGCGGCAGATCGCGGTCAATTGCGTGGCGCGCCAGGCCAAGGTGCAACTGGAGATGGGCGGCAAGAACCCGCAGGTCATCCTCGACGACGCCGATCTCAAACAGGCTGTCGAACTGGCGGTGCAGAGCGCGTTCTACTCCACCGGCCAGCGTTGCACGGCTTCGAGCCGCCTGATCGTGACCGCCGGCATCCACGACAAGTTCGTCGCTGCCATGGCCGAGCGCATGCAGTCGATCAAGGTCGGTCATGCCTTGAAGGCCGGCACCGATATCGGGCCGGTGGTTTCCGAAGCCCAGCTCAACCAGGACTTGAAGTACATCGACATCGGCCAGAGCGAAGGTGCGCGTCTGGTCAGCGGTGGCGGCCTGGTGACGTGCGACACCGAAGGTTATTTCCTGGCACCGACACTGTTTGCCGACAGCGAAGCCTCGATGCGCATCAGCCGCGAAGAAATCTTTGGCCCGGTGGCCAACGTCGTGCGTGTGGCCGATTATGAAGCGGCGCTGGCGATGGCCAACGACACCGAGTTCGGGCTGTCCGCCGGTATCGCCACCACCTCGCTCAAATATGCCAACCACTTCAAGCGTCATTCCCAGGCGGGCATGGTGATGGTCAATCTGCCGACCGCCGGCGTGGATTACCATGTACCGTTCGGCGGCCGCAAAGGTTCGTCCTATGGCTCGCGCGAGCAAGGTCGCTATGCGCAAGAGTTCTACACCGTGGTGAAAACTTCTTACATCGGATCGTAATTGCGACACCGGTCGGAGCGGAACAACCCGCCCGGCCGTACAACCAGATTTCCCGTATAAAAATAAATAGTGGAAGTAGATTTAAATGCAAGAAACCAAGCCGACTCGCGTCCGCTATTTGATCCTGCTCATGCTGTTTCTGGTGACAACGATCAACTATGCCGACCGCGCAACCATCGCTATCGCCGGCTCCAGCCTGCAGAAAGACCTCGGCATCGATGCCGTTACCCTCGGTTATATCTTCTCCGCCTTCGGCTGGGCCTACGTGGCCGGGCAGATCCCGGGCGGCTGGCTGCTTGACCGGTTCGGGTCGAAAAAAATCTATGCCTTGAGCATTTTTACCTGGTCGCTGTTCACCGTGCTGCAAGGCTATGTCGGTGAATTCGGTGTCTCCACCGCCGTGGTGGCGCTGTTCATGCTGCGTTTTCTGGTCGGGCTGGCCGAGGCGCCTTCCTTCCCGGGTAACGCCCGCATCGTCGCGGCCTGGTTCCCCACCGCTGAACGCGGCACCGCTTCGGCGATTTTCAACTCCGCCCAGTATTTCGCCACGGTGTTGTTTGCGCCGCTGATGGGTTGGATCGTCTACCGCTTTGGCTGGCAGCACGTGTTCATCGTGATGGGCGTGGTCGGTATCGTGTTCTCGCTGGTCTGGCTGAAGGTTATCCACAGCCCGCGTCAGCACCCGATGATCAATGAGGCCGAGTTCAATCACATCGCCGCCAACGGCGCGATGGTCGACATGGACCAGGACAAGGGCAGGGGTAACAAGACCGACGGTCCGAAGTGGGATTACATCCGCCAACTGCTGACCAACCGCATGATGCTCGGCGTGTACCTGGGCCAATACTGCATCAACGGCATCACCTACTTCTTCCTGACCTGGTTCCCGGTGTACCTGGTGCAGGAACGCGGCATGACCATCCTCAAGGCTGGTTTCATCGCCTCCTTGCCGGCGATCTGCGGCTTCATCGGTGGCGTGCTCGGCGGGGTGATTTCCGACTACCTGCTGCGCAAGGGCCACTCGCTGACCTTCGCTCGCAAGGCGCCGATCATCGCCGGCCTGCTGGTGTCCAGCAGCATCGTGGCGTGCAACTACGTGGACATCGAATGGATGGTGGTGGGCTTCATGGCCTTGGCCTTCTTCGGTAAAGGCGTAGGCGCACTGGGTTGGGCCGTGGTGTCCGACACTTCGCCAAAACAGATCGCCGGTCTGAGTGGCGGCCTGTTCAACACCTTCGGCAACCTGGCATCGATCACTACGCCGATCGTCATCGGCTACATCATCAGCTCCACCGGTTCGTTCAAATGGGCGCTGGTGTTCGTGGGCTGCAACGCGCTGATGGCGGTGTTCAGTTACCTGGTGATCGTCGGGCCGATCAAGCGTGTCGTGCTCAAAGAGCCCGCGGCCCGGGATGATCAACTTTCCAGCCTGTCTGAAGCGAAATCCTGAAGGAGCGATGTCGATGCAACTGATTGAACATGCCGATTCGCCCCGTTACATCCGCCTGAATGAGCGGGACAACGTGGTCATTGTGGTGAACGACCAGGGCGTGCCAGCCGGGACTGAGTTCCCGGATGGCCTGGTCACCGTGGACTTTGTACCGCAGAGCCACAAGGTCACCCTGGAAGATATTCCCGAGGGCGGCGAGGTGATTCGCTACGGCCAGGTCATTGGCTACGCATTGCAACCAATCCCCCGTGGCAGTTGGGTCAAGGAAGACCAACTGCGCATGCCCACCGCGCCGCCGCTGGACAGCCTGCCGCTGTCCACCGACGTGCCGGCGGCCGAAGCGCCGTTGCAAGGCTACACCTTCGAGGGCTATCGCAACGCCGACGGTACCGTGGGCACGCGCAACATCCTGGGCATCACCACCACGGTGCAGTGCGTGACCGGGGTGCTGGACCATGCGGTCAAGCGCATCAAGGACGAATTGCTGCCCAAGTACCCGAACGTCGATGACGTGGTGGCGCTGACCCACAGCTACGGCTGCGGCGTGGCGATCACCGCCACCGACGCTTACATCCCGATCCGCACCGTGCGCAATCTGGCACGCAACCCGAACCTGGGGGGCGAAGCGCTGGTAATCAGCCTGGGCTGCGAGAAATTGCAGGCCGGGCAGGTGATGCATGAGAACGACAGCTCGGTGGACCTCAGCGAGCCGTGGCTGTATCGCTTGCAGGATTCCAGTCACGGTTTCACCGAAATGATCGAGCAGATCATGGAACTGGCTGAAACCCGGCTGAAGAAACTCGACCAGCGCCGCCGCGAAACCGTGCCGGCCTCGGAGCTGATCCTGGGCATGCAGTGCGGCGGCAGCGATGCGTTTTCCGGCATCACTGCCAACCCGGCCCTGGGCTATGCCTCGGACCTGCTGCTGCGGGCCGGGGCGACGGTGATGTTTTCCGAAGTCACCGAAGTGCGCGATGCGATCTACCTGCTGACCTCCCGGGCGCAAACCCGGGAAGTCGCCCAGGAGCTGGTACGCGAGATGGACTGGTACGACCGTTACCTGGCCAAGGGCGAGGCCGATCGCAGTGCCAACACCACACCGGGCAACAAGAAGGGCGGGCTGTCGAACATCGTCGAAAAATCCCTGGGCTCGATCGTCAAGTCCGGCAGCAGTGCGATCAACGGCGTGTTGGGTCCGGGCGAGCGCTTTAAGCAAAAGGGCCTGATCTTCTGCGCCACGCCGGCCAGTGATTTTGTCTGCGGCACGTTGCAACTGGCGGCGGGGATGAACCTGCACGTATTCACCACCGGCCGTGGCACGCCGTACGGCTTGGCCATGGCGCCGGTGGTAAAGGTCTCGACCCGCACCGAACTGGCCCAGCGCTGGCCGGACCTGATCGACATCGACGCCGGCCGGATCGCCACCGGGCGCGCCTCCATCGAGGAACTGGGCTGGGAACTGTTCCATTACTACCTGGACGTGGCCAGCGGCAAGAAACAGACCTGGGCCGAGCGGCACAAGCTGTACAACGACATCACCTTGTTCAACCCGGCGCCGATTACTTGATGATTTCGTGATCGCTGGAGATCCAGTGTGGGAGCGAGCGTGCTCGCGATGACGGCGGTACATTCAGCATTCATTCAAGCTGACACACCGCTATCGCGAGCAAGCTCGCTCCCACAGGGGGTTGTGGTGAATATGGATTTTGTGTTCACCCAGGAACAAATGTGGGAGCGAGCTTGCTCGCGATAGCGGTCTACCAGACGCCAGTGTCGTTAGTGGCTATCATTAGCCACCTAACGACACCCTTCTCAAGGTCCCCGGCATGCTGGCAATTTTCCTCGAAACCCTGAACATCACCGCACCGGTGTTTGCCATGTTGTTTCTGGGGACACTGCTCAAGCGCATTTACTGGATCAACGACAATTTCATTCACATCGCCTCGTCCCTGGTGTTCAACGTCACCATGCCGGCGCTGTTGTTCCTCGGCATCCTGCATGCCGATCTCCACGCGGCATTGCAGCCGGACCTGCTGATCTATTTCTCCATTGCCACCCTGGTGTGCTTTGCCGTGGCCTGGGGCTGGGCGATCTGGCGTTGCCCGCGTGAGGACCGTGGCATCTATACCCAGGGCGCCTTTCGCGGCAACAACGGCGTGATCGGCCTGGCACTGGCGGCGAGCATGTATGGCGACTACGGGATTTCCCTGGGGTCGATACTCGCGGCGCTGGTGATCCTGTTCTACAACACCCTGTCGACCATCGTGCTGGCGGTCTACAGCCCAGTGATCAAGTCCGACCCCTGGAGCATATGCAAAAGCGTGGTCAGCAACCCACTGATCATCAGTGTGGTCGTAGCCGCGCCGTTGGCCTATTGGCAGATAGGCCTGCCGAACTGGTTCGAAACCTCGGCCAAATACCTTGCCCAGATGACTTTGCCGCTGGCGTTGATCTGCATCGGCGGCACGCTGTCGCTGGCGGCGCTGCGCAAAAGCGGCAAGATGGCCCTGAGTTCGAGCCTGGTGAAAATGATCGGCCTGCCGCTGCTGGCGACCCTCGGCGCATGGCTCTGGGGTTTTCGTGGGGCGGAGCTGGGAATTCTGTTCCTGTACTTTGGCAGTCCCACCGCCGCCGCCAGTTACGTCATGGCCCGCGCGGCCGATGGCAACCATGAACTGGCCGCGGCGATCATCGTCATCACCACGCTGATGGCGGCGATTACCACCAACCTGGGGATTTTTGTGCTGCAGTGGGGTGGGTGGATCTAGGTTCTGGGTTGTGGTGTTCTTGAGGGCCCATCGCGAGCAGGCTCGCTCCCACAGTAGATGGCGGTGTACACAAGTTTCCAGTCCGCCTGCGATCTCTGTGGGAGCGAGCTTGCTCGCGATAGCGATCTAACAGTCACTCAGATTTCTGATAACTATCGATCACTTCCTGCGCCGCCCGAAACGCATCAATCGCCGCCGGCACCCCCGCATACACCGCGCAATGCAGCAACGCCTCGCGAATCTCTTCCACTGTACAGCCGTTGTTCAAGGCCCCGCGCACGTGGCCTTTCAATTCCTGCGGGCATTTGAGAGCGGTGAGGGCGGCGAGGGTGATCAGGCTGCGGGTTTTGAGCGGCAGGCCTTCGCGGCTCCAGACGCTGCCCCAGGCGTGCTCGTTGACGAAGTCCTGCAGCGGCTGGGTGAATTCGGTGGCGTTGCCCAAGGCACGGTCGACGAACGCGTCGCCCATCACCTGGCGGCGCATGTCCAGGCCGGTCTTTGGAGTGTCGGTCATGGCAAATCCCTCTTGTGGTGTTGACGGCGCCAGGCGCGCAAGGAACTGAACAGCAAAAGCGCGAGCAGGGCCGGCAGCACATAGAACAGCATCAGTCGTTCCAGTTGGCCGGCCAGAGGCATGCCGGTAGTGAACGACACCACATGCAGCCCATAGGCCAGGTACAAGCCCAAAAACAGCAGGCCTTCGGCGCGGGTGACGCGGTAGCCGGAATAGAACACCGGCAGGCACAACACCGCCACGCCGAGCATCACCGGCAGGTCGAAATCCAAAGCATTGGGGGAAACCGAGAGCGGCGAGGGCGCGGCGAGGGCCGTCACCCCCAGCACGCCCAGCAGATTGAACAGGTTGCTGCCGATCACGTTGCCCACGGCAATGTCTCGCTGGCCCCGCAGCGCGGCGATCAGCGAGGTGGCGAGTTCCGGCAGCGAGGTGCTGACGGCGACGATGGTCAGGCCGATGATGCGTTCCGACAGCCCCAGGTCCGTCGCCACTTCCACCGCCGCGCCCAACAGCAAGTGCCCGGCGAAAATCAGCATCGCCAGGCCCACGACCATCATCGACAGGCTTTTGGGCCATGACACTTGCGCCACGTCCACGCCCATCCCATGCGGTCGCCCCGAATGCCGCGACTGGCGCAGCAACAGGCCCAGGTACACCGCCAGGGCCATCAACAGCAACGCGCCGTCCAGTTGCGTCAGTTCCTCGTTCCAGGCCAGCACGAACACCAGCAGGCTGGCGCCGATCATCAGCGGGATGTCCAGGCGCACCAGTTGACGCGAGACGCGCAACGGAATGATCAGGGCCGACAACCCGAGGGTGACGAGGATGTTGAAGATGCTGCTGCCGATCACGCTGCCCACGGCGATGTCGGCGTTCTGCGCCAGGGTCGCTTGCAGGCTGACGGCCATTTGCGGGGCGCTGCTGCCAAAGGCGACCACGGTCAGGCCGATGATCAGCGGACGCACCTGCAAACGTGCCGCCAGGCCCACGGCGGCGCGCACCAGCAGCTCGGCCCCGGCGATCAACAACAGCAGGCCACCGAACAGTTCGATCAGGCTCAGCAGCGGGATGGCATTGAGTAGGGAAATGTCCGGGCTCCGTCTATCAATCGTCGAGGGCTTGCACACGCACCCGTGCGGTGCCGCTGCGTAGCATGCCCAGTTGCTCGGCGGCAGCGCGGGATACATCGATCAGGCGGCCACGAGTGTAGGGGCCACGGTCGTTGATGCGGACCACGACACTGTCGTTGTTTTTCAGGTTGGTGACTTTCACCCGTGTGCCGAACGGCAACTGGCGATGGGCGGCGGTCAGGCCATGCTGGTTGAAGCGCTCGCCGCTGGCGGTGCGCTTGCCATGGTGCCTGGCACCGTAATAAGAGGCGACGCCGGTCTGGTCATAGCCGTGTGGATCGACCGTCCCGCTCTGGCTGGCACAACCGGCCAGCAGGGACAGCAGGGCGCAGGCGCCGAGGAGACGCTTCATGGTGGCTTTTCCAAATCCAAATGTGGGAGCGAGCCAGACAGCAAGACTGGCTCCATGGTCATCAGCCCTCGAGCTTGCTTTTAAGCAGTTCGTTGACCTGTTGCGGGTTGGCCTTGCCCTTGGAGGCTTTCATGGCCTGGCCGACGAAGAAACCGAACATCTTGCCGCGCTTGGCTTCGTCTGCCGCACGGTATTGCTCGACTTGCTCGGCGTTGGCCGCGAGCATTTCATCGAGTACGGCGCTGATCGCACCGGTGTCGGTGACTTGCTTCAAGCCGCGCTTCTCAATGATCTCATCAGCGCTGCCTTCACCATTGGCCATGGCTTCGAAGACCATTTTGGCGATCTTGCCGGAAATGGTGTTGTCCTTGATCCGCAACAGCATGCCGCCCAGTTGCTCGGCCGATACCGGCGACTGGTCGATCTCCAGGCCCTGCTTGTTCAGCAGACTGCCCAATTCCACCATCACCCAGTTGGCCGCCAGCTTGGCGTCGCCGCCGATGCTCACGACTTTTTCGAAGTAATCGGCCTGTTCGCGGCTGGTGGCCAGGACGTTGGCGTCATAGCTCGACAGCCCGAACTGCGCCTGGAAGCGCTCGCGTTTCTGGGGTGGCAGTTCCGGCAAGGTGGCACGCACGTCATTGAGGAACGAGTCCTCGATCACCACCGGCAGCAGATCCGGGTCGGGGAAGTAACGGTAGTCGTTGGCTTCCTCTTTACTGCGCATCGGACGGGTCTCGTCCTTGTTCGGGTCGTACAGGCGGGTCTGCTGGATGACCTTGCCGCCGTCCTCGATCAGTTCGATCTGGCGCTGGATCTCGCTGTTGATCGCCTTCTCGATGAAGCGGAACGAGTTGACGTTCTTGATCTCGCAGCGGGTGCCGAATTCAACCTGGCCCTTGGGCCGGATCGACACGTTGCAGTCGCAACGCAGCGAGCCTTCGGCCATGTTGCCGTCGCAAATGCCCAGGTAGCGCACCAGCGCGTGGATCGCCTTGACGTAGGCCACGGCTTCCTTGGCACTGCGCATGTCCGGTTCAGAGACGATTTCCAGCAACGGCGTGCCGGCACGGTTCAGGTCGATGCCGGTGGCACCGTTGAATTCTTCGTGCAGGCTCTTGCCGGCGTCTTCTTCCAGGTGCGCACGGGTGATGCCGACGCGCTTGACCGTACCGTCTTCCAGGGCGATGTCCAGGTGGCCCTTGCCGACAATCGGCAACTCCATCTGGCTGATCTGGTAGCCCTTGGGCAGGTCCGGATAGAAGTAGTTCTTGCGGGCGAATACGTTGTGCTGGCCAATCTCGGCGTCAATCGCCAGACCGAACATCACCGCCATGCGCACGGCTTCGGCGTTGAGCACCGGCAGCACGCCGGGCATGCCCAGGTCGACCAGGCTGGCCTGGGTGTTGGGCTCGGAGCCGAACGTGGTGGAGCTACCGGAAAAGATTTTCGACCGGGTGGTGAGCTGGGTATGAATCTCCAGCCCGATCACGACTTCCCATTGCATGTGTTTCTCCTCAGAAGCCGATTGGGGTGCGGGTGTGCCAGTCAGTGTTCAACTGATACTGGTGCGCCACATTGAGCAGGCGGCCTTCCTGGAAGTACGGCGCGAGCAACTGCACGCCCACCGGCAGGCCATCGACGAAACCGGCCGGCATGGACAGGCCCGGCAAGCCGGCGAGGTTGGCGGTGATGGTGTAGACGTCTTCCAGGTACTCAGCGACCGGGTCGCTGCTCTTGGCGCCGAGTTTCCAGGCCGGGTTCGGCGTGGTTGGGCCAAGGATGATGTCGACCTCGTTGAAGGCGGCCATGAAGTCGTTCTTCACCAGGCGACGGATTTTCTGCGCCTTGAGGTAGTAGGCATCGTAGTAGCCGGCGGACAGCGCGTAGGCACCGACCATGATCCGGCGCTGCACTTCGGCGCCGAAGCCTTCGCCACGGGAGCGCTTGTACAGGTCCATCAGGTTGTCCGGATTTTCGCAGCGATAGCCGAAGCGCACGCCGTCGAAACGCGACAGGTTCGAGGACGCTTCCGCCGGGGCGATCACGTAGTACGCCGGAATCGCGTGCTGCATGTTCGGCAGGCTGATTGGCTTGATCACCGCGCCGAGCTTCTCCAGTTCCTTGATGCTGTTGTGGGTCAGCTCGGCGATGCGCGGGTCCAGGCCGGCGCTGAAATATTCCTTCGGCACGCCGATGCGCAGGCCCTGCAACGAGCCGTTGAGGCTGGCGCTGTAGTCCGGCACCGGTTCATCGATGCTGGTGGAGTCGTTCGGATCGAAGCCAGCCATGCCTTGCAGCAGGATCGCGCAGTCTTCGGCGGTGCGGGCCAGCGGACCGCCCTGGTCGAGGCTGGAGGCGTAGGCGATCATGCCCCAGCGCGATACGCGGCCATAGGTCGGCTTGAGGCCCGTGAGGTTGGTAAACGCCGCCGGCTGGCGAATCGAACCGCCAGTGTCGGTGGCGGTGGCGGCCGGCAGCAGGCGCGCGGCCACGGCGGCAGCGGAACCACCGGACGAGCCACCCGGTACGTGTTCCAGGTTCCACGGGTTTTTCACTGCGCCGTAGTAGCTCGACTCGTTGGCCGAACCCATGGCGAATTCGTCCATGTTGGTCTTGCCCAGGGTCACGGCGCCGGCTGCGGCCAGTTTGGCGACCACGGTGGCATCGTACGGGGCCTTGAAGTTGTCGAGCATCTTCGAGCCGCAACTGGTGCGGATGCCCTGGGTGCAGAACAGATCCTTGTGGGCAATCGGTGCGCCGAGCAGGGCGCCGCTCTCACCGTTGGCGCGACGGGCGTCGGCGGCCTTGGCCTGGCTCAGGGCCAGTTCTTCGGTGAGGCTGATGAAGCTGTTGAGCTGCGGGTCGAGCTGGGCGATGCGCGCCAGCAGGGCCTGGGTCAGCTCTTCGGAAGAAAACTTTTTATCGGCGAGTCCGCGGGCGATCTCGGCCAGGGTCATGTGATGCATGAGAGGCTCTTTCCCTTTAGTCGATGACTTTCGGAACCAGGTACAGGCCGTTTTCGACCGCTGGTGCGATGGACTGGTAGGCCTCGCGGTGATTGGACTCGGTCACGACGTCGGCGCGCAGGCGCTGGCTGGCTTCCAGTGGGTGGGCCAGGGGTTCGATGCCGTCGGTGTTGACCGCCTGCATCTCGTCGACCAGCCCCAGAATGCTGTTCAGGGCAGAAGTAATGTGTGGAAGATCGGCTTCATCGAGGCCCAGACAGGCCAGGTGAGCGATTTTTTCCACGTCGGAGCGTTCAAGCGCCATGGGATTCTCCAGTGGAAAACAAAACGGACGCAATCTGTCCGTGTGTTAGATTGTCGGAACACTACCGCATTTCTACGGTCCAGTGCCCTGTATCACAAATACTGTTCCTTTTTGACGGCCTCTATTGTCGTCAACAAAGGAACGTATCTGCGAAACAGGGCATTGGCCGCGATTTCGGGGTTTGGTGCACAGAAAAGCGGCCAATTTAACATATTGGCGCCTTGCCCAAAATCCCTGTCGTTGTTAGAGTTTGCCGCACTTTTTTACCCACGCGTTGCCTAGGGTCCCTTTCCCATGTTCAAGAAACTGCGTGGCATGTTTTCCAGCGATCTTTCCATTGACCTGGGCACTGCCAACACCCTTATTTACGTGCGCGAGCGCGGTATCGTCCTGAATGAACCCTCGGTCGTGGCCATCCGCACCCACGGTAACCAGAAGAGTGTCGTGGCTGTCGGTACCGAAGCCAAGCGCATGCTGGGCCGTACTCCGGGCAACATTGCAGCCATTCGCCCCATGAAGGACGGCGTGATCGCCGACTTCAGCGTCTGCGAAAAGATGCTGCAGTACTTCATCAACAAAGTTCACGAAAACAGTTTCCTGCAGCCCAGCCCTCGCGTGCTGATCTGCGTGCCCTGCAAGTCCACCCAGGTGGAGCGTCGTGCCATCCGTGAGTCGGCCCTTGGCGCCGGTGCCCGTGAAGTGTTCCTGATCGAAGAACCGATGGCCGCTGCCATCGGTGCCGGCCTGCCGGTCGAAGAGGCCCGTGGTTCGATGGTCGTCGATATCGGTGGTGGTACCACTGAAATCGCCTTGATCTCCCTCAACGGTGTGGTCTACGCCGAGTCCGTACGTGTGGGCGGCGACCGTTTCGACGAAGCGATCATCACCTACGTGCGCCGCAACTACGGCAGCCTGATCGGCGAATCCACCGCCGAGCGCATCAAGCAGGAAATCGGCACGGCCTATCCGGGCGGCGAAGTACGTGAAGTCGACGTTCGCGGCCGTAACCTGGCTGAAGGCGTTCCACGTGCCTTCACCCTCAACTCCAACGAAGTGCTCGAAGCACTGCAAGAGTCGCTGGCGACCATCGTGCAGGCGGTCAAGAGTGCTCTGGAGCAGTCGCCGCCGGAACTGGCGTCGGACATCGCCGAGCGCGGCCTGGTGCTGACCGGTGGTGGCGCGCTGCTGCGTGACCTCGACAAGCTGCTGGCCCAGGAAACCGGCTTGCCGGTGATCGTTGCCGAAGACCCGCTGACTTGCGTTGCCCGCGGCGGTGGCCGTGCATTGGAAATGATGGACAAGCACACCATGGATCTGCTCTCCAGCGAATAAGCCCGCCTGGATGGTCTATGTTGTTCGCTCCCCGGGCAGCACTTTGCAGTGCTGCCCGTTGACGTTTATCTTCTGTCATTCGTATCCAGGCCGGTTTGATGCCGTATGAATAAAGAAAACATTTGCCTGGGAGGAGCGGCTTATTAAACCGCTTTTCGCCAAAGGCCCCTCATTGGGTGTGCGCCTGCTGGTGCTGACCGTGCTGTCGGTCGCGCTGATGGTGGTCGATGCCCGTTTCACGCTGCTCAAGCCAGTGCGCAGCCAGATGTCGCTGGTATTGATGGAATCCTACTGGATCACCGATTTGCCGCAGCGCTTGTGGCAGGGTGTGGCCAGCCAGTTTGGCAGCCGGACCGAGCTGGTGGCCGAAAACGAAAAACTCAAGACCGAGAACCTGCTGTTGCAGGGACGCATGCAGAAGCTGGCGGCCCTCACCGAGCAAAACGTGCGGCTGCGCGAGCTGCTCAATTCCTCGGCGCTGGTCAACGAGAAGGTCGAAGTGGCCGAGTTGATCGGCATGGACCCTAACCCCTTTACCCATCGCATCATCATCAACAAGGGTGAGCGCGACGGTGTTGTCCTCGGCCAGCCGGTACTCGATGCTCGTGGCCTGATGGGGCAGGTGGTGGAGTTGATGCCCTACACCTCTCGCGTGCTGTTGCTGACCGATACCACCCACAGCATTCCCGTGCAGGTCAACCGCAACGGCTTGCGGGCGATTGCCAGTGGCACCGGTAATCCGGAGCGCCTGGAGCTGCGGCACGTCGCAGACACCGCCGACATCAAGGAAGGCGACCTGCTGGTCAGTTCCGGTCTCGGTCAGCGATTCCCGGCCGGGTATCCGGTGGCGACGGTCAAGGAGGTCATACACGACTCAGGTCAGCCGTTCGCTATCGTGCGTGCGGTGCCAACGGCTGCGCTGAATCGCAGCCGATACCTGCTGCTGGTATTCAGCGACAACCGCACCCCGGAAGAGCGCGCCAACGACGCCGCCGTGGCCCAGGAGGCCGAGGATCGGCAGAACATCGACTCGACCGCGACCCCGGTTACCCCGGCGACAGTCCCGGGCACAACACCGGCACCTGCCCCGGCTGCAACGACCCCGGCGCCAACGCCGGCCACCCAAGCCCCGGCGACTCAACCCGCAAGGCCCGCGGCCAAACCGCCTGTCTCCACGCCGGCCACCGCGCCAGCCACCAGGGGAGCACGAGAATAATGAGCAGTACACATTCCGGTAACGGCTGGATGGTCTGGCTGACGTTCGCCATCGGCCTGTTGCTCAGCGTTTCGCCGCTGCCACAATTCATGGAAATCCTGCGCCCGCTGTGGCTGGCGCTGCTGCTGGCATTCTGGGCGCTGGCGCTGCCGCACAAGGTCGGCATGGTCACCGCCTGGTGTCTGGGGCTGGCCGAAGACGTGCTTTATGGCACGTTGCTGGGGCAGAACGCGCTGATCCTGACGCTGATCACGTTCCTGGTGTTATCGCTGCAACAACGTCTGCGGATGTTCCCCATGTGGCAGCAGTGCCTGGTGATCCTGGTGATTTTCGGCCTGGCGCAGCTGGTGCAACTGTGGCTCAGCGCGCTGACCGGCAATCGCCAGCCGACCCTGGCGCTGGTGTTGCCGGCACTGGTCAGTGCCTTGCTCTGGCCGTGGGTCAGCTTCGGTTTGCGTGGCTTGCGCCTGCGTTTCAAAATCAACTGATTCGGTCAGGCATTGGCCCGCACCTTGAGAGGGAGATGTCTTGATGAAACCGCTTTACCTCGCCTCGGGCTCGCCGCGTCGGCGTGAGTTGCTCACGCAGATCGGTGTGCCATTCACCGCCGTCAGCGCAGACATCGACGAAACTCCCCTGGATGACGAAACCCCTTCGGCCTATGTCGAACGTCTGGCGCGCGGCAAGGCCGAGGCCGGGCGACGTGCTTTGCCCGCAGGCGTGGACGGCTGCGTGCTGGGTGCCGACACCGCCGTGGTGCTGGACGGGCGGATTCTGAGCAAGCCGCTGGATCAGGCCGACTCGATGGCGATGCTCTTGAGCCTGTCCGGTCGTGACCATGAGGTGCTGACCGCCATTGCGGTACTGGACGGGCAACGTTGTGAATCCCGTGTGGTGCGCAGCCGGGTCAGCTTTCGCTCCATCACTGAGCAACAAGCGCTAGCCTATTGGAACAGCGGTGAGCCCCGGGACAAGGCTGGCGGCTACGGTATTCAGGGCTTGGGGGCGGTATTCGTCGCCGGGCTTGAAGGCAGCTATTCAGCTGTGGTCGGCCTGCCGCTGTGCGAAACCTCGGAGCTGTTGGGCCATTTCGGCATACCCTGTTGGCAAACCCTGAGCGCGCGCTGAGCGCCGTCTGACTTGATGCGGCCATTATCGTGAACACGCCTGAACGAGACCCTGCCATGAGTGAAGAGATCCTGATCAACATCACGCCGATGGAATCGCGCGTGGCGGTGGTTGAAAACGGTGTTCTGCAAGAAGTTCACGTCGAGCGCACGCAAAAACGTGGGATCGTCGGCAATATCTATAAAGGCAAGGTGGTGCGGGTGTTGCCGGGCATGCAGGCGGCGTTCGTCGATATTGGCCTGGATCGTGCGGCGTTCATTCATGCCTCGGAAATATCCATGCGTGAAGGCCCGGCCGTGGAGAGCATCAGTGCCCTGGTTCATGAAGGCCAGAGCCTGGTGGTCCAGGTCACCAAGGACCCCATCGGTTCCAAGGGCGCGCGCCTGACCACGCAGTTGTCGATTCCGTCGCGCTACTTGGTGTACATGCCGCGTACCGCTCACGTCGGCATTTCCCTGAAGATCGAAGATGAAGCCGAGCGCGAGCGCCTCAAGCAGGTGGTCAGCGATTGCGTGGAGAAAGAGGGCATCAAGGAAGCTGGAGGTTTCATCCTGCGCACCGCCGCCGAAGGGGCCGGGGCCGATGAAATTCTCATGGACATCCGCTATTTGCGCCGGCTCTGGGACCAGATTGCCGATCAGATCAAGACCATCGCCACCCCCAGCGTGATCTACGAAGACCTCGGTCTGGCATTGCGGACCCTGCGGGACCTGGTCAGCCCCAAGATTGAGAAAATCCGCATCGATTCCCGGGAAACCTTCCAGAAAACCACCCAGTTTGTGGCGGAGCTGATGCCGGAAATCGCTGATCGTCTCGAGCATTACCCCGGCGAGCGGCCGATTTTCGACCTGTACGGCGTCGAAGACGAAATCCAGAAGGCCCTGGAGCGTAAGGTGCCGCTCAAGTCCGGCGGCTACCTGGTGGTGGACCCGGCCGAGGCCATGAGCACCATTGACGTCAACACCGGGGCGTTCGTCGGCCATCGCAACCTCGAAGAAACCATCTTCAAGACCAACCTGGAAGCGGCCACCGCCATCGCTCGTCAGCTGCGCCTGCGCAACCTGGGCGGAATCATCATCATCGACTTCATCGACATGGAGCATGAAGAGCACCAGCGCCAGGTGCTGCGGACCCTGGAGAAACAACTCGAGCGCGACCACGCCAAGACCAACATCATCGGGATCACCGAACTGGGCCTGGTGCAGATGACCCGCAAGCGCACTCGCGAGAGCCTTGAGCAGGTGCTGTGCGAACCGTGCAGCAGTTGCCAGGGCCGGGGCAAGCTCAAGACCCCGGAAACCGTGTGTTACGAAATCTTCCGGGAAATCCTCCGGGAGGCACGCGCTTACCAGGCCACAGGTTATAGAGTGTTGGCGAACCAGAAAGTGGTGGATCGCCTGCTCGATGAAGAGTCAGGGAACGTTGCGGAACTGGAGGCCTTTATCGGTCGCACGATTCGCTTTCAGGTGGAAACCATGTATTCCCAGGAACAATACGACGTGGTGCTGCTCTGAAGTGGCTTCATGAGCGGCAGCCCCGCGGATTTGAATACTTTTGCCAGGGGAGCCCGCTGACATGGAGCGTCTGACACGCATTTTGGCCGCGCTGACCCGTTGGGGCCTGGGCCTGTGCGCGCTGCTGTTGGTGCTGGTGGCACTGTATGTCAGCCTCGGGCGAGAACTGGCTCCGCTGGTGGCCGAATACCGCGCCGAGGTCCAGACCCGCGCCAGCGAAGCGTTGGGCATCCCCGTGCATATCGGCAGCCTGGACGGTAGCTGGAGCGCCCTGGCCCCCATCCTGCTGGCCCACGACGTGATGGTCGGCGAGGGCGCCAATGCCTTGCATCTGGATCAGGTGCGGGCCGTGCCGGACTTGTGGGGCAGCCTGGTGGCGCGTCAGGTGCGCATTGCTCACCTGGAACTCAGCGGCCTGAAGATCAGCCTCAAGGAAGACGCCGACGGCAAGTGGGCCCTGGAGGGGCTGCCAGTGCAGGACGATCAGCCCCTGGATCCCCAGCAACTGCTCGAACGTATGCAGATGATCTCGAAGCTGTCGGTGCTCGACAGCCAGGTGACCTTGCAGCCGCTGGAACAACCGCCGCTGACCCTGACCTATGTTGGCCTGAGCCTGCGCACCGGTGTTGCCCGTCAGCGTCTGGATGCCCGACTGACCCTGCCTGACGGCCAACCCGTCGCGATCAACCTGCGCACCCGTATCCGTGCCAGCGACTGGAAGAACGGCCAGGCCGATGTCTACCTGAGTCTGCCGCAAAGCGATTGGTCCAAATGGCTGCCGGAACGCCTGACCCGACAATGGCATTTTTCCCGGATCAAGGCTGGCGCAGAGTTCTGGCTGAGCTGGGGCGCGGGCACCGTGCAAAGCGCGGCCATTCGACTGAACGCGCCGGACATCCAGGGCGCCTATGCCGAGCGCAAGCCGGTGCAGATCCATAACCTGGCGCTCAACGGGTATTTCCAGCGCAGCGACCAGGGATTCAGCGCAACCTTCGATTCCCTGGCAATGAGCCTGGGCGAAACCCGTTGGGAATCGCGCCTGCAGTTGCAACAGAACAACGCCACCGAAAAAACCGAAGAACTCTGGCATGTGCAGGCTGATCGCCTCGACCTCACGCCGCTGACGCCGTTGCTCCATGCCCTGGCGCCGTTGCCCGAAGGCGTTGCCACGGCAATCGACCGGCTCAAGTTCACGGGCGGCCTGCGCAACGTGCTGGTGGACTACCGCCCGCAGAACAGCGGTGATCAGAAAGTCAGCTTCGCCACCAACCTGGACACCGTAGGTTTTGATGCCTATCGCGGCGCCCCGGCGGCGCGCAACGTGTCCGGGAGCCTGAGCGGCGACCTGGGCGGCGGTGAGCTGCGCATGGACAGCAAGGATTTTTCCCTGCACCTGGACCCGATCTTCGCCAAGCCCTGGCAATACTTGCAGGCTAACGCCCGGCTGACCTGGAAATTGGACAAGCAGGGTTTCACGCTGATTGCGCCGTACCTGAAGGTACTGGGGGAGGAGGGCCGGATTGCCGGTGACTTCCTGATTCGCCTGCATTTCGACCACAGCCAGGAAGACTACATGGACCTGCGGGTCGGCCTGGTGGATGGCGACGGTCGCTATACCGCCAAGTATCTGCCTGCTGTCCTGAGTCCTGCGCTGGATGAGTGGCTGCGCACGGCAATCGTCAAGGGCGCGGTGGATCAGGGTTTTTTCCAGTATCAAGGTTCGCTGAACCACGGTGCCGAAGACGCGGCTCGCAGCATCAGCCTGTTTTTCAAGGTGCATGATGCCGAGCTGGCCTTCCAGCCGGGTTGGCCTTCGGTGAGCAAGGTCAGCGGGGATGTTTTCGTCGAAGACAGCGGCGTGCGTATCTTTGCCAGCCAGGGGCAGTTGCTGGACACCCAGGTCAGGAATGTTTCGGTGAACATCCCCCATGTGCCCAGCGGCCAGAATTCCCATCTGCTGTTGGACGGCGAGTTCGCCGGTGGCTTGGGCGACGGTTTGAAAATCCTGCAGACGGCGCCGATCGGTACGGCGCAGACATTCGCCGGCTGGGAAGGCGAGGGCGACCTGCAAGGCAGTGTGAAGCTGGATATTCCTTTGGCGAAAGGCGAACAACCGAAGATTCTGGTGGACTTCAAGACCGACAAGGCCCGGCTCAAGCTCAGCGAGCCGGTGCTGGAGCTGACGCAGCTCAAGGGCGATTTCCGCTTCGACAGCAACAAAGGACTGAGCGGCAAGAATATCGCGGCCCGAGCGTTCGACCGGCCCGTGACCGCGCAGATTTTTGCCGAAGGCCGTGCCGGTGAACTGACTACGCGGGTGGCCGCCTCCGGACAGGTGGAGGTCAAGAAACTCACTGACTGGCTGAAGGTTACACAACCATTGCCGGTGACTGGCGTGGTGCCGTATCAGTTGCAGGTGATCCTCGACGGTGCCGACAGCCAACTGTCGGTCAGTTCCAGTCTCAAGGGCGTGGCCGTGGATCTGCCCGCGCCCTTCGGGTTGGCGCCCGATGCCGGGCGTGACACGGTGTTTCGCATGACCTTGCAAGGCGCGGAGCGCCGTTACTGGGTGGATTATGGCGACCTGGCCAGCTTCACCTACGCGGCGCCGAACGGACAGGTTGCAGACGGTCGCGGTGAACTCTTGCTCGGTAACGGTGATGCGATTCTGCCGGGAGGCAAGGGCCTGCGCCTGCGCGGGACGCTGTCGCAGCTGGATGTGAGTCCGTGGCAGGAGCTGGTGGGCAAGTATGCGGGGCAGGATCCGGGCGGTAGCGCCAAACAACTGCTTAGCAGCGTCGATCTGAACATCGGCAAGCTCACCGCCATGGGCACGACCCTGGACCGGGCTTCGGTGCAACTGGACCGCAAGCCTGACGCCTGGGCTTTGCGACTTGCCAGCGAGCAGGCCAAGGGCACCGCCAGTCTGCCGGACGCGAAGGCCGCACCGATCGGTATCAAGCTTGACTACATTCGCCTGCCGGCCGCCGACCCGACGGTCCAGACCGACGAAAACGCGCCGGACCCGCTGGCCTCGGTCGATCCCCGCAACATTCCGGCCATGGATATTGTCATTGACCAGTTATTCCAGGGGCCCGACCTCATTGGTGCCTGGTCGTTGAAGGTGCGTCCGACAGGCAAGGGCATTGCCTTGAACAACCTGGACATGGGCCTCAAGGGCATGGTCTTGAACGGCAATGGCGGCTGGGAAGGCGTCCCCGGCTCCACCAGCAGTTGGTACAAAGGCCGCATCGGTGGCAAGAACCTGGCCGATGTGCTCAAGGGCTGGGGCTATGCGCCGAGCGTGACCAGCGAGAAATTCCGCCTGGACGTCGATGGTCGCTGGCCTGGCTCGCCAGCGTGGGTCGCCACGAAGCGCTTCTCCGGGAGTCTGGATGCGTCGCTGAGCAAGGGCCAGTTCGTCGAGTTGGAAGGCGGCGCCCAGGCGCTGCGGGTATTTGGCTTGCTGAACTTCAACTCCATCGGCCGCCGATTGCGCCTGGACTTCTCTGACCTGTTCGGCAAAGGCTTGAGTTACGATCGGGTCAAGGGGCTGCTGGTGGCGAGCGACGGTGTTTACGTGACCCGTGAACCCATCACCCTGACGGGACCGTCGAGCAATCTGGAGCTCAACGGCACACTGGACATGGTGGCCGATCGGGTCGACGCCAAGTTGCAGGTGACGCTGCCGGTGACCAACAACCTGCCGATTGCAGCGCTGATTGTCGGCGCGCCAGCGGTGGGTGGGGCGCTGTTTCTGATCGACAAACTGATTGGCGACCGTGTGGCGCGCTTTGCCAGCGTAAGATACGACGTCAAGGGGCCGTGGAAAGAGCCGAAGATTACCTTCGACAAGCCGTTCTGACAGGCGATGACATCCCCCTTGTGGGAGCGAGCCTGTGGGAGCAAAGCTTGCTCGCGATTGCGGTGTATCAGCCAGCCTATATGTTGGATGTACCTGCCTCATCGCGAGCAAGCTTTGCTCCCACAGCCGCCTCGAGCGAGGATAAAAAAGAGGGAAGCACCATGCCAGTGGCAGTGATTCAGATGGTCAGTCAAAGCGATGTGCTCGCCAATCTGGCCCGCGCTCGTGTGCTGCTGGAACAGGCTGCCGCTGGCGGCGCAAGGCTGGCGGTGCTGCCTGAAAACTTCGCGGCCATGGGCCGGCGGGATGTGGCGGACATCGGTCGTGCCGAGGCCTTTGGTCAGGGACCGATCCTGCCCTGGTTGAAACAGGCCGCCCGTGACCTCAAGTTATGGATTGTGGCCGGCACGTTGCCGTTGCCGCCGATGGAACAACCGGACGCCAGGGTGCATGCCTGCTCGTTGCTGATCGATGATCAGGGCCAGATTGTCGCGCGCTACGACAAGCTGCACCTGTTCGATGTGGACGTGGCAGACAATCGCGGTCGTTATCGCGAGTCTGATGACTATGCTTATGGCTACAACGTGGTAGTGGCCGATACACCTGTAGGGCGGGTTGGTCTGACGGTTTGTTATGACTTGCGTTTCCCGGAACTCTATAGCGAACTGCGCGCCGCCGGGGCTGAATTGATCACCGCGCCTTCGGCGTTTACCGCAGTGACTGGCGCTGCCCATTGGGAGGTGTTGATTCGCGCCCGGGCTATCGAGACCCAGTGTTATGTGCTGGCAGCCGCTCAGGGTGGGCTGCATCCAGGGCCACGGGAAACCTTTGGCCATGCAGCGATAGTCGATCCGTGGGGCCGTGTGCTGGCGCAACAGGATCAAGGCGAGGCCGTTTTGCTGGCCGAGCGCGACAGCAGCGAACAGGCGTCCATCCGGGCGCGTATGCCGGTGGCTAGCCATCGGCGCTTTTTCTCGCAGGGCGCTCGACAGCGGCCTGTCCAAGACGACGAATTCAAGGCGTAGAACATATGAGCGGGTTGTTATCCTCAGTCAGTGAACACCTTTTAGCCCCCGGTGGCGTCACCCTCGAAAGCCTGCAAGGGGTGCTGGGCGACCTGGCCGGCCCGGGCATCGATGCAGCCGACCTGTATTTCCAAGGGATGATCTCCGAGTCCTGGTCGCTGGAAGACGGCATCGTCAAGGAAGGCAGTTTCAACCTTGACCAGGGTGTGGGTGTGCGTGCCCAGTCCGGGGAAAAAACCGGCTTTGCCTACAGCAACGCCATCACCCTTGAAGCACTGGGCGCCGCAGCCCGTGCCGCTCGTTCGATTTCCCGGGCCGGGCAGAACGGCAAGGTACAGGCCTTCAGCAGCCAGGACGTGACGCAGTTGTATGCGCCGGACAACCCGCTGGAAGTCATGAGCCGCGCCGAAAAGGTCGAGCTGCTCAAGCGCATCGACGTCGCCACTCGCGCCCTTGATCCACGCATCCAGCAAGTATCGGTGAGCATGGCCGGGGTCTGGGAGCGGATCCTGGTGGCGTCCACCGACGGCGGTCTGGCGGCGGACGTCCGGCCGCTGGTGCGTTTCAATGTCAGTGTGATCGTCGAGCAGAACGGTCGTCGCGAGCGCGGCGGCCATGGTGGCGGCGGACGCACCGATTACCGTTATTTCCTCAGCGAAGATCGCGCCATGGGTTACGCCCGCGAAGCGCTGCGCCAGGCCTTGGTCAACCTGGAAGCGATCCCGGCGCCGGCCGGCACATTGCCGGTGGTGCTGGGTTCTGGCTGGTCCGGTGTGCTGCTGCACGAAGCGGTGGGGCACGGTCTGGAAGGCGATTTCAACCGTAAGGGCAGCTCGGCCTACAGCGGCCGCATGGGCGAAATGGTCGCTTCGAAACTCTGCACCATCGTCGATGATGGCACCCTGGCCGGGCGTCGCGGCTCCCTGAGCGTCGACGATGAAGGCACCCCGACCGAATGCACCACCCTGATCGAGAACGGCGTGCTCAAGGGCTATATGCAAGACAAGCTCAACGCCCGCCTGATGGGCGTGGCCCGTACCGGCAATGGTCGCCGCGAGTCTTACGCGCATCTGCCGATGCCGCGCATGACCAACACCTACATGCTGGGCGGTCAGAGCGATCCGGCGGAAATCATCGCTTCGGTGAAAAAGGGTATTTACTGCGCCAACCTCGGCGGCGGCCAGGTGGATATCACCAGCGGCAAATTCGTGTTTTCCACCAGTGAGGCTTACCTGATCGAAGACGGCAAGATCACTGCGCCGGTCAAGGGCGCGACCCTGATCGGCAACGGGCCGGAGGCGATGAGCAAGGTGTCGATGGTCGGTAACGATCTGGCGCTGGACAGCGGCGTGGGGACGTGCGGCAAGGATGGGCAGTCAGTACCGGTGGGTGTCGGTCAGCCGACCCTGAAGATTGATGCGATTACCGTGGGTGGCACGGGCGCATGACGGGAGCGCTGGGTGGAGTGCGAGGCCTCCACCCACGGTCGTTACTCAGCGCAGGCCGCGTTGGGTTTCGTCCAGCTCACGAATGTATTTGAAGATTTTACGGCTCGAGGCCGGTGGCTTGTTTTGCGCCAACTCGTGCTGGGCCTGACGGATCAGGGAGCGCAGTTGCTGACGGTCAGCCTCCGGGTAGTCGATGACGAATTTTTCCAGTACGCCGTCATCGCCTGCGATCAGGCGATCGCGCCAGCGCTCCAGGTTATGGAAGCGTTCGTTGTACTGCCGGGTAGAGGCATCGAGTTGATCGAGCAGAACCAGGATGGCGTCAGTGTCCTGGTCGCGCATCAGTTTGCCGATGAATTGCAGGTGCCGTTTACGCGCGATATTCGCGGTGTGCTTGGGCGCATCGGCCAGGGCCCGGCGCAAGGCGTCGGTCAGAGGCAGTTTGGCCAGCAAGTCAGGCTTGAGTGTTGTCAGGCGCTCGCCGAGGTCAACCAGAGCATGCAGCTCGCGTTTGACCTGGGATTTGCTTTTTTCACCCTCGTAGAGGGAGTCGTCGTAAGAATCAACCATGGTGGCAGTCCGCAAAGAAACGCCGCCATGATAACCAGTCGGGGGCCGCTTGTCCGGCCCGGTCGCACGAAGGCCTCAGGTTTGTACGCAAAGTCGCGAAGGCACTATTCGTACAAACCCTGACCGAAAGCAGAATTTGAGTGGAGATACACCATGAGTGCAGTTCAGAGCGTCGGCCCGCAAGCATTGCCGGCACTGCAGGAACAAGTCGAGCAGATCCTTGCCGAAGCCAAGCGACAGGGCGCCAGTGCGTGTGAGGTGGCGGTCTCTCTGGAACAAGGTTTGTCGACATCGGTACGCCAGCGCGAGGTGGAGACCGTCGAATTCAATCGCGACCAGGGGTTTGGCATCACGTTGTACGCCGGCCAGCGCAAGGGCTCGGCCAGCACGTCGGCCAGTGGTCCTGACGCCATTCGTGAAACCGTTGCCGCTGCGCTGGCGATCGCCCAGCACACCTCCGAGGACGAAGCTTCGGGCCTGGCCGATGCTGCGCTGATGTGCAAGGAACTGCGAGACTTCGACCTGTTCCACGCCTGGGACATCACCCCGGAACAAGCCATCGAGCAGGCGTTGCGCTGTGAAGCGGCGGCTTTCGACGCCGACCCGCGAATCAAAAACGCCGACGGCACGACCCTCAATACCCATCAGGGCTGCCGTGTATACGGTAACAGCCACGGTTTTATCGGTGGTTATGCGTCGACCCGGCACAGCCTCAGTTGCGTTATGATCGCCGAAGCCAACGGCCAGATGCAGCGCGACTACTGGTATGACGTGAACCGCCAGGGCAATCGTCTGGCAGATCCGGTGAGTATTGGCCGCAAAGCCGCGCAGCGGGCGGCCAGCCGCTTGGGTGCGCGGCCGGTGCCGACCTGTGAAGTGCCGGTGCTGTTTGCCGCCGAACTGGCCGGCGGGTTGTTTGGCAGCTTTTTGTCGGCGGTCTCCGGCGGCAATTTGTATCGCAAATCATCGTTTCTCGAAGGGGCACTCGGCCAGAAACTGTTCCCGGAGTGGATGACCATCGATGAGCGTCCGCACCTGATGCAGGCCATGGGCAGCTCGGCCTTCGACGGCGATGGCCTGGCCACCTACGCCAAGCCATTCGTGGAGAATGGCGAACTGGTGTCCTATATTCTCGGCACCTATTCCGGTCGCAAGCTTGGCATGCCCAGCACCGCCAATGCCGGTGGCGTGCATAACCTGTTCGTGACCCATGGCGAAGAGGACCAGGCAGCCTTGCTGCGTCGCATGGGCCGTGGCCTGCTGGTGACGGAACTGATGGGGCATGGCCTGAACATGGTCACCGGGGACTATTCTCGCGGCGCGGCGGGGTTCTGGGTCGAGAACGGCGAGATTCAGTTTGCCGTCCAGGAAGTCACCATCGCCGGTAACATGCGCGATATGTTCAAGCAGATCCTGGCGGTGGGTAACGACCTGGAACTGCGCAGCAACATCCGCACCGGCTCGGTGTTGATCGAGCGAATGACGGTAGCGGGTAGCTGACCTTCAGCGCAGTAAAAAAGGCGCGTCATCCAAGTGGATGACGCGCCTTTTTATATTTAGAGGAACCTTGTGGCGAGGGGATTTATCCCCGTTGGGGTGCGAAGCGCCCCATTCAAACTGCCTGACTCATCGCCGTGTCAGGTTTTGGGGCTGCTTCGCACCCCAGCCGGGATAAATCCCCTCGCCACAATGAATCTGCTTCAGAGCTTAAGGCTATTCGCCTTCATCGAAGTAGTTGTTGATCAGCCCCACCAACGCATCCAGCGCCTCCTGCTCCTGTTCACCTTCGGTTCGCAGATGGATTTTGGTGCCTTGGCCGGCTGCCAGCATCATCATGGCCATGATGCTTTTGCCATTGATCATTTTCTCGGGGTCACGGCCCACGAGGATCTCGCAAGGAAACTGACCTGCCACACCGACGAACTTGGCTGACGCGCGGGCATGCAAGCCCAGCTTGTTGATGATTTCAATTTCCAGAGCGGGCATCGCGATGTGAATCCTTTAGCTGAGGTCGCGGTGGCGAACCTGGACGTTCTTCAGGGACTGTTGCAGGAGCTGACCCAAACGTTCGGTCAGGTAGACGGAGCGGTGATGGCCACCGGTACAGCCAATGGCAATCGTGACGTAGGCGCGGTTGCTCGCGGCAAAGCGCGGCAGCCATTTGAGCAGGTAGCTGGAGATGTCCTGGTACATTTCCTCGACATCCGGCTGGGCGGCCAGGTAGTCGATCACCGGCTGGTCGAGCCCCGATTGTTCGCGCAGCTCCGGTTTCCAATAAGGATTGGGCAGGCAGCGCACATCGAACACCAGGTCGGCGTCTACCGGCATTCCGCGCTTGAAGCCGAACGACTCCACCAGAAATGCCGTGCCTGGCTCCGGCTGGTTCAGCAGGCGCAGCTTGATGGTGTCGCGCAGTTGATACAGGTTCAGGTGGGTAGTATTGACCTTCAGGTCCGCCAGGTCGGCGATCGGCCCCAGCAGTTGACTCTCGTCATGAATGGCTTCGGCCAGGGAGCGGCTTGCGTTGCTCAGGGGGTGACGCCGACGGGTTTCGGAGAAACGCTTGAGCAGCGTCTCCTCATCGGCATCCAGATACAGCACATCGCACTGGATGTGCCGATTGCGCACTTCCGCGAGCAGCTCCGGGAACCGCGACAGGTGGCTCGGCAGATTACGTGCATCGATGGAGACCGCCACCAGCGGTTGCGCCAGTTCGGTATGGATCAGGGCGCGCTCGGCCAGTTCCGGCAGCAGGCCGGCCGGCAGGTTGTCGATGCAGTAGTAGCCGCTGTCCTCAAGCACGTTAAGCGCCGTGCTTTTACCGGAGCCGGAGCGTCCGCTGACAATGATCATGCGCATGTTTAATGACCGTTCTGCTCGTCCAGGACAACCTGATACAAGGCTTCGTTGCTCGGCGCGCTGCGCAATTTCTCGCGCACTTCCTTGCGGTCCAGCATGCTGGCGATCTGGCGCAGCAGCTCAAGGTGCGCATCGGTCGCCGCTTCCGGTACCAGCAGTACAAACAGCAGGTCGACCGGTGCGCCGTCGATGGCGTCGAAATCTATGGGTGCTTCAAGGTGCAGCAACGCACTGATCGGCGCTGTACAGGCCTTGAGGCGGCAATGGGGAATGGCGATACCGTTGCCAAAGCCGGTGGAGCCCAGTTTTTCACGGGCAAACAGGGCCTCGAAGACATCCTGCATTTCCAGATCCGGTACCTCTCGGTGGATCAGGTTGGCAATTTGTTCGAGGGCTTTCTTTTTACTGCCACCCGGCACGTTCACCTGGGAACGGCCGGGGGTCAGGATGGATTCTAGTCGGATCATGGATTAGGGGGGTTAACGACCGGTCGCGCCCTGGAGGAGGCTCTGGGTCTTTTCCTTATGCTTTTTGAGTTGGCGATCCAGCTTGTCGGTCAGCAGGTCAATCGCGGCATACATGTCTTCATGCGCAGCATTGGCAACCACCTCTCCGCCGGGGATATGCAGCGTGGCTTCGATTTTCTGCAGCAGCTTCTCGACGTTCATCGTGACTTGCACGTTGGTGATCTTGTCGAAATGCCTCTCCAATCGTTCGAGTTTTTCGCCGATGTATTCGCGAAGAGGTTCGGTCACTTCCAGTTGGTGTCCACTGATGTTGACTTGCATACAGCTTCTCCTTCGTTGCCAGTGCATAAAGCGGCAGGCAGAAATGCCTGCCACTGGAACGCTGTGGCGTGGCCTGTTACATCAACCGCTTGCGTTCGCTCGAAGGTGCGATCCCGAGGGATTCACGGTATTTGGCGACGGTACGGCGGGCCACCTGAATGCCTTGTGCCTCCAGTAAACCAGCGATCTTGCTGTCACTCAACGGCTTTTTCTGATTTTCCGCGGCCACCAGTTTTTTGATGATCGCGCGGATGGCTGTGGACGAGCATTCACCGCCTTCGGAGGTACTGACGTGGCTGGAGAAAAAGTATTTCAGTTCATAAATGCCCCGGGGGGTATGCATGAATTTCTGGGTGGTCACCCGCGAAATCGTCGACTCGTGCATGCCCACTGCCTCGGCAATGTCGTGCAGGACCAACGGCTTCATGGCTTCGTCGCCGTACTCCAGGAAGCCGCGCTGATGCTCGACGATCTGGGTGGCTACTTTCATCAGGGTTTCGTTGCGGCTTTGCAGGCTCTTGATGAACCAGCGCGCTTCCTGCAACTGGTTGCGCATGAAGGTGTTGTCGGCGCTGGTGTCCGCGCGCTTTACGAAGCCGGCGTACTGGGCGTTGACCCGCAGCTTGGGCACCGATTCCTGGTTCAGTTCCACCAGCCAGCGGTCGTTGTGCTTGCGCACGATCACGTCGGGAACCACGTATTCGGGTTCAGTGGACTCGATCTGCGAGCCTGGGCGCGGGTTGAGGCTCTGGACCAGTTCGATCACCTGGCGCAGTTCATCTTCCTTGAGCTTCATGCGACGCATCAACTGGCTGTAGTCGCGACCGCCCAGCAAGTCGATGTAGTCGGTGACCAGTCGCTTGGCTTCGGCCAGCCAAGGCGTCTTGGCGGGTAACTGACGCAGTTGCAGCAGCAGACACTCGCCCAGGTTGCGAGCACCGATGCCGGCGGGTTCGAACTGCTGGATGCGGTGCAGGACGGCTTCGATTTCGTCCAGCTCAATGTCCAGCTCGGGGTCAAAGGCCTCGAGGATTTCTTCAAGCGTCTCGTCCAGGTAGCCCTGATTGTTGATGCAGTCGATCAGGGTCACGGCAATCAGACGATCGGTATCGGACATCGGCGCCAGGTTCAGTTGCCACAGCAAGTGGCTCTGCAGGCTTTCGCCGGTGGAGGTGCGGGTAGTGAAGTCCCACTCGTCGTCATCGCTGCTGGGCAGGCTGCTGGCGCTGGTCTGGTAGACGTCTTCCCAGGCAGTATCCACGGGCAGATCGTTGGGGATGCGTTCATTCCATTCGCCATCCTCAAGGTTATCCACCGTCGGAGCGGTTTCCTGATAGGACGGTTCCGGGATTTCGGTGTTGGTCTTTTGCTCGACGTTATCGGCCAGCGGATCGGTGTTGTCGAAGTCGTCGCCTTCTTCCTGGCGTTCGAGCATCGGATTGGACTCCAGGGCCTCCTGGATTTCCTGTTGCAGGTCCAGGGTCGACAATTGGAGCAGGCGGATGGCCTGTTGCAGCTGCGGTGTCATCGTCAGCTGCTGGCCCATTCTCAAGACTAGCGATGGTTTCATGGCTGGGGCTTAACACCTTATTCGCCGGCGCACATGCGCCATCCACTACAGGGCGCCGAAGCGCCAAACTTAAGCAAATTATATGCCTGAAACTGAAGTGTTTGCCTAGGGCGTCACGTAATAAAATTAGCGACGCCGAGGTGATTGACCAGACACTTTTCGCTTACAGGCGGAACTCATGGCCCAAATACACTTCCTTGACCAGTTCATTGGCCAGGATGGTCGCGGAGTCGCCTTCGGCAATCAACTGGCCATCATTGACGATATAGGCGGTTTCACAGATATCCAGCGTCTCGCGAACGTTGTGGTCGGTGATCAATACGCCGATGCCCTTGGCCTTGAGATGGTGGATGATCTGCTTGATGTCGCCGACCGAAATCGGGTCCACGCCAGCGAATGGTTCGTCCAGCAGGATGAATTTCGGTGCGGTGGCCAGGGCGCGAGCGATTTCCACGCGGCGCCGTTCGCCACCGGACAGGCTCATGCCCAGGTTGTCGCGGATGTGGCTGATGTGGAATTCCTGCAGCAGGCTTTCCAGTTCCTGGCGGCGACCGGCCTTGTCGAGTTCCTTGCGGGTCTCGAGGATCGCCATGATGTTGTCGGCAACCGACAGTTTACGGAAGATCGACGCTTCTTGCGGCAGATAGCCGATACCGGCCTTCGCCCGGCCATGCATCGGCTGGTGGCTGACGTCCAGGTCGTCGATCAGGACGCGGCCCTGATCGGCCTGAACCAGGCCGACGATCATGTAGAAACAAGTGGTCTTGCCCGCGCCGTTGGGGCCGAGCAGGCCGACGATCTGGCCGCTGTCGATGGACAGGCTGACATCACGCACGACTTGGCGGCTCTTGTAGCTCTTGGCCAGGTGCTGAGCTTTCAGAGTTGCCATTACTGGGCCTTCTGCTCGTCGGTTTTCTTTTTCGGCTGGATGACCATGTCGATCCGTGGACGCTGCTCGGTGACCTTGCTGCCAGTGGCGCGACCGGCGCTGGCCAGCTTCTTGACCGTGTCGTAGACGATTTTCTCGCCCTGGGTGATGTTGTTGTCCTTGTCGACGACCTTGGCGCGATCGATCAGCACCACGCGGTCTTTGGCGGCGTGGTACTGAATGGTTACCCCGTAGCCTTGAACCGGCTTGGTGTCGCCCGCGGTTTGCATCTGCTCGAAGTAGGCCAGATTGCCCACCGAGGTGACGACGTCGATGTCGCCGGACTGGGTGCGGGTGATGGTCACGGTGTTGCCGGTGACCTTCATCGAACCCTGGGTGATGATCACGTCACCTTTATAGGTGGCTACACCGTTCTTGTCGTCCAGTTGGGCGTCGTCGGCCTGGATGCGGATAGGCTGGTCGCGGTCGGTGGGGAGGGCCCAGGCGCTCGCGCTTCCCAGTGCTGCGCCCAGACTGAGCAAAATAGGGAGGGTTTTAGCGAGCTTCATACTGTCCTCTTACGTTCGATAGCAGGTGTATCCTGCTTTCCTTCAAATACGCTTTCATTCCCGTGCCGGTCGACACACCACCGGCGCCGTCGATTCTAACGGGTTGCTCGGTCTGCGCATATTCTCGCTGCGGGAAGACTGTCATACGACTGCTGGTAATGATGGTCGTACGGTTCTTCTCATCGGTCCGGGCGATGCGTACCGAATCAATCAGTTCCACTTCGGTGCCGTCGGGATTGACCTCGGCGCGTTCGCTCTGCACGTGCCACGGAAACTCGGTGCCCCTGAACATGTTCAGGTCTGGCTTGGTGACCAGTGTGATTTCGCTGGCCTTGACGTGGTCGACTTTGTCGGACGTCATTTCATACTGCACTTTGCCATCGGGCAGGTATTGCAGGGTATGCGTGTTGGTCGCATACCAGTCGATATCATTTTCCTGGACCTTGACCGCAGGGCGGTCGAGGAAGCGTTCCGGGCTGATGTTCCAATAGCCGACCGCCGCGAAAATCGCTGCGATGCAGCCGAACACCACGATGGTGCGAATTTTCTTGCTTAGCATAAATGGCTCACAGATACGCGGCGTTGGCCGCCTCGAGGCGGCCTTGGGCGCGCAGGATCAGTTCACAGAATTCACGAGCGGCCCCTTCGCCGCCTCGCGCCGTGGTGATGCCGTGGGCGTGCTCGCGCACGAAGCCGGCCGCGTTTGCCACCGCCATGCCCAGGCCGACCCGACGAATCACCGGCAGGTCCGGCAGGTCGTCACCGAGGTAGGCGACCTGTTCATAGCTTAGGTTGAGTTGCCCCAGAAGCTCGTCCAGCACCACCAGTTTATCTTCTCGTCCCTGATACAGGTGGGGGATGCCGAGGTTCTTCGCGCGCCGCTCGACCACTGGGGTCTTGCGGCCACTGATGATGGCGGTCTGCACGCCGGCGGCCATCAGCATCTTGATGCCCTGGCCGTCGAGGGTGTTGAAGGTCTTGAATTCGCTGCCGTCTTCGAGGAAATAAAGGCGGCCGTCGGTCAGGACGCCGTCCACGTCGAACACGGCCAGTTTGATCGCTTTGCCACGTTGCAGCAGGTCTGTGTTCATTTACATGACTCCCGCACGCAGCAAGTCGTGCATGTTCAGGGCGCCCACTGGGCGGTCTTCGTCGTCGACCACCACCAGGGCGCTGATCTTATGGTCTTCCATGATTTTCAAGGCCTCGGCGGCGAGCATCTCGGCGCGGGCAGTCTTGCCGTGGGGGGTCATGACCTGCTCGATGGTCGTACTGTGAATGTCGATCGGGTGGTCCAGGGTGCGACGCAGGTCGCCGTCGGTGAAGATCCCGGCGAGTTTGCCGTCAGTTTCGAGAATGACCGTCATGCCCAGACCCTTGCGGGTCATTTCCATGAGTGCATCCTTGAGCAGCGTGCCGCGTGGCACCTGTGGCAGCTCCTGACCTGCGTGCATCACGTTTTCCACTTTCAACAGCAGGCGACGGCCCAGGGCGCCGCCGGGGTGGGAGAACGCGAAGTCTTCAGCGGTAAACCCCCTGGCTTCCAGCAACGCCACGGCCAGGGCATCACCCATGACCAGGGTGGCGGTGGTGGAAGAGGTCGGCGCCAGGTTCAACGGGCAGGCTTCGTGCTCGACATGAACATTGAGATTGACCTCGGCGGCTTTGGCCAAGGGCGAATCCGGATTGCCAGTGACACTGATCAGTTGGATCCCCAGGCGCTTGATCAACGGCAGCAGGGTGATGATCTCATTGGTGGAGCCAGAGTTGGACAGGGCCAGGATGATGTCTTCCCGAGTGATCATGCCCATGTCACCGTGGCTGGCTTCGGCCGGATGGACAAAAAATGCCGGAGTGCCGGTGCTGGCCAGGGTGGCGGCGATCTTGTTGCCGATGTGTCCGGACTTGCCCATGCCGACCACGACCACCCGACCCTTGCTGGCCAGAATCATCTCGCAGGCACGTACGAAATCAGCGTCGATATGGGGCAGCAAGCCTTGTACGGCTTCGAGCTCGAGGCGGATGGTACGTTGTGCCGATTGAATCAGGTCGCTGGTTTGGTTCATGTCAGAGATCGTATGGCTCGATGAAAAGGCGGCGATTATAGCGGCAATGAACAATTCCCTCACGTTAGTTCGTCATGCTTTGTTCGAGCGATTCACATGACTTGATACAAAGTCTCTTCTTTTAGCTGTATCCGGACTGAACGGGCGCGGGCTTGGGCCTTGGGCGCTTGGGTGTTGCAGTGATATAGTTCGCCGCCGGTTCGGGTGCCCGGCAGTCCGGCGTTTGTCGGTTGGCCAGGGCATTCGGATGTGAGGCTGCATCGCAAGGAGTTTAGATGAGTGCCGACAACGCCTACGCGGTCGAGCTGAAGGGATTGTCCTTCAAGCGAGGGGCGCGCAGCATTTTCAATGACATCGATATCCGCATTCCCCGTGGCAAGGTCACCGGCATCATGGGGCCTTCCGGGTGCGGCAAGACCACGCTGTTGCGGCTGATGGGTGCACAGTTGCGCCCCAGTGCCGGCGAAGTCTGGGTCAATGGGCAGAATCTTCCAAAGCTGTCGCGCAGCGATCTGTTCGATGCGCGCAAGCACATGGGCGTGCTGTTCCAGAGCGGCGCATTGTTCACCGATCTCGACGTGTTCGAGAATGTGGCGTTCCCCTTGCGGGTCCATACCGACCTGCCGGAAGAGATGATTCGCGACATCGTCCTGCTCAAATTGCAGGCGGTCGGGCTGCGGGGTGCCCTGGACTTGATGCCGGACGAACTGTCTGGTGGCATGAAGCGCCGCGTCGCCCTGGCCCGGGCGATTGCCCTTGATCCGAAGATCCTCATGTATGACGAACCCTTCGTCGGCCAGGACCCGATCGCCATGGGCGTGCTGGTGCGCCTGATCCGTCTGCTCAACGATGCGCTGGGTATTACCAGCATTGTGGTATCCCACGACCTGGCCGAAACCGCCAGCATTGCGGACTACATCTACGTGATCGGCGATGGCCAGGTGCTGGGGCAGGGTACGCCCCAGGAATTGAAGGCCTCGGACAGCCCGCGCATTCGTCAATTCATGAAGGGTGATCCGGACGGGCCTGTGGCGTTCCATTTTCCGGCCACGGATTACCGCACCGATCTGCTGGGGAAGCGCTGATGCGCAAGAAATCACTGATAGAAAGAGTTCGCCTGTTTGGTCGTTCCGGCATCGATGTGGTGGCAGTGCTGGGCCGTTCCTCGCTGTTTCTGATGCATGCCCTGCTGGGGCGCAACACGACGGGTGGCGGGTTTGGGCTGCTGGTGAAGCAACTGCACTCGGTGGGCGTGATGTCCCTGGTGATCATCGTGGTCTCCGGGATCTTCATCGGTATGGTCCTGGCGCTGCAGGGGTTCAACATCTTGTCCAGCTACGGTTCGGAGCAGGCGGTTGGACAGATGGTCGCGCTGACATTGTTGCGTGAGCTGGGACCTGTGGTGACCGCGCTGCTGTTTGCCGGGCGTGCCGGTTCGGCGCTGACGGCCGAAATCGGTAACATGAAGTCCACCGAACAGTTGTCCAGTCTGGAAATGATCGGTGTCGACCCGCTCAAGTACATCATTGCCCCGCGCCTGTGGGCCGGTTTCATTTCCCTGCCGGTGCTGGCGATCATTTTCAGCGTCGTGGGGATCTGGGGCGGCTCGTGGGTGGCTGTAGACTGGCTGGGGGTCTATGAAGGTTCCTACTGGTCCAACATGCAGAACAGTGTCGATTTTCTCGACGACGTGCTCAACGGCGTTATCAAAAGTGCCGTATTCGCTTTCGTGGTGACCTGGATCGCCGTGTTTCAAGGCTATGACTGTGAGCCCACGTCAGAGGGGATCAGCCGTGCCACAACCAAGACCGTGGTGTACGCCTCGCTGGCGGTCCTGGGCCTTGACTTTATTCTGACCGCCTTGATGTTTGGAGATTTCTGATGCAAAACCGCACCCTGGAAATCGGTGTCGGCCTTTTCTTGCTGGCTGGCATCCTGGCTTTGCTGTTGTTGGCCCTGCGGGTCAGTGGCCTGGCGCCGACCGCAAGCACCGACACTTATAAACTTTATGCTTATTTTGACAATATCGCCGGTTTGACGGTCAGAGCCAAAGTGACCATGGCTGGTGTAACCATCGGCAAGGTCACGGCAATCGATCTGGACCGCGACAGTTTCACCGGTCGGGTGACGCTGCAGCTGGAAAAGCGCGTGGATAACCTGCCGACTGACTCCACTGCATCGATCCTCACTGCTGGGCTGCTGGGCGAGAAATACATCGGTATCAGCGTTGGCGGTGAAGAAGCTTTGCTCAAGGATGGCGGGACCATCCACGATACGCAGTCGTCGCTGGTGCTTGAGGACCTGATCGGTAAATTCCTGCTCAATACCGTTAGCAAAGACGCCAAATGAGGAGCTTTTGAATGATCTCTATCTTGCGACGTAGCCTGTTGGTGCTGCTCGCGGCGCTGCCGCTGATGGCCAACGCCGTGGCCGCGCCTTCGGCCCATGAAATCATCCAGGACACTACCACCCGGTTGCTGGCAGACCTGGCCGCCAACAAAGAGAAATACAAGCAGGATCCGGGGGCGTTCTACGACGCGCTGAACGGCATCGTCGGTCCCGTGGTGGATGCCGACGGTATTTCCCGAAGCATCATGACCGTCAAGTACTCGCGCAAGGCGACCCCGGCGCAGATGACGCGCTTCCAGGAAAACTTCAAGCGCAGCCTGATGCAGTTCTATGGCAACGCCTTGCTCGAATACAACAACCAGGGCATCACCGTTTCGCCGGCCAAGGACGAAAGCGGCAACCGCACCAGCGTCGATATGCAGGTCAAGGGCAATAACGGCGCGATCTACCCTGTGTCCTACACGCTCGAGAAAATCAACGGCGAGTGGAAGGTGCGTAACGTGATCATCAATGGCATCAACATCGGCAAGCTGTTCCGCGATCAGTTCGCTGATGCGATGCAGCAAAACGGCAATGATCTGGACAAAACCATCGACGGTTGGGCCGGTGAAGTCGCCAAGGCCAAGGAAGTTGCCCAGGATGCTCAAGAGAAGCAGGCGCAATGAGTGAGTTGGCGAGTGAGTCGGCCGTTCGTTTGGGCGAATCTGGCGAGCTGTTGCTCAGTGGCGTGCTGGACTATCGCACTGGCCCGGTCTTGCGCAAGCAGGGCCAGGCGCTGATCGGCTCTGCCGGCGCCGCAGAGCTGGTCATTGACTGCTCGGCGGTGCAGAAGTCCAGCAGTGTCGGCCTGTCCCTGCTGCTGTGCTTCATGCGTGACGCCAAAGCTGCCGGAAAAACCTGGAGCATCCGTGGGATGCCCGAAGACATGCGCGAAATAGCCCAGGTCAGCGAACTGACCGAGCTGTTGGTGCACTCCTGACCCACATCCCTGAAAAAGCCCCCCGTCAGAGTCCTGCTTCGCGGGGTTCGCAGGCGCGGGGCTTTTTTGTATGATGTGCGACCCGTGCGCACAGGGCGCCGATAGAGGTTGAGCATGCAGGCCGTAGAAGTGAAGAGCTTCCTTGAAGGAAAGCTGCCCGAAACTGTCATTGAAGTTGAGGGCGAAGGCTGCAACTTTCAGCTGAACGTGATCAGCGATGAACTGGCGGCGTTGAGCCCGGTGAAGCGTCAGCAGCAGATCTATGCCCATTTGAACCCGTGGATCGCCGATGGCAGCATCCATGCGGTCACTATGAAATTTTTCAGCCGCGCGGCCTGGGCCGAGCGCACCTGAGCCCAAGGGCGTCGAGATTCTTATGGATAAACTGATTATTACCGGCGGCGTTCGTCTTGATGGCGAAATCCGCATCTCCGGGGCAAAGAACTCCGCCCTGCCGATCCTGGCCGCGACGTTGCTGTGCGATGGCCCGGTGACCGTGGCGAACCTGCCGCACCTGCACGACATCACCACCATGATCGAGCTGTTCGGTCGCATGGGCATTGAACCGGTGATCGACGAAAAGCTCAGCGTCGAGATCGACCCCCGCACCATCAAGACCCTGATCGCCCCGTACGAACTGGTGAAGACCATGCGTGCGTCGATTCTGGTACTGGGACCGATGGTCGCCCGTTTTGGTGAAGCCGAAGTTGCCTTGCCGGGTGGTTGCGCCATCGGCTCGCGTCCGGTGGACCTGCATATCCGCGGCCTGGAAGCCATGGGTGCGGTGATCGACGTCGAGGGTGGCTACATCAAGGCCAAGGCGCCTGAAGGCGGCCTGCGCGGCGCTCACTTCTTCTTCGATACCGTCAGTGTGACCGGTACCGAGAACATCATGATGGCGGCCGCACTGGCCAAGGGCCGCAGCGTGCTGCAAAACGCCGCTCGCGAGCCTGAAGTGGTCGACCTGGCGAACTTCCTGATCGCCATGGGCGCCAAGATCAGCGGCGCCGGCACCGATACCATCACCATCGATGGTGTTGAGCGCCTGCATTCGGCCACTTACAAAGTGATGCCGGACCGGATCGAAACCGGCACCTATCTGGTGGCTGCTGCTGTCACCGGTGGCCGCGTCAAGGTCAAGGACACCGATCCGACCATTCTTGAAGCCGTCCTGGAGAAACTCAAGGAAGCCGGTGCCGAAGTCACCTGCGGCGAAGACTGGATCGAAGTGAACATGCACGGCAAGCGGCCTAAAGCCGTCAACGTGCGGACCGCCCCGTACCCGGCGTTCCCGACCGACATGCAGGCGCAGTTCATCTCCCTCAACGCCATTGCCGAAGGCACCGGTGCGGTGATCGAGACGATCTTCGAAAACCGTTTCATGCACGTCTACGAACTGCACCGCATGGGCGCCAAGATCCAGGTCGAAGGCAACACCGCCATCGTGACCGGTACCGAAAAACTCAAGGGCGCGCCAGTGATGGCCACCGACCTGCGGGCTTCGGCCAGTCTGGTGATTTCGGCCCTGGTTGCCGAAGGCGACACCCTGATCGACCGTATCTACCACATCGACCGTGGTTACGAGTGCATCGAAGAGAAACTGCAGATGCTCGGCGCCAAGATCCGTCGCGTACCGGGCTAGGTCCGGCTGCATGGGCGCAGGGACGCGCCTGTTGATTTCGTTTCAGGTCGAGGGTGGTAACACCCTCGATGTGTGTCCGGCGCCGCTTGCGACCGGGCATGAGTACCTTGATAAGGACTGACGTTTCCCATGTTGACTATTGCACTGTCCAAGGGCCGCATCCTTGATGACACCTTGCCGCTTCTGGCTGAAGCGGGCATCGTGCCGACCGAGAATCCGGACAAGAGCCGCAAGCTGATCATTCCTACGACTCAAGCCGATGTACGCTTGCTGATCGTGCGCGCCACCGATGTTCCGACTTACGTTGAACATGGCGCCGCCGACCTGGGCGTTGCCGGTAAGGACGTGCTGATGGAGTACGGCGGCCAGGGCCTGTACGAGCCCCTGGACCTGCGGATCGCCCGCTGCAAGCTGATGACCGCCGGCAAAGTCGGTGCGCCAGAACCCAAGGGCCGTTTGCGGGTGGCGACCAAGTTCGTCAACATTGCCAAGCGTTATTACGCCGAGCAGGGCCGTCAGGTCGATATCATCAAGTTGTACGGTTCGATGGAGCTGGCGCCGCTGATCGGCCTGGCGGACAAGATCATCGATGTGGTCGACACCGGCAACACCCTGCGGGCCAATGGCCTGGAGCCCCAGGATTTCATTGCCGACATCACCTCCCGGCTGATCGTCAACAAGGCTTCGATGAAAATGCAGCACGCCCGTATCCAGGCTCTGATCGATACCCTGCGCAAGGCAGTGGAATCGCGACACCGCGGCTGATTCACCTGCGCGACCTTGAGTCGCGCCCGTCTATCCGTGTCATAGCCAATTTTCTCAGGTGCCCACGCGAATGGACTGGTAGCTTAGGGCGCCTGAGCATTTGCCATTAATGAGGCCCTCGCTATGACCGCTCCCACTTCGATTCGCCGACTCAACGCTGCCGACCCGGATTTCGCACATCATCTGGATCATCTGCTGAGCTGGGAAAGTGTGTCTGACGACTCGGTCAATCAGCGGGTGCTGGACATCATCAAGGCTGTGCGCGAGCGTGGCGATGCAGCTTTGGTGGAATTCACCCAGAAATTCGATGGCCTGCAAGTGGCGTCCATGGCTGATCTGATCCTGCCGCGCGAGCGCCTGGAACTGGCCCTGACCCGGATCACGGTGCCGCAGCGCGAAGCCCTGGAAAAAGCCGCATCGCGGGTGCGCGACTATCACGAGAGGCAGAAACAGGACTCCTGGAGCTACACCGAAGCCGACGGCACGGTGCTGGGCCAAAAGGTCACGCCGCTGGACCGCGCCGGTCTGTACGTGCCGGGTGGCAAGGCGTCGTATCCATCCTCGGTGTTGATGAACGCGATCCCAGCCAAGGTCGCTGGCGTGACCGAAGTGGTCATGGTGGTGCCGACCCCGCGCGGCGAAATCAATGAACTGGTGCTGGCCGCTGCCTGCATCGCCGGGGTGGACCGGGTGTTCACCATTGGTGGCGCCCAGGCCGTGGCTGCGCTGGCCTATGGCACCGAGAGCGTGCCGCGGGTCGACAAGGTGGTGGGGCCTGGCAACATCTATGTCGCCACCGCCAAGCGCCACGTGTTCGGTCAGGTCGGTATCGATATGATCGCCGGCCCGTCGGAGATCCTGGTGGTGTGCGACGGCCAGACCGACCCGGACTGGATCGCCATGGACCTGTTTTCCCAGGCCGAGCACGACGAAGACGCCCAGGCGATCCTGGTCAGCCCGGACGCCGAGTTCCTCGACAAAGTGGCTGCCAGCATCGACAAGCTGCTGCCGACCATGGACCGCGCCGAGATCATCAACACCTCGATCAACGGCCGTGGCGCGCTGATCAAGGTCGAGAACATGGAACAGGCCATCGAGGTCGCCAACCGCATCGCGCCGGAGCACCTGGAGTTGTCGGTCGCTGACCCGCAGGCCTGGCTGCCGCAGATCCGCCACGCCGGTGCGATATTCATGGGCCGCCACACCAGCGAAGCCCTGGGTGACTATTGTGCAGGTCCCAACCACGTCTTGCCGACTTCCGGTACGGCGCGTTTCTCGTCGCCGCTGGGGGTGTATGACTTCCAGAAACGTTCGTCGATCATCTTCTGCTCCGAGCAAGGTGCGTCCGAACTGGGCAAGACCGCTTCGGTGCTGGCCCGTGGCGAGTCGCTGAGCGCCCACGCCCGCAGTGCCGAATACCGCATCCTTGATGAGCGCTCCATTGAAGGGCAGGGGAAACTGAAATGAGTAAATTCTGGAGCCCGTTCGTCAAGAACCTGGTGCCTTACGTGCCGGGCGAACAGCCGAAGCTGACTCGCCTGGTCAAGCTCAACACCAACGAGAACCCCTACGGCCCGTCGCCCAAGGCCCTGGCGGCGATGCAAACCGAGCTGAACGACAACCTGCGCCTGTACCCGGACCCCAACAGCGATCTGCTGAAAAGCGCCGTGGCCCGCTATTACGGCGTGCAGAGCAACCAGGTGTTCCTGGGCAACGGTTCGGACGAAGTGCTGGCGCACATTTTCCACGGGCTGCTGCAGCACGATCAGCCACTGTTGTTCCCGGACATCAGTTACAGCTTTTATCCGGTGTATTGCGGGCTGTACGGCATCCAGTTCGACGCAGTGCCGCTGGACGCGCAGTTCCAGATCGCCCCGGCGGACTATGCCAAACCAAACGGCGGGATCATCTTCCCCAATCCGAACGCTCCCACCGGCTGCCTGCTGGCCCTGGAAGCGGTCGAGCAGATCCTCAAGGCCAGTCCGGACTCGGTGGTGGTGGTTGATGAAGCCTATATCGACTTCGGCGGCGAGACCGCCATCAGTCTGGTGGACCGCTATCCGAACCTGCTGGTGACCCAGACCCTGTCCAAGTCCCGCTCATTGGCAGGGTTGCGGGTGGGCCTGGCGGTGGGCCATCCGGACCTGATCGAAGCGCTGGAGCGGATCAAGAACAGCTTCAACTCCTACCCGCTGGATCGCCTGGCAAATGTCGGGGGCGCGGCGGCGTTCGACGATCGGGAGTATTTCGAGCAGACCTGCCGGTTGGTCATCGAGCACCGTGAGTGGGTGGTGGCGCAGTTGCAGGCCAAGGGCTTTGACGTGTTGCCTTCGGCGGCCAACTTCATCTTCGCCCGTCACCCCCGGCACGATGCGGCAGGGCTGGCGGCGAAATTGCGCGGACAAGGCGTGATCGTGCGGCACTTCAAGCAGGAGCGGATTGCCCAGTTCCTACGAATCAGCATTGGTACGCCGGAGCAGAACCAGGCGCTGATCGAAGCCCTGGGTGAACTCTAAAGTTAAGGAAGGGGGCTGATGGCCTTATCGCAAGCAGGCTCGCTCCCACAGTAGAGTCGTTGCGAATACAAATTTTGTAACCAGCAGAGGCACCCTGTGGGAGCGAGCCTGCTCGCGATGGCGTAGTGTCAGTCAACATCCATCTGGCTGATCCACCGCCATCGCGAGCAGACTCGCTCCCACAGTTGTTGGGCCTTACTCGTGATGCTCTTCACCCAGGAAGGTCAGCGAGGTGAACACCCCGCGCGTGGCCACGTCCTTGTTGTCCTTGAGCGCAATTTCCATCTGCGCGGCGATCACATTCAACCCTTCGTTACGCACCAGCACCTTGGCCCGGCCTTCGGCGTCGGTTTCTGCTGATACGGTGTCCGGTGCGCTGCGGTAATCACCCACCAGCTTCACCCCGGCGGCCGGTTTCCCGTCCAGCAGCACCCGTACCGGCAGTGACTGGCCCGGGCCTACGGTCAGCGGGTCGACTTCCGGCAGGATCAGGAACTTGACCTGATCAAGTTTCGGCAACTTCGCTCCCGGCTCGTAGATCGCCAGGCTGTACTTGAAGGTGTGGGTCGATTCAATCGCCCCGGGCACCTTCGTGCGGCCTTCGTTGATCCATTTCTTGTCAGCGGTCTGGGACCACATGCCATTGTCCAGTTCCACGGCCATCACGGCCGGTGGCTTGAGGGGTTGCAAGCGAGCATGGTCGGGCAAGCGTTCGACGGTGACCGGGATCATCTTGCCGCCCAGGTCATAGGCCCACGCACCGCTGATTTTCTGCGCCTTGAAGGCATTGTCCTCGGCGCCGTGGCCGTAGATCACTTCGATATTGCCGCGCCGTTGTTCGGTCCACAGGCCATGGGCCGAGGCTTGTGTGGCCAGGAACAGGCTGAGAAGGGCGAAGGTCTTGGGGTATTTCATTGATTTTCCTTTTTACAGATCAAGGGTGAGGCTGACGGTAAAGTTGCGTGGCTCGCCGGGGTTGACCCAGTAGTTGCTGTACGAGCGCTCGTAGTATTTTTCGTCGAAGACGTTGTTCAGGTTCAGGCCCACGGTGACGTTGTCGCTGGCTTTGTAATGGGCCAGCAGATCCACGGTGTGGTAGGCCGGCAGTTCGAAGTCCTTGCCGGCTTCGCCGGAGCGATCTCCGACGTATGTGAATGCCGCACCCACGTCGGAGCCGCGCAGGTGGCCGTCCTGGAATTCGTAGACGCCGAGCAGGCTGCCGCTGTGCTTGGCGACGCCAAGAATCCGGCTGCCAGTGGGAATGGTTTCGTCACCCTTGGTCACTTCGGCATCGATGTAGGCGAAGGCGCCGATCACCCGGATGGCGTCAGTTACCTGCCCGGTGACCTGCAGATCGAGTCCCTGGCTGCGGGCCTTGCCCATGGCGCGGTTGGAGTCTGTGGCCGGGTCCCGCGCCAGGACGTTTTCCTTTTCGATATGGAACGCCGCCAGGGTGGTGCTCAGGCGATCATCGAACAGCTCGCTCTTGATCCCCACTTCATAGCCAACGCCTTCCTCCGGATCGAAGGTATTGCCCCCGGCATCCAGGCCATTGTTGGGCTTGAACGAGGTGGAGGCGTTGGCGAACAGTCCGACCTCGGGTGTCAGTTGGTACAGCAGGCCGGCCCGTTGCGTGAAGGTGTCATGACGCTGGCGGCTGGTGAGCTGCGTGGTGTGGTCGTCAATGCTCTGCTCGAAATGCTCATAACGCACGCCGAGCATGCCCCGCAGTTTGTCGGTGAAGACGATCTGGTCCTGAAGATTCAGCGCACGGCTTTTCACACGCTCGAAAAAATCGGTGCCGGTACGTTGACCATCAGGTTTCGGCTGGCCATAGACCGGTTGATAGATGTCGATGGGGTAAGTGCCACCGTTGATCGTGGTCACGCGCTCGTTCTTGCGATAGTCCTCGTATTCGGTGCCGATCAGCAATTCGTGCTGCCAGGGCCCGAGGTCAAACAGCCCGCGTAATTCAAGTTGGGTAATGCTGTCGTGCCAATTGTTGTCGCGCTCGCGGTAGCGGCGGTTCACCGTACGACCGTCGGCGTTCAGCGGCCGCGCTTCGGAGGCGAATCCCCAGAGTTCGCCCTGTTTGTAATGGCTGGCCAGGCGCAGTTGCCAGGCGTCGTTGAGCTGATGTTCGAGGGCCGCCTGGAGCATGTTGTTGTGGTTGTCGATGTCGCCGTCGTTGGGTTCGCCCAAAAAGGTCGAGCGGGAAACACCGCTCCAACGGTTGTTCGGCGCCACGATGCCGCGATCGAACGTTGAGCTGTGACGCACGATTTCACTTTCCACCAGCAGGCGCGTATCGGGGCTCAGTTGCCAACTGAGGGAGGGGGCGACGAAGACGCGCTTGCTCTGGACGTGATCGCGAAAGCTGTGATTGTCCTCGATCGCCAAGTTGACCCGCGACAGCAGATTGCCCTCAGCGTCCAGTGGTGTGTTGACGTCCAGCGCGGTGCGGTAGCGATCCCAACTGCCGGCGCTGGTTTGCAGGGTGGTGAAGGCTTCGGGCTGGGGCTTCTTGGTGACGATGTTCACCGTACCGCCGGGGTCGCCGCGCCCGTACAGGCTGGCCGCCGGTCCTTTAAGCACCTCGATGCGTTCAATGTTGGCCGCATCCGGCGTACTCGGATAACCGCGGTTGGCGCTGAAGCCGTCCTTGTAGAACTCCGAAGTGGTAAAGCCACGCACGCTGTATTCGTAGAGTGTCAGGCCGCCGAAGTTGTTTTGCTTTGACACGCCGCCGGCATATTCCAGGGCCCGTTCGACGTTGGTGCTGCCCAGATCATTGAGGACGCTGGCGGGGATCACACTGATCGATTGCGGGATGTCCCGCAGGGCGGTGTCGGTTTTGGTGGCGCTGGCGGAGCGAGTGGCGCGATAGCCCGTCACCGGCCCGGTAGGGGATTCGTAGTCGGCAGAGACGTTGATGGCGTCCAGTTCCATCGGCTGGATTTCCTCGGCGATCACCGGGTCACCCAGCAGACCCAAGGCCAGGCTGGCGAGGGAAATCCGTTTTAGAGATGACATGTTATCTTGTTCCAATTTTTAGTATTGAAACAATATAACACTACTAATGAGAATTTATGCTATTCCTGGCCGACTAAAATAACCGCGGCGAACACGGTTTTTTGTGGCGAGGGAGCAAGCTCCCTCACCACAAGGGACTCTTGGCCAGCAAGGCCGTTGCTATCGCGCAGTTACTCTTCTTCCTTCACCACCACCGGTGCCGGCGGTGGGCGCAAACCGATTTCTGCGGTGAGCTTGAGCTCCTTGCCGTTGCGCATCACCTGGATGGCGACCTTGTCGGTGGGTTTGATCCGCGCCACCTGGTTCATCGAGCGACGGCCGTCACCGGCGGGTTCGCCGTCGATGCTCAGGATCACGTCGCCCAGTTGCAGGCCGGCCTTCTGGGCCGGGCCATCGCGGAAAATGCCTGCTACCACGATCCCGGGACGCCCGGACAGACCGAAGGACTCCGCCAGCTCCTGGGACAGCGGCTGCACTTCAATACCCAGCCAGCCGCGAATCACCTGGCCGTGTTCGATGATGGACTTCATCACTTCCATGGCCAGCTTCACCGGAATCGCAAAACCGATGCCCTGGCTGCCGCCGGACTTGGAGAAGATCGCCGTGTTGATCCCGGTCAGATTGCCGTTGGCATCCACCAGCGCGCCGCCGGAGTTCCCGGGGTTGATCGCGGCATCGGTCTGGATGAAGTCTTCGTAATTGTTCAGGCCCAACTGATTGCGCCCAGTGGCGCTGATGATGCCCATGGTCACGGTCTGGCCGACGCCGAAGGGGTTGCCGATGGCCAGGGTGACATCGCCGATGCGGATGCTGTCCGAACGCCCAATGGTGATGGCCGGCAGGTTCTTCAGGTCGATCTTCAGCACCGCAAGGTCGGTTTCCGGGTCGCTGCCGATCACCCGGGCCAGGGTTTCGCGACCATCCTTGAGCGCCACCACAATCTGGTCGGCGCCGCTGGTGACGTGGTTGTTGGTCAGGATATAACCTTCAGGGCTCATGATCACGCCCGAACCCAGGCTCGACTCCATGCGTTTCTGCTTGGGTGAGTTGTCGCCGAAGAAGCGCCGGAACTGCGGGTCTTCGAACAGGGGATGGCTGGATTTGTTGACGACCTTGGTGGTGTACAGGTTGACCACGGCCGGTGCCGCGATCGTCACGGCATCGGCGTAGGACACCGGCCCTTGTTGCAGTGCCTTGGTCTGTGGCGCCTGCTGCAGGTTGACGTCGAGGCTCGGTAGGCCGACCCACTCCGGATAACGCTGGATAATCAGTAGAGCGACAAGCACGCCGGCCAACAGAGGCCAGCCGGAAAAACGCAGCGCCTTGAGCATTAAGCACGTCCTACAAAGGTTGCAGGCGGTGTGAGACCGCCCATAATGTCGCGCATTATACGAGGCCGCGCGCGCCTCTGAACGGGATATTTAGGAGTCTTTTCATGGCCGTAGCCCTGAACACCCTGGTAGAAGAAGCGGATCGTTACCTGGCCGCCGCCAGGATTGCCGATTACTGCCCCAACGGTTTGCAGGTCGAAGGCGCCCCTCAGGTGACGCGCATTGTCAGCGGTGTCACCGCCAGCCAGGCATTGCTCGATGCTGCAGTGGAGGCTGACGCTGATCTGGTGCTGGTGCATCACGGGTATTTCTGGAAAGGCGAAAATCCGTGCGTCACCGGCATGAAGCAACGTCGCCTCAAAACCTTGCTCAAGCACGATATCAGTCTGCTGGCCTACCACTTGCCGCTGGATCTGCATGCCGAGGTGGGCAATAACGTGCAATTGGCTCGCCAGTTGGACATTACCGTCGAAGGGCCGCTGGACCCGGACAATCCCAAGGTCGTCGGCCTGGTGGGCTCCTTGTCCGAACCGATGACGCCCAGGGACTTCGCCCGTAAAGTGCAGGAAGTCATGGGCCGCGAACCTTTGTTGATCGAAGGCGAGCAGATGATCCGCCGGGTCGGCTGGTGCACGGGCGGAGGCCAGGGCTACATCGATCAGGCCGTGTTGGCCGGGGTTGATCTGTTTCTCAGTGGCGAGGCGTCCGAGCAGACCTTTCACAGCGCCCGGGAAAACGGCATCAGCTTCATCGCCGCCGGGCACCATGCGACCGAGCGCTATGGTGTGCAGGCATTGGGCGATTACCTGGCGCGGCGCTTTGCTTTGGAGCATATCTTCATAGATTGCCCGAATCCCATTTGATCACGTGTAATCCCCTGTGGGAGCGAGCTTGCTCGCGATAGCGGAGGGTCAGTCAACTTCAATGCCGACTGATACACTGCTATCGCGAGCAAGCTCGCTCCCACAAAAGGCTGTTGCAACGCCCGAACCGGCAGGCATATCCATATGCTGTTTCGATCTAGTTGGCGCCCTGATTAGAAGAGGTCGCTGTGCTAGGATTCCCCGCTCGAACACGGCCCGCTGGCCGTTCATAAGAAAGTTTTCGTGAGTAGCCATGGTCGACAAACTGACGCATCTGAAACAGCTGGAGGCGGAAAGCATCCACATCATCCGCGAGGTGGCCGCCGAGTTCGATAACCCGGTGATGCTGTACTCCATCGGTAAAGACTCCGCCGTGATGCTGCACCTGGCACGCAAGGCGTTTTTCCCCGGCAAGCTGCCGTTTCCGGTGATGCATGTCGACACCCGCTGGAAATTCCAGGAAATGTACAAGTTCCGCGACCGCATGGTTGAAGAGCTGGGCCTGGACCTGATCACTCACGTGAACCCGGACGGCGTGGCGCAAGGCATCAACCCGTTTACTCACGGCAGCGCCAAGCACACCGACATCATGAAGACCGAAGGCCTGAAACAGGCTTTGGACAAGTATGGTTTCGACGCCGCTTTTGGTGGTGCCCGCCGCGATGAAGAGAAGTCCCGCGCCAAGGAGCGCGTGTACTCGTTCCGCGACAGCAAGCATCGCTGGGATCCGAAGAACCAGCGCCCGGAGCTGTGGAACGTCTACAACGGCAAGGTCAACAAGGGCGAGTCGATCCGCGTATTCCCGCTGTCGAACTGGACCGAGCTGGACATCTGGCAGTACATCTACCTCGAAGGTATCCCGATCGTGCCGCTGTACTTCGCCGCCGAGCGCGAAGTGATCGAGAAGAACGGCACGCTGATCATGATCGACGACGAGCGCATCCTCGAGCACCTGTCCGATGAAGACAAAGCCCGTATCGTCAAAAAGAAAGTGCGGTTCCGTACCCTTGGCTGCTACCCGTTGACGGGCGCGGTGGAGTCCGAGGCCGAAAGCCTGACGGACATCATTCAGGAAATGCTCCTGACGCGAACTTCCGAGCGCCAGGGCCGGGTCATCGACCACGATGGCGCAGGCTCGATGGAAGATAAGAAACGTCAGGGTTATTTCTAAGGGGTTGTCATGTCGCACCAATCTGATTTGATCAGCGAGGACATCCTCGCTTACCTGGGCCAGCACGAGCGCAAAGAGCTGCTGCGTTTTTTGACCTGCGGTAACGTCGACGACGGCAAGAGCACCCTGATCGGGCGCCTGCTGCACGACTCCAAGATGATCTACGAAGATCATCTGGAAGCCATTACCCGCGATTCGAAGAAAGTCGGCACCACCGGTGACGACATCGACCTGGCGTTGCTGGTCGATGGCTTGCAGGCCGAGCGCGAGCAAGGCATCACCATCGATGTCGCGTACCGCTATTTCTCCACGGCCAAGCGCAAATTCATCATCGCCGACACCCCGGGCCATGAGCAGTACACCCGCAACATGGCCACCGGTGCTTCCACCTGTGACCTGGCGATCATTCTGGTGGATGCCCGCTACGGCGTGCAGACCCAGACCCGTCGCCACAGCTTTATCGCCTCGTTGCTGGGCATCAAGCACATCGTCGTGGCCATCAACAAGATGGACCTCAAGGACTTCGACCAGGGCGTGTTCGAGTCGATCAAGGCCGATTATCTGAAGTTCGCCGAAGGCTTGAAGATGAAGCCCACCAGCATGCACTTCGTGCCGATGTCGGCCCTCAAGGGCGACAACGTGGTGAACAAGTCCGAGCGCTCGCCGTGGTACACCGGCCAGTCGCTGATGGAAATCCTCGAGACCGTGGAAGTGGCGGGTGACCGCAACTTCACCGACCTACGTTTCCCGGTGCAGTACGTCAACCGTCCGAACCTGAACTTCCGCGGTTTCGCCGGCACCCTGGCCAGCGGCATCGTGCACAAGGGCGACGAAGTGGTGGTGCTGCCTTCGGGCAAGAGCAGCCGCGTGAAGTCCATCGTCACTTTCGAAGGCGAGCTGGAACACGCCGGCCCTGGCCAGGCAGTGACGCTGACCATGGAAGATGAGATCGACATCTCCCGTGGCGACCTGCTGGTGCATGCCGACAGCGTGCCGCCGGTCACCGACAGCTTCGAAGCGATGTTGGTGTGGATGGCCGAAGAGCCGATGCTGCCGGGCAAGAAATACGACATCAAGCGCGCCACCAGTTATGTGCCGGGCTCGATTGCCAGCATCGTCAACAAGGTCGACGTGAACACCTTGGAAGAGGGACCGGCCAGCGCGTTGCAGCTCAACGAAATCGGCAAGGTGAAGATCGCCCTGGATGCGCCGATCGCCCTGGACGGTTACGAGAGCAACCGCACCACCGGCGCGTTCATCGTCATCGATCGCCTGACCAATGGCACTGTCGGCGCCGGCATGATCGTCGCCCAGCCGCTGGCTCACGGCACCAGCACGCACCACGGCAAACTGGCTCATGTGTCGGTGGAAGAGCGCGCCCAACGCTTCGGCCAGCAACCGGCCACGGTGCTGTTCAGCGGCCTGTCGGGTGCTGGCAAAAGCACGCTGGCCTATGCGGTGGAACGCAAGCTGTTCGACATGGGTCGTGCGGTCTTCGTGCTCGATGGCCAGAACCTGCGTCATGACTTGAACAAGGGCTTGCCACAGGACCGTGCCGGACGTACCGAGAACTGGCGTCGTGCGGCCCACGTTGCCCGTCAGTTCAACGAAGCCGGGCTGCTGACCCTCGCCGCGTTCGTCGCGCCGAATGCAGAAGGGCGCGAGCAGGCCAAAGACCTGATCGGCAAGGAACGTCTGCTGACGGTCTATGTCCAGGCCTCGCCAATCGTCTGCGCCCAGCGTGATCCGCAAGGTTTGTACGCTGCTGCCGGCGACAACATCCCCGGTGAGTCCTTCCCGTATGACGTGCCGCTGGACGCCGATCTGGTGATCGACACCCAGTCGCTGTCGTTGGAAGAGAGCGTCAAGCAAGTGCTGGATCTGCTGCGCAAGCGTGGGGCGATCTAAGGGAAGCAGTTACAAGCTTCAAGCGGCAAGTAAAAGCCCGCGGATGAGTGATCATCTGCGGGCTTTTTTGTTGTCTGGAGGGACGTCATCGCGAGCAAGCTCGCTCCCACAGTAGATTCGTGGTGTTCACACATACCCTGTGGGAGCGAGCTTGCTCGCGATGAGGCCAGTACAGGCGCCTCAAGACTTGCAGGGATACTCCCGATGCATCTGTTCCAGCAACGCATCCTTGTCCTGCCACAACTGATTGATCCAGCCCTGGAACTCCAGGCGATAGGCGCCGTCCTGGTCGTAGTTCCTGCCGATGAACTGCGGCGGAATCTTCAGTTCCTGGAAATGCACCACCACTTCGTCAACTTTTCCGCAGAGCAAATCCCAGTACCCCGGTCGGCCGCCGGGATAGTGGATGGTCACGTTGATGATCGACTCCAGCTGTTCGCCCATGGCATCGAGCACAAACGCAATCCCACCGGCCTTGGGTTTGAGCAGGTAGCGAAAGGGTGACTGTTGCTGGGCATGCTTGCCTTCGGTGAAGCGTGTGCCTTCGACGAAGTTGAAGATGCCCACGGGGTTGTTGCGAAATTTCGCGCAGGTCTTGCGGGTGGTTTCCAGGTCCTTGCCTTTCTTTTCCGGGTACTTCTCCAGGTAAGCCTTGGAGTAGCGCTTCATGAACGGGAACCCCAGGGCCCACCAGGCCAGGCCGATCACCGGTACCCAGATCAGTTCCTGCTTGAGAAAGAACTTCAATGGGCGAATGCGCCGGTTCAGCACGTACTGCAACACCATGATATCGACCCAACTCTGGTGGTTGCTGGTGATCAGGTACGAGTGCTGGTAGTCCAGGCCTTCCAGGCCGCTGAGGTGCCAGCGGGTGCGGCGCAGCAGGTTCATCCAGGCCTTGTTGTTGCTGATCCAGACTTCATGAATGTGGCCCATCAGCCAGTCGGTGAAACGCTGGGCGGCGGGGAAGGGCAGCAACAGCTTGAAGATTGCCACGATGAACAGCGGGGTGCAGCAGGCGATGGTGTTCAACGCCAACAGCAGCGAGGCAATGACGCCGCGCACAGGAGCAGGCAGGAAATCCAGCATTTAAATATCCATGGGTCGGTTGGCGGCCTGGATCGCGGTCAGGGCGATGGTGTACACGATGTCGTCGACCTGAGCGCCGCGGGGCAAGTCGTTTACGGGTTTGCGCAGGCCTTGCAGCATGGGCCCGAGGCTGACGCAATCGGCGCTGCGTTGCACGGCCTTGTGGGTGGTGTTGCCGGTGTTCAGGTCCGGGAAGATGAACACCGTCGCCCGGCCGGCCACCTGGCTATTGGGCGCCAGTTGTCGGGCCACGGTTTCGTTGGCGGCGGCGTCGTATTGCAGCGGCCCGTCGATCAGCAAGCCGTGTTGCGCCTCGTGGGCCAGCAGGGTGGCTTCGCGGACTTTCTCCACCTCTTCACCGCTGGCCGACTCGCCGCTGGAATAGCTGAGCATTGCCACCCGTGGCGTGATGCCGAACGCGGCAGCCGAGTCGGCGCTTTGCAGGGCAATCTCCGCCAGCTCCGCGGCGCTGGGATGCGGGTTCATCACGCAGTCGCCATAGACCAGCACTTCTTCGGGGAACAGCATGAAAAACACCGAAGACACCAGCGAACATCCCGGGGCGGTCTTGATCAGTTGCAAGGCCGGGCGGATGGTGTTGGCGGTGGAGTGGATAACACCGGATACCAGCCCGTCGACTTCATCGAGCGCCAGCATCATGGTGCCGATCACCACGGTGTCTTCCAGTTGCTGTTCGGCCATCGGCGCGTTCAGGCTTTTGCTCTTGCGCAGCCGCACCATCGGTTCGACGTAACGCTCACGAATCGAATCCGGGTCGAGGATCTCCAGCCCCGGCGGCAGTTCGATGCCCTGGGCTCGAGCCACTGCCTCGACGTCCGCCGGTTTGGCCAGTAGCACGCAGCGAGCGATGCCTCGGGCCTGGCAAATGGCGGCGGCTTGGACTGTCAGCGGTTCACTGCCCTCAGGCAGCACAATGCGTTTGTCGGCGGCCTGGGCGCGCTGGATCAATTGGTAGCGGAACACGGCCGGCGACAAGCGCATTTCCCGTGGCGTACCGCAACGCTGATGCAGCCATTTGGCATCCAGGTGGCTGGCGACAAAATCGGTGATGATCTCCGCACGTTCGCGGTCGTCGATCGGAATTTCCTTGTTCAAGCCATTGAGCAGGTTGGCGGTGTCGTAAGACCCGGTACTGACCGACAGCACCGGAAGCCCCGCCTGTAAGGCGCCTCGACAAAGGTCCATGATGCGCGGGTCGGGCAGGGTGTCGCTGGTCAGCAGCAGGCCGGCCAACGGTACGCCGTTGAGCGCTGCCAGACTCACGGCCAGGATGATGTCGTCGCGATCACCCGGGGTCACCACCAGCACGCCGGGCTTGAGCAGCTCCACGGTGTTGCGCATGGTGCGGGCGCAAATAATGATGTTGCTCATGCGCCGGGTTTCGTAATCGCCGGCATTGAGCACCTGCGCGCCCATCAGGTCGGCCACGTCACGGGTGCGTGGGGCGTTGAGTTCGGGGCGGAACGGGATGCAACCCAGCAGGCGGAAATCGCCGCTGCGCAACAGCGGCGAGTGCTCCTTGAGCCGCGCGGAGAAGGCCTCCATGCTTTCCTCGGTATGGACTTTGTTCAGGATCACGCCGAGGACTTTCGGGTCTTTGGGCCCGCCGAACAACTGCGCCTGCAGCTCGACGCGACCGGAAAGCTCGGTCAGCACTTCGTTCTCCGGCGCCGACACCAGGATGACCTCGGCGTCCAGGCTCTTGGCCAGGTGCAGGTTGACCCGCGCGGCATAGCTGGCGTTGCGGGTCGGGACCATGCCCTCGACGACCAGCACGTCCTTGCCGATGGCAGCCTGCTGGTAGAGGGTGATGATTTCTTCCAGCAACTCATCGAGCTGGCCGTCGCCGAGCATGCGTTCGACGTGCGCCAGGCCCAGCGGCTGCGGCGGCTTGAGGCCGTGGGTGCGGGCCACCAGTTCGGTGGAGCGTTCCGGTCCGGTATCGCCGGGATGGGGCTGGGCGATAGGTTTGAAAAAACCGACTTTCAGCCCGGCCCGTTCGAGTGTGCGCACCAGCCCGAGGCTGATGGAGGTCAGACCCACACCAAAATCGGTGGGCGCGATAAAAAAAGTTTGCATGCGGATTCTCTAAAGGTGCATGGCAAAGGCGAGGCTATAACTGCCGTCTACCGTCAATTCAGGCGCCAAGGTTATCGCTAACCGGGGCCTGTGCGCACCAGCCGCAGTCAAAGGACTGGCCTATTTTTTCAATACGTTGCGCCGGGTCCAGCACCCAGGCCCGGGACTGCCACGGCGGCAGGTGGCGCAGATGCTGGGTGTGGCCACAGGACAGCTCGGCCACCCAGTGCCCGTCCTCATCCTGATGAAAACCGGTGACCGTCGGTCTGTTCGAACAAGCCCGTTTGTCCGGGTTCCGTTCGCTTTCGGGCAAATCCTTGTTTAGACTTGTCCGTTCTTCATTCTTATGCAAAAGGTCTCGCCCCATGCTGATCGCCGCCAATAAGGCTGTCTCCATCGACTATACCCTGACCAACGACGCTGGTGAGGTCATCGACAGCTCTGCCGGCGGCGCTCCGCTGGTCTACCTGCATGGCGCAGGCAACATCATCCAGGGTCTGGAAAAAGCCCTGGAAGGTAAAACTTCCGGTGACGAGCTGAACGTTACCGTTGAGCCGGAAGATGCTTATGGCGAATACTCCGCCGAGCTGGTCAGCACCCTGAGCCGCAGCATGTTCGAGGGCGTGGATGAGCTGGAAGTAGGCATGCAGTTCCACGCTTCGGCCCCCGATGGCCAGATGCAGATCGTCACCATCCGCGACCTGGAAGGCGATGACGTCACCGTTGACGGCAACCACCCGTTGGCCGGTCAGCGCTTGAACTTCCAGGTCAAGATCGTCGACATTCGTGATGCCAGCCAGGAAGAAATCGCCCATGGTCACGTCCATGGCGAAGGTGGTCATCACCACTGATTTGTGCGCTACGCTCAAGTGAACTGGAAAGGCGCCTTACGGCGCCTTTTTAGTCTGTTGCTGTTAGCATCGTCCATGGCTGTTCGAAAAGATCCGCAAACCTGGAGTTCGTCATGAGTGCTTTCCACGACCTTAAACTTAAAGCCCTGGATGGTCAGGAACTTGATCTGGCGCCGTTCAAGGGGCAAGTCGTGCTGGTGGTCAATGTCGCCTCCAAATGTGGCCTGACACCTCAGTACGCTGCGTTGGAAAACCTCTATCAGCAATACAAGGCCAAGGGGTTCTGTGTGCTGGGCCTGCCTTGCAACCAGTTCGCCGGACAAGAGCCGGGGACGGAACAGGAAATCCAGGATTTCTGCAGCCTCAATTATGGTGTGACGTTCCCGTTGTCCAGCAAACTGGAAGTGAACGGGCACGACCGTCATCAGTTGTACCGTCTGCTGGCAGGCGAGGGGGCCGAGTTTCCGGGGGACATCACCTGGAACTTCGAGAAGTTCCTGCTGGGCAAGGACGGTCGGGTGCTGGCGCGTTTCTCACCGCGCACGGCGCCGGATGATCCGGCCGTGATCCAGGCTATCGAAAAAGCCTTGAGCTGAACCTCCGGAGCAACCATCACCCTGTTGTGTGCGGGCACACTCCTCTCGGCTTCCTTTTGATCCACAATCATTCAAATCAATAGTGCTACCCATTGCTTTCCACGGTCCATATTATCGCTGTCATATTCGACCTGCGACCCTGTTTCCGTGGAGTGTCCCATGCCTGTAAAAGCCTTGTTCAAACCCTTCCATCTCGGTGCGCTGGAGCTGCCGACCCGGGTCGTGATGGCGCCGATGACTCGCTCCTTTTCCCCAGGCGGCGTGCCGAACGCCAAGGTCGTGGAATATTACCGCCGTCGCGCGGCGGCCGGCGTCGGTCTGATCATTACCGAAGGCACGACCGTCGGGCACAAGGCCTCCAACGGTTATCCGAACGTGCCGCATTTTTACGGCGAGGCCGCGCTGGCCGGCTGGAAACAAGTGGTTGATGCCGTGCATGCCGAAGGCGGCAAGATCGTTCCGCAGCTCTGGCACGTAGGTAACGTGCGGCGCTTGGGGACCGAGCCGGACGCGAGCGTGCCGGGCTATGGTCCTTCGGAAAAACTCAAGGACGGCCAGGTCGTGGTTCACGGCATGACCCAGGCGGATATCGACGAAGTCATCGCAGCGTTCGCCCAGGCGGCGAAAGACGCCCAGAGCATCGGCATGGACGGCGTGGAGATCCACGGCGCCCATGGTTACCTGGTGGACCAGTTCTTCTGGGAGGGCAGCAACCAGCGCACCGACGGTTATGGTGGAAGTCTGGCCAACCGATCGCGCTTCGCCATCGAACTGATCCGCGCCGTGCGTGCTGCGGTAGGTGAAGGGTTCCCGATCATCTTCCGTTTCTCCCAATGGAAGCAGCAGGACTACACCGCGCGTCTGGTGCAAACGCCAGAGGCCTTGGGCGAGTTCCTCAAGCCTTTGGCAGAGGCCGGTGTGGATATTTTCCATTGCTCGACACGTCGCTTCTGGGAGCCTGAATTCGAAGGCTCCGAGCTGAATCTGGCGGGCTGGACCCGCAAGCTGACCGGCAAGCCAACCATCACCGTCGGCAGCGTTGGCCTGGATGGCGAGTTCCTGCAGTTTATGGTCAACACCGACAAAGTCGCGCAGCCGGCCAGCCTGGAGAAACTGCTGGAGCGCCTGAACAATGATGAGTTCGACCTGGTGGCGGTGGGGCGAGCCCTGCTGGTAGACCCGGATTGGGCGCAAAAAGTGCGTGAAGGCCGGGAGCAGGAGATCTTGCCGTTCAGCCGTGAGGCTTTGATGACACTGGTTTAAGCGGCGCCTGCCATCGCGAGCAGGCTCGCTCCCACACCGGATTTGGGTTGTTCACCGAACGTGTGATCAACACAACACCCTGTGGGAGCGAGCCTGCTCGCGATGGCGGCCCCAGCATCACTGAAAAAATCAGCGCACCGTCGGCGCAGCTGGCATCACCTGTTCACCGACACAAACCCCGCGCAACTGCGTCTCGAACTGCTCGATCACCGATGGCCAGCCCTGGCGACTGGCATGCTGGCGCGCATTGAGCCGCACACAACGCAAGGTTTCACGCTCCTCCAGCAGCCACCGGGCCGCGTCGCAGAACGCCTCTTCATCCCCCGGCATGGCCAGCACGCCGTTGTGACCGTGACGGATGTGTTGCGCCGCCGCGGCCTGATCATAGGCCACCACACCCAACCCGGACGCCAGCGCCTCCAGCACGACATTGCCGAAGGTTTCGGTCAGGCTCGGAAAGACGAATACATCCCCGGACGCATAGTGGCAGGCCAGCGATTCGCCACGCTGGGCCCCACAAAAGATCGCGTCGGGCAGTTCCTGTTGCAGCGCGGCCCGTTGTGGACCGTCGCCTACTACCACCAGTTTCAGCCGCCGCTCCGGGAAAGCGCTGCACAGTGTGTTGAAACTGCGTTTGAGCAGACCCAGGTTCTTCTCCGACGCCAGACGCCCGACGTGGATCAGCGCAATATCGTCATCGCCCAAGCCCCAGGCCTCACGCAGGGTTGTCGAGCGTTTGATCGGATGGAACAGTTGGCTGTCCACACCGCGGGACAACAGCGCCACGCGCTCGAAATGCCGGCGTTCCAGCTCTATGCGCTGGCTGAGGCTCGGCACCAGGGTCAGGCTGGAGCTGTTGTGGAACCAGCGCAGGTAATGGGTGAGGACACGACTCAACAACCCGAGGCCATACTGCTGGGTGTATTGCTGGAAATTGGTGTGGAAGCCACTGACCACCGAGATGCCCAGGCGCCGGGCCGCCCGCAATGCCGATAAACCCAGCGGCCCTTCCGTGGCGATATACAGCACGTCCGGGCGATGACGTTTCCAGCGCCGCAGCAGCTTGTGCATCGAAGCCTGGCCCCACTGCAAGCCCGGATACCCCGGTAGCGGCCAGCCTCGGCACAGCAACAACTGCTCGTCGCTGGCCTGGCGTTGGTCGCCAGCCTGACGGGGCCGTATCAATTCCACCTGATGCCCGCGAGCGCGCAAGCCGTCGCACAGGCGGCCCAGGGTATTGGCCACGCCATTGATTTCCGGCGGGAAGGTTTCGGTGATGAGGGTGATATGCAGGTGTGTGCTCATGACCCCAGTGTCGACCGGGGCCATTTCGCCATTGTGACGCTTGAATGATGGATTTGTGACAGGTCAGCCTTGGCGGGCCAGCGCGGTCTCGGCGCCTTGCTCGCGCACCCAGAACAAGGTCGCGCCGGCTACCGCTGCCGGCATCATCAGGATGTTGACCACCGGGATCAGCAGCACCAGGTACACGCTGCCGCCAAAACCCAGGCTCTGCCAGCGTTTTTCCCGCAGCCAGGCGAGCATTTCGTTCCAGCCCAGCTTGTGGTTGTCCGCCGGGTAGTCGATGTACTGGATCGCCATCATCCACACCCCGAACAGCAGCCATAACGGCGCGGCGACGATATTGATCACCGGAATGAAGGACAGCACCAGCAGGCCCAGGGCGCGGGGCAGGAAGTAGCCGAGCTTGCGTGCCTCCCGGGCCAAGGTGCGAGGGATCATGGCGATCAACTCGCCCCAGCTGAAGGCCGGGAAGTCGTCGGTGCCACGGATCACCACTTCGACTTTCTCGGCGAGAAAACCGTTGAACGGCGCGGCGATGACATTGGCGAGCATGGTGAAGGTGAAAAACACCATCAGCACCACAAGCACCACGAACAGCGGCCACAGGACATAGTTGAGAAAGCTCAGCCAATCCGGTAACGACGGCATCAGCGTGTCGACCCATAGGCTGAACTGATGGCCGGCCAGGTAGATCAATCCGACGAACAGCACCAGGTTGATCACCAATGGCAACAGCACAAACAAGCGCAGACCCGGGCTTAAGACCAGTTTGAGTCCTTCTCGCAAATATTGCGGGCCGGACAGGACGGGGGCGGGCATAAGAGGCTCCGAGCGAAGATGAACGCGCCGACCATACCGGCTTTGCCGGGCTCGGGAAAGCATCGACATGGCGTGTAACAACGTTTGCCGAGTTTATTGAACTGACGGATCTGGATAGAGCTCACCTATGAGCTGGATTGTTAAACCGTATTTCCTTAATCTTCGCTCCCTCGATACGCTGCACCCATTCTTTTCAGGACTGTCGAACCCAAGCCTTCCCCAAGTGCGTCAACAGTCCCTTTTATTCGCGCCGCTCACCCGGCGTTCCGGCCCGCAAGGTCCGGTCAACAGGAGCAGGTCATGTCTGAAGTGCGTCATTCGCGAGTGATTATTCTCGGTTCCGGCCCTGCCGGTTACAGCGCTGCGGTGTATGCCGCCCGTGCCAACCTCAAGCCGTTGCTGATTACCGGCATGCAAGCCGGCGGTCAATTGACCACCACCACCGAAGTCGACAACTGGCCGGGCGACGTCCACGGTCTGACCGGCCCGGTGTTGATGGAGCGTATGAAAGAGCACGCCGAGCGCTTCGAGACCGAGATTGTTTTCGACCACATCAATGCCGTGGACTTCGCCGCCAAGCCGTACACCCTGACCGGTGACAGCGCGACCTACACCTGTGATGCCCTGATCATTGCAACCGGTGCCAGCGCTCGTTACCTGGGCCTGCCATCGGAAGAAGCCTTCATGGGCAAAGGCGTTTCCGCCTGCGCCACTTGCGACGGCTTCTTCTACCGCAACAAGCCAGTGGCTGTGGTGGGTGGCGGTAACACCGCCGTCGAGGAAGCCCTGTACCTGGCCAACATCGCCAGCACGGTCACCCTGATCCACCGTCGCGAAACCTTCCGCGCCGAGAAGATCCTGATCGACAAGCTCAATGCCCGTGTGGCTGAAGGCAAGATCATCCTCAAGCTCAACGCCACCCTGGATGAAGTGCTGGGCGACAACATGGGCGTAACCGGTGCCCGTCTGAAGAACAACGACGGCAGCTTTGACGAGATCAAAGTCGACGGCGTATTCATCGCCATCGGCCACACCCCGAACACCTCGTTGTTCGAAGGCCAACTGGAACTCAAGGACGGCTACCTGGTGGTCAAGGGCGGCCGCGACGGCAACGCCACCGCCACCAGCGTCGAAGGTATCTTCGCGGCCGGCGACGTGGCAGACCACGTCTACCGTCAGGCGATTACCTCGGCGGGTGCCGGTTGCATGGCAGCCCTGGACACCGAGCGTTACCTGGATGGTCTGCAGAACGCTTCGTTCTGATCCGTCGCGCATGAAAAAACCGGCTTCGGCCGGTTTTTTTATGCCTGGATATCTGCCGGCGACCCCCTGTGGGAGCGAGCTTGCTCGCGATGGCGTCAGGTCAGTCGACATTGATGGTGATTGATACACCGTCATCGCGAGCAAGCTCGCTCCCACAGGTTTTTTGTGTGGTCAGAAACAGCGCATTTCAGGCCAACTTCGCCAGGCAAGCCTCCAGAATATCCAACCCTTCCTCCAACACCGCCGCCTCGGTCGTCAACGGCGCCAGCAGCCGAATGATGTGCCGCGATTTACCGCTGGGCATCAGCAACAAACCAGACTCCCGCGCCAAGGCCAGCAATTGTGTCAATTGTGCCGAGGCCGGGCTGCCGTCGGCATGGGCCAGTTCGATGCCGCGCATTGCCCCGACGCCAGTCAGGCGGCCCAGGTAAGGGGACAGCCCGCGACTGCGCCATGACGCGTAGCGGCTGACTATCGCCTCTTCCTGTTGCGTGCCCCAGGCTTGCAGGTTTGCGTCGGTCATTTCCTCCAGGGTTGCCAATGCGGCGGCGCAGGCGATGGGATTGCCTGAGTAAGTGCCGCCCAAGCCACCTTTGGGCAGATTGTCCAGCAGTGCCTTGCGCCCCACTACGGCGCCCAGGGGGACGCCGCCGGCAATGCTTTTACCCAGCAGGATCAGGTCCGGCTCGATGCCCAGTCGCGAGAACGCAAAGCGCTGGCCGGTGCGACCGAAGCCGGACTGGATTTCATCGATGATCAGCACGATACCTTTCTCGTCGCAGAACTGCCGCAGGGCCTGGGCGAAGGCAATATCCATCGGCAGGAAACCGGCTTCGCCCTGCACCGGTTCGACGATGAAACACGCCACGTCATTTACGTCGATCTCGACGCTGAACAACCGCTCCATGGCCTTCAACGCTTCTTCGCAGGTGACGCCGTTGTCCTTGCTGGGGTAGGGCAGGTGATAGACCGGTCCGGGCAGTACGCCGACTTTCTGTTTGTAGGGCGCGACCTTGCCGTTGAGATTGAGAGTGGCCAGGGTTCTGCCGTGGAAGCCGCCATCAAAGGCGATGACGGCCGTGCGCCCCGTGGCGCCGCGCACGATCTTCAAGGCGTTTTCCGCGGCTTCGGCGCCGCTGTTGGTGAGCATGCCGCTGACCGGGTAATCCACCGGGATAAATGCTGCCAGACGCTCCATCAATTCGATGTAGGGTGCGTGCGGGGCGGCGTTGAAGGCGTAGTGCGTCAGCCGGGTTGCCTGTTCGCGGATGGCTTCGACGACACGGGGATGGCAGTGGCCAAGGTTCAACACGCCGATGCCGCCCACGAAATCGATGTAGCGTTTGCCGTCGGTGTCCCAGACCTCGGCATTTTTGCCGTGGCTGAGGCTGACAGGGTGCACGGTGGAAATCGATTGGCTGATGGTTTCACTGCTCATGGATGACGGCTCGGAGGAAGGAAAGATTCCCTTTATCTAAGCCGCGAGCAGAGGTGGCCGGCAAACGAAATAAAGTTGCCGGGTCAATCTTAAAAGTCGGGATGTGAGATCAGTGAGTCTGGCGAGAACTGTTTCTGTGGCGAGGGAGCTTGCTCCCGCTGGACTGCGCAGCAGTCCCAAATCAGCACGCCTGGTGCATCAGTTCACATGCCGGGGCCGTCTGGGGGCTACTTCGCAGCCCAGCGGGAGCAAGCTCCCTCGCCACAGAAAAGCGGACCTCGGCACAGAGGGGAGGCGCGTTGGGTCAGCGCCGCCGCAACGGCTGAGTCTCGAACTTCACACCCGCCAAGCCATGGGCCATCAGCGCCCGGATATTGCCGTGGTCGCTGCCCTCAGGCGTGGCCAGTACCGACCGGTAATGTTCGCCGAACGCCAGCAGCGCTTCTTCAGCGCTCAAGCCTTCGAGCAGGGCCAGGCCCAGGGTCTTGCAGGAACCTTCGTTCTGCCCGGCGGCGTTGTCGACGTCACCGTTTTTAAAAGGCTGAGGCTGGTAGTCGTAGCCGGCGGCGATAAAGGCCAGGGTGTCGGCAAAAATGTGTTCGCCGCTCTTGAGGCTGGCGCGCAGGGTGTTCAGGTCAGGCATCGGGTTTTCCTTTGGCGAACGCCGCTTGCTGTTCGGCGCTGGCTTCTTGCTGGTATTGGGCTTTCCACTCGGCGTAGGGCATGCCGTAAACCACTTCGCGGGCGTCATCGAGGCTGACCTCGATCTGGCGTTCATCGGCAGCTGCCTTGTACCACTTGGACAGGCAGTTACGGCAGAAGCCGGCGAGGTTCATCAGGTCGATATTCTGCACATCCTTGCGGCTGTCCAGGTGGGCAACCAGCCGACGGAAAGCGGCGGCTTCAAGTTCGAGGCGTTGTTGGTCGTTCATGGTGGTCTCTGCGAGACAGCTTCAAGTGGCAAGCTTCAAGCTGCAAGTGGGTTTGCGGTCATCAGGCTTGAAGCTTACAGCTTGTAGCTTTTAGCGGCTACGAAGTAGCCCGGCTGGCGGCGAGCGTAATCGATACCGACTCGGCAAATCGCAAGGCGTGGGGCTTGTCGACTTCGACTTCGGCATACAGCACCGATTCGTTGGCCATGACCAGATCGAGCAGTTCCTGGGTCAGGCGTTCGAGCAGGGCGAAACGGTTGCCTTCCACGTGGGCGATGATCGCCTTGGTGATGGTGCGGTAGTTCAGAGCGTGGTCGATGTCGTTGTCGCGCACCGCATCCTGGGCCGCGTAGAGGATGGTCAGGTTGATCAACACATCCTGTTTGTTGAGGATTTCGTCCTCGTTGATGCCAATGAACGTGCGCAAGCGCAAGTCCTTGACCTTGATGCGCGCCATGGCGGGTTGAAGTTGTGGCATTTACTTGCTCCGTCGAATCAATTGCAGGAACTCCTGGCGGGTGGTGCTGGATTCGCGAAAGACGCCGAGCATCACCGAGGTGTTCATGGTCGAGTTCTGTTTTTCGACACCGCGCATCATCATGCACATGTGCTGGGCTTCGATCACCACCGCAACGCCGGCGGCCTGGGTGACCTGCTGCACCGCGTCGGCAATTTGCCGGGTGAGGTTTTCCTGGATTTGCAGGCGGCGGGCGAACATGTCCACCAGCCGGGCGATCTTCGACAGCCCCAGGACCTTGCCCGTAGGAATATAAGCCACATGAGCCTTGCCAATGAAGGGCAGCAGATGATGTTCGCACAGGGAATAGAGTTCGATGTCGGCGACGATCACCATTTCATCGCTGTCGGAGGCGAACAGGGCGCCGTTGACGATCTGTTCGACGCTTTGTTCATAGCCGTGACAAAGGTACTGCATGGCCTTGGCCGCGCGCACCGGAGTATCCAGCAGGCCTTCGCGTTCCGGGTCTTCACCCAGGCCGATGAGGATCTCGCGATAGTTCTGGGGCGATAGCGCCATGGTGCATCCTCGAAGCAAGGCTATTTGACGTGCCGGCCGCCGTTGACGGTCAGGGTCGTGCCGGTGACGTAGGGGTTGTCCAGCAGATAACGCAGGCTCTGATAGATCACTTCGCTGCCGGGCTCGATGCCCAGTGCGGACTTGGCCAGGGCCTTGGCACGGTAGGCCGCGTCGTCTTCGGGATTGAACAGTAGCAGGGCCGGGGCAATTGCGTTGACCTTGATGTGTGGCGCGTATTTCGCCGCGAACGACAGGGTCAGGCTTTCGAGCCCGGCCTTGGTGGCGCAATAGGCGATATGCCGGCTGCTGCCCTTGCGCGTGACGTCATCGCTGATATGCACGATATCCGCCGGGGTTGAGCGTTGCAGCAGCTCGGCACACTGCAGGTTGATCAGGTAGGGGGCGAGCATGTGCACGGCGAACATGGCGTTGAACGCAGCGGCTTCGTGGCCGGGCGTCTCGGTCAGCCACGCCGAGGCGTTGTGGACGATGGCGCGCAATCGGTCGGTGTGCTGCTTGAGCTGATCAATGAAGGCCGAAATCCCGGTTTCATTGGAAAAGTCAGCGAACAGCACGATCGCCCCCAGATCCCGCAACGCCTGCACGCCCGGGCGCTCGGTGCGGAAAGTGGCGATTACCGGATGACCGTCTTCGAGCAATCGACGGGCGCAGTGCAAACCGACGCGCTGGGCTGCGCCAGTGATCAGGATCGGAGCGGTGGCGCTGGGCATAGGAAGGCTCGGTTCACGGCAATCGCAAAACTATAACAGCGACGCAAGGTGGCGACGACTCTGTGGGAGCAAGCCCGCTCCCACAGTGACCCTTGTTGAACGCGAACGCTGCGGCCGACGAGAGCGGCCCGGCATCACTGATTCTGCGTAGCCGGCTTGGCTGGCAGTGCTTTGGGCGCTGCACCGTTCAACCAACCCGCCAGCAGGTGAGTCGACATCGGAATAAACAGGTAGACCATCAATGGCGTCAGAATGAGTGTGCTGATCAGCACGCGGCTCATCATTCCCAGCTCACTGAGCAATGGCCCCAGCAGAAAGTTGAACAGCAGCGACACCGGAAAGAACGCGAGCCAGATGGCCACGGCCTGTTTCCAGCGCGGTGGCCGTTGATCGCCGGCGCCAAACCAACCGTCGATACCGCGCACCCTGTGTTCCGAAGGGTGGGCAAACAGCTCGCTGCCTCGCGCCAGCCACGCCGTGCGCGAGGCCGAGTGCTCCCAGGCATGCAGGGTCTGCTCGTCGGCAAAGCGGAAAATAATCTGGAATTCATCGCTCTGAGGCGGTGGCGCGAGTACACCGGAACCCAGGTAGCCGGGAAAGTCGGTGGCCAATTGTTCGCCTTCGCGCAACCAGACGATCAGGTCCTGATAGCGCCCATTGGCGACACGACGGGCCACCATCAAGGTGACGGGTGAGGTAGACATTATGTATCTCCGTAAAACAGGTGCGGTACTCCGGGTAGGAGATTCGCGGGAACGCCCCAGGGTGGTGGGGCGCGTCCGTTCGCCAAAAAGCACGCAAGGTTTATTCCTTCTTGAGTGAAAAGCAACAAAATCGCGCATCAGTGGTGTTTGTTCTTGTCATCCTATGACTCAGAGGGAGTACACTGGGATCCAATTTGCCAGCCGGATTTGTCTGCCAAAATGAGCGTAATCACAGAGGATAACTTCGTTTTCCAGGCATCCACTGCCTTGAGACAGGAGGAACTGTTCCCCATTCGCGAAGTTGCGCGGTTGACCGGCGTGAACCCCGTGACCTTGCGCGCGTGGGAGCGTCGCTACGGTCTGATCCAACCCACGCGCACTGAAAGCGGGCATCGCTTGTACTCCGTCGGCGATATCGAAAAGGTGCGCAGCATCCTCGCCTGGATTGAGCGCGGGGTGGCCGTGAGCAAAGTGGGAAAGATCCTGACCAAGACCGAATCGGTGCAACCGGTTTCCGCGCTTATTTCCTCAGATCTGGTGAAAGCCGACTATGCCCAGTGGCAACAACAGGTGGCTGGCGCGGTTGGCAACTTTGACGATATAGAGCTGGACCGTCTCTACGGGCAGATATTTTCCACCTACGCCGTGCCGATCGTATTTCAGGACATCCTGATGCCGGTCTGGCGACAGTTGCAGCAACGCCAGCAGGAGTTCGGACAAACCAGCGAATGGGTGTTTTTCGATGGGTTCCTGCGCTCACGCATCATCCAGCGACTCCTGCTCAAGCGCGAAGCCCAGTCGCGACGGGTGTTGGTCGTGGGCATTGTCGGTCAATGTCGAGAGCTGGAGTTGCTGGTCACGGCGCTGTTCGTCTCCAAGGCGGAAGTCGGCGTCAGGGTGTTGACCATTGGGCTGCCATTCGACGAACTGACCCTGGTGTGCCAAAAGGTCCAGCCGTTGGCGTTGGTGCTGGTTTCCAACCATGCACCGCCTGCCGAGTTACCTAAGCGCCTGAACAAGTTGGCGATGGGCCTGGACTGCCCGCTGATGCTGGCCGGTGACGCGTCCGATCTGCTTCAGGACAGCCTCGCCGGGTCGTCGATCGGTTGCTTGGGCAGTGAAGGGACCTTGATACATCAGCGGTTGCGACAGCTATTGGCGGGAAATCTGGATACCTGATAACCGGCAGGTCAAGCCGTGCACTAACTAGATGTGCATGGCCGGATGGGTCAGACGGTGTTGCTGAAGGATGTATTGGCGCAGGCGCTCGGTCTCATCCTCGTCATTCTGGCTCAGGTGGTAGGCGTATAAGCCCTGATCGGTTTCCCGTTCCAGTGTGCCGCGCAAGGAAATCCTTTCATAACCTGACGGGCTGAACCACAAGGCAAATTGCTTTGGCGGCTTGGTCCGACTGCGGTTTTGCAACAGGATTCCTTTGCAGGACACCTCATGGGCCCAGAGCGGCCCGGGCAGGCCTTTGGCATTTTCCAGCGCCACCGGCTCGTCAAGCGTGAGGCGCCATGGCCGAATTTTCGGCCCATCTTCGTAGATGCTGGGCACACCCAGACGCAGGTGCATTGCGTGGAATTCGTCTTCCACCAGGTGCAACGGAAAAGTCATTTGCTGGTTTTCGAAGTTGGCTTGCAGCGTCACCTGTTCGTTGGCCGCCAGACGCGTCAGCAAGTCACGAATCTGCGACCCGCCGTTTACCAGCAAGCTCGACGTTACATCCCGCTCGTTGAGTTGCGGGTTGTGCTGCATGGTCCGGATGAAATCCAATTCATCCTGCGTCAGTAGGGCGTCGCGCTGCATGATGTGCTCGAAAAGAGGATTTACACTTTCACTGGTGATTGTAGTGACTGACCGCTAATTCGCCGGTTTGTTTGCGCCGTTCGTCGCTTCGAGTCGGGCAATGGTTGCTCGTGCTTCGGCCAGCTCCTTTTCCAGCTGGGCGACGCGTTGCTGAGCCTTGACCTGAGCGGTCACGTCTTTTTGCACGCCCACGAAATAAGTGCGTCCGTCAGCCTCGTTTTTCACCGTCGACAGAGACAACTCATTCCAGAAAGGGCTGCCGTCCTTGCGGTAGTTGCGCAGAATCTCCCGGCAGGCACCGTTCTGCTTGAGGGCCGTGCGAATCTGCTCCAGGGCCGGCTGGTCGCGATCACCTGACTGCAGGAATCGGCAATCCTGATAAAGAATCTCTTCACTGCTGTAGCCGGTCAGCCGTTCGAAAGCCGGGTTTACGTAGATCAGGATATTGTCTTCATCGCCTTCTTTTTCAGCGATGACAATGCCGTCGTTCGAGGCGTTGATGACCAGTTGCATCAGTTGAGCATTAATCATGGGCGACATCCCTTGAACATCCCTGTGTGCGCTGCATTTTAGAAGAACCTACCGCGATGTCTACTGGCCATTATTGGATGTTGAGAGTCAATCGCAGCGTTGCGTCTGAGCCTGCTACTATCGCCGCTCTTTTTTATTCAGGTTCAGGATCAGATTGATGAAAGTCGCCATCCTTTCGGGTTCCGTCTACGGGACCGCCGAAGAAGTCGCTCGGCACGCCGCCAAACTGCTCGGTGAAGCGGGTTTTGAAACGCTGCACAACCCGCGCGCAAGCCTTGCGGACATTCAGGCGTTTGGCCCGGCGGCCTTGCTGGCCGTGACTTCCACGACGGGCATGGGAGAGTTGCCGGACAACTTGATGCCCTTATATTCGACGATTCGCGACCAATTGCCAGCCTCTTTTCGTGACCTGCCGGGTGCCGTGATAGGCCTGGGAGACGCCAGTTATGGCGATACCTTCTGCGGCGGTGGCGAGCAGATGCGCGAGTTGTTCGCCGAGCTGGGCGTGCGCGAGGTATTGCCCATGTTGCGTCTGGATGCCAGCGAAAGCGTCACCCCGGAAACCGATGCCGAACCTTGGCTGGAGGCGTTGATCGACGCGCTGCGTCGCTAACGCAATGTGAGGTGAACGGCCACCCCCGGATGACTCGCTCGGCCAGTAAGCTGGCTGCCAATGCAACTACCGACCTCGCGGGAGCTGACTAGACTGGTTAGCTTGTTCATGACTGTTTCAGAACAAGCACCTATAACTAGAAAGCAGAGGTCAGAGCCGTGAGCGTAGCGCCCGTCCCATCGACACTCAGCATCAAGGATCAGGTCAGTGCCGCCGAATGGCAAACTCGCGTCGATCTGGCCGCCTGTTACCGGCTAGTCGCCCTGTATGGCTGGGATGACCTGATTTTCACGCATATATCCGCCAAGGTGCCCGGGACCGATGATTTTTTGATCAACCCGTTCGGGTTGATGTTTCATGAGGTCACCGCCTCGAGCCTGGTCAAGGTCGATCAGGCCGGCAACAAGCTGATGGACAGCCCCTACGAGATCAATCCGGCCGGTTATACCATCCACAGTGCGGTGCATGAGGTGCGGCACGATGTGGTGTGTGTGCTGCATACCCACACGGCGGCCGGCGTTGCTGTGTCGGCACAGAAGCAGGGTGTGTTGCCTATCAGCCAGCAATCGTTGTTCGTATTGTCGAGTCTGGCGTATCACGCCTATGAAGGCGTGGCCCTCAATCACGAAGAGAAGGCCCGCCTGCAGGCGGATCTGGGCGCCAATAATTTCCTGATGCTGCACAATCACGGTCTGCTGACCTGCGGCGGCACCATTGCCGACACCTTCCTGATGATGTTCACCTTCCAGCGAGCCTGTGACATCCAGGTCCTGGCGCTCAACGGTGGGGCTGAACTGATCGCCATCGAGCCGCAGATACTGGCCGGCGCCCGGGCGATGATTGCCGGGGTGACCAAAAGCGCCCAAGGCATGGGAGGCGCGCTGGCATGGCCGGCGTTGCTGCGCAAGCTGGATCAACAAGATTCGGGTTATAGATGCTGATGCCTCTGGTCCAGATTCCCCTGCGTATTTGGCGCCAGCGCGGCCAGACATTGATGTTCCGTGGCCACGCTATCCGGTATTGGGTGGCGGGGCACGGCGAGCCGTTGTTGCTGATCCATGGTTTCCCCACCGCCAGTTGGGACTGGCATTACCTGTGGCAGCCGCTGGCACAGCGTTATCGGGTGATCGCCTGTGACATGCTCGGTTTTGGCGACTCGGCCAAGCCGACGGATCATGTCTACAGCCTGTTGGAGCAGGCTGACCTGCAGCAGGCTTTGCTGGCACATTTGAATGTGAAGCAAGCCGTGCATGTACTGGCCCATGATTATGGTGACAGCGTGGCCCAGGAACTGATCGCCCGTCACTACGAGGCGCGCATCGAACTCGCCAGTTGTGTCTTTCTCAACGGCGGTCTGTTTCCCGAAACCCATCGTCCGGTGCTGATGCAAAAACTGTTGCTCAGCCCCTTGGGCTGGCTACTGGGCCGAGCTTTTTCCCGAGAAGGCCTGGTCAAGAGTTTTCGCCAGATATTCGGCCCCAGGACTGGCCCGACCGAAAGCGAGCTGGACGATTACTGGAGCCTGGTCGAAACCCATCACGGACCGCGGATCATGCACAAACTCATTGCCTACATTCCCGAACGGCGTGTGCAGCGTGACCGCTGGGTGCAGGCCATGCAGCGCGGCGAGGTGGCGCTACGGGTGATCGACGGCGCGGTCGATCCGATTTCCGGTGAACACATGGTGGCGCGCTACGAGGCGCTGATCCCCAACCCCGACACCGTACTGCTGCCCGACATCGGCCACTACCCGCACACCGAAGCCCCGGTGCAGGTACTCAAGCATTACCTGGAGTTTCGCGAAAACATGGCCGCACCGGTCAGGCAGGTGGTCTGCTCATAACTGCTGAAGGTTGGAGCACTATCGCGAGCAGGCTCGCTCCCACAGAGAGGCGAGTCTACGCAGGCCTGTGTGGGAGCGAGCCTGCTCGCGATGGCAGCGACTCGGTCCCGCCTCTGGTGAGGGTCACGGAGCCCACAGCAGATCCGGCTCGTATCATCCCCTCACCTTATTGGCCACCATTCACTTGCAACCCTGTTGATTGTGACCAACCGCCCTGTGCCCGACACTCGGGGCATTGTCCTATTGCCTGCTGGAGTTCTGCCCATGAGTGAATCTGTGCGCTTCGAAGATAAAGTCGTGATCGTCACGGGAGCTGGCGGTGGCCTGGGGCGAGCCCATGCCCTGTTGTTCGCCAGACAGGGGGCCAAAGTGCTGGTCAACGACCTCGGCGGCTCTGCCCAGGGAGAAGGGGCCAACGCCTCGGCGGCGGATCGGGTGGTCGCTGAAATTCGCCAAGCCGGCGGCATTGCCGAAGCGAACCACGACTCCGTCACCGATGGCGACAAGCTTGTTCAAAACGCGCTCGACGTGTTTGGCCGGGTCGATGTAGTGGTCAACAACGCCGGGATCCTGCGGGACAAGACCTTCCACAAAATGGAGGACGCCGACTGGGACCTGGTCTACCGCGTCCATGTCGAGGGCGCCTACAAAGTCACCCGCGCCGCCTGGCCACACCTGCGTGAGCAGAATTACGGGCGGGTGATCTTTACGGCCTCCACGTCCGGCATCTACGGCAACTTCGGTCAATCCAACTACGGCATGGCCAAGCTCGGCCTTTATGGCCTGACGCGCACTCTGGCCATCGAAGGTCGCAAGAACAATATTCTGGTCAATGCCATCGCGCCCACCGGTGGCACCCGCATGACCGAAGGCCTGATCCCGCCGCAGGTGTTCGAACAGCTCAAGCCTGAACTCGTCAGCCCGTTGGTGGTGTACCTGGCCAGCGAGACCTGCCAGGAAACCTCCGGGTTGTTCGAAGTGGGCGGCGGCTGGATGGGCAAGGTGCGTTGGGAGCGCAGCCTGGGTGCCGGCTTCGATCCAAACAAAGGTTTCTCGCCCGAAGACGTCGCGGCCCACTGGCAGCAAATCTGTGATTTCGAGGGTGCGGTACACCCCAATGACAACCTTGAAGCGTTGAAGGAAATGATGGCGAACTTGCAGCGCTACACCGTTTGACCTTGCGGCCTCGACCCGTTGTCGTCAGACGCGGCAACGGTGGTCAGGGGACGTATTTCTTCACCAGCGCCGCCAGATTCGCGGCAGTCTCGATGTCCATCACACCGTCGTATTTCGCTGGACGAAAGTGCAGCTGAAAGGCTCGCACCAAACGCTGAAAACCCGCACTTGTGGCAGCTGCCGACGTGTCATACCCATATTTGCGGAACAAGCCGAGCAGTTGCTCGCGAGTCGGCAGGCCGTTGCATTGGTAGGCGCGGGTGTAAGCTTTCTGCGTGGGTTCATCGAACCATGCGCCGATGCCCTTCAGATACAGCGTATGCCAAGGGAACATCGGGCCGGGATCGCTTTTCCTGCCAGCAGCAATATCCGAGTGTCCCACCACATTGACCGGGCTGATGTCCGGATAGCGCTTGAGGATGTTCAACGCCAGGTATTCGATCGCCTCGACTTGCTGAGGTTGATAAGGCGGGAAAGTGAATTGCCCGTGGTTATCGGTGGCCAGGTTGACGATTTCAACACCGATCGAGGTGTCGTTCAGATTCGTGCGACCACCCCAACTGCTCACCCCCGCGTGCCAGGCTCGTTGGTTCTCGTCGACCAGATTGAAAATCTGCGGTTCCTGGAAACCTGCTTTCAAGTAACTCGGGTCGCTGAAGTCCGGGATGAGGTAGTGGGCGCTGACAGAGGAACCGGTCAGTGCGTTGATGGAGGATGAAAAGTTCGCGGCGGTGTAATGAAAGACTAGAAAACGAATTCTATTGTTGAAGCCTTTTACCGAGCGATAGCTGTTGTAGTTGATAAGTGTCATAAAAACTCACTGAGGTTTAAAGTCAAAACAGAATGCTGTGACTGACATTCAGCCTAACAGTGAGTTTTTGATGGGGCCGTAGTGGGATTCTTGCTTTGTTGTAGGAACAGGCGTTTGGATGTCCGGGAATTGATCGTTAATGGGAGTGGGGTTTGTTCGCTATTTCTTATGGCGGGCTCTGGCAGTATTGTAGGAATCGAGAAGCTTTAGTTGAGGGTGAGCCTAAATATTAAAAGGTAGCAGTTTAAGTGTGGCGCTGTTTTCGCTGATTAAATGATTCTTCCCGTCTATCTCGCGCAACTCAACATCCAGGCAAAGCGCTCGGCGGACCACTCCTTGCGGTCTGACACTTGGCCATCGCCCAGTTCGATCACCCGCATTACACCGTCTGACCTGAGCGCTATGTCGATCGAGAAAAAAGGACTGTCGATCAGCTGTGCGCATTCGGTCACTAATTCGGGCACTTCATCGGTGGCGCCATAAGCCTGGCCGTGGAGCACAAAGTAGCGACGCTCGGTTTCTTCGAGGTATTCCTCTCGTCGTCTGACACATATACCGCCTTCTATCTGCCCGCGATACTGACGCATGGCCCCAACCAGCGGCGCTATGTCTTCGGGAGTGTCCACCAGGCTGCCTCCACTGGTGTTAAGTGACTTTACGTAGTCCTTGATGAAGTAGCCCGGCCATTGCAACCCTTGGAGGGCCTGATTGAAGTTTGCATCACTGGCCAGTACCACGGTTTCGCTCGTACAGGCAGCCAGCAACGGATACCACTGCGGCAAGTGATGACAATTTTGGTATTGCGTGGCGTTGGTCACCTCAATGGCACCTTTGTCGCGCATGTGCATAACCAACGCAGCATAAGCGTCAGGCGTCAGCATCCACCCCCGGTACAAAATGCAGTCGCCGGGCGTGAGGGGTACAGAAGTCTTGAAAGTCCCTGCTTCGAAATCTTCAAAAGAGAACAGCGCGGTCTGTAGTCCGGTGGTCACTACTGCGTCGTACTCTTCCATGTACTGTTCATCGGGGCGTTTTTTATCAAACGGATCGCTAGGGTAGAGAAGATACATATCGCTTTCTCGATTTACTCAGTGTCGCGTTTTCGGTGGTTTTTGATGTGTCGCTTAGACATCATTGCGTTGATGTTATTGATGTTGTAAATCTCACTGCTCAGGTTTATGTATTGTTTGTGGTGTGTTGATTTCCTTTTCGATACGTGCATTTCAAATGTCCCTGCCAGTACTCACTGTTTTCAGCCGTGCATGTTCATTTATTCGTCACCATCAAGGCGGCGAAAAAGACTATAAGTTCGATTGCATTGGCTGGGCAGGTGAGAGATTCCGACCATGTTGTAGGAATCGAGAAGTTTCACGCAGGAAATCAACCCACATAAAAAAGGCCGCTGCAAAAAGCAGCGGCCTGAAAATGACGTTGCAAAAGGAGCAGAAAACCAACGTCAGTGAACACGGGAGGTGATGGACCGATGCGCCAATCCATCCGAATGACGGTGCGCCGGTCGCGAGGGACGCGATGGCGGCTTGTGCCTGCAGGCCCGTTGCCCTGAAAGCCCGGCCAGCATAGGGATTGGCCATCGTCGGAAACAGCCCGGATCCGGACATGCACCGTTGCAGGGCGCGCAACAGTTAACAGGCCCGATGAATATGCGCGGCGCTGATGACCCATCATCCAGTGCGTCCATGCGCGGCGCAAAGCCCCGTATTCCATGACCTGTAATCCTTTCGGGGTACAGCGCGAATACCTCCTTGGTGCGCTTATCGCCCATGTCGTGCGGCAGTAGGGTGAAGGCTCTGTCACTCACCGGGGAAGACGCATGACAACAATAACAATGCGCGCCATCTTCAAACCGCAGGCGCTGGCCGTCGCGGTGGCCTTGGGTTGCTCTGCCCAGGCGCAGGCCGTTTCATTCAATATTGGCGAGATCGAGGGGCAGTTCGACTCCTCGTTGTCCGTGGGCGCGAGCTGGGGCATGCGCGACGCCGACCGGGACTTGGTCGGCAGCGTCAACGGCGGTACGGGGCAGTCGTCCACCGGTGACGATGGGCGGCTGAACTTCAAGAAGGGCGATACCTTTTCCAAGATATTCAAAGGCCTGCACGATCTCGAACTCAAGTACGGTGATACTGGCGTGTTCGTGCGCGGCAAGTATTGGTATGACTTCGAACTCAAGGACGAAAACCGGCCGTTCAAGGACATCAGCGACAGCAACCGCAAGGAAGGCTCCAAGTCGTCAGGGGCGCAGCTTCTCGATGCGTTTGTCTATCACAATTACTCCATCGCCGACTTGCCGGGTACGGTGCGTGCGGGCAAGCAGGTGGTCAGTTGGGGTGAAAGTACCTTCATCGGCAACTCCATCAACAGCATCAACCCGGTGGACGTCTCCGCGTTCCGCCGGCCGGGTGCCGAGATCAAGGAAGGCCTGATCCCGGTGAACATGCTGTTCGCCTCCCAGGGCTTGACCGACAAGCTCACCATCGAAGGTTTCTACCAACTGGAATGGGATCAGACGGTCGTCGATAACTGCGGCACTTTCTTTGGCAACGACGTGGTGGCCGATGGCTGCACCAGCGGTTACACCGTGGGCAGCCCGGCGATTGCGCCATTCGTACCATTGACTCAGGCCTTTGGCCAAGGCATCCAGGTGAATGACGAAGGCGTTGTCATTGCTCGCAGCGGTGACCGTGACGCCCGTGATTCCGGCCAGTGGGGCACGGCGTTGCGCTGGCTCGGTGACGACACCGAGTACGGCCTGTACTTCATGAACTACCACAGCCGCACGCCAACCGTGGGCACCACCACCGCCGGCCTGTCTACATTGTCGGCATTGCCGGGAATGGTCGCGATTGCAGAAGGGCTTGCCCCTGGCAGCGGTTCGGGGCTGGCGCAAAGCGTGATGCTGGGGCGCGGTCAGTATTACCTTGAATACCCCGAGGACATCCGTCTGTACGGTGCCAGCTTCGCCACCACGCTGCCTACCGGCACCGCGTGGACCGGGGAAATCAGCTACCGCCCCAACGCACCTGTGCAGCTCAACACCAACGATCTGACCCTGGCCTTGCTCAACCCGATCGCAGGCGGTGCAGCTTCGCCCATCGCGACCTCGCCCGGGGCCGATAACACCGGTTATCGTCGTAAGGAATTGACCCAGATCCAGAGCACCCTGACACACTTCTTCGACCAGGTGCTGGGCGCTGATCGCCTGACCGTGGTGGGCGAGGCGGCGGTGGTGCACGTCGGTGGCCTGGAATCCAAGGACAAGCTGCGTTATGGCCGTGACTCGGTCTACGGCCAGTACGGGTTTGGCGGTGACACCGACGGCTTCGTCACCTCGACCTCGTGGGGCTATCGCGCCCGGGCAATTCTTGACTACTCCAACGTCGTTGCCGGTATCAACTTCAAGCCCAACGTCTCCTGGTCCCATGACGTAGCCGGCTACGGCCCCAACGGCTTGTTCAACGAAGGCGCCAAGGCCATCAGCCTGGGTGTCGATGCCGACTACCGCAACACCTATACCGCCAGCCTGAGTTACACCGACTTTTTCGGCGGCGACTACAACGTCCTCGAAGACCGCGACTTCCTCGCGTTGAGCTTTGGCGTGAACTTCTGATCTGGCTGACAAGGAAAAACCAATGCGCAAGATGATTCTGCAATGCGGCGCCCTGGCCCTGAGCCTGCTGGCCGCGAACGTGATGGCGGCAGTTTCGCCGGATGAAGCAAACAAATTGGGCACCAGCCTTACGCCGCTGGGCGCGGAAAAGGCAGGCAATGCCGATGGCTCGATTCCGGCCTGGACCGGTGGCATCGCCAAAAACGCCGGGGCGGTGGACAGCAAAGGCTTTCTGGCCGATCCCTTTGCCGGGGAAAAACCGCTGTTCACCATCACCGCCGAGACCGTGGACAAGTACAAGGACAAGCTTTCCGAAGGCCAGATAGCGATGTTCAAGCGCTATCCGCAAACCTACAAGATTCCGGTCTATCCGACCCATCGTAGTGTCTCGCTACCGCCCGAGATCTACGAGTCGGCCAAGCGCAGCGCCCTCAACGTCACCACCATCAATGACGGCAACGGCCTGGCCAATTTCACCGGTAACCGTTACTACGCATTCCCGATCCCCAAGAACGGCGTGGAAGTGCTGTGGAACCACGTCACCCGCTATCACGGCGGCAACGTGCGGCGCATCATCACCCAGGCCACCCCACAAACCAACGGCAGCTTCACACCGATCCGCTTCGAAGAAGAGATCGCCGTGCCGTTTCTGATCAAAGACGCCGATCCGGAAAAGGCCAGCAATGTGCTGACCTACTTCAAACAGTCGGTCACCGCGCCGGCACGTCTGGCCGGTAACGTGCTGCTGGTGCATGAAACGCTTGACCAGGTGAAGGAGCCGCGCCTGGCCTGGATCTACAACGCCGGCCAGCGCCGTGTGCGTCGCGCCCCGCAAGTGGCCTACGACGGCCCGGGCACCGCCGCTGACGGGTTGCGTACCTCCGATAACTTCGACCTGTTCTCCGGCGCGCCGGACCGCTACGACTGGAAGTTGGTGGGGAAGAAGGAAATGTACATCCCCTACAACAGCTACAAACTGGATTCCCCCAGCCTCAAGTATGACGACGTGATCAAGGCCGGCCACATCAATCAGGATCTGACCCGCTATGAACTGCATCGGGTCTGGGAAGTGGTCGGTACGGTCAAGCCAAACGAACGTCACATCTACGCCAAGCGCCACATGTATTTCGATGAAGACAGCTGGCAGGCGGCACTGGTGGATCACTACGACGGTCGCGGTCAACTGTGGCGGGTGGCCGAAGGTCATGCCCAGTTCTACTACGCCAACCAGAATCCGGGCTACACCCTTGAGGCGCTCTACGACATCATCGCCGGCCGCTACATCGCGCTGGGGATGAAGAACGAAGAGAAGCGCAGCTACGAGTACGGTTTCGAAGCCAGGGCTGCGGACTTCACGCCAGCGGCGCTGCGCTCGACGGGGGTTCGTTAAGACCCGGCGGTTTGAAGCTGACTGTGGCTGACGTTAGATAATCGTGAGGACCGGCAATCGATTTGCCGGTCTTTTTTTATGGGCGCCAATCAGCGCGCTGAATACTTCTCCAAAGGTGAGCGCCACAGGACTAGGGTGATGAAACAATAATAAACTGGACTTCGCACATGACCGCCATGACCCCGTGTCCGGACCGTCCTGGATTGCTGCCCCGCCTGTCTTCGACCCATGTGCCGCGCAGGTCCTTGAGCGAGCCCTTGCTGGCCTCCGAGGCGCGGGTAAAACTGCTTTGCGCACCGGCGGGCAGTGGCAAGAGTGCGTTGTTCGCTGAGTGTTTCCTGCAAGCCCCCGCCGCTTGCCGGCTGCATTGGTTGCCGCTTGGGGGCGCAACGCTGGACGCGGCGCAAATGTGCGAGCGTCTGGCGCAGACCCTCGGGCTGCCGTTGCTGGATGAAGGGGGGCTGCTGGCTCACCTGGCGGGCTTGCAAGCACCGACCTGGCTGTTCCTGGATGATTACTGTCGGGTACCCAACCCCGAGCTGGATCAGTTTCTCGATCGTCTGTTGAGCATCAGCAGTCCGGCGCTTCACCTTTGGTTGAATGGTCGTCGCCGTCCTCACTGTAACTGGCCGCGCCTGCTACTTGATGACGAACTGCATGAATTCGATGCCCAGGCGCTGGTCTTCACCCATGACGATGTCCAGCAGTTGCTCAAACATTTGCCCGGTCCCCAGGGCGCTCGCACCGCGCGCGAGGTGATACAGCGCAGTGGCGGTTGGTGCGCCGGGGTGCGCATCGCCCTGCTTGAACGTTGTGAATGGGCGCGCAGCCACGCGTCGCCGGGGCGACCCGGGACCCTGCATGACTACCTTGAATATGAGCTGTTCAGTACGCTGACCCCGGACCTGGCGCAGGCCTGGCGAGTGCTGGCGCATCTGCCGCGCTTCAATGCCCGGCTCTGCGAGCATCTGTTTGGTGACACGGTGGGCGCCGAATGCCTGCCCTTGTTGTTGGACCTGGGCTGTTTTATCGAACCGTGGGAGCAGTCTTCGGACTGGTTGCAGATTTTCCCGGCGCTGGCTCGACTGGTGCGTGACGAGCCCTGGCCGCAGGGACGCTCCTGGCATCGCCGGGCTTGCCAGTGGTTTGCCGCCGAGCAGGATTGGCAAATGGCATTCGAGCAGGCCATGCAAGCGCAAGAGTTCGAGGCTGCCGTCAGTTTCCTGCAGCATCTGAATTTTGAACACGTACTGCAGCGCAGCAACGTGACGCTGTTGCTGAAGCTGCATGATCAACAAGGTGAAGCGCTGACACTCGGTACACCGCAATCGGTGGGGTTGGTCACGGCTGCGTTGCTATTCGCCGGACGCTTCGATCAGGCATCGGTGTGCATCGACCAACTGGCCAGGTTCATGCCGCAACCTTCGGCCTGCCTGCAGCGGCAACTGCTGGCCCGGTGGCAGGTTCTGCTGGGCTGGCTGCTGCACCTTTCGGGGGATGGCGAGCAGTCCCGCGAGCACTTGCTCCAGGCCCAGGCGAGCCTCGACCCAGAGGCCTGGGCCTTGCGCCTGTTGTGCCAGTTGGGGCTGACACAGCAGGCACTGCTCAAGGGGGAACTGGCCACTGCGCAATGGATCAACCGCCAGGCCCTGTGCCTGGCGCGCGCCCAAGGCTCACTGGTCTTCGAGGGCTTGCTGGAACTGGATCACGCCCAAGTCCTGGAGCAACGCGGCGCTCCTCACCGGGCCGATCATCTGTTGAGCGCAGTTCAGGGGTTGCTCGATAAGCCTGGCCAGGACTTTTCTGCCTTGCTGGGACGTATTGCCTTGCGCCGTGGCCGTCTGGCTTTGCGCATGGGGTTGGCCGAGCAGGCTGCCGAGCAGTTCCAGGCGGGCCTGGAAACGGGCCTGCATTGCCAGGACAAACAAGTGCTTTATGGTTTTCTCGGCAAGGCCACCCTGGCGGCCAATGGTGGCGACTATGGCGAGGCTTTCCTGCAACTGCGCGATGCCGAGCGGATCATGCAACAGCGGCACATCCCCGACACGGTGTACCGTGGCGTGCTGTTGCAAACCAGTTGCCAGTTCTGGCTGCAACAGGGACGCCCGGAACTGGCTCACGAGGCCCTGACCCGGGTCTTGCGTCACTTTCACGGGCCGCAGGCCAAGCATGCCCCACCTGCGACCCTGGAGTTGATTCCGCGACTTGAGTACCTGTTGGTACTGACCGAGGTTTATCTGCATCGGGCGCAAGACCCGCAAGCGCAACTCAAGGCAATGATCGCCCGGGCACAGCACTGTGAAATGCATGGCCTGGAGACCGAACTGTATCTGGCGCTGGCTGAAGTCGTCTGGCTGTCTGCTGATCGTTTCCAGGCACGATCGCTCGTGCAAGAGGGCCTCAAGCGAGTTGCCTGTTGGCGCGCCCAGCAAGCCTTGTGCGAGTTACGCGCACGTCAGCCCGATCTGTTGGGCTGGGCGCAATCGGCTGAGCACATCGAGCAGCCGGCGGTGGCAGTCGAAGACACGTTGTTGAGTCATCGGGAGTTGGAAGTGCTGGAGCTCATTGCGCAGGGCTATTCAAATCAGCAGATTGCCGAACGTTTGTTCATATCCTTGCACACGGTAAAAACCCATTCGCGGCGGATACACAGCAAGTTAGGCGTTCAGCGGCGCACGCAGGCGGTCGCCAAGGCCAAAGTCATGGGCGTGATGAGATAAAGAATTCCCAAGGGCAAGACGATTAGCTGCCGCCGCTACGTATCACCGCTTACATCAATGGTGTGATCAGGATTGGCCCGTTGGCTGATCCGATCCTGCGCCTGCCTCATACCCCATCCGCCAGCTCACGGCCCGGGTCGCGGCCAACAGTCGTTGTGCCGCCGGGCCGTTTTCGTCGGCATGGAACAGGGACGTCGGGCCGACAATGGTCATCACCGCCGTCACTTGGCCGACAGCATTGAATACCGGGGCTGACAGGGCATCCACGCCGGGCATCAGCAAGCCATGCACATGGTGCAGGCCGCGACTGCGTATTTGCTGGCACAGGGTGGCATAGGCCTGGTCGTCGGCCAGGGCGTGGGCGGTGGAAGCGCTCACTTCCTGTTCGCGCAAGCCGATCGTTTCGCGCGTCGGCAGGTAGGCGCTGAACACCAGCCCCGTGGACGAGCTGAGCAGCGGCAATACCGACCCCAGTTGCGTCACCACGGTCACTGCCCGTATGGCGGGTTCGATCCGAACGACCGTGGCGCCGTGATTACCCCACACCGCCAGGAAACAGGTTTCGTTCAAGTCATCGCGCAGTTCGGCCAAGGGCAGGGCGGCCACTTGCAACACGTCCATGCCGTTCAACGCCGCCAGGCCCACGCGCAAGGCTTCGCGCCCGAGGCCGTAGTGGTTGGTGGACGTGTTCTGTTCAGCGAAACCGCTGGCGATCAAGGCCTGCAGGTATCGATGAACCTTGCTCGCCGGCATTTGCACGTGTTCGGCCAGACGCGACAGCGACGTGGAGGGCGACAGTTCGGCCAGGGCCTTGAGGATGTCGGTGCCGACTTCGGCCGAGCGGACTTTCTGTTTACCGTTGCTGAGCGGGGTTTCCATGGAGGCGCTGAGTCCAGAGGCGAATGGGCGTCTTTATAGCTTGACGGTCGCTGTCGAGCAAATTACGTTATGCGTAATTGAATTACGATAAAAATAACCTGTGCGCCTGACGTTTCTTCGTGGAACGACGAGGTCGTACCCAGTCCTGTGTTCAGGAGGCTCCATGACCCTCGATTCCACAGTGTCGGACCTGGCCTATCAGTCAGGCTTTGGCAATGAATTTGCCAGCGAGGCGCTGCCCGGCGCCTTGCCCGTTGGCCAGAACTCCCCGCAAAAAGCCCCTTACGGTCTCTATGCCGAATTATTCTCCGGCACTGCCTTCACCATGGTTCGCAGCGAAGCGCGGCGGACCTGGATGTATCGCATCCGGCCGTCGGCCAATCATCCGGCCTTCGTCAAGCTTGAACATCAGATAGCGGGCGGTCCTCTGGGTGAGGTCACGCCCAATCGCCTGCGCTGGAACCCGTTGGATATTCCTGCCGAGCCAACCGATTTCATCGATGGACTGGTGCGCATGGCGGCCAATGCCGGCTCGGACAAACCGGCCGGTATCAGCGTCTACCATTACCGCGCCAACCGTTCCATGGAACGGGTGTTCTTCAACGCTGACGGGGAATGGCTGATCGTGCCGCAGCTGGGACGGCTGCGGATCGCCACCGAGCTGGGCGTGCTGGAACTGGCGCCGCTGGAAATTGCCGTGATCCCCCGGGGCCTGAAATTTCGCGTCGAGCTGCTTGATCCACAAGCCCGCGGCTATATCGCCGAAAACCATGGCGCGCCGTTGCGCCTGCCGGACCTTGGGCCGATCGGCAGCAACGGCCTGGCCAACCCGCGGGATTTCCTGGCGCCGGTCGCTCATTACGAAAACCTCGCCCGACCGACTGCGCTGGTGCAGAAATTCCTCGGTGAGTTGTGGGGTTGCGAGCTGGATCATTCGCCCTTCGATGTGGTGGCCTGGCATGGCAACAACGTGCCTTACAAATATGACCTGCGCCGTTTCAACACCATCGGTACGGTCAGCTTCGACCACCCGGACCCGTCGATCTTCACCGTATTGACCTCACCCACCAGCGTCCACGGCCTGGCCAATCTCGATTTCGTGATCTTCCCGCCGCGCTGGATGGTCGCGGAAAACACCTTCCGTCCGCCGTGGTTCCACCGCAACCTGATGAATGAATTCATGGGCCTGATCCAGGGCGCCTACGATGCCAAGGCCGAAGGTTTCCTGCCCGGCGGCGCCTCCTTGCACAGTTGCATGAGTGCCCATGGCCCGGACGGCGAGACCTGCACCAAGGCGATCAACGCCGAGCTGACGCCTGCGAAAATCGACAACACCATGGCCTTCATGTTCGAAACCAGCCAGGTCCTGCGCCCGAGCCGTTTCGCCCTGGACTGCCCACAATTGCAAACTGACTACGACGCCTGCTGGGCCTCGCTGCCGGTCACGTTCGACCCGACCCGGAGATAACCCATGACTCAACTTTCCCCTGCCCGTAGCTGGGTCGCCTCCGCCAACGGCCATGCCGACTTCCCGCTGCAGAACCTGCCGCTGGGCATCTTCAGTATCGATGACGGTGCTCCCCGTAGCGGCGTGGCGATTGGTGAGCAGATTTTCGATTTGCAGGCCGCGTTGCAGGCGGGCTTGTTTGACGGCGCGGCGCGCGAAGCCGTCGAAGCCATGAAGGACGGCCAGTTGAATGCATTCTTCGACCTCGGCCGCAGCGCTCGGGTGGCCCTGCGTGAACGCTTGCTGGAGCTGCTGCGCGAAGACAGCTCGCTGCGGGGCAAGATCGAAGCCCAGGGCGCGAAACTGCTGGTCCGCGCAGCCGACTGCCAGATGCATTTGCCGGCCAGGATCAATGACTACACCGACTTCTACGTCGGTATCGAACACGCGCAAAACGTCGGCAAGTTGTTCCGCCCCGACAATCCGCTGTTGCCCAACTACAAGTACGTCCCCATCGGTTATCACGGTCGCGCCTCGACCATTCGCCCGTCCGGTACCGACGTGCGTCGCCCCAAGGGTCAGACGCTGCCCGCCGGCCAGACCGAGCCGACCTTCGGCCCGTGCGCGCGACTGGACTATGAGCTGGAACTGGGCATCTGGATCGGCCAGGGCAACGCCTTGGGCGAACCCATCGCCATCGGTGATGCTGCCGAGCACATTGGCGGTTTCTGCCTGCTCAACGACTGGTCGGCCCGGGATATCCAGGCCTGGGAATACCAGCCGCTGGGGCCCTTTCTGTCCAAAAGCTTCCTGACCAGTATCTCGCCATGGGTGGTGACGGCCGAAGCCCTTGAACCGTTCCGTCGCCCACAACCGGCGCGTCCGGCAGGCGATCCGCAGCCGTTGCCATATCTGCTGGACAAGCGTGACCAGGCCGGTGGGGCCTTCGACATTGAACTGGAAGTCCTGCTGCTGACCGAAGCCATGCGCGAGCAGAACCTGCCGGCCCATCGCCTGACGTTGAGCAACACCCAGTACATGTACTGGACCGTAGCGCAGATGGTCGCCCACCACAGCGTCAATGGTTGCCAGTTGCAGGCCGGTGACCTGTTCGGTTCGGGCACCTTGTCGGGGCCTGAGAGCGGTCAGTTCGGCAGCCTGCTGGAGATTACCGAGGGCGGTAAAAAGCCAATCGAGCTGGCCTCTGGCGAAGTGCGCAAATTCCTTGAGGACGGTGACGAGATCATCCTGCGGGCCCGTTGCCACCGCGAAGGTGTTGCGTCCATCGGCTTTGGCGAATGCCGGGGCAAGATCCTGCCGGCGCGGTGAGGGACAGGGCATGGAACTCTACACCTACTACCGCTCCACTTCGTCCTACCGGGTGCGCATTGCCCTGGCGCTCAAGGGCCTGGATTACCAGGCCCTGCCGGTCAACCTGATCGCTGCGCCTGGGGGCGAACATCGTCAGCCGGCCTATCTGGCGATCAACCCTCAGGGCCGGGTTCCGGCGCTGCGTACCGACGAAGGCGCGTTGCTGGTGCAGTCACCCGCCATCATCGAGTACCTGGAGGAGCGTTATCCACAGGTGCCGTTGCTCAGCGCCGACCTGACGGTTCGGGCTCATGAGCGAGGCGTCGCGGCATTGATCGGTTGCGATATTCATCCGCTGCACAACGTCAGCGTACTCAACCAGCTGCGGCAGTGGGGCCACGATGAAACGCAGGTGGCGCAGTGGATCGGGCATTGGATCAGCCAGGGACTGGCGGCGGTGGAACAGTTGATTGGGGATGACGGCTACTGCTTCGGTGCAGCACCCGGGGTCGCGGACGTGTATCTGATCCCGCAGGTGTACGCGGCAGAACGGTTCAATGTCTCCCTGGAGGTGTATCCACGGATCCGTCGCGTTGCGGCGTTGGCGGCTGCGCATCCAGCGTTTCAACAGGCGCATCCGGCAAATCAGCCTGATACACCTTGAGCCCCCCTGTGGGAGCGAACCTGTTCGCGATGGCGGTGGTTGAGCTTACAAACATGTTGTCTGACACACCGCTATCGCGAGCAGGCTCGCTCCCACAGAGGGAGAGGGGGCGAGCCCTTGGGTTACCACCTCGTCATCCGCGATCTACACCTGCTCAATGCACAATTGAATTGGGCGGCAGATGCCCCAGCCGTTCCGTCAGCCGGATTCGCTGGATCGGGTCTTCGCTGAGCATCAGCGCGTGCTCCAAGTCGAATCGTTCGGCGTTGGGACAGTCGAGCCGTTGGTACAGGCTGGCGCGGGCCAGGTAATCGGCGGCGCTGGCGTTGCCCAGTTCAAGCACCCGTTCGGCGTCGATCAGTGCAGCAATGTAGTCGTCGTTGGTCAGATGCAATTGGCGAAGATTGCGCGACAGGCGCTGGAGCATCTGCATGGGCTCGGCACTGACCAGGTGCTCGGCTTTGAGGGGCATGTTGGCGCCGTATTGGCGTTGCAGCAGTTCCCGACAGTCGTTGGGGTACAACCGGCGTCCGCCACACGGGTCGAGCAGATGATCGGCACCGGGGACCCGCAACAGGAAGTGACCGGGGAAATTGACACCGACCATCGGAATCTCCAGGCCACGAGCCAGCTCCAGGGCGATCAGGCCGAGGGCCAGGGGCTGTCCACGTTTACGCGTCAGCACCTTGTCGAGCAACGCGGCCCGTGGGCGCAGGGGCGTGAAATCGTCCTGGGCGAATCCAAGGTCATTGAGGCGGCGCAGCAAGGGTTGGCCCAGTTCGCTGACGGGCAGCATCGGCAGGTCATGGCTGACACGCTGTTGCAGATCCTTGAAATCGTTCAGCAACGCCGGTACGTCCACTTCGCGATCATGTTCGGCAGCAATCCACAACGCTGCTTCGAACAGCGCCGGTGGGGAGCGGTGCAGGCAATCAAAAAAGGCTTGGCGCGGTGTCATCACAGTCTCCGGGCTATGCCTCGTTTTTAGCTCTGCTGCGGGCTTTCGTCCAGTCTCGTCCGGGGAAGGAATCAGGTTATGCCCAAAAGACTGGCCGTCCGGTCGACTTATTCCGGCGCGCTCCAGCAAATTTTGAGCGCACGCCTATACTGGCGGAACAAACAAAAGTGATTCGGGAGCCTGTCGATGTTTGCTCTCATGCAAAGCTCCCGCCTTGAATCGCTGCACCTGAGCGTAGACCCGGCCACCGGGTTGAAGGCGGTGATTGCCATTCATTGCAGCCGTCCTGGGCCTGCTCTGGGTGGATGTCGTTATCTGTCCTACCCCGACGATGAAAGTGCCGTGGTCGACGCCGTGCGCCTGGCCCAAGGCATGAGCTACAAGGCCGCACTGGCCGGCTTGCCGGTGGGCGGCGGCGTGGCCGTGATCATGCGTCCGGCCCATGTCGAAAGTCGGGCTGCGTTGTTTGAGGCATTTGGGCGCTGCATCGAGCAATTGGATGGCCGCTATATCACCGCCATCGACAGCGGCACCTCGGTGGCGGACATGGACTGCATCGCCCAACAGACCCGTCATGTGACCAGCACCACGGCTTCGGGAGACCCAGCGCCTCACGCGGCGATGGGGGTATTCGCCGGCATCCGTGCCACGGCCATGGCACGCCTGGGCAGCGATAACCTGGAAAGCCTGCGGGTAGCGATCCAGGGCCTGGGTAATGTCGGTTTCGCCCTGGCCGAACAGTTGCACGCCGCAGGCGCCGAACTGTTGGTCAGCGACATTGACCCTGGCAAGGTTCAACTGGCGATGGAGCAACTGGGCGCGCATCCGATCGCCAACGATGCACTGCTCAGTACCCCGTGCGACATCCTCGCCCCCTGTGGCCTGGGCGGGGTGCTCAATAGCCAGAGCGTGGCGCAACTACGCTGCTCGGCGGTTGCCGGGTCGGCCCATAACCAGTTGAGCAACCTGCAGGTGGCCGATCAATTGGAACGGCGCGGGATCCTCTATGCGCCGGATTATGTGATCAACTCCGGAGGCCTGATCTATGTCGCCTTGAAGCATCGCGGCGAAGAGCTGTCGACGATCACCGCGCATTTGTCGAAGATCGGCGCCCGGCTTACGGAAGTCTTTGCCCACGCCCAGGCAGAAAAACGCTCACCGGCCAGGGTGGCCGATGAATTGGCAGAGCGTTTGTTGTACCGATAAAAAAGATCGCAGCCTTCGGCGGCTCCTGGGTGGATTCCATGGAGCCGCCGAAGGCTGCGATCTTTTCAAGGCTTATTCAGCAGGGGCATTGAGCAGTTCGGACAAGGCGTCCGGTTGACTCTTGAACGCCTTGGCGAACACATCGCGATTTTTCGCCATGTAGATGCCGGCTTCCTCAACCTGTTTCTCGCTCAGCGAGGGAACGGCTTTTTGCAATACTTCGGCCAGCAATTCGGCGAGTTCCAGCATTTTGTCATGACGGTCAGCTTCGGCTTTATCCATGAACAAGCGCTCCAGATCTCGGCTGCTGCGGTATACCACTTCGACGGCCATTCACCACCTCACATGCCTTCACATTGGTTATCTTTGTGACTACTGTATTTATATACAGCCAAAAGGATAAGCGAATCCCTTCCCTTTGGATAGTGGCTTTTTAATGTAGACGTATTTGCACATTTGTCGCGAGCGCTGGTGTGTGAGCCAGCCTGCTCACGACAGGGCGGCATCAACATCGCAAAAGTGTCGGGTTGCGGCCCATCGCCATCTCACCCTCAGCCGCTGGCCTTTTTTCTGCATGCAGAACAACCGTCACGTCCAACCCGCATCATCCGGTCGAGTCGACCTAAGGAAACTACATCGTGAAAATCAACTGGGCCGAGAACCTGCGCCAGAACGTACATCAGTTGGCCGAATCCCTGGGCAATCTGTTCGTCGAGACGTTCCATTACCTGGCACTGTTTGCCATCGGAGCGGTGACCGCCTGGGCGGCGGTGATGGAGTTTTTGCAGATGCTCGAGCAGGGGCACATCAAGATCGATGACATCCTGCTGCTGTTCATCTATCTGGAATTGGGAGCGATGGTCGGGATCTACTTCAAGACCAACCACATGCCGGTGCGGTTCCTGATCTACGTGGCGATCACGGCGCTGACGCGCTTGTTGATTTCCAACGTCTCCCACCACAGTCCGCCTGACCTGGGCATCATCTACCTGTGTGGCGGCATCTTGCTGCTGGCGTTCGCGATCCTGGTGGTGCGTTACGCTTCCTCGCAGTTCCCTTCGGTGAAAATCGAGCACCCGCACCGTAAGGTTGGCGCGGGTTCCAGCGAGCACGCCGAAGTGGAGAAGGGCGAGATCTAGAAACCGGCGGGGGCGGATGTCGCGCCCTGCGTCTGCGGTGGTGGCAGCTTGACGTTGTCACCGCCGGTCATGGCTTCGAGGATCGCCACAGCGCTGTGGCCCTGCTCGATGGCGATGCCGAACTGGATGCTCTGGACCAGGCGCCGCAGGCGTTCCGGGTCATTGCGTTGCTGGGCGCTGATCATGCGCTTGGCGACGATGCGCCCGGCCTTGGAGAGGGTCAGCATGATGCTGCCGTCCAGGCCCTGGATGCTCAGATTGATTTGATACTGCGGCGCAAAAGCGTCGGTAATGAGCTGAAAAGGGTTGTCCATGATGCGTCACCGCCTGATTGAACGTGCAGTTGTTGACCGGCCGTGATCGGGATTAGTTCGCGATACCGGACCACCGGCCATTCCATGATCGTGCTTCATCCAGAGCCAGGCAGAGGTTGGATCGGAAGATCCCAACCTGCGACCGCTCCAGCAGAGAGGTAGCAAGGGGCATGCCGGAAAAACTGTCGGACAATGATCACGGCGCATAGGCGCTGAAGGCCTTGGCATGCGGCCTGGGAGGCTGCCCGTTTCTGTGCAGGAATGGGCGAATGGTCGCTGACGGTGCAGGGTGAGCGCAGAATTTTCGTGGGGTAAGCAAGGCGAGGCAACTCCCGACATTAACAGCGCTTTTGTCCGTTGTCCGGCTTTATTTGCGTATGAATATTTATCTTTTCGAAGGGGTTGAATTGTTCTGCCGCCAGCCCGACTCTGTATTCAAGGGGTCGTCGCGCTACCGTCGATTGGCCCCTGGCGAGCTAGCCGAAATAAGGGATGAACTATGCAAATCCAAGTCAACAGCGATAACCATATTCAAAGCAGCATCCGACTGGAGGAGTGGGTACGTACTACCATCGAAAGCACGCTCGAACGTTATGAAGAAGACCTGACACGGGTCGAGGTCCATTTGCGGGACGAGAACGGCGACAAGCCCGGTCCCCATGACTTGCGTTGTCAGCTGGAAGCACGGCCAAAGGGTCTGCAACCGGTCTCGGTGACACACAAGGCCGATACGCTGGAATTGGCCATCGAAGGGGCGGCCACCAAGCTTGAACATGCCCTGGAGCATCTGTTCGGCAAACTGCGCGTCAAACGCGCCACCGCTGAGAAGCCGACCGAGTCGGTGGCCTTGGCCGATGCGATGCTGGAAGAAGAATTCCTGGAGAACGAACGGGCTGCACTCAACGGCTGAGCCCGATCATTTAAAATTACCCACCGAACAGACGGGCCTGCAATCGCAGGCCCGTCTTGTTTCAGCGATCCATCGCAGCCCCTGATCAGAACGCCACGGACGTCTGCACATACAGCGTGCGCGGTTCCCCTACGTATTTGCCCCGGTTGTTATCGTCGAACGAGCGGGTGAAATACTGGGTATTGAAGATGTTCTTCACACCCACCGCCACGTTCAGGTCCGACAGTTGCGGGCCGAAATCATAGGCGGCGCGGCTGCTGAACAGCATATAGCCAGGGATATTGCCGGTACTGCCGTCGGCGCTTTCGGCGCGGGTATTGGCGTTGTCGGCAAACTGCGCGCTCTGATAGGTGCTGTCCAGGTTCAATTTCCACGGCCCGTCCGTGTAACCCACGCCCAGTGTGCCTTTGTGCTTGGAAGAAAATGGCACGCGGTTGCCTTTGTTCGGTCCGTCTTCCCGAATGGTGGCATCGACGAAGGCATACGTGGCATATACGTCAAAACCGGCCAGCGCCGGACTCAGGCCGTCGAGGGCGTAGTTGATGCTGGTTTCGATGCCCTGGTGGCGGGTTTCGCCACGGGCAATCACCGAATCGTTGGTTTGGTTGCTTTCGTATTGGTTGTCGAAGTTGATCAGGAACGCACCGATCTCCGCCCGCAGGTTGCCATTGTCATAGCGGGTTCCAAGTTCCCAGGTGCGGGCTTTCTCCGGTTTCACTTCACCGCTGCTCACACGGTTGGGCATCTGGCTGTACTGCACACTGCCGAATGAACCTTCGGTATTGGCATACAGATTCCATTCATCGGTCAGGTGGTACAGCACATTCAGCGCTGGCAGGGCGGTGTTGTAGTCGCCCTTGTATTTCACGTTGGTCAGATTGTTTGTCTGCTGCGATTCGATCATTTCGTAACGAATACCGGGCGTGATCGTCCATTTGCCAATATCGATCCGATCATCGATGAAAATTGCATTGGCTTCGGTTCCACCCCGTGTATCGCGGTCGTTTCGGCTGGAGGTTGTCGGCAATTCGTTGCTGGCGATCGGCGTGCGATAGCGCAGTTCATGGCCGGCCTCGTTGATGTAGCGATAGCCGACGCCGACTTCGTGGCTGGTCGGCCCGAGGTCGAAACCTTGGGCAAAACGGGTTTCCAGGCCGCGTACCCAATATTCACGAGGCGACAGGGACAGGAAGGTGCCCTGGTCCAGGTAGCCGCTGCGCAAAGTCTTGGTGAAAAACGTGCTGGCGGTAAATTCGCGTCGATCCTGCTGGTAGCGGTAGCCGAAGTTGACCAGGGTGCGACGGCCCCAGAAGCGGTCATTCTGACGGGTGGACTGATACGGGTTGGCGTCGTAGTCGGCCACATTCAGGCCGCCGGGCATGTCGGCCTCGCCTTCGTAGTATTGGGCCATGGCATTAAAACTGTTGGCCTCGTCCAGTTGGTAGTTGCCCTTGAGGATCAAGTCGTCGATTTGTGTGTCGCTGTGTTCGCGCCAGTCGCCGCCGCGAGTGCCGGAGTACAACAGGGCACCGCCAAGGCCGTTGTCGGCGGTGCCGCCGGCCAGCAGGTTGGCGGATGTCTTGAAGCCGTCGTGACTGGAAGACGGGCTGGTCTCGGTCTGGAAGCCGCCCTTTACCGTCGGCGCCTCGGGAATCGCCCGCGTCACGAAGTTGACCACGCCACCGACGTTTTGCGGACCGTAGCGCACCGCGCCGCCTCCGCGCACGACATCCACCGCGTCCATGTTGCCCATGCTGACCGGCGCGAACGATAGCTGCGGTTGGCCGTAGGGTGCGAAAGGCACCGGGATGCCGTCCATCAGCACCGTGGAACGTGAGGCCAGGCGAGGATTGAGCCCGCGGATACCAAAGTTCAGCGCCATGTCATGGCTGCCGGTGCCGTTGTTTTCCGGTGCGTTGACGCCAGGAATGCGATTGAGCACATCCCGGGCCTGGGTCGCGCCCTGGCGTTCGAACGCCTCACGACGGATGACGTCTCGGGCACCGGCGTGTTCGAAGACATTGGTCGGCGCGGCATCGCCGAGCCAGTCACCGACCACGGTGGTGGTGCCGATGTCCAGCGCGGTGCTGGCGGCCGGTTGCAGGCTGAAGGCGTTGTCTGCCTCAGGGCGGGCTTGCAGGCCTGTGCCTTCGAGCAGCGCGCTCAGCCCTTGCTCTGGGCTGTAGCTGCCTTCCAGGCCCCGACTTTGCAGGCCTGCGGTCGTCTGTGAGCTGAAGGAAATCAACACCCCAGCCTCGCGTCCGAATTGATTGAGGGCATTTTCCAGTGACGACGGCGCGATGTGATAGGGCTTGGCATCTGCAGCCTGTACGCAAGGCAGTACGACGAAACTCAAGCTGGCCCCCAGGAGCAATTGACGCACGGTACGGGCGAGCGGGGTGAGACGGGTGGGTTGTTGCGGCATGGATGAGAATCCCGAGAAGGTTGTATCGAAGTGCTTTCCTTCTCTGTCACCCCAGGTGTGGAAAACGGCTCACTGGTGCATCACTTTTTTTCAGCTGGGGTGGCCGTGGTTCAGGCTCGAGCTTCGACCGAGATCCAATAGCGGGTGAAACGACGCACTTTTACCGGCAGGCTGACTTCCAGCAGATCGAGGATTCGCTCGCTGTCGTCCAGCGGATAGGTTCCAGAGATCAGAAGGTTGGCGACCGCCTCGTCGCAGTGCAATTGGCCACGTCGGTAGCGGCCTAGCTCGTCGAGAAAGTCTGCCAGGCGCATGTGCGCCGCTACCAGCATGCCCTCTGTCCAGGCGCCGCTGTTGGCATCCAGAGCCGTGGCGGGCCCGGCGCCGTTGATGCCAAGGCTCAGTTGCCGTGACGTCGCCAGCAACAACGCCGGGCCGTGTCGGCTACGAATGTCCACCTGGCCTTCAAACACCGCCACCTGGGTGTGGTCCGGATACTCGCGTACGTTGAACCGGGCGTTGCGGCTTTCCAGCAGGCCATGGGCGGTCAGCACTTGCAGGGGCCGTGGGTCGCGGGCAGCGGTCAATAACAGTTCCCCCTCCAGCAGGTGGATCAAGCGGCGTTGAGCGTCGAAGCGAACGTCTACCGCACTGCCGCTGTTGAGCTGCAACTGACTGCCGTCATCCAGCGTCAGACGGCGCCGTTCGCCTACCGGGCTGCGAAAATCGGCCATCAATGGGGGTAGCAGTTGGCGTTCACGCAGGCTCCAGGTCAACGCTGAACCGGCCCCAAGCACCAACAACATTTTGAGCGCTCGACGCCGCGCAGCGGACTTCGGTGCATTGAGGGCCGCATGGGCCAACGGAGAGGGCACGCTGCGCAGCCGCTGATTGACCCGCTGGATATGCTCCCAGGCGCGGCGATGTTCGTTGTGAGCATTGAGCCATTGCTCCCAGGCTTTCTGCCGGCGAGTATCGAGTGGGCCTTGCTGCATTTCCAAAAGCCAGTGCACGGCCTGTTCGGCCACTTTCGCACTGACATCTGGTGCGCTGTTCATCGCTGGGGTCATAAGGCGAAGTAGCAGCGCATCGCTGCCTTGTTCAAATGACGCTTGACCGTCGCCAATGAAATTCCCAGTTCACGGGCTATTTCGTTGTAGGTCAGGCCATCGACCTGGGCCAGCAGAAACGCCTGCTTGACCGCTCGCGGCAAACCATCGAGCAGTTGGTCCAGTTCCATCAGGCTTTGCAGGATGATTGCCCGTTCTTCCTCCGACGGCACCACCTGCTCCGGCAGTTGGGCGAGGGTATCGAGGTAGGCGCGCTCAAGGTCCTGGCGTCGGTAGTGGTTGAACAGTACGCGCTTGGCAATGGTCGTAAGAAACGCCCGGGGTTCCAGGACAGGCTGCGGGTCGCGCGCAGTCAGTACGCGCATGAACGTGTCCTGGGCCAGGTCGGCGGCACTGTCGGGGCAGCCGAGTTTTCTTCGCAACCAGCCGTTAAGCCAACTGTGATGGGCGTTGTAGAGCACTTCGACGGTGTGTGCAGGCGGCAACGAGGAGCATCCCGACAGCGATGAGCTGTGCTAGAGAACAAGAATTGTTCGCATTGTAGGGGCGCGGCGGTGGCTACGGCAATCGGGATCAGTACCTGCTTGTTTCATTTGACCGGGGCACGTTGATGCCTAGCGCAAAAACGCCTGTCGATACTCGCCGGGTGTCGCGCCGAGGGCCTGCCGGAAACGATTCGTAAAATGGCTGGCGCTGGCGAACCCGCAGGCCAACGCGACCTCACCCAGCGGTTTTGACGTGCTGCGCAGCCAGTGCCGCGCGTGGGCCAGACGTCGTGCCAGTACGTATTGATGGGGCGGCAGGCCGAAGCTTTCGCGGAACATCCGGGCAAAGTGGTATTCGGACAGCGCACACAGCGCCGCCAGTTGGCCGAGGCTGATGGCGTCGGCCAGATGGCTGTCGATGTAGTCCACCAGCATTCGCCGCTGGTGAGCGGCCAGCCCGCCCTTGAGGCGAAGCCCCTGGCGCTGGCCGACCTGGCTCAATAGCAGATGGTTGAGCAAGTCATGGGCCAGGCTGGTGGTCAGAAGGCGTTCACCGGGCTCATCCCAGTTCAGGGCGATCAACTGGCGAAAGCGCTGTGCCTGTTGCGGGTCGTCGAGAAAGGTGGCTTCGCGCAGTTGCACTTGCCGCGGCTCGCGATCCAGCAGCGTGACGCAACCGAGGGCGAATTGCTCAGGGCTGAAGTACAGGTGCGCGAGGCGAATGTCGCCATTGATGACCCAGGCCGATTCATGCCCGGCCGGCAGGACGCAGAGTTTGCCAGGTGCCCCGGTGGTGTCGGGGCGTTCGCGGCGAAACGTGCCGGTACCACCGGCGATGTAGCACGACAGCGTGTGGTGAGTCGGCGCCTCGTAGTCTTGGGCGTCGTGATGGTTGCTCCACAAAGCGGCCGCCATGCCATCTCCAAGCTCGGCACTGTGCTCAAGGCGAGCATTGGGCGAACTGTTGAGGGCTTGAAAGACTTGCAGGGTTTGCAGTGTGGGCATGATCGGGTCTCTCCAACGCCTTGCATCCTACTCCGTCGGTCGGCTCATGCCAGCCTGCAAAGCGACAAAACCGCAAGTTTACGCAAGCGCCCGGTGGCGGGCGGCGCAACACTGGCGGTCATTGTCAGGAGTTGCCGTCATGAACCTCTCGTTGTATCTACTTACCGTGCTCATCTGGGGCACTACCTGGATTGCGCTGAAATTGCAGTTGGGCGTGGTCGCCATCCCCGTGTCGATTGTCTATCGCTTCGGCCTGGCGGCGCTGATTCTGTTTGTGATGCTCTTGCTCAGCCGACGTCTGCAAGCCATGAACCGGCGCGGTCATTTGATTTGCGTGGCCCAGGGCCTGTGCCTGTTTTGCATCAACTTCATGTGTTTCCTCACTGCCAGCCAATGGATTCCCAGCGGGTTGGTCGCGGTGGTGTTCTCTACCGCCACGCTCTGGAATGCCCTCAATGCCCGCGTATTCTTCGGTCAAAGGATCGCCCGCAACGTCTTGCTGGGCGGCGCCTTGGGCTTGCTGGGGCTGGCGCTGCTGTTCTGGCCGGAGCTGGCGGGTCATAGCGCGAGCCCGCAAACGCTGTTCGGGTTGGCGTTGGCGCTGTTGGGAACCTTGTGCTTTTCGGCGGGCAACATGCTCTCGAGTTTGCAACAGAAGGCCGGTCTCAAACCGTTGACCACCAACGCCTGGGGTATGGCTTATGGTGCGGCGATGCTGGCGGTGTGGTGCCTCTTCAAAGGCATCCCGTTCGATATGGAATGGAACGCGCGCTATGTCGGCTCGCTGTTGTACCTGGTGATCCCAGGTTCAGTGATCGGCTTCACCGCCTACCTGACGCTGGTGGGGCGCATGGGGCCGGAGCGGGCGGCGTATTGCACGGTGCTGTTTCCGGTGGTGGCGTTGAACGTCTCGGCGTTGGTCGAGGGCTACCAATGGACGGCGCCGGCACTGCTCGGGCTGGTGTTGGTGATGTTGGGGAACGTGCTGGTGTTTCGCAAACCCCGGCCCGTGGCGACGCAAGCCGCCCTGGGCGCACGCTGAGCCAGGGTATGGCAGGCCCGGACCCGGCGCCTGCCCGATGGTTTACTTCCAGACTTGTGGGTTGACCAGGTTCTTCGGTCGCTCGCCCAGCAAAGCGCTGCGCAAGTTTTCCACGGCAAGATTGGCCATGGCTTCCCGGGTTTCGTGGGTGGCCGAGCCGATATGGGGCAGGGTTACGGCGTTTTTCAGCTGGAACAGCGGCGATTCGGCCAATGGTTCTTTCTCGTAAACGTCCAGCCCGGCGCCGCGGATGCGGTTTTTCTGCAAGGCTTCGATCAGCGCCGGCTCATCCACCACTGGGCCGCGGGAAATATTGACCAGAATGGCACTCGGTTTCATCAGGGCCAGTTCGCGCTGGCCAATCAGGTGGCGGGTCTTCTCACTCAATGGCACCACGAGGCAAACAAAGTCCGCTTCGGCGAGCAACTGATCCAGCTCGCGAAATTGTGCGCCCAACTGATCTTCCAGTTCGGTCTTGCGGCTGTTGCCGCTGTAGAGAATCGGCATGTTGAACCCCAGCCGGCCACGCCGGGCAATGGCGGCGCCGATGTTGCCCATGCCGACAATCCCCAGGGTCTTGCCGTGCACGTCAGTGCCGAACAGCTGAGGGCCGACCGTCGCCTGCCATTGGCCGGCCTTGGTCCAGGCGTCCAGTTCAGCGACGCGCCGGGCGCTGCTCATCAGCAGGGCGAAGGCCAGGTCAGCGGTGCTTTCGGTGAGCACGTCAGGGGTGTTGGTGAGCATGATTCCACGCTCATTGAAGTAGGCCAGGTCATAGTTGTCGTAACCCACCGACACGCTGGACACCACTTGCAGATTCGCGGCGCTCTGCAGTTGTTCGCGGCCGAGCTTGCGTCCGACACCGATCAGGCCATGCACGTGGGGCAAGGCTTCGTTGAACTGTGCATTGATGTCGCCGTTCGACGGATTGGGCACGATCACGTCGAAATCCTGTTGCAGTCGTTCGACCATCTTGGGTGTGACACGGCTGAAGGCAAGTACGGTTTTTTTCATCGCAGAAGGCTCATCAGGCAAGGAATACCAAGCACGCTAACATTCTGGATGTGGGTTAGGCGAGAGGGGAGCGTCGATTGAGGCGAGTCAGTGGCAGGAATGGAGTACTTATGGGCAGTACCTATGGGAGAGCATCTATGTTGGATGTGGGAGCGAGCCTGCTCGCGATGACGGCGGCACATCCACCATCACTGCAAACTGATCCACCGCTATCGCGAGCAGGCTCGCTCCCACAAGGGATTTCTATTTCATCTCTGGGGTGTTTACGCCGCCCGCAGCGAAATAAACGCGTAGTTGACCGGTGCCTCAGTGGCAACCCGTGCTCCACTGGCCAGGACCTGGCAGGCCACGTCATCACCGGACAAATGGAACTGCCATTCACTGGCCGCTTGCTCCAGTGGCTGCAAACGGACCTGATCAATGACTGCGGCGAATGCGCTCATGTCCGGCAGGTACGCGGTAAACCCGTCGCCCTTCAGCGCGGTGGTGAGGATGCCCAGCGAAGCGCAGATGCGCTCCTTGATCCGGATTTCCTCGCGATCGGCCTGACGTGAGCGTTCGATCAACTGCGCCAGTTCCCTGTCGACCAGTTCACCGCCGAGTATCAGTTGCGGTCCGGTCTCCCACGACTCTGGCGGGCATTCCTTTACGGCAATGTTGAGCGGGATGTGCGGGTTGATTTCCATCGGATAGATACGGCACACCAAGGGGCGGCGCTCGTAGATGCGGCACAGGTTTTCTTCGTCAAGATTGCGGCAGCGCCCGGCGTTATAGGCGGCGAAGGTGATTGCCACCAAGGCCTCGGTGGTGCCGCTGTGGACCCGCGCCGAACGGCGCTCAGCGTGTTCGCGTTGCGCCGCCGGCAGGCCGAGGCCGTTGGGCAGGAAGGCTTCCACCAGGACAATCACCTGGCCGCCGTCGTCAGCCCACATCCGGGCCTCGTCGAGGGTCAGGGGGACATGGTGATCGGTGCAGCATTTGCCACAGCCTACGCAGGAAAACGTTGTGTTCATTGAGCGCCCGGTCAAAAGCTGGAAGGCGGCGACAGAAAAACGCCGCGATTAACCGATGCGAAGCAAGTTGTGCGCCATCACCGGCTGTTGTCGGCGGGGCGGATGGAGTCCCACTCGGTCACGTAGGCAGTCTTGGATTTCTTGCGGTAAAGGCACAGCTCGGTGCCCGTCGCGCCTTTCATGTGTTTCTGCGGATACTGGCCTTGCAGCAACAGCGCGGTATAACCCACCCGGTCATCGAACTGCGCGGCAGTGCCCACAGGCTCGGCGTTCTTCAAGCCGCTGGCCTTGATGCAACTGGCAAGCACGGTTTTGTCATGGGTGGCCCAGGCTTCTGGGCTGGAGGCGTGGGCCTGGGCGGCGAGGGCCGTGAAGCCCAAAAACATGAGTGCGTGGATTTTCATCAGCAAGATCCTTGTTCTGGGAAGCCAGGACAGGAGTATGCCTGAGGTGCCGGGATGATCATTCCCCTATACGCATGGGAATGATCATCAGGCATGACTCAGTGGCCTTGCTCGGCAACCGCCTTGGCGGCCGTGATCAGGCACTTGGTCAGCTCCGGTGAGGAGAACTTGGTCAGCACGCCATTGGCCCCGGATAGCCGAGCCTTCTCGCTGTTCATGGCGCTGTCCAGCGAGGTGTGCAGCAACACATAGAGGTGGGCGAAGTCCGGCGTTTCCCGCAGGGTCCGGGTAAGGGCGTAGCCGTCCATCTCCGACATTTCGATGTCGGAAACGATCAGGTTGATCTGCTGTGCAGTGCCTTGCAGGTCCAGCAGGCATTCGATGGCTTCCTTGGCGCTGCGAGCGGTGTGGCATTGCAGGCCGAGGTTGCGCAAGGTGTGTACCGATTGTTGCAACGCCACCTGACTGTCATCGACCACCAGGATCCGCGCGTTGCCCAGGACTTCGGCGTCTTCCATGCTCAGCTCGGTGGGCGCCGTTTCAATCTGCGCCGGGGCGATACCGTGGATGACTTTTTCGATGTCCAGCACCTGCACCAGCGTGCCATCCACCGACGTCACGCCAGTGATGAAGGCGCGTACGCCGCCTGAGCCGAAAGGCGGGGGTTTGATGTCGGTGGTCAGGCAATGCACGATCTTGCTCACCGCCTGCACATGCAGACCCTGTTTGGATCGACTCACATCGGTGACGATCAGGCAGCCGCCATCCGGATCTTCCAGAGGGCGTTCGCCGATGGCGCGGCTCAGGTCGATCACCGACAACGAGGCCCCGCGCAGGGTGGCGATGCCTTTGACGTGCGGGTGCGACTCCGGCAGTTTGGTCAACGGCGGGCAGGGAATGATTTCGCTGACTTTGAGCAGGTTGATTGCCATCAGCTTGCCGCTGCGCAAGGTAAACAGCAGAAGCGAAAGTGAGTCTGCGCGGGCTTTGTTGGAAGACATAAAAACCTTCTGTGGAAAAAGGTGGGGCGAGCGTGAAGAACGCCAAAACAGCTTTTGATATTGGGTTATCGACCCGATGGGGGCTGGCTTTAGGGCGAAACCCACAGACAATCGATTTCAGCTCAGTGGCCTGAGAATGCATACGCTATGGTCAGGCGATAAATGCCCTCGCCGCATGGGGCGTCGGTGGTACAGAAGGTTTATTTGAGTCCCAACCGCTTGGCCATCCGCCCCAGGTTTGCCCGATCCAGACCCAGTTCCCGAGCGGCGCTGGCCCAGTTGTGCTGATGCCGTTCCAGGCAGGCGATGATCAGCTTGCGTTGAAAATCGTCCATGGCTTCACGCAAGTCCCCCGTGACCCCCTCCAGGGCAGGTGCGGGGCTGGCGGATGAAGGTGGCGGGTGTTCTTCCGGGCTGCGGGGCAAGTCCAGGTCCTGAGCGCTGAGGCTGAGGATCTTTGGCCGCACCGGACACCGGCCCAAGGCTTTTAAGGCGCTTCGGCCGATCAGGTGCTCCAGTTCACGTACGTTCCCCGGCCAGTCATACGCCAGCAATGCGGCCTGGGCGTCACTGGTCAGGCGCAGGCTGCCCAGGCCCATGCGCGAACGGTTCTGCTCCAGGAAAAACCCGCTGAGCAGCAGCACATCGCGCCCACGATCCCGTAGTGCCGGCACCAGCAACGGGTACACGCTCAGGCGATGATAGAAGTCGGCCCGATATCGCCCGTTGCGCACTTCTTCGGCCAGATCGCGATTGGTGGCCGCAATCAGGCGTACATCGACCCGATGTTCCTTGTCCGAGCCCAGCCGTTGCAACTGGCCGCTCTGCAACACTCGCAGTAGCTTGGCCTGCACGGTCAAGGACAACTCGCCCACTTCATCGAGGAACAACGTGCCGCCATCGGCCAGTTCGAATTTGCCGCGCCGGTCGTTCGTGGCCCCTGTGAAGGCGCCGCGTACGTGGCCGAAGAGTTCGCTTTCCACCAGGGTATCCGGCAGTGCGGCGCAATTTAGGCTGATAAGCGGCTGCTCGGCGCGCTTGGAGGCCGCGTGTATGGCTTGGGCGACCAGCTCCTTGCCAACCCCGGTTTCACCAGTGATCAGCACCGTCAGGTCGCTGCCCCCCACCAGGTTGATTTCTTCCACTAATCGCTTGTGGGCCTTGCTCTGGCCGACCATGTCGCGAGGTAGCTGGCCGCTGGCCTGGCGGTAGACCTCGGCGCGGCGATGTTCGTCTTCGGCTTTCAAGGCCAGCCGATCAATGCGTTCGGCTGCGCTGACGGTGGCGGCGGCCAGGCTGGCAAAGGCCTGCAAGGCGCTCAGGTCGATGGGCTCGAAGCGTTCGGGGTTCAGCGCGTCGAGGGTCAGCAGGCCCCACGGTTGCTCGTCGACGAACAGTGGGCAGCCCATGCAGTCGTGGACCTCCAAGTGCTCCTCCAGACCTTCGACCAATCCGTCGTACGGGTCGGGCAGGTCACTGTCGGCGGCAAAGCGAGTGGGCTGCGGGCTGGCCAGCAGTGCCTGGAAGCGGGGGTGTTCGCTAATCCGGAAGCGTCTGCCCAGGGTATCGGTACTCAAGCCATCCACCGCCAGCGGCACCAGACAGTCTCCGTCCAGGCGCAACAGCGCGGCGGCGTCGCAGGGCAACAGGGCTCGCAGCGCGCCAAGCAGGCGTCGGTAGCGCTCGCCTTCCGGCAACTCGCGGGAGAGGTCGGCCACCAGCGGAAGCAGTGAGGTCAGCAGGGAGGTTGCGGTCATAATGACTCCATATGGTCCTAATGACTATAAGATGCCATATGTCTTTATGACTACTTAATTCGTAAGCAATTGAAAATGTTCAATAAATTTTATGGCATGAAACCTGATAGGCATAGGTATCAGTTTTTCGTAATACGCCAGGAGTCACCTTATGCTCAGCCGAGAAGAACGCGCCATCATCCGCTCCACCGTGCCCTTGCTTGAAAGCGGTGGTGAAGCGCTCATTACTCACTTTTATCGCATGATGCTGTCCGAATACCCGCAAGTGCGCCCGTTGTTCAACCAGGCTCACCAGGCCAGCGGTGATCAGCCCCGTGCCCTGGCCAACGGCGTATTGATGTACGCCCGGCACATTGACCAGCTCGATCAGTTGGGCGACCTGGTGGCCAAAATCGTCAACAAGCACGTCGCCCTGCAAATCCTGCCGGAACATTACCCCATTGTGGGGGCCTGCCTGTTGCGGGCGATCGCCGAGGTGCTGGGTGAAGAGATCGCCACGCCGCAAGTGATTGCCGCGTGGGGCGCTGCCTATAACCAGTTGGCCGATATCCTGATCGGTGCCGAAACCGGCATGTACGAGCAGAAAGCCGCAGCGCCGGGCGGCTGGCGGGGCGAGCGTGAGTTCATCCTGGCAGCCAGGGTGCAGGAGAGCTCGGAAATCACTTCGTTCTACTTCGAACCGGCGGACAAAGGCGCGATCCTGGTGGCGGAACCAGGCCAGTACATCGGCATGAAGCTGGTGTTGGATGGCGAGGAGATGCGCCGCAATTATTCTCTGTCGGCCCTGGCGGACAACGGTCAGTATCGCATCAGCGTCAAGCGCGAGCCGGGCGGGCGCGTGTCCAACTATCTGCACCATCATTTCCCGATTGGCAGCAGCCTCCAGTTGTTTCCACCGTCAGGGGACTTCTTCCTGACCCAGAGCGATAAACCGCTGGTGTTGATCAGCGGCGGCGTCGGCATCACCCCGACCCTGGCGATGTTGCAGGCGGCGCTGCAAACCGAGCGGCCGGTGCATTTTATCCACTGCGCACGTAACGGCGGCGTGCATGCCTTCCGTGACTGGATCGATGACCTGGCCCAGCGGCATCCACAACTCAAGCGCTTCTATTGCTACGACGAAGATGACGGCTTGAGCCCGGCGGCTGACAAGGTCGGCTTGTTGAGCCAGGAACAACTGGCGCAATGGTTGCCGCAGCAGCGTGACCTGGATGCCTACTTCCTTGGGCCCAAGGGCTTCATGGCCGCCGTCAAGCGCCACCTCAAGGCACTGGGTGTGCCGGACGGGCAAAGCCGCTACGAATTCTTCGGCCCGGCGGCGGCGCTGGAGTAACGGCGGGGCGAGCCGGGGTGATCCGGTTCGTCTGCATCGCGAGCAGGCTCGCTCCCACAATGGATTTGCGGCGGGCACGATTGGGTGATCAACGCAAAGACAACTGTGGGAGCGAGCCTGCTCGCGATAGCGGCGCCATGTTCACCCCATCCCGCCTGACTTCTCCAAGCAAAATTAATCCGTACTTAACCTCCCTCCTGTTTATTCCCCTCAATGTGGGCGGCAGCCGCTCGTTCTCTGTCATGGTCAGCGTGTAGACTTTGGCCATCCGACAGTGCGCCGGGTTTCTCCAGGCTGCGCGTCGATCCAATGCATACAAAGGGAAACGCAATGAATGAGCAAATGCTGCGCTTAGGCCGTGAACGGCGCTATCTGGTGCTGTTGGGGCTGATCTGTCTGGCGCTGATCGGCGGTGCGCTGTACATGCAGGTGGCGCTCGGCGAGGCGCCGTGCCCGCTATGCATCCTGCAGCGGTATGCATTGTTGCTGATCGCTATTTTCGCCTTCATTGGCGCGGCCATGCGTACCCGTCGCAGCCTGACGGTTTTCGAAGGCCTGGTGGTGCTCAGTGCCCTGGCCGGTGCGGCGGTAGCGGGGCATCACGTGTACACCCAGTTCTTCCCGGCGGTCAGCTGTGGCGTCGACGTGCTGCAACCGATTGTCGATGACCTCCCGCTGGCGAAGATCTTCCCGTTGGGCTTCCAGGTCGACGGCTTTTGCTCCACCCCGTATCCGCCGATCCTGGGTTTGTCCCTGGCACAATGGGCACTGGTGGCGTTCGTCCTCACGGCGATCCTGGTGCCGTTGCTGGTGTCGCGCAATCGCAAACAACTGCCCTAAAGCGCCTCAATCAGACGCCCCGGTTTTCTGTAGGAAGCCGGGGCGTTTTGCGTTTCAGTCTTGCTGCGTGCCAGCCTTGATCCGAGACAATAATGAGCCGCGACAGCGTGCGACACGTTGTCACACATTTGCTGTCATCCGGCCACTTGCTGCGCGAATAAGCACCTCGTTCTGCAATGAAAAATCAGCCGTTGCAGGCTCCATCCGGCTAACTGCCTCCCCCCGTAGCAGGCATTTCTAACAATCGGGCGTCTTGCCGCTCAGCCCCCGAATGACGGGGGCTCTACGGGCGTAAAAACTCTCTTTAATCAGCGCAAGCTGTCTAAATCGGGCGTAGTAGACCTACGTTTTCTGGGGTTCTTGTTGAGAATGAATTTCGATAAGATGCCGGCTTGTTTCGAATTCTGCGAAAGATTGTTGCTCGATTTGATGAAAATTATTTCAGGATAAGACATGGTCTCCGGCGCCTCAGCTCACTACAATCGCCCGCACCGAATTTCCGACCCGGCTCAAGCTTGAGCCCGTGAGGTGGTCGAAGGGCTCAAGGCCCCATGCGACCCCAGGTGTCGGTGCCTTCCAACTACCCGCACCAAATGGAATTGGGCTGTAACAAGGCCTTTGACCTACGAATTCGAATAAGAACTCACTGCTGGCCCGGGATGTGTCGAACAGCGTCTGACGCTGCGACGGTCAGCCCTTATTCAATCCAAGAAAAATGCCAACCCTTGGCAGGGTGAAGTGTTGGCGATCAAAACCCAACTGCATTGCGCAAGCTGCTTTAGAGGTCGTGAGATGAGTAAAAACAGGTACCCCCGATTACTAGGCTTGTTGCCTTTGCTCGGCACGTTGTTGCTGGGAGGCTGCAACATGACCTTGCTCGATCCCAAGGGTCAGGTCGGCCTGGATGAACGTAATCTGATCATCACCGCTACGCTGTTGATGTTGCTGGTCGTCGTGCCGGTTATCGTCATGACCTTCCTGTTCGCCTGGAAATACCGCGCGTCCAACACCAGTGCCACGTACACGCCCAAGTGGTCGCACTCGACCAAAATCGAAGTGGCGGTGTGGACTATTCCGGTACTGATCATCATTGCTCTGGGTTACATCACCTACAAGTCCACCCATGCCCTTGACCCGTATCGTCCGCTGGACTCCGACGTCAAGCCGATCACCATTGAAGTGGTCTCCATGGACTGGAAGTGGCTGTTCATCTATCCGGAACAAGGCATCGCCACGGTCAACAAGATCGTGTTCCCGGCCCACACGCCGATCAATTTCAAAGTCACCTCCGACACCGTGATGAACTCGTTCTTCATCCCGGGCCTGGGCGGCCAGATCTACGCGATGGCGGGCATGCAGACCAAGTTGCACCTGATCGCCAACCAGAACGCCGAACTCGACGGTATCTCCGCCAACTACAGCGGCGCAGGTTTCACCGGCATGAAGTTCAAAGCAATCGCCACGACCCAGGAAGAATTCGACGCCTGGGTCAACGATGTGAAGAAGGCACCTAAACAGCTTGAAAAAGCTGAATACGAAGCCCTTTCCAAACCGAGCCAGAACAACCCAGTCGAGCTCTACTCTTCGGTCACGCCGAACCTGTTCCAGACCATCATCGACAAGTATGAAGGGATGAACCCGGGCAAGCCGATGCACCACGAGAAGAACGAAAAGGAAGTGGCCCACAACATGGAAGGGATGGACATGAGTTCGCATTCAGCTGCCGGGGCAGAGGAGTAAACGATGTTTGGTAAATTAAGTTGGGAAGCGATCCCGTTCCACGAGCCGATTGTCATGGTGACCCTCGCCATCATCGCGCTCGGTGGTCTGGCGTTGTTCGCGGGGATTACCTACTTCAAGAAGTGGACCTACCTGTGGACCGAGTGGCTGACGTCGGTCGACCACAAGAAAATCGGCGTGATGTACATCATCGTCGCCATGATCATGCTGCTGCGCGGTTTTGCCGACGCCATCATGATGCGTACCCAGTTGGCCATGGCCACCGAGGGTTCGCCTGGCTACCTTCCGCCTGAACACTATGACCAGATCTTCACCGCCCACGGCGTGATCATGATCATCTTCATGGCGATGCCATTCTTCACCGGCCTGATGAACCTTGCAGTGCCGCTGCAGATCGGCGCGCGTGACGTGGCCTATCCGTTCCTGAACTCCTTGAGCTTCTGGCTGCTGGTTTCCGGTGTGGTACTGATCAACCTGTCCCTGGGCGTTGGCGAGTTTGCCAAGACCGGTTGGGTTGCCTATCCACCGTTGTCGGGACTGCAATACAGTCCGGGCGTGGGGATGGATTACTACATCTGGGCGCTACAGCTATCGGGACTTGGGACAACGCTAACGGGGGTCAACTTCCTGGCCACCGTGCTGAAGATGCGTACCCCGGGCATGAAGCTGATGGACATGCCGATCTTCACCTGGACCTGCACCTGGGCCAACGTCCTGATCGTCGCTTCGTTCCCGATCCTGACCGCTACCCTCGCTTTGCTGACGCTTGACCGCTACATGGATTTCCACATTTTCACCAATGAACTGGGTGGAAATCCGATGATGTACGTCAACCTGTTCTGGGCCTGGGGTCACCCCGAGGTGTACATCCTGATTCTGCCGGCGTTCGGGATTTTCTCCGAAGTCATCTCGACGTTCTCCGGCAAGAAGCTGTTCGGCCACCACTCGATGATCTACGCCAGCGGCGCGATCTCGGTGCTGGGTTTCATGGTCTGGCTGCACCACTTCTTCACCATGGGTTCGGGTGCCAGCGTCAACGCCTTCTTCGGTCTGGCGACGATGCTGATTTCGATCCCGACGGGTGTGAAGCTGTTCAACTGGCTGTTCACCATCTACCAGGGCCGTCTGCGTTTCACCAGCCACGTGCTGTGGACCCTGGGCTTCATGGTGACCTTCGCCATCGGCGGCATGACCGGCGTACTGCTGGCCATCCCGGGTGCGGACTTCGTGCTGCACAACAGCCTGTTCGTGATCGCGCATTTCCATAACGTGATCATCGGCGGCGCTGTATTCGGCTACATCGCCGGCTTCGCCTTCTACTTCCCGAAAGCGTTCGGCTTCAAGCTGCACGAGGGCTGGGGCAAGGCTGCATTCTGGTTCTGGATCTCGGGCTTCTTCGTCGCGTTCATGCCGCTCTATGCACTGGGCTTCATGGGCATGACCCGTCGTCTGAACGCCACCACCAACCCTGAGTGGGTGCCGTACCTGTACGTCGCCATGTTCGGCGCGGTGATGATCGCCGTGGGTATCGCCTGCCAGCTGATCCAGTTGTACGTCAGCGTGCGTGACCGCAAGAAGCCAGAGAACATGTGCGAGCACGGTGACCCGTGGAATGCCCATACCCTGGAATGGTCGACCTCGTCGCCTCCACCGTTCTACAACTTTGCCGTGCTGCCAAAAGCCGACGTCATCGACCCGTTCACCGAAGCCAAGGAAAACGGTACCGCGTACCAGACTCCGGCCAAGTACGCGCCGATCCACATGCCCAACAACACCGCGACCGGTGTGGTCATGGGTGCGCTGTTGACCGTGTTCGGTTTCGCGATGATCTGGCACATCTGGTGGCTGGCCATCGCCAGTCTGGTCGGCACCGTGGTGTATTTCACCATTCATGCCGCCCGTGACGATCAGGGCTACATGGTGCCGGTGGATGTCATCGAGCGCATCGAAGCCGAGCAGCACAAACGTCTGGTCGCGGCAGGGAAAGTCCCAGCCACCGCCACCCGTGTTGAAACCTCGTTGGAACAGGCTTAAACCATGTCGAACTTAGTGACCAATGTTGGACACGCCCATGGTCATGACCATGGGCACGATGACCATCACCACGACTCGGGCGAGATGACCGTATTCGGTTTCTGGCTCTACCTGATGACCGACTGCATTTTGTTTGCGTCGATCTTCGCGGTGTACGCGGTGCTGGTTAACAACGTCGCCGGTGGCCCGTCGGGCCACGACATCTTCGAGCTGCCGTATGTGCTGGGCGAAACCGCACTGCTGTTGTTCAGCTCGATCACCTACGGCTTCGCCATGCTGGCGTTGTTCAAGGGCAAGAAAACCCAGGTACTGGGCTGGCTGGCGATGACCTTCCTGCTGGGCGCCGGCTTTATCGCCATGGAGATCAACGAGTTCCACATCCTGATCGCCGAAGGCTACGGCCCTAGCCGCAGCGGCTTCCTGTCCGGGTTCTTCACCCTGGTCGGCACCCACGGTCTGCACGTGACCAGCGGCCTGATCTGGATGGCGATCATGATGTACCAGGTCCACAAAAACGGCCTGACCGCCACCAACAAGACGCGCCTGAGCTGCCTGAGCCTGTTCTGGCACTTCCTGGACGTGGTGTGGATCTGCGTATTCACCGTTGTTTATCTGATGGGGACCCTGTAAATGGCTAACGCACATTCCCACGATGGCCACGACGCCGGCCACGGCAGCGTCAAGTCCTACGCCATCGGTTTCATTCTGTCGGTGATCCTGACGGTTATTCCGTTTGGCCTGGTGATGTACCCGACGCTGCCGAAAAGTCTGACCCTGTGGATCATCCTGATCTTCGCCGTGGTCCAGGTACTGGTGCACCTGGTGTACTTCCTGCACCTGGACCGCTCCGCTGCACAGCGTAACAACGTGGTCGCGTTTGTCTTTGCCGCGATCGTCATTGTCCTGCTGGTCGGCCTGTCGTTGTGGATCATGTTCAGCATCCACACCAACATGATGGCGCACTGAGGAAAGTCCGGATGTCCTTAAAGCACTTTATCCAAATCACCAAGCCGGGGATCATTTTCGGTAACGTGCTTTCTGTGGCAGGCGGGTTTTTCCTGGCCTCGAAAGGGCATGTCGATCTGGCCATCTTTCTGGCGGCGATGATCGGCACTTCCCTGGTGGTGGCGTCCGGTTGTGTATTCAACAACTGCATCGACCGCGACATCGACATCAAGATGGAGCGCACCAAGAACCGCGCCCTGGTCCAGGGCCTGATCCCGGTGCAACTGGCCCTGGCGTTCGCCACGGTGCTGGGTGTCGCCGGTGTGGCGCTGCTGTACTGGGTGGCCAACCCGTTGGCGGCGCTGTTCGCGGTGATCGGGTTTGTCATCTATGTCGGTTTCTACAGCCTGTACCTCAAGCGCAAGTCGGTCCACGGCACGCTGGTGGGCAGTCTGTCGGGGGCGATGCCGCCAGTGATCGGTTACGTGGCGGTGAGCAACAGCTTCGACATGGCGGCGCTGACGCTACTGGTGATGTTCAGCCTGTGGCAGATGCCGCATTCCTATGCCATTGCGATCTTCCGCTTCAACGATTACCTGGCCGCCTCGATTCCGGTGCTGCCGGTCAAGCGCGGCATCCAGGTGGCCAAGAAGCACATCCTGCTCTACATCCTGGCCTTCCTCGTGGCGACCTTGATGCTGACCTTCAGCGGCTACGCCGGCATGAGCTACCTCGCCGTCGCCGCCGCCATGGGCATGTACTGGTTGTACATGGCCTGGACCGGCTACAAGGCGGTGGATGACACGGTCTGGGCACGCAAGCTGTTCGTGTTCTCGATCTTCACCATCACCGCCCTGAGCGTCATGATGTCCCTGGACTTCAAAGTGCCGAGTGAGTTGTTGCTGACTTACGCGCCTTAAGCTTCAGACGCCACACAAAAAGCCCCGCCTTCGAGAGAAGCGCGGGGCTTTTTTTCTAAATGGGCCTGGATCGACTGTCATTCGTCGCAATAGATTATGGTTTGTTGAACTATGCGCAATTTGCCTATAGTTTCCACCATGCGTACCCTATTTTTTGAAACGACTACATTCACCGCCACGGTTGGCCATTACCTGACTGATGATGAGTATCGCCTGCTTCAGTCCTATATGCTGGAGCATCCAGAGGTCGGTGACGTCATGCCACGTACCGGCGGCTTTCGTAAGCTGCGCTGGTTTGATGGCCGTCGTGGCAAAGGGAAGCGCGGTGGGTTGCGAGTTATTTATTATTGGCTCATGAATGATCGTCAGTTTTGGATGTTCGCGATTTATGACAAGGACGAGTTGGTAAACCTGACCTCCGAGCAAGAGAAGACGCTCAAGCGCGCCATAGAAGCTGAGTTGAAAGTACGAGGTACCTTATGAAAAAGCGCGATCTGTTTGCCGAGATGATGCAAGGCGTGGAGGAGATGGCCGCTCACCGCGAGGGCAAGATTACCCTTCGCCACATATCGATCGAAGACAAACCGGTTCCCGAGGTGTCGGCCCAGGAAATCGTGGCTTTGCGCGACAAGCTCCACATGTCCCAAGCCGTTTTCGCCAAGAGCATCAGGACCAGTCCAGGTACCCTTAGAAATTGGGAGCAGGAAAAATCCAAGCCTAACGCCCAGGCGGCTTTGTTGATCAAACTGGTCGAGAAGTTTCCAGACATGGTTGAACGGCTTGGCGCTGTTTGAACAACGGACGCCCATGAAAAAGCCCCGCCTTCGAGAGAAGCGCGGGGCTTTTTCATGGGTGTTGCCTGGGCTGATGATGTCCAGTGGGAGCGGGCTTGCTCGCGAAAGCGGTGGGTCAGCTGAGGTGATGTTGACTGACAGGGCGCATTCGCGAGCAGGCTCGCTCCCACAGGTGCTATGGCGAGCACATAATCTGCGAACGCCGCTGATCCATTGTGGGAGCGAGCCTGCTCGCGATGACGCCGGCCCATTCAACATCGATGCAAGCTGACCCACCGCTTTCGCGAGCAAGCCCGCTCCCACAGGTTCTGGCGGCGGACTGACAACCGCCGAACAAGAAGGCTTATTGCTGGGCGATGCTGTAGCCGTCGAACGCTTTCTGCTGTTGCAGGGCGGTGACGATGCTTTTGCGGGTGACCGGTTGTTCGGTGCCGTCGTTGTCCAGGAAGATGTCATTTTCCAGCTCGGCCTGGTCGCCTTCGCCGACGAAACTGAAGCCCAGGAATTCAAAGGCCTCGCGGTCGACGTTCGGCTTGGAGCGTGGGGTGCGCAAGGGCAGGGTGACGCTGATGCCGTCCTTGCTGATGACAAACACTTCGGCCTCTTTCTTGGGCCGCGAAGCCTTGCCTTTGCTGCCGCTCGGATTGCTGATGGCCTGGTGGGTCTGGTTCAGCACTTTCAGGGCCAGGCCATAAACCAGTTCCTGGAAGGTCGGGTCGTCCTTGTAGCTGGACAGGATACGGCTGATGGGGAAGCGGCTGCTCAGGTCTTCCAGTGCCGCGAAATCGGCGGCTTCGGCGTCCTTGAGCTGCTTGAGCTGGCCCATCAGTTCGTAGGCCTTGTCATCGTCGAACGCGTCATGGGCCTGGCGGATGGCGTTGCGCAGCTCGCGAATCTGATCGCTTTCGCGGTTCGACTGGAACGCATCGAGAACCATCTCACTGATGCTTTTGGCCTGAGGCAGATGCTGTGAAAGATTGATGGAGTTTTCGTATTCCGCTTTGGACGACAGGGTGACTACGGATTCAGCGGTATTGGAATCGGACATTGAAATTTCACTACTTCTGTTAGCTGGATGAGGCGAGAAAGGCGTTGAGCTTTTTTCCGGTCGCCTAATCTATTGGACCCGGGCGGCGTTGTCACGGTTGAACCGGTGGCAGGTCGGCATTTGTTGTTCAGATACGCATCATTGGCAGATCACATTCTTGCCGGCCACCTTGGAGCGATACAGCGCCTGGTCCGCCCGGTCCAGCAGCATCGTGTGCTGCTCATCCCCACGCCGCTGCACCACGCCAAAACTCATGGTGACCTGGAAATCGCCCACCGGCAGCAGATCGGACAGGCTACGGCGAATGGTTTCAGCCATCAGGCAGGCGTCGGCCAGGGAGGTATTGGGCAAAATCATGATGAATTCATCACCCCCCCAACGTGCGAGCAAGTCGCCGTCGCGTTCGCAGCGTTTAACGGCTTGCACCACTTGTACCAGCGCTGCGTCGCCGAAAGCATGACCGTAACGATCATTGATGTCCTTGAAGTCATCGACGTCCATGGCGATCAGTGACAACGGCTCGCGAAAACGCTGGGCACGCTCGCAGGCCAGCGGCAGGGCCTGTTCGAGACGATAGCGGTTGGCAACCCGCGTCAGGGCGTCGGTTTCGGCAAGCCTGCGGTTTTCGTCGAGCTGGATCTGCAACTGATGGTTGACCCGGGACAGTTCCAGGGTGCGCTCCTGGATAACGGCTTCCAGCGATTTGTTGCGCCGTTCCAGTTGTTCGAACAGACGCTTCTTGTCGTCAATGCTGCGATGGGCGCCGATCATCCGCGCCACCGTGCCGTCGGGGTTACGGGCGATCACATAACCACGGTCCTCGATCCACATCCAGGAGCCGTCGCGCGTGCGACAGCGGTATTCGGCCTGGTAGTGATGGGAGCGTTGTTGCAGGTGGTCGTCGAACAAAGCCATCACCTGCGGGTAATCATCGGGATGGATCACGCTTTCCCATGTCAGCACGGTGTTATCGAGTGAGTGAGGCGGATACCCCAGCATCGTGTACCAGCCAGGGTTGCGGTAGACGAAACCGGTGTTGGCGTTCCAGTCCCAGATGCCATCGCTGACCAGCTCAAGGATGGTGTGCAGCACACCTTCGTCCAGACCGGACAGGTCGAGGCGCAGCATATCGATGTTCGAGGCGTCGCCCATCGTCGTTTCCTCAATCAGCCTTGATATCAAAATGCTCGTCCAAGGAAGAAGAGTAGCCGATGGGGCGGGGTGGCACTAGCGGGGTTACGCTCTGTTGGGGCGCTGACGAGGGCCGGGGATGGACGGTCTGTGTGGGACTCAAGCGCTGGGGGGAAGATCGCAGCCTCGTTGCACGCGTCAGCTCCTACTTTGTCATTCGGGTTGGGTTTGGGGTTTGCCCCATTGCTGCATCGCAAATTCGACAAAGCTGCGCAGTTTGGGCAGCCGATAGCGATCCTGGGCATACATCAGGCTCATTGGCCGGTGGGGAAGTTGATAGTCCTGCAGCAGCGCGACCAGATGGCCTTCCTCCAGGTCTTGCGCCACCAGTGCATCGGGCAGCATCACCACGCCCATGCCGGCCAGGGCCGCGCGATGCAGTCCTGAGGAGCTGTTGATCAGCATCGGCCCAGTCACCGGTATTTTGATTTCACCTTCCGGCCCGTTGATGGGCCAGTGATCCTGGGCGAAGCGCCACTCGTCGCCGGCGGAATAGGCGAAGGACAGGCAGTCGTGCTGCTCCAGGTCAGCGGGTTTTTGCGGTGTGCCGCGGCGCGCCAGGTAGGCCCTGGATGCGCAGATGGTCAGGGTGTAGTCCATCAACGGTCGGGCGATCAGCTTAGGGTCGGTGGGGCCGAGACGGATGGCGACGTCGAAACCATGATCCAGCAGGTCCAGGCGTTGGTTGGTCAGCACCACGTCGAGTTTAAGCTGGGGATGGAGCCGGCTGAATTCGGCCAGCGCCGGGGCAAGGCGCTCGGTGCCAAAGGTCAGTGGCGCGGTGATGCGCAAGGTGCCGGTGGGCTCGCCTTGCGTCTGCTCGGCCAGTCGTTCGGAGTCGGCCACCAGCCCGAGTACTTCCAGGCAGCGCTGGTAATAGGAAGAGCCGAATTCCGTCAGGCGCTGGCGCCGCGTCGTACGGTTGATCAGGCGCACGCCAAGACGTTCTTCCAGTGCGCGAAGGTGATTACCCACCATGGTGGTGGACATTTCGCACGCCTGGGCCGCCGCTGTCAGGCTCCCGGTTTCCACCACTTTGACGTAAACCGTCATTGCCTGAAAAAGATCCATTATCAAGCCTGGCTTTAAAATGATTGAAGGAATGTAGCGTTTATCCAGCAAGGGTGGCTAACCATACTGGAAAAAACCACCTGATGGAGCTTGAAGCCATGACCGCCGCCTGCCTGATGACCACCTACCAACCCCTGGCGCTGAATTTTACCCATGGGTTGGGTACGCGCCTGTGGGATCAGGACGGTCGCGAGTACCTGGATGCGGTGGCGGGCGTGGCTGTGACCAACGTCGGCCATTCCCACCCTCGACTGGTGGAGGCTATCAGCGAGCAGGCTGGCCTGCTGCTGCACACCTCCAACCTGTACGGCATCGACTGGCAGCAACGGTTGGCGAAAAAACTCACTCAGCTCTCAGCCATGGATCGGGTGTTTTTTAACAACTCTGGTGCCGAGGCCAACGAAACCGCACTGAAACTGGCGCGCCTTTATGGCTGGCACAAAGGTATCGAGCAGCCACTGGTGGTGGTCATGGAGAATGCGTTTCACGGACGCACATTGGGCACCTTGTCCGCCAGTGATGGCCCGGCGGTGCGCTTGGGCTTCAATCGGTTGCCGGGGGATTTCATCAAGGTGCCATTCGGTGATCTGGCGGCGCTGGAAAATATTCAGCAGGTTCATGGCGAGCGCATCGTTGCGGTACTGGTGGAACCGATCCAGGGCGAAAGCGGTGTGCAACTGGCGCCGCCCGGCTATCTCAAGGCCTTGCGTCAACTGTGCACCCGGCGCGCCTGGTTGCTGATGCTCGACGAGATCCAGACCGGTATCGGCCGCACCGGCCAATGGTTTGCCTTCCAGCACGAAGGCATCGTGCCGGACGTCATGACCCTGGCCAAGGGGTTGGGCAATGGCGTGCCCATCGGCGCCTGCGTGGCCCGGGGCAAAGCGGCCGAACTGTTTACCCCTGGCAGCCACGGCAGCACCTTCGGCGGTAATCCGCTGGCCTGCCGGGTGGGCTGCACGGTGCTGGACATCATCCAGGAGCAAGGTTTGCTGGACAACGCCAGGCATCAGGGTGAACAGTTGCTCAACCGGCTGACGGCCGAACTGGCGGACAACCCGAACGTGCTGGCGATTCGCGGCCAGGGCTTGATGATCGGCGTCGAACTCAAGCAACCGGTCCGCGACCTGAGCCTTTGTGCCGCACGTGACCACGCTCTGCTGATCAATGTCACTCGCGGCAAGACCATCCGCCTGCTGCCCCCGTTGACCATTGATGGGCGGGAAGTGGAGATGATCGTCAGGGGGGTGAGCCGGTGCCTGGCGCAGGATTAAGGCAAGTGCGACACGGCTGGACGGAATTTTTGCCAATTGCCGTGTTCCAACGCCAGCCAGAGTCGATACTGGCACTTCAGAATTAAAATACCAGGAGCACCTTCATGTTCACCTCGCGTCGCTTGATTGTTGTCGCAACCGCTGTGGCCCTGCTGTCCGGCTGCGCGTCGCCTAATCCTTATGACAACCAGGGGCAGGCCTCCACAGAGTCCTCCGGCATGAGCAAGACTGCCAAGTACGGCGGCCTCGGTGCCCTGGCCGGTGCGTTGGCCGGTGCGGCCATCGGTCACGATAACCGTGGCAAGGGTGCATTGATCGGCGCTGCGGTCGTGGGGGCTTCCGCGGCCGGCTACGGTTACTACGCCGACCAGCAGGAAAAGAAACTGCGTGCCAGCATGGCCAATACTGGCGTTGAAGTGCAGCGTCAGGGTGACCAGATCAAACTGATCATGCCGGGCAACATCACCTTCGCCACCGACTCGGCGAACATCGCGTCCAGTTTCTACCAGCCGCTGAACAACCTGGCCAACTCCCTCAAGGAGTTCAACCAGAACCAGATCGAAATCGTGGGTTATACCGACAGCACCGGCAGCCGCCAGCACAACATGGATCTGTCGCAACGTCGTGCACAGAGCGTGGCGACCTACCTGACGTCCCAAGGTGTCAGTGGCGCCAACCTGACGGCCCGCGGTGCCGGCCCGGACAATCCGGTGGCCAGCAACGCCGACGTCAATGGCCGCGCGCAAAACCGCCGTGTCGAAGTCAACCTCAAGGCCATTCCGGGCCAGCAATACCAGACAGCGCCGCAGCAGGGGCAGACTTACCAGCAGTACCCATAACTGCTGGGCGGTAAATGAAAGGGGGCCCCTGAAAACAGGGGCCCCCTTTTTTGCGGTTAGCGTTTGGACCTTTGTGGCGAGGGAGCAAGCTCCCTCGCCACAACAGTGTTCACTTTAGTAGATAGGTTCAGTTAGCCTCTTTCACCGCACTCAAGAACGCGCACGTGCGCTCCTGCTGCGGGTTTTCGAAGATCTGCGCCGGAGTGCCCTGTTCGTGGATCTGCCCTTTGTAGAAGAAGCACACCCGATCGGCGAATTCCCGGGCGAAGCCCATCTGGTGGGTCACCATCAGCATGGTCAGGTTGTGCTCGGCCCCCAGTTTGCGGATCACATTCAGCACTTCGCCACACAGTTCCGGATCGAGTGCCGAGGTCACTTCGTCAAACAGCATCACCTTGGGTCGCATCGCCAGCGCCCGGGCAATCGCCACCCGTTGTTGCTGGCCGCCGGACAACTGCGAAGGGTAATGGTCGAGCTTGCTGCCCAGTCCTACCAGCTCCAGTAAATCGGCGGCGCGCTCCCGGGCTTCCTTCGGATTCATGCCCAGCACCTGCACCGGCGCCTCGATCACGTTTTGCAGCGCGGTCATGTGGGGAAACAGATTGAAGCTCTGGAACACCATGCCGATCTTGCCGCGCACACGGCGGATGTGCCGGTCGTTGGCCGGCACCAGCACGCCGTTGCGGTTGGGCATGTGGGTCAGGGAGTCATCTTCGATGCGGATCTGGCCCTGGTCGATGCCTTCCAGGGTCATCAACACCCGCAACAATGTGGACTTGCCCGAGCCGCTGGGGCCGATGATCGCGACTTTTTCACCGGGCGCGACATCCAGGTTCAGATGGTCGAGCACCGTAAAGCTGCCATAGCTTTTGGTCACGTCCTGGAAACTCACGATCGGCCGGGACGGTGTCTGATCTTGCATGGCCGGGGCCTCCTGCTGCGACGCCAGCGTGCTGCGCCGGGACAAATCGGTGGGCGAGGACAGGGGTAAAGTCATTAGCGTAGCTCCATGCGCGTTTCAAGGCGCCGTACCAGATAGGCCAAGGCGAGGCTCAGGGCGAGGAAGAACAGGCCGACCATGGTGATCGGCTCCAGGTAACGGAAATGCTCGGAGCCGATGTTCTTGGCCTGCTGCATGATTTCCACCACGGTGATCGCCGACAGCACCGGCGTGTCCTTGAGCATCGCCACCAGGTAATTGCCCAGCGGCGGTATGATCGGCCGCAGCGCCTGGGGCAGGATGATGTTGCGGTAAGCGTTGTACGGAGCGATGTTCAGTGCCGTCACCGCTTCCCACTGCGCCCGCGGCACCGCGTCGAGGCCGCTGCGATAGACCTCGGCGATGTAGCAGGCGTAGTGCAGGCCGATACCCAGGATCCCCACTTGCATGGCCGTCAGGCTCAAGCCGTAATTAGGCAGCACGTAGTAGAGGAAATACACCTGGATCAGCAGCGGCGTACTGCGGATGAACTCGATCACGGCGGTGGCCGGCCATGACAGCCAGACTTTTCGGCTGCGCCGACCAATTGCCAGGAACAGCCCCAGGACAATCGCGATCAGAAAGCCGATCAGGGTGATGCCCACCGTATTGAGCGAGGCGCGCAGCAAGTCCGGCAGGATCTGTGCGGCGTAGGACCAGTCGAACAGGGTCATGACAGACCTCCACGCATCCGGCCCCGGCTCAGTCGTCGCTCGACATGGCGCATGCCCAGGTTGATGGCCTGGGCGAGGATGAAATACATCACCAGCGCCAGGCTGAAGATCTCCAGGGTCTGGAAGGTTGCCTGATCCAGCTGCCGCGCGCGGAAGCTCAGGTCGGACAACGTGATCAGCGACACCAGTGACGTGTTCTTGAGCAATTCGATCAGCAGGTTGGTGCCCGGTGGGATCGCCGCCAGCAGGGCCTGGGGCAGGATGATCCGCTTGAAGCGCTTGAAGCCGCTGAAATTCAGCGCCGTGCACGCTTCGTATTGCCCCTTGGCCACCGAGCTGATGGCGCCGCGCATGACTTCGGCACCATAAGCGCCGATGTGCAGGCCCAGGCCGACAATCGCCACAGCATAGGGGCTCAACTCAACGTTGAACGGCGGCAGTGGCAGCACGAAGAACAACCAGAACAACTGCACCAGCAGCGACGTGCCACGAAACACTTCGATGTAGGTGATGGAAAACCAGCGCAGCGCTCGCCACGGTGACAGTCGCCCCAAGGCCGCCAGGACCGCGGCGACGATCGCCAGCAGCGAGCCGAGAAAGGTCACCTGAAGCGTGACCCAGGCCCCTTGAATCAATAACGGAAGTAATTCGCCCATGGTTCAACCCGATATCCGATGAAGCAGGGAACAGGCATCACGCACTGCGCGTCATGCCCGTTTCGGCTATGGCTGAGCGCAGAGCTCGGCCGCGGTTTTGCTGGTCACGTTGGACTTGTCGAAACCGAACGGCGCAACGGCCTTGAGGTGTTCTTCAGAGCCTAGCCATTTCTTCAGCTCGGCATTGACGGCATCGCGCAGGTCTTTGTCTTCGGGGCGGAAGGCGAGGGCGCCGTAGCCGATGTGCGACGGGTCGTCCTTGAACTCGGTCATCGCCTCAACCTTGTCACCGCCCTTGCTGGCCAGGCCCTTCATGGTCAGTTGCGTGCCGACGGCAGCGTCCGCGCGACCGGCGCGCACCGCTTGCAACTGCGCGGTGGTGTCGGGGACCTGAAGGATCTGCTCATCCTTGACCCCGGAATCCCGGGCGTACGCCAGGTTCACCGTACCGGCCATGATTGCCAGCTTCACGTCCGGTTGTTTGGCGATGTCTTCATAGCTGTGCAGTTGCTTGGGATTGCCCTTGGCCACGAGCAGGGCATCGGGCAACTGGTATTGCGGATCGGTGAACAATACCTGCTTGCAGCGCGCCGGCGTGATGTACATCCCGGCGGCAATCACATCGAATCGGCCGGCGCGCAGGCCGGGAATCAGCGAGCCCCATTCGGTGAGCACGCCGTTGACCTGCTTGATGCCCATCTTGGCGAAGATGATCTTGGCGATTTCCGGTGATTCACCGGTAACGGTGCCGTCGGTTTCGGTAAAGGCGAACGGCGTTTCGTTGGCGTAGCCGATCCGGATGCTGCTGTTGCTTTTGACGGTATCGAGGGTGGCAGCGTGAACGCTGCCAGCCAGGCCAAGTACGGCACAAGTCATTAAGAGCCGACGCAGGGGCGCGCATGTGGCGGGAAGGAAATTGCTCATCGGTAAAATCTCCTGTTTCTTGTGGATCCGTCGTTTGACGGCTCTGTGGTAGGAGGCAGTGTTACAAGAGCAAAGCGTACAGCGGCTGATCCGGCCTTGGCCTGGAATCGGGAGCGGCGCCGGTACAGGTCGATCCGGCTTTTTTGTCGGGGTGGTGAACCCGCCTGGATGACAACCTTGGACCGAGCATACAAAAGCCCCGGCACCGATTGTATTGCACTAGGACAATTGCTTTGTCGCCGTTGCCGCGGGATGCTGTGCGCACCAGAACACACGCGGGTTGCAGCGTCATGGAAAAGTGGAAATCAGCCTTGGACGCGGCCCGTAGCGGTGAGTCCAAATACAAGATTCTGGTACAGGCCATTGCTGACGATATCGAGCAGGGCGCCCTGGCCAATGACCAACGCCTGCCGCCGCAACGGCAAGTGGCCGACGCCATGGGCATCAGCGTGCAGACCGTTACTAATGCCTACAAGGAGCTGGAGCGCCAGGGGCTGGTGCGCTGTGAAGTGGGGCGCGGCAGCTTCGTTTCGCGACGTATGAGTGATCGGGTCGCGACCTACATCCTCGACAGCCCCGAGCGAGCGCTGGTGGACTTTTCCATCACGCGAATCATGCACACCCGCGAGCACGACCAGTTCTGGCGCGACACCTGCCTTCAATTGAGCACCGAAGAAGATCAGCCGTGGATTCATGCTTTTCGTCCGATCGCAGGTTTTGAATCCCATCGCGAAGCGGCCGCCCAATGGATCGGCCGCCAGAGGTTGAAGGTTGATCGCAACGACATATTGATCACCAACGGCGCAGCCCATGGGATCTTCCTGGCCCTCGCTTCCCTGGCCGGCCCCGATGATGTGGTGCTCTGCGAAGGGGTGACCGACCACGGGGTGATCGGCAATTCCCAGGTGCTGGGTTTCACCCTCAAGGGCCTGGAGATGGATCGCTATGGCATCGACCCTGAACACTTCGAGGACATGTGCAGCAACGAGCGCATCACCGCGCTGGTGTGCACGCCGAACCTGAACAACCCCACCACCAGCCTGATGCCCGACACCCGCCGGCGGGAAATCGCCGAGATTGCCCGGCGCTTTGGTGTGCACATCATCGAAGATGACGTATACGGTCCGCTGCTGGACGAGCGCCGTGCGCCGCCCATCAGCCACTACCTGCCGGAGCTGTCGTTCTATTGCACCAGCATGACCAAGTCGGTGCTCACGGGGCTGCGCATCGGTTATCTGGTGGTGCCCAAGCGCCTGGCGCTACGCACCGAGAGCATCCTGCGGGTCAACAGCTGGATGGCCACGCCCATGGTCTCGGAGATCGCCGCCCGCTGGATTCGCGATGGCCGCGCCGAGTCGCTGGTGCAGCTGCAACGACGGCTGTTGGCCGGGCGCCAGGCGATGGTGACCGAGTACATGGGCGAGCATCTGCTGGGCCAGCATCCTCACGCCTTGAATGCCTGGATAGGCATCCCACCTCGGTGGGAGGTGGACAGCCTGGTGCGGGCGCTGCGGCACAAACACATCGCCGTGACCTCTCCCGACCCGTTCACCGTGCGCGGCACCCCCAAACCTCGTGCGGTGCGAGTATGCGTAGGCGCCGAATGCAGCGATGAGGAAATGCGCCATGCGCTGATCGGCATGCGCGAGATGTTTGACCAGTATCCGCAGGTGCATGATTTTTAACTGTGGGAGCGAGCCTGCTCGCGATAGCGGCGTAACAGCCAACAGAAACTGTGGCTGTACTGTCTCCATCGCGAGCAGGCTCGCTCCCACAGGGGATTTGTAGTGGTCGAGGATTTGGGGCCGGACAATCATTGATTAAATTGCCCTAGTACATTCATCACCACAATCCAGCCCTCTTAGACTGCGCCCAACACATTAGCTCGGGACGCGGTCATGGCAGTGTTGCAGCTACAGGATGTCTACCTCGCTCGCCAGCGCATCGAATCGCTGGTGCGGCGTACGCCCATGGAGCATTCCCCCAGCCTGTCACGGCTGATGGGGGTGGCGGTGTACCTCAAGCTTGAATCCCTGCAAATCACCGGCAGCTTCAAATTGCGTGGTGCGAGCAATGCCGTGGCCCAGCTCAGCCCCGAGCAAAAGGCCCTCGGCGTGGTCACCGCTTCGACCGGCAATCATGGTCGGGCGCTGGCCCATGCCGCTTCGCAACAAGGCGTCAAGGCGATTGTCTGCCTGTCGAACCTGGTGCCGGCCAACAAGGTCCAGGCGATCCGCGACCTCGGCGCGCAGGTGTGCATCGTCGGCCAGTCCCAGGACGATGCCCAGCGCGAAGCCGAACGCATCGCCAGAGAGCAGGGTGCGACCTTTCTGCCGCCCTTCGACCATCCAGCGATCATCGCCGGCCAGGGCACCCTCGGCCTGGAGATCCTCGAACAACAGCCGGATGTGGCCCAGGTGCTGGTGCCGTTGTCCGGTGGCGGCCTGTTCGCCGGCGTGGCGCTGGCGCTCAAAAGTGCGAATCCGGCGATTCAGGTGCATGGCATCAGCATGGCCCGAGGTGCCGCCATGGGCGCCAGCCTCGCCGCCGGGCATCCGGTGGAAGTCGAGGAGTTGCCCACTCTGGCGGACTCCCTCGGCGGCGGCATCGGCCTGGACAACCGCTACACCTTCGACATGACCCGGCAACTGAGCGATGACCTGCACCTGCTTTCAGAAGCTTCCATCGCCAATGCCTTGCGCCACGCCTATCACGAGGAACGCCTGGTGCTTGAGGGCGCTGCCGTGGTGGGTATTGCCGCTTTGCTCGACGGCCTGATCGAACCGCGTGGCCCCATTGTGCTGGTGATCAGCGGGCGCAACGTCGACACCGAACAACATACCCGCGTGATCGCCGGGGACCCTCAATAACCTTCAGCCGCAACGGAGCCAGCCATGAGTGAAGTCACCCTATTGAGCGAAGCGGATCTGCGCAGTTGCGTGGCCATCGACTTGCCCAGCATCGACGCCATCGAGCAGGCCTTTGTGCTGCTGGCAACGGCAGCCGTGGCGATGCCGCCGATCCTGCGGCTGGACATCCCCGAACATAACGGTGAGGTGGATGTGAAGACCGCTTATCTGCCGGGTCTGGAGCGGTTTGCGATCAAGGTCAGCCCAGGCTTTTTCGATAATCCGAAACTCGGCCTGCCCAGCCTCAACGGCATGATGATGCTGTTGTCGGCGCGCACCGGTTTGCTCGAGGCGCTGTTACTCGACAACGGCTACCTCACTGCCGTGCGCACGGCCGCGGCCGGGGCGGTGGCGGCGCGCTGCCTGTCCCGCCCGCAGAGCCGCAGTGTCGCGTTGATCGGCGCTGGCGAGCAGGCCGCGTTGCAGCTTCAGGCGCTGCGTCTGGTGCGGCCCATCGAGGAGGTGCGGGTCTGGGCTCGCGATGCACAAAAGGCCCAGGCCTTCAGTGCCGAACTGGCACGTGAGACGGGGCTTTCGGTGACACCGTGCGCAACGCTCGACGCCGCGCTGGAAGGTGTGGATATCGCCATTACCTGCACACCCAGTCGTGAGCCGCTGATCGAGTCCCGGCATCTGCATCCCGGCCTGCATATCACGGCGATGGGCTCGGACGCGGAGCACAAGAACGAGATTTGTCCGCAAGCCCTGGCGGCAGTCGACTGCTACGTCGCTGATCGCCTGAGCCAGACCCGCGTGCTCGGCGAATTGCATCACGCCCTGGCGGCCGGTGTCGTCGGCGATGAGTCGGCGTTGCTGGAGCTGGGCCAGGTACTGGCGGGGCAGCGGGCCGGACGGACCGATGAGGCGCAAGTCACCTTGTGCGACCTCACCGGCACCGGCGCCCAGGACACCGCCATCGCCAACCTGGCTTTCGAGCGGGCGCGGGCGGCAGGCAAGGGTTTCCCATTCGGTCGTTGACCGATCTTTTATTCGTGCGTCATTGATCAGAGGGCAGGTGGATGTCAGAGATAGTCGTCAATCTTCCGTTCCAGCGGGAGGAATACGCCCAGCGCCTGGCGAAGGTCCGTGTGGCCATGCAGGTTCAGGGCCTGGAGCTGTTGCTGGTCACCGATCCGTCGAACATGGCCTGGCTCACCGGCTACGACGGTTGGTCGTTCTACGTACACCAGTGCGTGCTGCTGGCTCTGGACGGCGAGCCCGTGTGGTTCGGTCGCGGCCAGGATGCCAACGGTGCCAAACGCACGGTGTTCATGCAGGCCGAGAATATCGTCGGCTACCCGGACATCTACGTGCAGTCGCGCGAACGCCATCCCATGGACTACCTGTCCCGGGAAGTGATCAGCGCTCGTGGCTGGGGCGCGCTGACCATCGGCGTGGAGATGGACAACTACTACTTCAGCGCCGCCGCATACCTGTCGCTGCAAAAACATTTGCCGCAGGCCAAACTGGTGGACGCGGTGGGCCTGGTGAACTGGCAGCGGGCGGTCAAGTCCCCCCAGGAAATCGCCTACATGCGCATCGCCGCGCGCATCGTCGAGAACATGCACGGTCGGATTCTGGAGCGGATCGAACCGGGTATGCGCAAGAACGAACTGGTGGCCGAGATCTACAGCAGCGGCATCCTTGGGGCCGATGGTCATGGCGGCGATTACCCGGCCATCGTGCCCTTGCTGCCCACTGGTGCCGACGCCAGCGCGCCGCACCTGACCTGGGACGACTCGCCGTTCGAGAAGGGCGCCGGGACTTTTTTCGAGATTGCCGGTTGCTACAAGCGTTACCACTGCCCGCTGTCACGCACCATCTACCTGGGCAAGCCGCCGCAGCATTTTCTCGACGGCGAAAAAGCCGTGGTCGAGGGCATCGCCGCCGGCCTGGACGCGGCCAAGCCGGGCAACACCACGGGCGACATCGCCGTGGCGTTTTTCAAAGTGCTGGAGAAGTTCGGCATCCACAAGGACAGCCGTTGCGGCTACCCGATCGGTATCAGTTACCCACCGGATTGGGGCGAGCGCACCATGAGCCTGCGCCCCGGCGACACCAGCGTGTTGCAGCCGGGCATGACGTTCCACTTCATGCCCGGATTGTGGATGGACGATTGGGGCCTGGAAATCACTGAAAGCATCCTGATCACCGAAACCGGCGTCGAGACGCTGTGCAACGTGCCTCGTCAATTGTTCGTGAAGGATTGAGCCATGACTGACTTGCCTGCCAATCCCATCAGCGCCACGGTCGATTTCACCCGCGAGGGCGTACAGCACGGTTTCCTCAAACTGCCGTACTCGCGAGACGATTCGGCCTGGGGCGCGGTGATGATTCCTATCACCGTGATCCAGCGCGGCAGCGGCCCGACGGCGTTGCTCAGTGGTGGCAACCACGGCGATGAGTACGAAGGCCCGGTAGCCCTGAGCAAGCTGGCACAACGGTTGACCGCGCAAGAGGTGAGCGGAAGGGTGATTATCGTGCCGTTCATGAACACCCCGGCGTTCCATGCCGCACGCCGGACTTCGCCCATCGACAAGGGCAATCTCAACCGCAGTTTTCCCGGCAAGCCGGACGGTACCGTCACCGAGAAAATCGCCGATTACTTCAACCGTACATTGCTGCCTTTGGCCGACATCGTCCTGGACATCCACTCCGGTGGCCGGACCCTGGACTTCCTGCCGTTCGCCGCCTGCCACGTGTTGCCGGACAAGCAGCAACAGGTCCGTTGCGAGGCGGGGATGCTGGCGTTCAATGCGCCGTATTGCATGCGCATGCTGGAACTGGACGCCGGGGCGATGTACGACACTGCCGCCGAATCCCAGGGCAAGGTGTTTGTCACCACCGAACTGGGCGGTGGCGGCTCATCGACGGCCCGCAGCGTGGCGATTGCCGAGCGCGGCGTACGCAATCTGCTGATCCACGCCGGCATCCTGCGCGGCGAAATCGAGCTACAGCCATCGATGATGCTCGACATGCCCGATGCCAGTTGCTTCATCGCCAGCGAACACGACGGCTTGCTGGAAATGTGCCGCGACCTGGGGGAACACGTGACTCAGGGTGAGGTGGTGGCGCGTATCTACGACGCCACCCGCAGCGGCGTTGCCCCCGTTGAATACCGCGCCGCCCGCAGCGGGCTGCTGGCGGCCCGACACTTTCCGGGGCTGGTGCAGTGTGGCGATACCTTGGCAGTGATTGCGGATGTGTTGGCGTGAGTCGGGTTGGGCACTGAACTTGTGGCGAGGGGATTTATCCCCGCTGGGTTGCGCAGCGACCCTACAACCTGACACTTCGGTATGGCAGACAGATTGAGTCAGTAACTTGGGGGCTGCTTCGCAGCCCAGCGGGGATAAATCCCCTCGCCACAATTGATGTATGCCTTGAGTTTTTAATCACCGGGAGCCCGGCCCATGCACAAGCTCGACCGCTATGACCTCAAGATCCTGCAGATCCTCGCCGAGGATGGACGGATCACCAAGTCGAGTCTGGCCGAGGCGATCAACCTTTCGGTGACGCCGGCCTGGGAGCGGGTGCGCAAGCTGGAAGTGGCAGGGTTGATCACCGGCTATCGGGCGCAGATCGACTGGGGCGCGGTGTTCAAGCGTCAACAGGTGCTAGTGGAAATCACCCTGGCCCGACACACCGCCCAGGACATGCGTCGCTTCGAGCAGCGCATGGCCACCGCCCCGCAAGTCGCGTTCTGTTACGCCACCGGCGGCGGGGTGGATTACCTGGCGATGATCCAGTCTCCGGATATCGATCACTACCAGCGCTTTGTCGATCAACTGCTACTCGAAGACCTCGGCATCGAGCGCTATTTCACCTACATCGTCACCAAAACCATCAAGACCGGCGGCGCCTTGCCGGCGGAGTTGGCACCGTCAACCTGAGCACCGCAGAAATCACTTTTACAGCCCCTTGTTTCAGAAAAAACCAAACAATGGCCCACGGCAAACACCCGATTATCCAAGTGCCGCTGCCCTAGCATGGTTTCACGCACACGGTCTGGAGTGAACGTCATGACTTATCAACATCCGCTGCTGTTCAAAGCGCTTTGCTACATCGACGGCCAGTGGGTCCACAGCGACAGCGGCCAGAGCATTGCCGTGCACAATCCCGCCACCCGCACGGTGATCGGCCATGTGCCGATGCTCGATCAGCCGCAGATTGTCGCGGCGGTGGACGCGGCCCAGCAAGCATTCCCCGCGTGGCGTGAACAGAGCCTGGATGCCCGGGGCGAGATTCTACGACGCTGGGCGGCGTTGATCGTCGAACACAGTGAAGACCTGGCGCGCATCCTCAGCCTGGAGCAGGGCAAATCCCTGGCCGAATCCCGCGGCGAAATCGCCTATGCCGCAAGCTTCATTCCCTGGTTCGCCGAAGAAGCCCGGCGCTTGTACGGGCAGAATATCCCCAGCCACATTCCCAACGCCCACCTGGGCACCCTCAAGGAACCGGTGGGCGTCTGCGCGCTGCTCACGCCGTGGAATTTTCCGTCGGCGATGATCACCCGCAAGGCCGCCGCTGCCCTGGCTGCCGGTTGCACCGTGGTCATCAAACCGGCCCACGAAACGCCGTACTCGGCTTTGGCCTTGGCGCAATTGGCCGAGGAGGCGGGTTTTCCTGCCGGGGTCTTCAACGTGGTGTTGGGTGAGCCGCAGATGACCATGGAAACCCTGGTCAAGGATCGCCGTGTCCGCTCAGTGAGTTTCACCGGCTCGACTCGGGTCGGCAAACTGGTGCTGCAAGCCGCCGCCCATGATGTGAAGAAAGTCGCCTTGGAGTTGGGCGGCAACGCGCCGTTCATTGTCTGCGCCGATGCTGACCTGGCGCTGGCGGTAAAAGTCGCCGTGGAGGCGAAGTTCCAGACCTCGGGCCAGGATTGCTGCGCGGCGAACCGGATCATGGTCCAGCGCCCGGTTTATCAGGCGTTCCTCAGCCGTTTCGCCGCGGCGGTTCGGGCGTTGCGGGTCGGCCCGGCCATGGTCGATCAGCAGGAGCAGGATGTGGATATTGGCCCGTTGATGCACCAGGCGGCATTCGACGTAACTGCCGACCGGGTCGCCGATGCGCTGGCCCTTGGCGCCCAGCGCCTGGTCGGTGGCGAAGCCCATGCCTTGGGCGGGTTGTTCTACCAGCCAACGGTGCTGGCCGATGTCACGCCGCAAATGCGTATCTACCGCGAAGAAAATTTCGCGCCCATCGCCGGGGTGATGCCGTTCGACACCCTGGATGAAGCCATCGAAATGGCCAACGACACCGAATACGGTCTGGCAGCCTATATTTGCTCCAACCGCCTGGACCTCATTTATCCACTGATTCGCCGTCTCGACCACGCCATGGTCGCGGTCAACGGCGTCAAGTTCACCGGCCATCCGATCCCCTTCGGTGGCATGAAAGCCTCGGGCCTTGGTCGCGAGGGTGGCAGCGAGGGCTTCGAGCCCTTCGTCGAAACCAAATACTTTTGCCTGCACCATCAAGGCCAGTTCCCAGGAGAATCCGCATGAGCCAGGAATTCAACACGCTGTTCGAACAAGACCGTGCGCATTTCATGCACCCCTCGACCCACGCCCACGACCACGCCAGCGGTGCGCTCAAGGGCCGGATCATCAAGAGCGCAGCGGGCATCCGCATTCGCGACCATGAAGGCCGTGACTTCATCGACGCCTTTGCCGGCCTCTACTGCGTGAACATCGGCTACGGCCGCACCGAAGTGGCCGATGCCATCTACAAGCAGGCCAAGGAACTGGCCTACTACCACACCTACGTCGGCCACTCGAGCGAGGCGATCATCGAACTGTCCAGTCGCATCATGGACTGGGCACCGGAAGGGATGAAAAAGGTCTACTACGGCCTGTCCGGTTCCGATGCCAACGAAACCCAGGTCAAACTGGTGCGTTACTACAACAACGTGCTGGGCCGGCCGCAGAAGAAGAAAATCATCTCTCGCGATCGTGGCTACCATGGTTCGGGCATCATGACCGGCAGCCTGACTGGGCTGGCGACCTTCCACCAGCATTTCGACCTGCCGGTGGAAGGGGTCAAGCACACCGTGTGCCCCCATTGGTATCGCAAGGCCCCGGCGGGCATGGACGAAGGCACGTTCGTACGCTACTGCGCCGATGAGCTGGAAAAAATGATCCTGGCTGAAGGGCCGGACACCGTGGCGGCGTTCATTGGTGAGCCTTTGATGGGCACGGGCGGGATCATTGTTCCGCCGGCCGGTTATTGGGACGCGATCCAGGCGGTGCTGAAAAAGTACGACGTGTTGTTGATTGCCGATGAAGTGGTCTGCGCCTTCGGTCGCCTGGGCTCGAAGATGGGCAGCCAGCGCTACGGTATGAAGCCGGACCTGATCACCACCGCCAAAGGCCTGACCAGCGCGTATGCACCGTTGTCGGCGGTGATCATCGGGGAAAAGGTCTGGAGTGTGATTGAAAAAGCCTCCCAGACCGAAGGCGCCATGGGGCATGGCTGGACCTATTCAGGGCATCCGATCTGCGCGGCGGCGGCACTGGCCAACCTCGACATTCTCGAGCGGGAAAACCTCACCGCCAACGCCGAGGATGTCGGCGGCTACCTGAACCGCCGGCTGCGTGAAAGCCTCGAAGGCCATCCGCTGGTGGGTGAAGTGCGCGGTGATGGCATGCTTGCGGCGGTGGAGTTCATGGCTGATCGCGAGCAGCGCAGCGCTTTTGATCCGGCGCTGAAAGTCGGCCCCAGGGTCTCGGCCGCTTGCCTGGAACGCGGCATGATCGCCCGCGCCATGCCCCACGGCGACATCCTGGGCTTCGCCCCGCCGCTGATCCTGACCCGCGAAGAGGCGGACCTGATCGTCGACATCACCAAAGGGGCTATCGATCAGGTGGCGGGTGAAGTGTTGGGGTGAGGGCAGGGTGGCGCAGAACCTGTGACACCAGCTCCCACAGGAGATGGGTGCGGGCACAGACTTTGTGAACACCCCAATCAAAACTGTGGGAGCGAGCCTGCTCGCGAAAGCGGTGTGTCTGAAACGGTGATGCTGGATGTGCCGCCGACATCGCGAGCAGGCTCGCTCCCACAAGGCGTCGGAGTCAAAAAAAGCCCGCCCGATCATGCGATCGGGCGGGCTTTTGGGTGTCGCTTGGAGATTACTTCTTCAAACCGTAATGCTCATCGAGCATGCCGGGTGAATTGGGGGCCTTGGGGGCGTAGTCCCGGGGCGGTTCCTGGACCTCTTTTGGCGGGGTCAGGCGTTCCCGAGGCGTCTGCGCCGCATCAGCGTGCAGGGCGGCCAGCAGGCGTTGGCGAGTCTGCTCGTCGAGGGCCAGGCGATTGGCACCCTCGGACAAATGATCCTGGACGTCCTGGTAGCTCTGAGTGAGTTTTTTCACCAGAGAAGCGGTGCTGTTGAAGTGAGTGACCACTTCATTCTGATAACTGTCGAAACGTTCCTGAATGTCGTCCAGCTGACGTTGCGTGCTGTTAGGCACCGCATTGGGCAGCAGTCGGGCAAGCAGGAATCCAATGGCGACACCGGCAACCAGGGCAAGAGTCGGCAACAGCCAAACTAAGAGCGAGTGTTCCACGAGTCCTTCCTCTATAAACGGCTTTGCTTTACGTTAACGGCTCGGACCTGCGCTGTATACCGCGAAGAACATCGCAATCATGCCAGGCACAGACTTTTAGCTAGACGAGTCGACCCTATTCGGGGTCACGGAGTTCTTTCCCTTGCTTATGCGCGAAACCCCTGTAGTCATTGATGGCCCCGTGGGCCAACTGGAAGCCTTGTACCTGGACAGCGAAGCGCCCCGTGGCCTGGCGCTGATCTGCCACCCCAACCCGGTGCAGGGCGGGACCATGCTCAACAAAGTCGTCTCGACCTTGCAACGCACTGCCCGTGATGCTGGCCTGGTTACGTTGCGTTTCAATTATCGCGGGGTCGGCGCCAGTGCCGGCAGCCATGACATGGGCACCGGCGAAGTCGACGACGCCCAGGCTGCAGCCGATTGGTTGCGGGAAAAATACCCGCAACTGCCGCTCACCCTGTTCGGTTTCTCGTTTGGCGGCTTCGTTGCCGCAAGCCTTGGCGGACGTCTGGAAGCCCAGGGCCAGCCACCCAAGCACCTGTTCATGGTGGCCCCGGCGGTGATGCGCCTGGACGCGCAATCGCCCTTGCCGATGAGCGGCGAGTTGACCGTGATCCAGCCGGAAACCGACGAAGTGGTCGACCCCCAGCTGGTTTACCAATGGTCGGACACGCTCCCGCGCCCCCATGAGCTGCTGAAAGTGGCAGAATGCGGGCACTTTTTCCATGGCAAGCTGACCGATCTCAAGGATCTGCTCCTGCCGCGCCTCTCGAATTGACAGCAGTCTGACAAGCGATAACCCATGACGACTCGTACCCGCATCCTGACCGGCATCACCACCACCGGCACCCCGCACCTGGGCAACTACGCCGGCGCTATCCGTCCGGCGATCCTCGCCAGCCGCGACAGCAACGCCGATTCGTTCTATTTCCTGGCCGACTACCACGCCTTGATCAAATGCGATGACCCGCTGCGCATCCAGCGCTCGCGCCTGGAAATCGCAGCGACCTGGCTTGCCGGTGGCCTGGATGTGGACCGCGTGACCTTCTATCGCCAGTCCGACATTCCCGAAATTCCGGAACTGACCTGGCTGCTGACCTGCGTCGCCGCCAAGGGGCTGCTCAATCGCGCCCACGCCTACAAGGCGTCGGTGGACAAAAACGTCGAGGCCGGCGAAGACCCGGACGCCGGCATCACCATGGGGCTGTACAGCTACCCGGTGCTGATGGCCGCGGACATCCTGATGTTCAACGCCCACAAGGTGCCGGTCGGTCGCGACCAGATCCAGCACGTGGAAATGGCCCGCGACATCGGCCAGCGCTTCAACCATCTGTTCGGCCAGGGCAAGGAGTTTTTCACCATGCCCGAGGCGCTGATCGAGGAGAGCGTCGCCACCCTGCCGGGCCTTGATGGCCGCAAGATGTCCAAGAGCTACGACAACACCATCCCGTTGTTCAGCAGCGCCAAGGACATGAAGGACGCGATCTCGCGGATCGTCACCGACTCCCGCGCACCGGGCGAAGCCAAGGATCCGGACAACTCCCACCTGTTCACCTTGTTCCAGGCCTTCGCCACGCCAGCGCAGTCCGACGAGTTCCGCAGCGAACTGCTGCAGGGCCTGGGTTGGGGCGAAGCCAAGAACCGCCTGTTCCAATTGCTCGACAGTGAACTGGGCGAGTCCCGCGAACGTTATCACCAGTTGATCGAACGCCCGGCGGACCTTGAAGACATCCTGCAACTGGGTGCGAAAAAAGCCCGGGCCGTGGCCACACCGTTCCTCAACGAACTGCGCGAAGCCGTCGGCCTGCGTTCGTTTGTCAGCCAGGTTCAGGTGGCGACCAGCACGAAAAAGAAAGTGGCCAAAGCCGCACGTTTTGTGAGCTTTCGCGAAGACGACGGCAGTTTCCGCTTCCGTCTGCTGGCCGCCGATGGCGAGCAATTGGTGTTGTCGCGCAATTTTGCCGATGGCAAGACCGCGGGCCAGGTCACCAAGCAACTGCAAGCCGGCCAGCCACTGGACGTGCGCAGCGACGAGCTGAGCTTCAGTGTCTGGCTTGACGGCGCCTGTGTGGCCGACAGTCCGGCCTTTGCGGACAGCGCCGCTCGGGATGCTGCCATCGAGGCTTTGCGCGTGGCCCTGACGCCAGTTCAGGACTGAACCGGGGCTATTCCGACCATCGGCTCGAATAAGGGCCGATTGCCATTCCCGCGGGCCGTCGCTACAGTGACGGCCCGTTTTTGTTGCCTTGCTAACGAATATGACGCCCCTAGAACGATATCAAGCTGATCTGAAACGCCCGGAGTTCTTCCACGACGCAGCCCAGGAAACGGCAGTGCGGCATTTGCAGCGCCTGTACGACGATCTGGTCGCCGCGTCGAACAACAAGCCGGGCTTGTTGGGCAAACTGTTCGGCAAGAAGGATCAGGTCCCGGTCAAGGGCCTGTATTTCTGGGGCGGTGTCGGCCGTGGTAAAACCTACCTGGTCGACACCTTCTTCGAGGCGTTGCCGTTCAAGGAGAAGACACGGACGCACTTCCACCGCTTCATGAAGCGTGTGCATGAAGAAATGAAGACGCTGGGCGGCGAGAAGAACCCGCTGACCATCATCGCCAAGCGGTTCTCCGACGAGACGCGGGTGATCTGCTTCGATGAGTTTTTCGTTTCCGACATCACCGACGCCATGATTCTCGGCACCTTGATGGAGGAGTTGTTCAAGAACGGCGTGACTTTGGTCGCCACCTCGAACATCGTGCCGGACGGCCTTTACAAGGACGGCCTGCAACGCGCGCGCTTCCTGCCGGCCATTGCGCTGATAAAGGAACACACCGACATCGTCAACGTCGACAGCGGGGTGGACTATCGCCTGCGTCACCTGGAGCAGGCGGAGCTGTTTCACTTCCCCCTGGACGCCGCGGCTGAAGAAAGCCTGCGCAAGAGCTTCCGGGCCCTGACGCCGGAATGCACCCAGGCGGTCGAAAATGATGTGTTGGTCATCGAGAATCGCCAGATCCGCGCCGTGCGGACCTGCGATGACGTGGCCTGGTTCGACTTTCGTGAACTGTGCGATGGCCCTCGTAGCCAGAACGACTACATCGAGCTGGGCAAGATCTTCCACGCGGTACTGCTCAGCAACGTGGAGCAAATGAGCGTCACCACCGACGACATTGCCCGCCGGTTCATCAACATGGTCGACGAGTTCTACGACCGTAACGTGAAGCTGATCATTTCGGCCGAAGTCGAACTCAAGGATCTCTACACCGGCGGTCGCCTGACCTTTGAGTTCCAGCGAACCTTGAGTCGTTTGCTGGAAATGCAATCACACGAATTCCTGGCGCGGGCGCATAAGCCGTAATCCGGTTCGGATAAAAAAAGGCCTGCAATTGCAGGCCTTTTTTGCGCGTGCGAGCTCAACGGCGCACCGCATAACCCTGTGGGAGCGAGCAGGCTCGCTCCCACATTGGACTGTATTCAACCCTTGATTCACGCCGCCTGCTGAAATTGCTGTCGATACTGGTTCGGCGATAACTCGGTATGTTGGCGGAACAGCCGTGCGAAGAAGCTCGCATCGTCGTAGCCGACTTCATAGCTGATGGTCTTGATGCTTTTGCGGCTGCCGGACAACAAGCCCTTGGCGGTTTCTATACGCAGCCGTTGCAGGTAATGCAGCGGTTTGTCCCCCGTGGCGGTCTGGAAGCGGCGCATGAAGTTGCGGATGCTCATACCGTGCTCCCGAGCGACGTCCTCAAAGCGGAACTTGTCGGCGAAGTGTTCTTCGAGCCAGTGCTGGATCTGCAGGATGATCACATCCTGATGCAGTTTCTGGCCCCCGAAACCGATTCTTCCCGGTGAGTAGCTGCGCTGCACTTCATAGAGAATGTCTCGTGCCACGGCCTGGGCCACGTTGGCGCCGCAGAACCGTTCGATGAGGTAGATATAGAGGTCGCAGGCCGAGGTCGTGCCGCCGGCGCAGAACAGGTTGTCGGCGTCGGTCAGGTGCTTGTCCTGGTTGAGGTGGACCTGGGGGAAGCGCTCCTTGAAGGCGTTGAAGAACCGCCAGTACGTGGTGGCTTCCTTGCCATCGAGCAGCCCGGCCTCGGCCAGCCAGAACACCCCGGTCGCCTCGCCGCAGAGCACTGCGCCACGGGCATGCTGTTCCCGCAGCCAGGGCAGGACCTGCGGGTAACGTTGGCAGAGGGTGGCGAAATCATCCCAAAAAGCCGGGAGGATGATCACATCGGTATTTTCCAGGCCGCCGTCCACCGGCATGATCACGTCGCTGAAGCTGTTCACCGGTTTGCCGTCGGGACTGACCAGCCGGGTTTCGAACGCCGGTGTCAGGCCGTGGCCCAGTTGTTTGCCGTAGCGCAGGCTGGCCAGGTGGAAAAAATCCTTGGCTTGCATGAGGGTGGAAGCGAAAACCCGGTCGATAGCCAGGATGCTGACGCGCCGCAAAGGCGTGGAGACGTGTTTGGACATAATTGATCTTTATTTTTATAGGGGAAAGTGGTCACCAGACGGCTGGATCGTCTTATTTTTTGTCGGATGTGTCCAGTGTCCTGTCATCCCCCGCAGGCTTAGGCTCTGTTGGATAACCCCATCGAACAATAATGCAAAGGTGCGCCATGATCCCCAGAACCCTGTTCAGTTCCGAGCACGAACTGTTTCGCGACAGCGTACGAACCTTCCTCGAAAAAGAAGCGGTGCCGTACCACAGTCAGTGGGAAAAACAGGGGCATGTGGATCGTCAGTTGTGGAACAAGGCGGGGGAGGCGGGGATGTTGTGCTCGCATCTGCCAGAGGCTTATGGCGGGCTGGATGCCGATTTTCTCTACAGCACCGTGGTGATTGAAGAAATTGGAAGGCTGGGGCTGACGGGCATCGGCTTCTCGCTGCACTCCGACATCGTTGCACCCTACATCCTGCACTACGGCAGCGAAGCGCTGAAACACAAGTACCTGCCCAAACTGGTGTCTGGTGAGATGGTCACGGCCATCGCTATGACCGAGCCGGGCGCCGGTTCCGACCTGCAAGGCGTGAAGACCACGGCGGTGCTGGAGGGTGATGAGTACATCATCAACGGCTCGAAGACCTTTATCACCAACGGCTTTCTGGCCGATCTGGTGATCGTGGTTGCCAAGACCGATCCGAAAGCAGGCGCCAAGGGCACCAGTCTGTTCCTGGTGGAAGCGGGCACACCTGGCTTCGAAAAAGGCAAGCGGCTGGAGAAGGTCGGGATGAAGGCTCAGGACACTTCGGAGCTGTTCTTCCAGGATGTTCGCGTACCCAAGGAAAACCTGCTGGGGCAGGCCGGGATGGGCTTTGCCTACCTGATGCAGGAACTGCCCCAGGAACGCCTGACGGTGGCTATTGGCGGCCTGGCGTCGGCCGAAGCGGCGCTGCAATGGACGCTGGACTACACCCGCGAGCGCAAGGCTTTTGGTAAATCCATCGCGGACTTCCAGAACACCCGGTTCAAACTGGCGGAAATGGCGACCGAGATCCAGATCGGTCGGGTCTTCGTCGACCGCTGCCTGGAACTGCATCTGCAAGGCAAGCTCGACGTGCCGACGGCGGCGATGGCCAAGTACTGGGGCACCGACCTGCAGTGCAAGGTGCTCGACGAATGCGTGCAGTTGCATGGCGGCTACGGGTTCATGTGGGAATACCCGGTCGCCCGGGCGTGGGCCGACGCGCGGGTGCAGCGCATCTATGCCGGGACCAATGAAATCATGAAGGAAATTATTGCGCGGTCGCTTTGATGTCGTAGTGACTGTTAGACCGCTATCGCGAGCAGGCTCGCTCCCACATGGGCTCTGTGTCGATCACAATGTTGTGGTCAGACATAAATCCAATGTGGGAGCGAGCCTGCTCGCGATGGGGGGCTATGAACTGATCAAGGCGCCGGGTTCGGCTGATCCTTGTGAATCGCCTCGATCCCCGCCAGCACTTCATCGGACAGCTTCAGGTCGAAGCTGGCGATGTTGCTGTCCAGTTGCTCCAGCGTGGTGGCGCCAATGATGTTGCTGGTCACGAATGGTTGTCGGGTAACGAAGGCCAGGGCCATCTGTGCCGGGTCCAGGCCGTGTTCCCGCGCCAGGGCCACATAACGACTGCATGCGGCTTCCGATTGTGGATTGAAATAGCGCATGAAGCGGCTGTAGAGCGTCAGGCGGCCCTTGGCTGGCCGTGCGCCGCCTTCATACTTGCCCGACAGGAAACCGAACGCTAATGGCGAGTAAGCCAGCAGGCCACACTGTTCGCGGATGGCGATTTCCGAAAGCCCGATCTCGAAACTGCGGTTGAGCAGGTTGTAGGGGTTCTGGATCGACACTGCCCGCGGCCAGCCACGGGCCTCGGCCAGGGCGAGGAACTTCATGGTGCCCCACGGCGTTTCGTTGGACAGGCCGATGTGGCGGATCTTGCCGGCCCGGACCTGCTCGTCCAGGGCCTCGAGGGTTTCCTCCAGCGGGGTGAAATCTTCGTCGGCCTTGTGCTGGTAGCCCAACTGGCCGAAGAAATTGGTGCTGCGTTCCGGCCAGTGCAGTTGGTAGAGATCGATCCAGTCGGTCTGCAGGCGCTTGAGGCTGGCGTCCACCGCTTCGACGATATGGCGGCGGTTGTGCTTGAGGTTTTTGTCGCGGATGTAGTCGATGGTGTTGCCGGGGCCCGCGATCTTGCTCGCCAGGATCCAGTCGGCACGGTCGCCGCGGCTCTTGAAATAATTGCCGATGTAGCGCTCGGTGGTGGCGTAGGTCTCGGCCTTGGGCGGTACCGGATACATCTCGGCGGTGTCGATGAAATTGATCCCGGCACCCTTGGCGCGTTCGATCTGGGCGAAGGCCTCGGCCTCGCTGTTCTGCTCACCCCAGGTCATGGTTCCGAGGCACAGGGCGCTCACGTTTAGATCGGTACGGCCTAGCTGGCGATAATCCATCGGGAACTCCTTGGGCAAAACAATCATAAAAGCAGGTTGAATTATTTTTCGCAATCTGCATAATTGCGCACCTCTTTCTGCAGTGGAAGTGATGCGCCGCCGCCGAAGAATCTTGCCGTTGAACGGACGCGCCGACCCGAGCCCCCGAAAGCGTCTGTATCCGGCTGCCTTTGACTTGTCAAAGTACGCACTATTCAGTAAGATCCGCCGTCTAATTTACAGGGCGGCCCCTGAGGCTATAAAGAATGAAAACTTTTACTGCTAAACCGGAAACAGTAAAGCGCGACTGGTTTGTCGTCGACGCTGCTGGTCAGACCCTGGGTCGTCTGGCCACCGAAATCGCGAGCCGTCTGCGTGGCAAGCACAAGCCTGAGTACACCCCTCACGTCGACACCGGTGACTACATCGTCGTCATCAACGCTGAGCAAGTACGTGTTACTGGCGCTAAAACCACTGACAAAATGTACTACTCCCACTCCGGTTTTCCTGGCGGCATCAAGTCGATCAACTTCGAAAAGCTGATCGCCAAAGCCCCTGAGCGCGTGATCGAGACCGCGGTTAAAGGCATGCTGCCTAAAAACCCACTGGGTCGCGACATGTATCGTAAGCTGAAGGTTTATGCGGGCGCTGCTCACCCTCATACTGCTCAGCAGCCCCAAGAACTGAAGTTTTAACGGAATAGTTCATTATGTCGGCGACTCAAAATTACGGCACTGGCCGTCGCAAGACTGCAACCGCACGCGTTTTCCTGCGTCCGGGCACTGGTAACATCTCCATCAACAACCGCTCCCTGGATAACTTCTTCGGCCGCGAAACTGCCCGCATGGTAGTTCGTCAGCCGCTGGAACTGACCGAGACCGTCGAAAAATTCGACATCTACGTCACTGTTATCGGTGGTGGTGTAAGTGGTCAAGCTGGCGCAATCCGCCACGGCATCACTCGCGCACTGATGGATTACGACGAAACTCTGCGCGGTGCACTGCGCAAAGCCGGCTTCGTAACTCGCGATGCTCGTGAAGTTGAACGTAAGAAAGTCGGTCTGCGTAAAGCGCGTAAGCGTCCGCAGTACTCGAAGCGTTAATTTCGCTTTCGCGTTCAAAAGGCGCCCAGTTCCTCACGGAGCTGGGCGTTTTTTTATGCGCGAAAGATTTATGCTGTGACAACTTGCCACATCCGTGAAGCCCCTATACTACAAGGCTTGGCGGTTGGGTCGCTTGGTAATTACCTTGTCAGAACTGGGGCTTTTCATTACCATTCGGCAAAATTTTTATAAGTTCAGATTTTTACTTAGTAGACGCCTGATTTAACAGGCCACAAAGCTGATGGGAGAGGACTGAATGAGCAATGACGGCGTGAATGCAGGCCGGCGTCGCTTCCTGGTAGCAGCCACATCCGTGGTGGGTGCTGCAGGAGCGGTGGGGGCTGCGGTCCCGTTCGTGGGGTCATGGTTTCCCAGTGCCAAGGCGAAAGCCGCAGGTGCACCGGTGAAAGTGGATGTCAGCAAGATCGAGCCAGGCCAGCAGATGATTGCTGAGTGGCGCGGTCAGCCGGTGTTCATCGTCCGCCGTACAGAGGAAATCCTGGGGAATCTGAAAAAGATCGAGGGCCAGTTGTCTGACCCTACCTCCAAGAACTCGACGCAACCGACCTATGTCGATCCGGAGACACGCTCGATCAAGCCGCAAGTCCTGCTGCTGATCGGGATTTGTACGCACCTGGGTTGCTCGCCAACGTTCCGTCCTGAGGTAGCCCCTGCCGACTTGGGCAAGGACTGGGTCGGTGGTTATTTCTGCCCTTGCCACGGCTCCCATTACGACCTGGCGGGTCGCGTCTACAAATCGCAGCCTGCACCTCTGAACCTGCCAGTTCCCCCGCATTCCTATGAGACCGACGACATCATTGTCGTTGGCGTCGATACGGAGACAGCGTGATGAGCAAATTCATGGATTGGGTTGATGCGCGCTTTCCCGCGACCAAAATGTGGGAAGACCATCTCAGCAAGTATTACGCTCCGAAAAACTTCAACTTCTTCTACTTCTTTGGCTCCCTGGCATTGCTCGTTCTGGTCAACCAGATCGTCACCGGTGTCTGGCTGACCATGAGTTACACCCCTTCGGCGGAAGAAGCGTTTGCCTCCGTCGAATACATCATGCGTGACGTCGAGTACGGCTCGATCCTGCGTCTGCTGCACTCCACCGGCGCTTCGGCGTTCTTCATCGTGGTTTACCTGCATATGTTCCGTGGTCTGCTCTACGGTTCGTATCAGAAGCCTCGTGAGCTGGTGTGGGTCTTCGGCATGCTGATCTACCTGGCGCTCATGGCGGAAGCCTTCATGGGCTATCTGCTGCCGTGGGGTCAGATGTCCTACTGGGGCGCCCAGGTGATCATCTCGCTGTTCGGTGCAATCCCGGTCATCGGTGATGACCTGACCCAGTGGATTCGTGGTGACTACCTGATCTCGGGCATTACCCTGAACCGCTTCTTCGCCTTGCATGTGGTGGCCTTGCCGATCGTGATCCTCGGTCTGGTGGTGCTGCACATCCTGGCGCTGCACGAAGTCGGCTCGAACAACCCCGATGGCGTGGACATCAAGAAGTACAAGGACGAAAACGGTGTACCGCTGGACGGCATCGCCTTCCACCCGTACTACACCGTCAAAGATATCGTCGGCGTGGTGGTGTTCCTGTTCATCTTCTGCTCCATCGTGTTCTTCTTCCCTGAGATGGGTGGTTACTTCCTCGAGAAGCCTAACTTCGAGCAGGCGAACGCCTTCAAGACCCCTGAGCACATTGCTCCGGTCTGGTACTTCACACCGTTCTACGCGATTTTGCGGGCGGTTCCGGACAAGCTGCTGGGCGTCATCGCCATGGGTGCAGCGATCGCCGTGCTGTTCGTCCTGCCGTGGCTGGACCGCAGTCCGGTCAAGTCGATGCGCTACAAAGGCTGGCTGAGCAAAATCTGGCTCTGGGTGTTCTGCATCTCGTTCGTGATCCTGGGTGTGCTGGGCGTACTCGCTCCAACGCCGGGCCGGACGCTGCTGTCGCAGGTCTGCACCTTCCTGTACTTCGCCTACTTCATTCTGATGCCGTTCTACACCAGGCTCGAGAAGACCAAACCGGTTCCGGAAAGGGTGACTGGCTGATGAAAAAGCTATTTTCTGTACTGATTCTTGCTGCTATGCCTGTACTGTCCTTTGCGTCCGCATCCGGTGGTCCTGAGCTGGAAAAAGTCGACATTGACGTTTCCGACAAAGCTGCCATGCAGGATGGCGCGCGTACGTTCGCCAACTACTGCATGGGCTGCCACAGCGCCAAGTTCCAGCGTTACGAGCGCGTAGCTGATGACCTGGGCATTCCCCATGAGTTGATGCTCGAGAAGCTGGTGTTCACTGGCGCCAAGCTGGGCGATCACATGAACATCGGCATGCAGCCGGCAGACGCCAAGACCTGGTTCGGGGCTGCACCGCCCGACTTGACCCTGGTGGCACGCGTGCGTGGCACCGACTGGCTCTACGGTTACCTGCGTTCGTTCTATGAAGATCCTGCGCGTCCTTGGGGCGTGAACAACAAGGTCTTCCCGAACGTCGGCATGCCAAACGTTCTGGTCGGCCTGCAGGGTCGCCAGGTGGTAGGCTGCAAACAGGTTCAAATCGTCGAGGACGGCAAGAAGCAATACGATCCGCTGACCGGCACCGCTTTGACTCACGAAGCCTGCGACCAGTTGACCGTGTTGCCGAACACCGGCAGCCTGACTGAAGAGCAGTTCGACGAGAAGGTCAAGAATCTGGTGACCTTCCTGGCCTACTCGGCCAACCCGGTGAAGCTGGAGCATCAGCGCATCGGTACTTATGTGTTGCTGTATTTGGCGTTCTTCTTCGTATTCGCTTACCTGCTCAAGCGCGAATACTGGAAAGACGTGCATTGATAAAGCTGTAAACCGTTGCTGTTAATCGTGCGCGCCCAAGGGCGTCTCTGGATGTAACGAACCTGGTCCGCCGGGTGTTACGGGAGGCGCCCTTTGGGCGCGCTCGTTTTTCCGTTTTTCGATAATTTCAACAAGCGAGGAGGATCGCCATGGGCGTGACCAATCGGTTGGCCTGTTACTCCGACCCCGCCGACCACTACTCCCACCGGGTACGCATCGTACTGGCAGAGAAGGGTGTCAGCGCCGAGATCATTTACGTCGAAGCGGGCCGTCAGCCGCCGAAGCTGATCGAAGTGAACCCTTACGGCAGCCTGCCCACACTGGTCGATCGTGACCTGGCATTGTGGGAGTCGACAGTGGTGATGGAATACCTGGATGAGCGTTATCCGCATCCGCCTTTACTGCCGGTATATCCTGTTGCGCGGGCCAACAGCCGTTTGCTGATCCATCGCATCCAGCGTGACTGGTGCGGGTTGGTGGACCTGATCCTGGATTCACGAACCAAAGAACCTGCGCGGGTCGTGGCGCGCAAAGAATTGCGTGAAAGCCTGACTGGCGTATCGCCGCTGTTCATCGACAAGCCATTCTTCCTCAGTGAGGAACAAAGCCTGGTGGATTGCTGCCTATTGCCAATACTCTGGCGTTTGCCGATTCTGGGTATTGAACTGCCGCGGCCTGCCAAGCCGTTGCTTGATTATATGGAGCGCCAATTTGCGCGTGAGGCATTCCAGGCGAGTCTGTCTGGTGTCGAACGTGACATGCGCTAAGGCTTAGGGAGCCGCTATGAACTCCAGTCGACCTTATCTGGTCCGCGCGCTCTATGAGTGGATTGTGGACAACGATTGCACCCCGCACATGCTGGTCAACGCCGAGTATCCATCGGTGCAGGTGCCGCAGGGTTTTGCCAACGATGGGCAAATTGTCTTGAACGTATCACCGGCCGCTGTGCGTCACCTGCACATGGACAATGACGCGGTCAGTTTCGAGGGACGCTTCGGGGGTGTGCCACACACCCTGTACGTGCCTATCGCCTCGATCCTGGGGATTTATGCCCGGGAGAATGGTCAGGGTATGGTGTTCGAGCTGGAATCGCCGTTGGATGGCGAAGAAGAGTTCGAGGCTGATGATGACCTGCCGCCACCGGATGACGAGCCGCCGCGTCCTAGCGGGCGGCCTAGTTTGAAAGTGGTGAAATAGCTGGCAGATATGTGCCACAAGGCCATGTAGCCACAGGTTGTGTGAAGGCCTGGCAAGTTGGTTTAGAGAATGCCTGTGTCGCGAGATGCGGGCATTAATGAGATGGTCACCCCCACACCCTGCGAGGGCTACGCTTTCGCAGGGTGTTTTGTTTTCGGAGGCCATCATTATGAGCGAGTCAGCGCTGATCGGGATCGATCT